>NZ_JAUANU010000004.1:0-342853 GCF_032190535.1 Cupriavidus sp. SZY C1
GCTGGGATTCGAGTCCGCCGACCACCCGGTCGAGGCACGCCTGAAGCGAGCACTGGAAATTTGCGCGGAGTGCGGCGCCGCATCGGCACCGCCGCCGCCTTGCGCCCGCTTGGTCAGCCAGACGAACACGATCAGCACGAAGAACAGCACGCCGGAGATCCAGAAGATGTCGTTGGCGCCCAGCATCGACGCCTGCTGCGACAGGTTGCGCTCGATGACGCCGATGGCCTGCATCTTCGACATGCCCATCTGCATCAGGTGGTCGAGCTGCGCCTGGTAGGCCGGGTTGTACGGGTTGATCTGCTCCACCAGCTGGGCGTGATGCAGCGCCGAGCGGTTTTCCCAGACCGTGGTCGAGATTGACGCGCCAATCGCGCCGAACGTGATCCGCACGAAGTTCGACAGCCCGGAAGCCGCCGGAATCTTCTCGGGCGGCTGCCCGGACAGGATGATCGACGTCAGCGGGATGAAGAACATCGCCATGGCCGCGCCCTGGATCAGGGTCGGGATCACCAGCGCGCGCGTGTCCACGCCGGTCGTGAAGCCGGCGCGCATGAAGCTGACCGCGCCGAACGTGATGAACGCCATGGTCGCCACCCAGCGCGCGTCCACCTTCGGCAGGATCCGGCCGATGATCGGCGACAGGATGATGGCGAAGATGCCCACCGGCGCCGTGACCAGCCCGGCGTCGGTCGCCGTGTAGCCGATGATGGTCTGCAGCCACAGCGGCAGGATCACGAGGTTGCCGAAGAAGAGCCCGTACGCCACCGAAATGGCCACCACGCCCGCCGCGAAGTTGCGGCCCTTGAACAGGTGGATGTCGACGATCGGGTGCTTTTCGTAGAGTTCCCAGGCCAGGAAGAACAGGAATCCCACCACGGCGATCACGGTCAGCGCCACGATCAGGCCCGAGTGGAACCAGTCCAGCTCCTTGCCCTTGTCGAGCATCAGCTGCATCGACCCGACCCAGATCACCAGCAGCGCCAGGCCGATGCGGTCGATGGGCAGCGTGCGGGTGGGCGTCTCGCGGTCGCGGTAGATGGCCCAGGTGACATAGGCCGTCAGGATGCCGATCGGCACATTGATATAGAAGATCCACGGCCACGTCATGTTGTCCGAGATCCAGCCGCCGAGCAGCGGCCCCATGATCGGCGCCACAAGGGTGGTCATGCCCCATAGCGCCAGCGCCATCGAACTTTTGGCCGGCGGATAGCTGGCCAGCAGCAGCGCCTGCGACAGCGGGATCATCGGCCCGGCCACGGCACCCTGCAGCACGCGGGCCGCCAGCAGCGTTTCCAGGTTGGGCGCCACGCCACAGAGCCAGGACGACACCACGAACAGCAGGATCGACAGCACGAACAGCCGCACCGCGCCAAAGCGCGTGGTCAGCCAGCCCGTGAGCGGCACCGAGATGGCGTTGGCCACCGCGAACGACGTGATGACCCAGGTGCCCTGGTTCGGTGAAACGCCGAGGTCGCCGGAGATGGCCGGGATCGATACGTTGGCGATCGACGAGTCGAGCACGTTCATGAACGTGGCCAGCGACAGCGCGATGGTGCCCAGTATCAGCTTGCCGCCCGTGAGCGGCGGATGCGCGGCGGGGCGCGCGGGGGCCGGCGACGGGGCCGGAGCCGCGCCGTCGCCCGGCGTTGCGATGGTGGAATTCGCCATGGGCAGTCAGCCAGTCGTGCGGGGGATCAGGTATGGGCCGGCTTGGCCGCCGGGGCGCGCGCCGCGCTGGCGGGGCCCGCCATGCCGCCCGGGGCCTGCGGGCGGCCGCCGTTGTTCACCGCGATGATGCGGGCGATCAGCGCGTCGGCGTCCTGCGCCACCTTGTCGTAGACGTCGGTCTGCAGCGGCTTGGCGGCATTGGCCGACACCAGCGAGGCGCCTTCCTCCTTGCGGACGTCGACCGTGACGTTCATCGACAGCCCCACGCGCAGCGGATGGGCCTTCAGTTGCTGCGGATCCAGCGCGATCCGCACCGGCAGGCGCTGCACCACCTTGATCCAGTTGCCGGTGGCGTTCTGCGCCGGCAGCAGCGAGAACGCGGCGCCGGTGCCGGCCGAGAAACCGACCACATGGCCCGTGTACTTGACCTTGGAGCCGTAGACATCGGCTTCCAGCTCCACCGGCTGGCCGATCCGCATGTGCGTGATCTGCACTTCCTTGAAGTTGGCGTCCACCCAGACCTGGTCCAGCGGCACCACGGCCATTAGCGGCGTGCCGGCGGCCACGCGCTGGCCTACCTGCACCGAGCGCTTGGCGACGTAGCCGGTCACCGGGGCCGGCATGGTCGACCGCGCGAAGGCCAGGTAGGCCGAGCGCAGGTTGGCGGCGGCGCGCTGCACGTTCGGATGCTTCTCGACCGTGGTCTGGTCGGTCAGCACCTGGTTCGAGGCCAGTTGCTCGCGGGCGGCCACCAGCGCCGATTCGGCGGCCTTCAGCGCGGTCTGGGCGTGGGCGATTTCCTCGCTCGACACGGCGCCCGAGCCGGCGATGGCCTGGCGGCGGCGCAGGTCGTCGCGCGCCTTGGCCACGTCGGCATCGCGCAGCGCCACCTGGGCCGACAGCGAGCCATTGTTGACGTACAGCGTGCGCACCTCGCGCACGGCCTGGGCCAACTGGGCCTCGGCCTGCTCCATCGCCACCTGGGTATCGGCGCGGTCGAGCTGGATCAGCGGCTGGCCGGCCGTCACCAGTTGCGTGTCGTCGGCGGCAATGGACACCACGGTGCCGCCAACCAGCGGCGTCACCTGCACCACGTTGCCGGCCACGTAGGCGTCGTCGGTGTTCTCGAAATGGCGGGCGTACAGGCCCCAGTACAGGCCATAGCCGATGCCGGCCACCACCACGGCGGCGGTCAGCGAAACAAGCAGGCGGCGGCGCTTGCCGTTGTTGTCAGCCGCGGGTGCGGCGGCTTGCGGGTTGGTGCTCATGATGGAATCTCTCTGGATCTCGTGCGGTATGTCGTCTTGTTGTCTGGTCAGGTGCTGGCGGATCAGCCCTGCGCGCTGGCGGACGCGGCCGGTGCGGCCGGCTTGCCGGGGGTGCCGCCGTGGTGCTCGGCGGGGGCCTCGTAGCCGCCGCCCAGGGCCTTCATCAGGCCCATCTGCAGGTCCAGCCGGCGCGCCTGCAGGTCGGTGGCCTGCCGGCGCTGCTGCAGCACGTTGCTCTCGGCGTTCAGCACGGTGAGCTGGGTGCCCAGGCCGGCCTTGTAGCGCGTGGTGGCCAGCGCGTAGGCGTGCTCGGCCAGGTCCAGCGCCTCGCGCTGGGTCTGGATCTGCTGGTCGACGCTGCGGATGCTGGTGATCGTGTCGGCCGTCTCGCGCAGCGCATCGACCAGTGCCTGGTTGTAGCTGGCTGCGGCGATGTCGTACTGCGCGTACTTGCCGCGCAGGTTGGCGCGCAGGCGGCCGCCCGCGAAGATCGGCAGCCGCAGCGAGGGGCCAAAGCCGAACGTGCGGCTGGCGCCGGTCAGCAGGTCGGCCGTATCCAGCGACGCCAGGCCGGCAAACGCGGTCAGCGTCAGGTCGGGCAGGAATTCCTTCTTCGCCACGGTGACGTCCTGCGACGCCGCCTCCACGCGCCAGCGGGCGGCCACGAGGTCCGGGCGCCGGCCAAGCAGGCCGATGGTCAGGTCGTCGGGCAACTGCGGCGTGGCGTTGGCCAGCAGGGTCGGCCGGGCGATCTGGCGCCCGCGGTCCGGGCCCTTGCCCAGCAGCGCGGCGATCTGGTTGCGGGCCAGCGCGATTTCCTCGTCCACGCGCTGCAGGTCAGTCTGGGCGGCGGCCACGGTGCCGCGCGCCTGCGTGGTTTCCACCTGCGTGTCCAGGCCGGCCGCCAGCCGCTGGCGCGACAGGTCGGTCAGGTCGCGGCGCTGCGCGATGGCGCGCTCGGCCACGTCGCGCTGGGCGTAGAGCGCGGCCAGCCGGTTGTAGCCGCGCGCCACCGATGTGGTCAGCATCAGCCGCGCGGCCTGGCTTTCGGCTTCCAGCGCGCGGTCTTCGGACAGCGCCGCTTCCAGCGCGTCGCGGTTCTTGCCCCAGAAGTCGAGGTCCCACGACAGGCCAAGCTGCAGGCGCGACTGGTTCTGCCACGAGCCAGCCAGCGGCGTGCCTTCGAACAGGTCGTTCTGCGAGAAGCGCTGGCGCACGATGCTGCCTTCGAAGTCGACGGCCGGGTACAGCGCGGCGCGCGCGGCGTCGGCCATCGCCCGCGACGCGGCCAGCCGCGCAAAGGCAACCTGGAGATTCGGATTGCCCTGGATGGCCTCGTCGACCAGCGCGCGCAACTGCGGGTCATGGAACTGGTCGACCCAGTCCTGCGATGGCCACTGGCCGTGGTCGTTGGTAAACGTCTGCGGCGACGCCAGCGTGGCCGGGTCCGTCACGGTCTGGGTGCTGTGCGAATCGCCCAGCGCGGCGCAGCCGGCCAGCACGACGGCGGCCAGCAGCGTCAGGGCCAGGCCGCCTGCGCGATGCAGCGGGCCGGGCGCGGCGCGGGGGGTGTCAAGGAGAGCGGTTGTCATAGGGTGTGAACTGTGGCGCGGTCGGGCGGTTTCCGGAATGGCGCTGCCGACGATTGGAATACTTGTTCGGTGTCGGGGAGGTGCCGGCGCCTATCCGGAGTTGCGGTCGAGCAGGCAGCCGGGGTCGGCGCCGGGGCAGCCGCTGTTGGCGATGACGCGCACCAGCATGTCGCGCAGCACCGCGATCTCGGCGTGCGTGAAGCCGTCGAAATGGCGCCGCATCACGTTGCAGAACGCGGCCGGTAGCTGCTCGACCATCGCGTGGCCCTCGGCCGTGATCGACAGGTCCACCACGCGGCGGTCGTCGTCGCGGCGCGTGCGGGCGATCAGGCCGCGCTTTTCCATCCGGCTCAGCAGGCGCGTGACCGAGCCCGCATCGGTATAGAGATTGCGCGCCAGGTCGGTGACCGTGGTGGCCTCGCCCTTGGCCAGCATCATCAGGCAGATGGCCTGGGCGTGCGTCATGTCCAGGCCGCTGACTTCCTGCTCCACGCCAAGCGACAGCATGTTCTTGGCGCGCCCGAGCAGGTAGCCGATGCTCTTGCCGATCTCGTAGTCGGCCGGATCGAACAGGTCTTCGGAAGGTTGGGGTGCTGTGGACGTCATCTCTTGTCACTGCAATCTTTGCTTGGGCAAATATAAGCAGACGAGAAGTGATGCACAAGGTCCGAAACTGGTTATTGCGTAAACCGCAATGAGATTCCTCGACTATGCTGAACAGCGACAGAGTGTTCTGCGCTGCAACATGCTAGAATGTCGGGTTAATTTTTTCCGATAGCTCCGCCTTCAGGGGACGCCGAATGACCCGCGCCATCCGTAATATCGCCATCATCGCCCACGTCGATCATGGCAAGACCACCCTGGTCGACCAACTCCTGCGCCAGGCAGGCACCTTCCGCGACAACCAGCAGATTGCTGAACGCGTGATGGACTCGAACGACCTGGAAAAGGAACGCGGGATCACGATCCTCGCGAAGAACTGTGCCGTCGAATACAACGGTACCCACATCAACATCGTCGATACCCCGGGCCACGCCGACTTTGGCGGCGAGGTGGAGCGCGTGCTGTCGATGGTCGACGGCGTGCTGCTGCTGGTGGACGCCGTGGAAGGTCCGATGCCGCAGACGCGTTTTGTGACGCGCAAGGCACTGGCGCTGGGCCTGAAGCCGATCGTCGTGATCAACAAGATCGACCGCCCGGGCGCGCGTCCGGACTGGGTGATCAACCAGACCTTCGACCTGTTCGACAAGCTCGGCGCCAATGACGAGCAGCTGGACTTCCCGGTCATCTACGCATCGGGCCTGAACGGCTACGCCGGCCTGACCGAGGACGTGCGCGATGGCGACATGAAGCCGCTGTTCGAGACCGTGCTGGCCAAGGTGCCGGTCCGTAACGACGATCCGGACGGCCCGCTGCAGATGCAGATCATCTCGCTGGACTACTCCAGCTACGTCGGCAAGATCGGCGTGGGCCGCATCTCGCGTGGCCGTGCCAAGCCGCTGCAGGACGTGGTGGTCAAGTTCGGTCCGGAAGGCAACCCGATCAAGGGCCGTATCAACCAGGTGCTGAAGTTCAGCGGCCTGGAGCGCGAGATCGTGCCGCAGGCGGAAGCCGGCGACATCGTGCTGATCAACGGCATTGAGGAACTGGGCATCGGCTGCACCGTGTGCGCGCCGGAAGCCCCGGACGCGCTGCCGATGCTGAAGGTGGACGAGCCGACGCTGACGATGAACTTCTGCGTCAACACGTCGCCGCTGGCCGGCCGCGAAGGCAAGTTCGTGACGAGCCGCCAGCTTCGCGAGCGCCTGGACCGCGAGCTGAAGTCGAACGTGGCGCTGCGCGTGGCCGATACCGGCGACGACACCATCTTCGAAGTTTCGGGCCGTGGCGAACTGCACCTGACCATCCTGCTGGAAAACATGCGCCGCGAGGGCTACGAGCTGGCCGTGTCGCGTCCGCGCGTGGTGTTCAAGGAAATCGACGGCGTCAAGCACGAGCCGTACGAACTGCTGACCGTGGACGTGGAAGACGGCCACCAGGGTTCGGTGATGGAAGAGCTGGGCCGCCGCAAGGGCGAACTGCTGGACATGGCATCGGACGGCAAGGGCCGCACCCGCCTGGAGTACCGCATTCCGGCGCGTGGCCTGATCGGCTTCCAGGGCGAATTCCTGACGCTGACGCGCGGCACGGGCCTGATCAGCCACATCTTCGACGACTACGCGCCGGTGCGCGAAGGCGGCCTGGGCGAGCGCCACAACGGCGTGCTGATCTCGCAGGACGACGGCGATGCCGTGGCCTACGCGCTGTGGAAGCTGCAGGACCGCGGCCGCATGTTCGTGAAGCCGGGCGACGCGCTGTACGAGGGCATGATCATCGGCATCCACAGCCGCGACAACGACCTCGTCGTGAACCCGATCAAGGGCAAGCAGCTTACCAACGTGCGCGCGTCGGGTACCGACGAAGCCGTGCGCCTGGTGCCGCCGATCCAGATGTCGCTCGAATACGCGGTGGAATTCATCGCCGATGACGAACTGGTGGAAATCACGCCGAAGAGCATCCGCCTGCGCAAGCGCCACCTGAAGGAACACGAGCGCAAGCGTGCGTCGCGCGAATCGGTGTAATCGCCGAATCGCCGAATCGCCAAAAAAACCGCGCCCTGGGTGGCGCGGTTTTTTTATTCCGCTGCCACTTCGCGTGGCGCGGCGCTACCGGCTGTCCGGCACCGCGGGCTGCGCCACTCGGGCGGTTTCCAGAGATAGCGGAGATCGCGGTCGCGCCACACATCGGCAAGCATCTCGCGCCACTCGTGGAAGGTCAGCGTCAGCGGGTTGTGCGTGCGGATCTGGCGCGTGATGCCGTACTCGGGCGCCGCCTGCTCGGGCACGAAGGTGCCGAACAGCCGGTCCCAGACGGTCAGCACGCCCGCATAGTTGCGGTCGATGTACTGCGGATTCTTCGCATGGTGTACCCGGTGGACGCTCGGCGTGTTGACCAGCCGCTCGACGCGCGGCCAGCGCTGCCCGAGCCGCGTGTGGACGAAGAACTGAAACGCGAGGTTCAGCCCGACGGCCAGGATCACCCAATCTGGCGAAAATCCGATCCACGCCAGCGGAATCCAGAACAGCCACATGCCTGACAGCGGATAGGTCAGGCTCTGCCGGAACGCGGTCGAGAAATTCATCCCTTCCGACGAGTGATGCGCCACGTGCGACGCCCACATCCATCGCACGCGATGGCTGGCGCGGTGGAACCAGTAGTACAGAAAATCCTGCAGCAGCAACAGCAGCGCGAACGACCACCACGTCTCCGGCACGGCGCGCAGCCCGTGGGCGTAGCACCACGTGTAGACCGTGCGGATCATCAGCCAGAGGAAGAACGCGTCCGACGCCTGGTGCATCAGCGCGAGCGTGGCGTTGGACAGCGTGTCGCGCCAGCTATAGACGGACGGGTCGCGCCGGCGCCAGTACCAGGCCTCCCAGCCGATGGTCAGCAGGAACACGGGCGCAAAGGCCAGCAGGATCAGGCCGGGGTCGAATCCGGCGGCATCGGTGGCGGGGGCGGGCGAGGGCGCGGCGGGCGTCATGGCGCCAGTGTGCACATTTCCAGCCGATTCGCACTGAGGATTTCCTCCATACGGCGCCATGTGGCGCCGGCGTAACGCCGGGCAAACCATCACGAAAACGCACGACAGACCATCACGGCAAGTGCATCAAGTCCGCGGCGGCGATGCCGTTCTTTGGGGCGACGGCCATGGAGGAGTGGCCGTTTTTCACGTCACGGAGAGACTGCCCCCATGTTTCGCAACACTACGATTGGAGCCCGGTTGTGGCTCCTGACGATTGTCACAAACTTGTTGCTGCTGATTGTCGGCGGCGTTGGCTGGTTCGGCATGTCGCGCAGCAACGATGCCACGCACCAGATCTACGAGCAGCAGCTGTCGGCGGCCACGCATCTGGCCGAGGCGCGCTCGAACCAGTTGCTGGTGCGCGTGCTGCTGGACCAGGCGGCGTTTGCCACCGATGCGGCCGACGCGAAGGCGCGCGCGGCCACGGCCGAGGACTTCATGCGCCAGTCGAATGCCGCGTGGCAGGCGTACCTGGCCATCCCGCGCAGCCCGGAGCAGGCGCGCGCCACCGAGGACGTGTCCGACAAGCGCCAGGCGCTGTTCGAGCAGGGCGTGAAGCCGATGATCGCCGCGCTGCACGCCGGCAACCGCGACGCGATGATGCGGGCCGTGATGGAGACGATTCCCAGGCTCGACATCGCCTTCACGGCCGTGAACACCGAACTGGGCCGCCTGCAGGTGGCCAGCGCCAGGTCGGTGTACCAGGCGTCGCAGCAGCGCTATGACCGGCTGCTGGCGGTGTCGGTGGCCGTGCTGGCGCTGGGGCTGGTGTTCAGCACGGTGGTGGCGTGGCGCCTGCGGCTGTCGATCGTCCGCCCGCTCGACGTTGCCATCGCCCGGTTCGCGCGCATGGCCGATGGCGACCTGGGCACGTCGTCGGCCCGCGACGCCGATGCCGTGGCCGACGAACACGCCCGCAACGAGACCAGCCGCATGCTCGGCATGCTGGACCGCATGCAGGCGCGGCTGGCCGGCATGGTGGGCGAGGTGCGCAGCGGCGCCGATTCGATCGCCGCCGCGAGCCAGCAGATCGCCAGCGGCAACACGGACTTGTCCCAGCGCACGGAGCAGCAGGCCGCGTCGCTGGAAGAGACCGCGTCGAGCATGGAGCAACTGACGAGCACCGTTCGTCACAACGCCGACAGCGCCCGCGAGGCCAGCACGCTGGCCGTCGACGCGCGCAAGCTGGCCGAGACCGGCAGCGACGCCGTGGCGCGCGTGCAGAGCACGATGCAGCAGATCGACACCGGCGCCAACAAGGTGGTCGACATCATCGAGGTCATCGAGAAGATCGCGTTCCAGACCAACATCCTGGCGCTGAACGCCGCCGTGGAGGCGGCCCGCGCTGGCGAGCACGGCCGCGGGTTCGCGGTGGTGGCGGGCGATGTGCGCGACCTGTCGCAGCGCTGCGCGGCGGCGTCGAAGGAAATCCGCGCGCTGATCGGCGCCTCGGTGTCGAACGTGCGCGAGGGCACGGCGCTGGTGGACAACGCGGAGCGGGCCATGCAGGACATCGTGGACGCGGTGCGGCGGGTCAGCGACATCGTCGGCGGCATCAGCGCGGCGTCCGACGAGCAGTCGCGCGGCATCGAGCAGGTCAACGTGGCGGTGTCCCACATGGACGGCATGACGCAGCAGAACGCGGCGCTGGTGGAGCAGGCCGCCGCCGCGGCCGGATCGCTGGAGGACCAGGCGCAACGGCTGACCGGGCTGATGGCGGCGTTCCGGCTTGCGTAAGCGGGCGCCAGCCCCGGCCCGCAGCCGGTTGAGACGATTCTGAAAAGCGGCCGTCATCGAATCCTGGCAAGTTGGCTGGCGTAAAATTGCCGCCTACCTGAACGAAGATGGAACGGAGACGGACATGACGGAGTTTGTATCGACGGCAGTGCAGGGCGGGGTGGCCTATCTGACGCTGAACCGGCCGCAGGCGCTCAATGCACTGTCGCTCGACATGATTCGCGCGATGACCGACGCGCTGCGCGACTGGGAAAGCGACCCGGCCGTGCACGCGGTGGTGGTGGCCGGCGCGGGCGGCAAGGCGTTCTGTGCCGGCGGCGACATCCGCTGGTTCCACCAGGCCCACCATGCCGGCGATCCGCTGCTCGACCAATTCTTCGTCGAGGAATACGCGCTCAACCACCGGATCCATCGCTACACCAAGCCTTACATCGCGCTGATGGATGGCGTGGTCATGGGCGGCGGCATGGGCATTTCGCAGGGCGCGCGGCTGCGCATCGTCACGGACCGGACCAAGATGGCCATGCCGGAGACCAACATCGGCCTGTTCCCCGACGTGGGTGGCGGCTGGTTCCTGGCGCGCACGCCGGGGCGGCTTGGCGAGTACCTGGGCCTGACGGGCGTGGTCATCCACGCGGCCGACGCGCTCCACGCGAAGCTGGCCGACGCCTACCTGCCGGCGAACGCGCTGGCGGAACTGGTGGCGTCGCTGCAGACCCGGTCATTCGAGAGCGGCGACGCGGTGCTGGCCCACATCGCCACGTTCACGGACGGGCACGCGCAGGGCTGTGCGCCAGCGGAGAGTGCGCTGGCGCACCATGCGGACCAGATCGACCGGCTGTTCGCCGCGCCGACCGTCGAGCAGATCGTGCAGGCGGTCAGCGACGCGGAGGGCGACTGGGCCGCCCAGACCGCCGCCACGCTGCGCAGCCGATCGCCGCTGATGCTCTGCGTCACGCTGGAGCAGATTCGCCGGGCGCGCACGATGTCGCTCGAAGACGAACTGCGGATGGAGCTGGACATGATGTACGACGTGTTCCGCCATGGCGACGGCATCGAGGGCATCCGCGCGCTCGCGATCGACAAGGACCACCAGCCCAGATGGAACCCGGCCCGGCTGGACGCGGTGACGCCGGCCCGGGTGCGGGCCTTCTTCGACAGCAAGTGGCGCAAGGAGGAACACCCGCTGGCCGGGCTGCAAGGCTAGCCGTCTGCGGCGGTCATCCAAGTCGAGTAGAGTGGCGGCTGGGCTGGCGGGCCGCCTGGCCGGCCTGCGCAGCCCTGCGAACGTGTGAAGCCGTGTGAACCGTGTGAACCGTGTGAACAGCGAAAGGAACCGTAATGAGCAATCCTCGTGATGTCGCCGTACTGGTGGGAAGCCTGCGCAAGGATTCCCTGAACCTGAAACTGGCCAAGGCCCTGGCCGAGCTGGCCCCGCCGCAGTTGAAGCTCGAAGTGGTTGGGATCGGCCAGTTGTCGCACTACAACCAGGACGACGACGCCAACCCGCCCGCCGAGTGGGTGGCGTTCCGCGACCGCATCCGCCGCGCCGATGCCGTGCTGTTCGTCACGCCCGAGTACAACCGCTCGGTGCCTGGGGTGCTGAAGAACGCCATCGACATCGGCTCGCGCCCGTACGGCCAGAGCGCGTGGGATGGCAAGCCGGGTGGCGTGATCAGCGCATCGCCGGGCAACATCGGCGGCTTTGGCGCCAACCATCACCTGCGCCAGTCGCTGGTGTTCCTGAACATCCCGGTGCTGCAGCAGCCGGAAGCCTATATCAGCGGCGTCGACAAGCTGTTCGACGAGAAGGGCGGCATCGCCAACGACTCGACACGCGGCTTTTTGAGCAAGTACATGGCCACGTTCGCCACCTGGATCGAGCGCAACGCCGCCAAGTAAGGGCAAGAAATGGCCAGGCCCGGCGCTCCTGATTCATCAGTGGTCAGCCCCGTCCTACAAAGCGAAGCGGGGCGGACCTGACACCGCTGCGGGGCGCTCATTTCTATATTGAACGCATGAACGCGACATATAGAAAGGAGGAAACATCATGCCCTACATCCTAGCCTGGCTGCTTGGCGTACCGGCCTTTGTACTGATCCTGATCTGGCTGTTCATGCACTGATGTGCGTGTGGCCAACGCCACGGAAAGGCGCCTTCGGGCGCCTTTCTTCATGCCGCGAACCGTGGCGGGGGTGGCGCATCGGTGGCGCCGGGCCCAACGCTGAAAATGGGTAACTCGCGTATACTTGCGGGTTGCCCTAGTTTCGCGGCGTCCCGGTTGTCTGGCGGCTTTTGCCGCCCCGGCGGGGCGCCCACGTCACCGTACCCATGACTGTGAATCCGCGCCGCATTTCCGTGGCACCCATGATGGACTGGACTGACCGGCATTGCCGCACGTTCCACCGCTCCCTGAGCCAGCACACCTGGCTCTATACCGAGATGGTGACGACGGGCGCGCTGCTGCATGGCGATGTCGCGCGGCACCTCGATTTCGACGCTGCGGAGCAGCCGGTCGCCCTGCAACTGGGCGGCAGCGAGCCCGAAGACCTCGCCCGTGCCGCCAAACTTGGGGAGCAGTGGGGCTATCAGGAGATCAATCTCAACTGTGGCTGTCCGTCGGAGCGCGTCCAGCGCGGCGCGTTCGGCGCGTGCCTGATGGCGGAGCCGCAACTGGTGGCCGACTGCGTCAAGGCGATGCGCGACGCCGTGGCGGTGTCGGTGACGGTCAAGCACCGGATCGGCATCGACACGGTCGAGCATTACGATTTTGTCCGCGATTTTGTCGGGACAGTGGCTGAGGCAGGTTGCGGCACGTTTATCGTGCATGCGCGCAACGCGATTCTGAAAGGATTAAGCCCGAAGGAAAATCGGGAAATCCCGCCGCTGCGTTATGAAGTGGCATATCGCCTGAAACAGGAATTCCCGGATCTGGAAATCCTGATTAATGGCGGAATCGTGTCGTACGACGAAATGGAAACGCATTTGCGTCATGTGGATGGCGTGATGGTCGGCCGTCAGGCATATCACGATCCCTATATTCTGTCCGAAATGGACCAGCGATTTTATGGCTCGACGGCGCCGGTGCCGACACGGGAAGACGCCGAGCTGGCCATGCAAGCCTACATTGGCAATCTGGTGGAGCAGGGCGGTTATATGGGCGCCACGACGCGCCATATGCTGGGCCTGCATCGCGGCGTCTACGGCGGTCGCGGATGGCGACGGGTCTTGTCGGACGCGCGCCGCATGCATGGCGCCCGCGCGCGCGCGGCGGTCGAGGCGCTTTTCGTCGAAGCCCGCTCGCACTTGCGTCCCGAGATGCAGGACGCGGCGTAAGCGAGCGACGATTCCCGCGCTGGAGGAAAAGCTCTAAATTCGAACGATCGTGCTGTGCCGAAGCCGCAAATGTATGCCCCAGCAGCGTTTGCGGGTGGGTATGTGGCCGGAAACCCGCACCAGCAAAGGGATTCCCCTAATTCGCCCAAAGCGGGCCATGTTCTTACACTGTGCCTGCCCTCGAATACAGGGCTTTCTTCAACTGATTTTTGAGCCCGCCGTGCGCGGGCTTTTTTTCGGCTGTCGGACGGGTGACACACCCACCCGTGGGTTTGCCCGGATGGTGATCGGCCGATTCGGGCATTACATTGAATGGGCCTTCAGGGCATTGAGATCGCTAATTTAAGAGTCCGCCTCGGCGGGCTCTTTTTTTATGTGCGTCCCCAAAAAAAGCAGGCGAACTCGTCGGGAGATCGCCTGTCGGGAATGTTCGAGGGGGTCAATGTCCCTCGCGAACGAGTATCCGATAGTCGTCTCCGCGACAAAACCCCGCGTTGGTGGGGCGGCCTCTGCGCTTTTGACCAACATTCAGATCGCGCCAGCTACTGTGCCGAGGTGCCATGATTTTAAGTCGAGCGACGCCGAGGTCATGTTAGGATGCGCTCGAAAATGCCGCGACAGTCGGCATACGCATACGCATAGGCAGGCCGTGCCGAAAGGGACGACGCCAAGCAGGGGTTAAGCAGGAGGGTTTGTCGATGCCGAGGCCTGAGTCGGGGCCAAGACCGAAACAAGCCCGAAGGAAACAAAATGGAAGCGGAAGAACCGTTCGGTGAAGTCTTCGAAGACTACCGGGTCATCTGGGTAGCGGAGCAGTTGCAGGACGGCAAGTGGACAGCCCGATATTGCTGGCATCCCGGCACGACCATCGAGGCCGGCAAGGCATTGCAGCGGGACGTCCTGAACGGAAAATCGAAACGCCTGCTCGGACTGTTTCCGACCGAGGCCGACACGATCGCCGCTATCAAGGAAGCAGTCCTGCTGGAAGCGAAGTGGGTAGGCCCCCGTTGAAGCGATCCCGCGCACCGGGCAGTACGAAATTTTTTGTGCGGAATACTAGCCATCTGCCGAGAATCCTTGTATAGTCTTGGTCTTCGCTGATCGACACATCGCTCAGCAAGCAATCTCTACGGTGGCTGTAGCTCAGTTGGTAGAGTCCAGGATTGTGATTCCTGTTGTCGCGGGTTCGAGTCCCGTCAGCCACCCCAAAGAATTTCCCGAAGCAGCCGCTCATTCGAGCGGCTGTTTTGCTTTCTGCGTCGGACGCAGCCATCGACGGACTCCCGCGACCTGTGGTTCACTGGCTGCTGTTCGCGGTGGAGCCCGGCAGATGATCCGACAAGCACGACCCTTGACGACTGACTGGGTGCAACGCGCCGTGCCGATGGAAGGCGTGGAGCGCATCGAGGCGTGGTTTCGGGGCAAGGCGTATGCGATGCATCGCCATGACACCTATGCCATCGGGCGCACGCTTGCTGGCGTGCAGCGCTTCAGCTACCGGCGCGCGCGGCGGGACAGCCTGCCCGGCAATACCATCGTGCTGCATCCCGACGAGATTCACGATGGCCAGGCCGGCACGGAGGAAGGTTTCCGATACCGGATGATCTACGTCGAGCCTGCGCTTTTTCAAGAGGTGCTCGGCGGCCAGGCGCTGCCGTTCCTTGAGGGCGGGGTAACAACCGACCCGCGACTGGCGGCCGCGACCGCCACGTTGCTCCAGCATGTCGGCTGCACGCTCGAACCGCTGGAACAAAGCGACGCGCTCGCCGAACTGGCGCATGCCTTGGCGGCCGTTGCCGGCACGCCCGCGCGTCGGTCAGGGGGCAACTTCCACGCGGCAAGCCTGGCGCGCGACTATCTGCAGGCAAATCAGACGCGCGTGGTGACGCTGGACGAACTCGAAACCGCGACGGGCCGCGACCGCTGGAGCCTGTCGCACGACTTCCGCACCTTCTACGGCACCAGCCCCTATCGCTACCTGACCATGCGCCGGCTCGACACGGTGCGCCGGCTGCTGCTGGCAGGCACCTCGCTGGCCGATGCGGCGGCCGGGGCCGGTTTTGCCGACCAGAGCCATATGACGCGCCATTTCTCGAAGACGTTCGGCCTGACGCCGGCGCGCTGGCTGCAGGTCGCCGGCGCCGGCGCCCGGCGCTGACAAGCACCCACGATCGTTCAAGACGGTGGCCAGTGCCCCGCGTAAGCTGGGGCACGTCAACCTTTGAACGGAGAAAACGATGTCCACGCCCTCGACGCCCCATGTCGCGCCTGCCGGCCGCGGTCAGTGCCAGACGATTGACCTTCTCGACAAGATTGCCCTGATCGACGGGCACTGGCAGCCGCGCGTCGTTGCGGAAATGAACGACTACCAGTTCAAGGTGGTGAAGGTCAAAGGCGACTTCGACTGGCATCGGCATGCCGATACGGACGAAACGTTCATCGTGCTCGACGGCGAGCTACGCATCGAGCTGCGGTCGGCTCCCGGAGGCGAGCAGGTTATCGTCCTGCGCGCCGGACAGATGGGTGTGGTGCCGAAGGGCGTCGAGCACAAGCCTTGCGCGGCAGAGGAGGTCCGGATGCTGCTGATCGAGCCGCGTGGCGTGGTGAACACCGGCGACGGCGCGACGAGCGAGCGTACGGTCCAGAATGACCAGTGGATCTGAAACGTTCCAAAGAAAAAACCGGCCGCCGACGGGGTTCGACAAGGCCGGGGGTGCGCATCACGCCAATGCGACAGGAGTACGGGGACGTGTAGGGTTCAGTCGAACCGGTTCAGTCGAACGATTTGGCGCTTGGCTCGGCCAATTCCAGCATGCGGCAGATGGCGGCCATATTGCCGACCATCGTGCGGCGCTGGGCGCCCTGGTAGACGCGCACGCCCTTGATCTGGCGGAACGGTACCGGTTTGACCGGGCGGCGGGAAGCGATGGGATTCGATTGCAGCATGGCAGCACCTCGTAATTTGCGGTCAGCAGTGGTCCGCACCCGTCGTCCAGCAAGGACGGGGCGGCATGGGCAAGGCAAAGCGGGTGACCCGGGCAGACGGCCGTGCTGCCGAAGTCTCGGAGACACGGAGGCGCCGTTCTGGCGTCTCCGCTTGTTGCTAGAAACCTGACGATCGAATCAGGCCGACAGCAATACCTTCCAGTGAGAATTCGTCGCGCCCCGAATGGAGCACGATGTTTTCGAAATCGGGGTTCTCGGCGATCAGTTCGACGGTGTCGCCGCGTTTCTTGAGTCGCTTGACCGTAACGTCCTCGCCGATGCGGGCCACGACGATCTTGCCGTTGGCCGCCTCGCTGGCCTTCTTCACGGCCAGCAGATCGCCATCAAAGATGCCGGCGTCGCGCATGCTCAGGCCGCGTACGCGTAGCAGGTAGTCGGGCCGTTCGTCGAAGACCGAGGCGTCCACCTGGTACTGGCGATCGATGTGCTCGGCGGCCAGGATCGGGCTACCCGCCGCGACGCGGCCCACCAGCGGCAGTGTCAGTTGCAGCACCCCCGCCATCGGCAGCGAGAACTGGTCCGAGCGTTCCGAATCGCTTCGCGCCACCTTGAGCCGGATGCCACGCGACGCGCCCGGCGTCAGCTCGATCACGCCCTTGCGCGCCAGGGCCCGCAAGTGTTCCTCTGCCGAATTGGGCGAGGAAAATCCGAACTCGGCCGCGATTTCCGCGCGGGTCGGCGGGAAGCCGGTGTTCCGGATCGTGTCGCGGATCAGGTCGAAGATCTGCTGCTGCCGGGGTGTCAGGGTCGCCATGGTTCGCCGGTCTCGTGCCTAAGCACTGTATGTTTAAACAGTATGCTGTGATTTTATACAGTATCGTGTGAAGTGCAAGCACAATTTGCGATCCCGGGCAGACACGCGCGACACCCCGTTGGCACGCACGGGTTTTTCACGGGCGCGCGGCGGCGGGCAGGGCAGTTACAATCGGCGCCCACGGCCGCTTGCCTGGCGGCCGCCAATGATCAAGCGTCGCCCATGCCAGATTCCTCGCACCCACGTCTTCCGCGTATCGTCGTGCTCGCCACCGGCGGCACCATTGCCGGTTCGTCCGGCAGTCCCGCCAGCAGCGCCCATTACCAGGCCGCCACCGTGCCGGTGTCCCAACTGGTGCAGGCAGTGCCGCCGCTGGCCGACGTGGCGCGTGTGGAAGCGGAGCAGGTGGCGCAGGTCGATAGCAAGGACATGATGTTCGGCCTGTGGCAGCAACTGGCCGAGCGCGTGGCGCACTGGTCGGCGCAGCCTGACGTCGCGGGCATTGTCATCACGCATGGCACCGATACGCTTGAAGAAACGGCCATGTTCCTGCAGCTCACGCAGGCGTGCCCCATACCGGTGGTGGTCACGGCGGCAATGCGGCCGTCGACCTCGCTGTCCGCCGATGGCCCGCTGAACCTGCTCGACGCCGTGCGCGTGGCAGCCAGCGCCGACGCACTGGGGCAGGGCGTGCTGGTAGTGCTGAACCAGCAGATCCATGCCGCGCGGGACGTGACCAAGGCGCATACGTCGGCCGTGGACGCATTTGTCTCGCCGATGACCGGACCGGTCGGCTTTGTCCAGGACGCCTATGTCCGCTTCACGCGACAGCCGGCCCGGCCGGACGCGGCGCGCTTGCCGGTGCCGGCGGCGTGGCCGATGGTCGAGGTCGTTGCCAGCTATGCCCAGCCCGGCCGGGTGGCGTTAGATGCGCTGGTGGCGGCGGGCGTGGAAGGGCTGGTCGTGGCGGCGGCCGGCAACGGGTCGGTCCACGAGACGCTGGCAGCGGCGCTGGCCGATGCCGCGGCTGCCGGCGTGGCCGTCGTGCGCAGCTCGCGGACCGGCGCGGGGCATGTGGCGATCCCGGCACGGCCGGCGCCCGACGCCGGCATCTTTGTCTCGGCCGGCGACCTCAATCCCTACAAGGCCAGGGTGCTGTTGCTGCTGGCCCTGGCCGCCGACCCCGGCCTGGCTCGCGACGCCGCGCGCCTGCAGGCGCTGTTTGCGGCGTATTGAGCCCCCGGCCCGGCAACCTTGCGAAGCAGCGGGGTTCCGGGCTATACTCGCGGGCTATTCAACCTTGCCGCACCGGACGTGACGCCCGGGTGGCTCATCCCAAAAGGAGCGTCAATGCGTCATTACGAAATCGTATTTATCGTCCATCCGGACCAGAGCGAACAAGTGCCGGCGATGATCGAGCGTTACAAGCAGCTCGTCACGTCGCAAAACGGCCAGGTTCACCGCGTGGAAGACTGGGGCCGCCGTCAGATGGCCTACATGATCCAGAAGCTGGCCAAGGCTCACTACGTTTGCCTGAACATCGAATGCGGCAAGGACACGCTGGCTGAACTCGAGCACGCGTTCAAGTTCAACGACGCCGTGCTGCGTCACCTGATCGTCCAGACCAAGAAGGCCGAGACGGCGCCGTCGCCGATGATGAAGGAAGTGCAGCGCGAAGAAGCCCGCAAGGCCGCGCAAACGACCACGGAAGGCCAGCCCGCCTGAGCGCGGACTGCGGTGCCGCGGTGAACCAGCTCCGGCTGACCGCCACGCTGGCCGAGCGCGATACGTTGCGCTACACGCCGGCCGGCATCCCCGTCGTCAACTGCATCCTGCAGCATGCCGGCGAGGTGATGGAGGCGGAAACGCCCCGGCAGGTGGAATTCGCGATCGTGGCCATGGGCATTGGCCCCATTGGCCAGCGGCTCGAGCGCATGCCGCTCGGCACGCTGATCGATTGCGAGGGTTTCCTGGCCCGCAAGCACCGCAACAGCAAGACGCTGGTCTTTCACATCACTCGATGTAAAGCATTCGAAAAGGATTGAATCATGGCATTCGTCAAACGTGACAACAAGAACAAGAAGCGCTTCCAGCAACAGAACCCGCTGTTCAAGCGCAAGCGCTTCTGCCGCTTCACCGTGGCTGGCGTCGAACAGATCGACTACAAGGATCTGGACACGCTGAAGGACTTCATCGGCGACAACGGCAAGATCACGCCGGCTCGCCTGACCGGTACCAAGGCTCACTATCAGCGTCAGCTCGATACGGCCATCAAGCGCGCCCGCTTCCTGGCGCTGCTGCCGTACACCGACCTGCACAAGAACTGATAGGCCCAGGACCGCAAGGAGAAATACACGATGCAAGTCATTCTGCTGGAAAAAGTCATCAACCTGGGCAACCTGGGTGACATCGTTCGCGTGAAGGACGGTTACGCACGTAACTTCCTGATCCCGACCAAGCGCGCCCGCCGTGCGACGCAAACCGCCATTGCCGAGTTCGAGGTGAAGCGCGCCGAGCTGGAAAAGGCCGCTGCCGAGAAGCTGGCCGCCGCGCAAGCCGAAGGCGAGAAGCTGAACGGCCTGACCGTCCAGATCACCCAGAAGTCGGGTGTGGACGGCCGCCTGTTCGGTTCGGTGACCAACGCCGACATCGCCGCAGCCCTGGAAGGCCAAGGTTTCAAGGTGGAAAAGTCGCAAGTGCGTCTGCCGAACGGCCCGCTGAAGGTCGTTGGCGACTACGCCGTCGGCGTGTCGCTGCACACGGACGTGCTGGTCGACATCACCGTGTCGGTGCTGGGCGACCACGCCTGAAGCCGTACCCGCGACGAGGCGCCGGCCCTGGCCGGTGTCTCCGACGCACCCCGAAAGGCAGGAGCCACGCTCCTGCCTTTTTTGTTGGCACGCCGTCCCGCACCGGTCCGCGCCGCTATAATTGCCCCCCATGAACGCGCCCGCCGCAGATCCCCAACTAGACAGTCTCAAGGTACCTCCGCACTCGATCGAGGCCGAACAATCGGTGCTCGGCGGGCTGCTGCTGGACAACGCCGCTTGGGACCGCATTGCCGATTTCCTGTCCGAAGCCGATTTCTACCGCTTCGACCACCGGATGATCTTCCAGAGCATCGCCCGGCTGATCTCCGCCACCAAGCCGGCGGACGTGATCACCGTGTTCGAGATGCTGCAGGTGGCCGGCAAGGCCGAGGAAGTGGGCGGGCTCGCGTACCTGAACTCGCTGGCGCAGAACACCCCGAGCGCGGCCAATATCCGCCGGTACGCCGAGATCGTCCGGGAACGGTCGGTGCTGCGCAAGCTCGTGACCGTGGCCGACGACATCGCCTCGGCCGCGTTCGCGCCGAAGGGCCGCGAGGTGCGCGAACTGCTGGACGAAGCAGAATCCAAGGTTTTTGCGATTGCCGAGGAAGGCTCGCGTGGCCAGAAGGGCTTCCAGGAAATCCAGCCGCTGCTGACGCAGGTGGTGGAGCGGATCGACGAGCTGTATCACCGGGATACCACCACCGACGTGACCGGCGTCCCCACCGGCTTCATCGACCTGGACCGGATGACCAGCGGCATGCAGCCTGGCGACCTGATCATCGTGGCCGGGCGCCCCTCGATGGGCAAGACCGCGTTCTCGCTGAACATCGGCGAGCACGTGGCCGTGGAGCAGGGCCTGCCTGTGGCCGTGTTCTCGATGGAAATGGCCGGCGTGCAGCTTGCCATGCGGATGCTGGGTTCGGTCGGCCGGCTCGACCAGCACCGGCTGCGTACCGGCCGCCTGCTGGACGAGGACTGGCCGCGCCTCACCCATTCGATCCAGCGCATGAACGACGCCCAGTTGTTCATCGACGAGACGCCGGCGCTGAACCCGATGGAACTGCGCGCGCGCTCGCGCCGGCTGGCCCGGCAGTGCGGGCAGCTTGGCCTGATCATCATCGATTACCTGCAGCTGATGTCCGGTTCGGGCAGCGGCGAGAACCGGGCCACCGAGATTTCGGAAATCTCGCGGTCGCTGAAAGGGCTGGCCAAGGAACTGAATTGCCCGGTGATCGCGCTGTCGCAGTTGAACCGCAGCCTGGAGCAGCGCCCCAACAAGCGGCCCGTGATGTCCGACCTGCGCGAATCGGGCGCCATCGAACAGGATGCCGACGTCATCCTGTTTATTTATCGCGACGAAGTGTACAACCCCGACTCCCAGGACAAGGGCACCGCCGAAATCATCATCGGCAAGCAGCGTAACGGCCCGATCGGTACCGTTCGGCTCACGTTCCTGGGTCAATTCACGAAGTTCGACAACTTCAGCGGTGGCCCGGCGTTCTTCGACAACGACACCTGATCGTTCGTCCGGTACCCCGCAGGACGGTGCAACCCTGTAAAATATTGCGTTTTGATGACAGCTGCCCACAAGGCGGCTGTCATGCCATTTGACCGTCTCCCCCTTTGCAACACAACCGAGCGCTGCCGTGAGGCGCGCCACAAGGACAGTTCATGTTCGGCCGTTTCATGCCCACCGAGGGCAAGTTCTTCGAGTATTTCAACCAGCACGCCGACTGCGCGGTCACCGCCGCGCACGAGCTGGAAGCGTTGGTCAATGACCTGCCCAACGCCGAAGGCCATGCCCGCCGCGTGCAGGCCACGGAAAAGAAGGCAGACCGTATCACCCACGACACGATCGACCTGCTGCACAAGACGTTCATCACGCCGCTGGACCGCGACGAGATCCACAAGCTCATCACGACCATGGATGACATCCTGGACCTGATGGAGGACGTGGCCGAGACCATCTCGCTGTACGACGTCACGCACCTGACCGACGAGGCGCGCCGCCTGGCGACGATCTGCGTGCAGTGCTGCGAGGCAGTCAAGATTGCCGTGGGCCTGCTGGAGGACATGGGCAACGCCAGCACGATACTGAAGACGGCGCAGCAGATCGACCAGCTGGAGTCCGAGGCGGACCGCGTCATGCGCTCGGCCATGTCGAAGCTGTTCCGCGACGAGACCGACGTCAAGCGCCTGATCAAGCTGAAGGCGATCTACGAGCAGCTGGAGTCCATCACCGACAAGTGCGAGGACGTGGCAAACATCATCGAAGGCATCGTCCTGGAAAACGCCTGAGGCCCGCACTGGCATGCAGACAATACAAATGAGTTTGTGGGTCATCGGCCTGCTGGTCGTGCTGGCCTTGCTGTTCGATTTCATGAACGGCTTTCACGACGCCGCCAACTCGATCGCCACCGTGGTGTCCACGGGCGTGCTGAAGCCGCACCATGCGGTGGCCATGGCGGCCATGTGCAACGTGGTGGCGATCTTCATCTTCCACCTGAAGGTGGCGGCCACGGTGGGCACGGGCACGGTCGACGTCAATATCGTCGATCATTATGTGATCTTTGGGGCGCTTGTAGGCGCTATCGTCTGGAACGTGATCACGTGGTTCTACGGCATCCCGTCGTCGTCGTCGCACGCGCTGATCGGTGGCCTGGTGGGCGCCGCGGTGGCCAAGGCGGGCACGGGCGCGCTGGTCGGCCACGGCCTGCTGAAGACCGTGGCGTTCATCCTGATCTCGCCGCTGCTTGGTTTCGTGCTTGGCTCGATCATGATGGTGATCGTGGGCTGGACGTTCTTCCGCACGCCGCCGTCGCGCGTGGACCGCTGGTTCCGCCGCATGCAGCTCGTCTCGGCGTCGCTGTACAGCCTGGGTCACGGCGGCAATGACGCGCAGAAGACCATCGGCATCATCTGGATGCTGCTGATCGCCAGCGGCCACTTGGCCGCTGGTAGCGCCGAGCCGCCGATGTGGGTGATCGTGAGCTGCTACGTGGCCATCGGCCTTGGCACGCTGTTCGGCGGCTGGCGGATCGTGCGGACCATGGGCCAGAAGATCACCAAGCTGAAGCCCGTGGGCGGCTTCTGCGCAGAGACCGGCGGGGCGAT
This sequence comes from Cupriavidus sp. SZY C1, assembly GCF_032190535.1. Taxonomy (NCBI): domain Bacteria; kingdom Pseudomonadati; phylum Pseudomonadota; class Betaproteobacteria; order Burkholderiales; family Burkholderiaceae; genus Cupriavidus; species Cupriavidus sp. SZY C1. The sequence continues at coordinate 22,917 of NZ_JAUANU010000004.1, forward strand.
GACGCTGTTCATTGCGTCGGCGATGGGCGTGCCCGTGTCGACCACGCACACGATTACCGGCGCCATCGTCGGGGTCGGCTCGGCGCAGAAGATGTCGGCCGTGCGTTGGGGCGTGGCGGGCAACATCGTCTGGGCCTGGGTGCTGACGATTCCGGCTTCGGCGTTCATGGCGGCCATCGCCTGGTGGATCGGCAAGCAGATTCTCTGAAATCACGGGATCGGCAGATTCCGGCAGCCAGTCGAGCAAGCAAGACACCCGCGCAAGCGGGTGTTTTTTTATGTGGCCGGCATCCGCAGAATCCGTGCGATGGTGGCCGGGATCTGACGCCCGGCCCGGCGGCGGTCATTTGTTCGCGAAGGCAGCGATGGGATCGTCGTCGACCGGCGGCGGTGCAACCTCCGGAGCCGGAGCCGGGGTCGGAGCAGGCGTCGGCGCCGGTTGCACCGGTGCCGGCGTCATCGGCAGGTTGCTGGCCGCCACCACGCGCCGGGCGCCGTTGTAGCGCGATGCCCAGTACGACTTGCCCATGTCCTCCAGCCGCACCGTGCCGCCCGTGGCCGGGGCGTGGACAAAGCGGTTCTGGCCAACGTAGATGCCGACATGCGAGTTGGCCCGGCCCGTCGTGTTGAAGAACACCAGGTCGCCCGACGCCACCTCGCTGCGGTCCAGCGACGTGCCGCGCTGGCCCATTTGCTCGGTGGTGCGCGGCAGGTTCACGTTGGCGGCGCGCGAGACGACATAGCGGACCAGGCCGCTGCAATCGAATCCGGAATCGGGCGTGTTGCCGCCGTAGCGGTAGGGCGTGCCGACCAGCGACATGGCCTGGATCGAGATTTCCTCCAGGCCAGCGCTTGGGTCGATCATGGGCTTGCCCGGCTGGCGGGGCGGCGCGCCGCTGTGGCGGGCAGGCGGTCCGCCGGCGCAGGCGGCCAGCAGCATGACGCTGGCGCAGACTGCCGCAAGGGCAGGGCGGGACGACTGGAACGGTACGGGCGGGCGCTGCGGCATCCTTGCTGGGATCGTGGCTGGAACCTGGTGGCCGGGTCGATTGCCGGGTCAGGCGTCCACCTAGCGCTGGTATCCCGGCGGCTTGCCAGGAGAGACCAGCGACCGCGCAAACTTACCAGCGCAACTGTGCGTTGCGCGTGCCGGTGCTGATCTTGATGGACTTGGGCTGACCCTTGTAACTGGCCTCGATATTGTAGCTGCCTTCGGGCGCACGTATCAGGCAGCGCGGGCCGCCAGCGCGGAAATCGGCCACCTTCTGGCCGTCGCGTGTCAATTTCACGTCAACGTCGGCCAGGTACTCGCCCTCGGCGCCCCGCGTGAACAGGATGCCCATGTTGAAATCCTTCTCCTGGGCCGCCAGCCGGGCACGCTCGTCCTCGGCCACGCCGCCGCAGACGTAGCTGACCGGCCCCATGGTGCGGATCACCATCTCGTCGGCCGCCGCCTTGGCGGGTTGCAGCGCGGCGGCGACGATCACCGTCGCGCCGATCAGCGCGGCCACGGCAATGCGTTTGCGCCGGGCCACGCGCGCGTTATGGGAAAACAGGGTCCTGCTGGTCGACAGATATCTGCTGAATGACTGCTGCCGGTTCATCGACGCCTCCGTATCGACATGAACACCCGGCAATCATAGCCGGGTCGTGCGGCCCTGGCTGTCGGCCAAACGCCGACGCGCGGGGGGTGTTGCGCCACACTAAGCGATGCGGAACCGCCCGGCCATGGAACAGGCCGGGGGATACCAGAAAGACGGCCGCCCAACGCCGGGCCGCCGCCGTGCTACAGCACGTCCGCCGCGTGATCGGCCAGCCGCGAGCGCTCGCCGCGGGCCAGCGTCACGTGGCCGCTGTGGCTCCAGCCCTTGAAGCGATCCACCACGTAGGTCAGGCCAGACGACCCCTCGGTCAGGTACGGCGTGTCGATCTGGGCGATGTTGCCCAGGCAGACGATCTTGGTGCCCGGGCCGGCCCGCGTGACCAGCGTCTTCATCTGCTTGGGCGTCAGGTTCTGCGCCTCGTCGATGATGACGAACTTGTTCACAAAGGTGCGGCCGCGCATGAAGTTCATGCTCTTGACCTTGATCCGCGAACGGATCAGCTCCTGCGTGGCCGCGCGGCCCCATTCGCCGGCGCTGTCGTCGCTCTTCTGCAGCACTTCCAGGTTGTCGTCGAATGCGCCCATCCAGGGCTGCATCTTCTCTTCCTCGGTGCCGGGCAGGAAGCCGATGTCCTCGCCCACCGGCACCGTGGCCCGGGTGACGATGATCTCGTTGTAGAGCTTCTGGTCCAGCACCTGTTCCAGGCCCGACGCCAGCGCCAGCAGCGTCTTGCCGGTACCGGCCTGGCCCAGCAGCGTGACGAAGTCCACGTCCGGGCTCATCAGCAGGTTCAGCGCGAAGTTCTGTTCGCGGTTGCGCGCCACCACGCTCCAGACGTTGTTCTTGTTGTGGGTGTAGTCCTTCAGCGTCTGCAGCAGGGCGGTCTTGCCGTTGATCTCCTTGACCTGCGCGTACAGCGGCAGGCTGCCGTCCATCGGCTCCAGGTAGACGAACTGGTTGACCAGGAACGACGGCACCAGCGGGCCGGTCAGGCGGTAGAACATGGCGCCCGACTTGGGGTCCTGCCAGCTTTCCACGCCCTTGCCGTGCTTGGCCCAGAAGTCGTTGGGCAACTGCATCACGCCCGAGTAGAGCAGGTCCTTGTCTTCCAGGACCTGGTCGTTGAAGTAGTCCTCGGCCGGCAGGCCCAGCGCCCGCGCCTTGATCCGCATGTTGATGTCTTTCGACACCAGCACGACCTGGCGCTCCGGGTACTGCTGCTGCAGCGCGCTGACCACGCCCAGGATCTGGTTGTCGGCCTTGCCCTGCGGCAGGCCCTCGGGCAGCTTGATGTCGTTCAGGCGGGTCTGGAAGAACAGCTTGCCGGCGGCGTCGCGGTTGCCCAGCTTGGCCAGCGGCAGGCCCTCGTCGAGCACGCCGTCGGTGCCACCCACAAGCTGGTCCAGCGTGCGGCTGACCATGCGCGCGTTGCGCGCCACCTCACTCATGCCCTTCTTGTGGTTGTCCAGCTCCTCCAGCGTCATCATCGGCAGATAGATGTCGTGCTCCTCGAAGCGGAACAGCGAGCTCGGGTCGTGCATCAGCACGTTCGTGTCCAGCACGAACAGCTTGCTCGGCCCGGCCGACTTGCGCGTGCGGCGCGTGGGGCCGGCGGCGGGCTTGACCAGGCTGACGGCCGGCGCGGCCGGCGTGGTGGTGGCCGGCGGGGCGTCGGCGGTCTTGGCCCGGGTCGTGCTGCCGGCGCGTGCGCGGGTGGCGGGCGCCTGGGTGTCGCCGGTCTCGAGCAGTGCCACCCGCTCCAGGACCGGCACAGGTTTCTTACCCTGCGCGGCTTTGGCCTTGGAGCTTGCGACCGGCGCGAATTCGCTCGGATCCAGCAGTTGGGCAGGCTTGGCGGGCATGGTAGGCAGCGGCATGCTTGGCTTTCCTTTCAGGGGCTAAAGGGGGCGAAAAGACTGGCGTACAACCAGGGAACGGCAGAAAGCGGGAAAACCGAAGGGCGCGGAGACGCGGGGTTGCGGGTTGGAGAATCGAACGCGGATGCGCAAAACAAAAAAGCCGCCAGTCCTGGGGTACAGGTGTGGCGGCTTTGTTGCGGTCCGGCGGCACGGCAGGTCCGCTACCAGCCCTTGGACTGTGCCTGGTGGGCCGGAACGTTACTGCAGCGTGGCAACTGGGATCTGAACGCATTGAGGGCCAATCTACCCGAAGGTTTTGGCTTTTGCAATCGGTCAAATTCTCGTCGCGGCGGCGCAACTGCGATGGGCCGGGAGGATGCTCCCGTTCACATCGCCTTGATGATTTCGAGTACCTCGTCCACGTGGTTCGGCACCTTGATGCCGCGCATCTCGTGGCGCAGCACGCCCTTGCCGTCGACGACGAAGGTGCTGCGCTCGATGCCGCGCACTTCCTTGCCATACATCTTTTTCATCTTGATGACGTCGAACAGGCTGCAGATGGCTTCGTCGGCGTCCGAGATCAGCTCGAACGGCAGCTCCAGCTTGGCCTTGAAGTTCTCGTGCGACTTCAGGCTGTCGCGCGAGATGCCGTACACCGCCGCCCCGGCGCGCTCGAATGCGTCGTACTGGTCGCGGAAATTCATGGCCTCGGTGGTGCAACCCGGCGTGTTGTCCTTCGGGTAGAAGTACAGCACCAGGGTCTTGCCGCGCTGGTCGGCGAGGCGGAAGTCCGCGCCGGTCGCGGGGGCCCGGAAGTCGGGAACGGCCTTGTTGAGACTGACGGTCATGCTGGTGGCTCTCCTGGCTGGCGAAGCATCATCGGTGATGGCGGCGGCCCATTCCTGTCTGACAGCCCGGACCTGCGCCATGGCGGGTGCAGATTGGGGCAGTTAAACGGACTTCAAGCGTGGCGCCGGCTCAACCCGGCAAAAAGGCGCCGGGCGCGCTAGCCCTCGGCGGCGGGCTCCACCAGCAGCACGGCCGCCACCTTGCGGCCCTCGGCCATGAGGATATTGTAGGTGCGGCATGCGGCCTGCAAGTCCATCGCGTCCACGCCGATATGCCGGCGCGCCAGCGCCGCGGTCAGCCGCGGGTGCGGAAAGCGCAGCCGGTTGCCGGTGCCCAGCAGCACCACCTCGGGCTTGCGGTCCAGCAGCGCCTCGAAGTGCGCCGGTTCCAGGTCCTCGAAGCGGCCGGCCGGCCAGGGCACGACCTCGCCCTCGGGCATGACCAGCACGGACTGGTCGTGGCGGACTGCGTTGATCTCGATGTATCCGGGCCCGTAGCCGGTCACGGTATTGAGGTTCTGGGGCTTGTCGGCGTGGAGTTTCAAGTGGGGTGCCTCATGCCGCCCGGGGCTGCCTGGGCGCCGGCCCGGCGGCGCGGGGCGCGGCGGGACGCCTCGGCGGTGGGGGCGGGCGGCGGGTTGGTGGCAGGATCGTGCGCGCAGGCGCCCGGAAGGCGTGCCACGATGCAGGAATCCATGCCGAAGTCTGTCATAATCCGATATCTTATAGCTTTTGGTGCGACACGCACTCTTCGTGTCCGGTAGCTCATCGTTAAGAGCACGCTCAATAGAGCATCGACCTTTGCTGAGACAAGGGGAAGGCCTCGGCCTGAACCGTCCCATCTCAGCCATTTCTTGCTTTGACAAGCCCAGCCGCAAGGTTGGAGCGAGTCCATGTGTTGTGGGAAGGCCAGCGTATCCGCTAACTCGCAGCTTGCTATTTGCTGGATGGATTTCCAGCCATTGCCCAAAGGCGGGGACGCTTGCCTTTGGGCAGGTGTCTTTGCAGTACGCACGCTCCCCGGAGGGTGCGGGTGGACATGCAGCAGCAGTTTCGCTGCGTGTTCGCTACATAGCATTTAAACCGGCCCAATAGGGTCGGCGCTACGTTCTTTGGGACGCAGGCCATGCGCTCGCAAGAGCCCGTCTGTCGTCAAGCGCCTGCCAGCACGGAGGCACTGAAGTAATGAAGTGAGGTTCCCGGAGCGATAGCTCTGCGCGTTATGGTTCGGTCGAATACACCCGCGAGGGTGCCTCGATAGAGAACCTGCTATGCGACTAGCAGTAGCCTAGGGAGACATGCGTCACTGGTAACGGTGGGGTGTGAAGCTCTCCTGACAACGTAGCCCCTGTAAGGGTGCGTCCCTGTCGTGAGATAGGTTCGCAGAGACTCCGAGCAGCAATGGGGTCAAGGAGCCAGGCTGACTGGTATGGGTAATGTAAGTGAACTGCTGATAAACGTCGTAAATAAGGCGGTGCCAAAGCTGCTGATAGGCACTAACCAAACGGTACGTGATCGGATGCTCCGCTCGAAAGTCGGAGTACGTCGCTAGATAGATCACCGGCGAAGAGGCAGGCCCTAAGCCAGTCGTGTAATGCGCAGGGAACGTGGTAAGCCCGTATGGCTGCCGGAGCGCCGTATGGCTCTGGCAGGCGAACCGCAAGGGACGCTGTTGGCTGTGCGGGTATGGGAGGTTGGAGAAAGCGAACGCCGGGTTGTAATGATCCGGATAGGGGTTGAAACATCATCCCACGCGAAAGCGAGCAGACTTCCAACTGGTCTTTCGTCGCAAGACGGCTGACTGAACTCGCTTGTTTAATTTTCTTCCCTTTGGGGGGTGACATGCCCCCAAGGGGGCATGTTGTCTCTGCTGTTTGGGGAAGTCCTCAAGATAGGAGAGCAGCATGGAAGCATTGATCCGAGAGGATGAATCTGCGCCCTCCGGCATCCCGCAGCGATGGGGCGACATCAACTGGCGCCGCGTCGACCGGAATGTTCGGGCAATGCAGATTCGAATTGCGAAGGCAACACAGGAAGGGGATTGGCGCAGGGTGAAAGCCTTGCAACGATCTCTGACCCGCTCGTTTTCCGCCAAAGCATCGGCGGTACGACGAGTGGCGATGAACCAAGGAGCGCGGACGGCGGGAGTCGACCGCGTCGAGTGGGACTCACCTGAAGCCCGATGGGCAGCCATTGGGAGGTTGAAGCGCCGGGGGTATCGCCCGCTGCCGTTAAGGCGGGTGTACATCCCCAAGGCAAATGGGAAAGAACGCCCTCTGGGCATTCCGACCATGCACGACCGGGCCATGCAGGCGCTGTATCTGCTGGCGCTGGAACCGGTGTCCGAAGGAACGAGCGACCCGAACTCTTACGGGTTTCGGATCAATCGCTCTACTGCGGATGCCATGTCCCAGCTGTTTGTTTCCCTATCCAAGAAAGCCTCGGCTCAATGGGTGTTGGAAGCAGATATCAAAGGGTGCTTTGACCATATCAGCCACGACTGGCTGGAGCGCAATGTCCCTATGGATAAAGCAATCCTACGGAAGTGGTTGAAAGCTGGCGTGGTCTTTCAGGGCCAGTTTCAGGCGACCGACGCTGGAACACCACAGGGGGGCATCATTTCCCCGACCTTGGCAAATGTGGCACTGAACGGGTTGGAGCAACAACTGATCGAGTCCTTGCGGGCAAGACTGGGCGTTGCCAACACGAAGAAGCTGAAAGTGAACGTCGTACGGTACGCGGATGACTTTGTGATCACCGGCAACACGCCGGAAGTTTTGGAGCACGAAGTGAAGCCGTGGGTAGAGCAGTTCCTAGCAACACGGGGACTGACGCTCTCCACGGAGAAAACACGAATCGTCAACATCGCTGACGGCTTTGACTTTCTTGGGTGGAATTTCCGGAAATACTCGGGAACGCTGCTCATCAAACCGAGCAAGAAAAACGCGCAAGCGTTCTATCGCAAGGTCAAGGAGGTCATCGGGACACATAGGGGGAAACGGACGGCAGATTTAATCCAGACGTTGAACCCGATGCTGAGGGGCTGGGCGCAGTATCACAGCCCAGTGGTTGCGAAAGCGATGTTCGCCCACATGGAGCATCTGATTTTTAGGTCTCTATGGAGGTGGGCAAAGCGGCGACACCGAAGGAAGGATACCGAGTGGGTGCGAAGGACATACTTCGCCTCAGTTGGGAACCGGAACTGGGTGTTCGGTGCCACGATGTGGAATAGGGCGGGTGAGCGCTACTGGATGGAACTGTATTCGATGCCGAGTACGCCTATCCGGAGGCACAAGAAGGTTCGCGGGGACTACCATCCCTTCGACCCAGCGCAGGAAATGTATGGCGAGACGCTGCGGCAGGAACGTATGGCAGAAAGCATGTCGTACCGAAGGCAGTGGGCAAAGCTGTTCATGTCCCAGCGGGGCTTGTGTGCGGTATGCCAGAGCAAGATTACCAAAGAAACAGGATGGGATGACCATCACATCGAACCTCGGGTATCCGGGGGCTCGGATGCTCTAGGGAACCGCGTTCTGGTGCACCCCGATTGTCATATTCAAGTCCATTTCCACGGCCAAGTTGCTGTGAAGCCGGTGTATGATTCGTCCATATACTTTGTAGAGGCTTGAGCCGTATGCGGGGAAACTCGCACGTACGGTTCTTAGGGGGGAGGGGGTCAGTAATGACCGTTCTCCTACCCTACCCTCCCGGTCTGCCACGCTCGACTGCTGCCCAGCGACGCGCGCCGCCAGACGTCCAGGACAATCCAGAAGATTCCCAAGACCGCTGCCATCGCGACACGCAGCTTGCCCTGACCTCGCCAACACCGCCGTGAAACCCATCCAGAAATCCAACAAGCTCCAGAACGTTTGCTATGACATCCGCGGCCCGGTGCTGGAAAAGGCCAAGCAGATGGAAGAGGAAGGGCACAAGATCATCAAGCTCAACATCGGCAACCTGGCCGTGTTCGGCTTCGATGCGCCGGAGGAAATCCAGCAGGACATGATGCGCAACCTGCCCAATTCGGCCGGTTACTCCGATTCCAAGGGCATCTTCGCGGCGCGCAAGGCGATCATGCACTACACCCAGGAAAAGCAGATCCAGGGCGTGGGGCTGGACGACATCTACGTGGGCAACGGCGCCTCCGAACTGATCGTGATGTCGATGAACGCGCTGCTCAACAGCGGCGACGAAGTGCTGGTGCCGGCGCCCGACTACCCGCTCTGGACGGCCGCGGTGAGCCTGTCCGGCGGCACGCCCGTCCACTATATCTGCGACGAGGCCAACGAGTGGATGCCGGACCTGGACGACATCCGCCGCAAGATCACGCCGAACACGCGCGCGATCGTCGTCATCAACCCGAACAACCCGACCGGCGCGCTGTATTCCGACGAACTGCTGCAGGCCATCGTCGGCATCGCCCGCGAGCACGGCCTGATCATCTTTGCCGACGAGATCTACGACAAGGTGCTCTACGACGGCCACACCCACACGTCGATCGGCTCGCTGTCGACCGACGTGCTGACGGTGACCTTCAACGGCCTGTCCAAGAACTATCGCTCGTGCGGCTACCGCGCCGGCTGGATGGTCGTCTCCGGCGACAAGCGCCCGGCGCACGACTACATCGAGGGCCTGAACATGCTCTCGTCGATGCGGCTGTGCGCCAACGTGCCCGGCCAGTGGGCCATCCAGACCGCGCTGGGCGGCTACCAGAGCATCAACGACCTCGTGGCCGAGGGCGGCAGGCTGCGCCGCCAGCGCGACCTGGCGCACGAGCTGATCACCCAGATCCCCGGCATCACCTGCGTGAAGCCCAAGGCGGCGCTGTACCTGTTCCCGAAGCTCGACCTGTCGATGTACCCGATCCAGGACGACCAGGAGTTCATCTACGAACTGCTGCAGGAGTCGAAGGTGCTGCTGGTGCAGGGCACCGGCTTCAACTGGGACGCGCCGGACCATTTCCGGATCGTGTTTCTGCCGCACGAGGAAGACCTGCGCGAGGCCATCACCCGGGTGGCGCGCTTCCTTGAGAACTATCGCAAACGTCACGGCACTGCCTGAGCAAGCCGGGGCGCCCCCATTTCCGTATCAAGCAACCCAGAGTCAGACGTCCATGAATCCCATCAAAGTCGGCCTTCTCGGCATCGGTACCGTCGGTAGCGGCACGTTCAACGTGCTCCAGCGCAATCAGGAGGAAATCCGCCGCCGCGCGGGCCGCGGCATCGAGATTGCCGTGGTGGCCGACCTCAACACCGAGCGCGCCCGCGAGCTGACCGGCGGCGCCGTGGATGTGGTGGCCGACGCCAACGACGTGGTGACGCGCCCGGACATCGACATCGTGGTGGAGCTGATTGGCGGCTACGGCGTGGCCCGCGAGCTGGTGCTCAAGGCCATCGAGAACGGCAAGCACGTGGTCACTGCCAACAAGGCGCTGCTGGCCGTGCACGGCAACGAGATCTTCGAGGCCGCGCGCCGCAAGGGCGTGATCGTGGCGTTCGAGGCGGCCGTGGCCGGCGGCATCCCCATCATCAAGGCGCTGCGCGAGGGCCTGACCGCGAACCGCATCCAGTGGATCGCCGGCATCATCAACGGCACGACGAACTTCATCCTGTCCGAGATGCGCGACAAGGGCCTGGACTTCGACACGGTACTGAAGGAAGCGCAGCAGCTTGGCTACGCCGAGGCCGACCCGACGTTCGACATCGAGGGCATCGACGCCGCGCACAAGGTCACGCTGATGAGCGCCATCGCGTTCGGCATGCCGGTGCAGTTCGACCGCGCGCACGTGGAAGGCATCACGCGCCTGTCGGCCATCGACATCAAGTACGCCGAGGAACTGGGCTACCGGATCAAGCTGCTGGGCATCACGCGCCGCCGCGAGGAGGGTGTGGAGCTGCGCGTGCACCCGACGCTGGTGCCGGCATCGCGCCTGATCGCCAACGTCGAGGGCGCCATGAACGCCGTGCTGGTGCAGGCCGACGCCGTGGGCGCCACGCTGTACTACGGCAAGGGCGCCGGTGCCGAGCCGACCGCATCGGCCGTGATCGCCGACCTGGTGGACGTGACCCGCCTGCACACGGCCGACCCGAACCACCGCGTGCCGCACCTGGCGTTCCAGCCCGACGAGCTGTCGAGCGTGCCCGTGCTGCCGATCGACGAGGTCACCACGTCGTACTACCTGCGCATGCGCGTGGCGGACCAGACCGGCGTGCTGGCCGAGATCACCCGCATCCTGGCCGAAGGCGGCATCAGCATCGACGCGATGCTGCAGAAGGAATCGCGCGAAGGCGAGCCGCAGACCGACATCATCATCCTGACGCACCTGACCCGCGAGAAGCAGATCAACGTGGCCATCCGCAGCATCGAGGCGCTGCAGACCGTGTTGTCGCCGGTCACCCGCCTGCGCATGGAAGAACTGAATTAAAGAATCTGCTATGAAATACCAGTCGACGCGCGGCGACGACATTCCGCAATCGTTCTCGGAAATCCTGCTCGGCGGCCTGGCCCCGGACGGCGGCCTGTACCTGCCGAAGCAGTATCCGCAAGTCACCGCCGACGAGCTCGAAGCCTGGCGCAAGCTGCCATACGCCGACCTGGCGTTCGAGGTGCTGTCGCGCTTCTGCGACGACATCCCGGCCGACGACCTGCGCGCGCTGACGCGCAAGACCTACACGCCCGAGGTGTACTGCAACGCCCGCCCCGGCGACAACACGGCCGACATCACGCCGCTGCGCACGCTGGGCGAGGAAGGCGGCACCCGGCTGCAGTTGCTGGGCCTGTCGAACGGCCCGACGCTCGCGTTCAAGGACATGGCGATGCAGTTGCTCGGCAACCTGTTCGAGTACGCGCTGAAGCGGGCCGGGCTGAAGCTGAACATCCTGGGCGCCACGTCGGGCGACACCGGCAGCGCGGCCGAGTACGCGATGCGCGGCAAGGAAGGCATCCGCGTCTTCATGCTGAGCCCGCACCGCAAGATGAGCGCGTTCCAGACCGCGCAGATGTTCAGCCTGCAGGACCCGAACATCTTCAACATCGCCATCGAGGGCGTGTTCGACGACGCCCAGGACATCGTCAAGGCCGTGTCGAACGACCACGCGTTCAAGGCGCGCCAGCGCATCGGCACCGTGAACTCGATCAACTGGGCCCGCGTGGTGGCGCAGGTGGTCTACTACTTCAAGGGCTGGCTGCTGGCCACCGACGGCCCGGGCCAGAAGGTGTCGTTCTGCGTGCCGTCGGGCAACTTCGGCAACGTCTGCGCCGGCCACATCGCCCGCATGATGGGCCTGCCGATCGACAAGCTGGTGGTGGCCACGAACGAGAACGACGTGCTCGACGAGTTCTTCCGCACCGGCACGTACCGCGTGCGCACGGCGGCGCAGACGTACCACACGTCGAGCCCGAGCATGGACATCTCGAAGGCGTCGAACTTCGAGCGCTTCGTCTTCGACCTGCTGGGCCAGGACGCCGGCAAGCTGGCCGAGCTGTTCCGCGACGTGGACACCAAGGGCGGCTTCAGCTTCGCGGGCAAGCCCGAGTTCGACCGCATCCGCCAGTTCGGCTTTGTCTCGGGCCGCAGCACGCACGACGACCGCCTGGCGACGATCCGCGACGTGCACCAGCGCTATGGCGTGACGATCGACACGCATACCGCCGACGGCGTGAAGGTGGCGCGCGAGCACCTGGCGGCCGGCGTGCCGATGGTGGTGCTGGAAACGGCGCTGCCGGCCAAGTTCGCCGACACGATCCGCGAGGCGCTGGGCCGCGAGCCCGAGCGTCCGGCGGCCTTCGACGGCATCGAGCAGTTGCCGCAGCGCTTCGAGGTCATGCCGGCCGACGCCGATCAGGTCAAGGCGTACATCGCACGGCACACGGGCCTGTAGGCCGTTATAGCGGCCATTCACGCCGCCCCCGGACGGCCCCGGCGCCAACTCGCTACAATCGGGTTTGCCGGGTCCCGCTGCCACGGCCCCCAGGCGTCCGACGCCGGGGGCTGTTTGCTTTGGGGGCCAACCCTGACCCCGATATCCCCATGACCCAATCCGCAGCGCGCCCGCCGATGCTGACGATGGCCCAGGCCCTGGAAGCCCTGCTGGCCGGCGCCCGCCCCATCACCGAGACCGAAACCGTCGATACGCTGCAGGCCAACGGCCGCGTGCTGGCCACGCCGGTCACCAGCGCGCTGCGCGTGCCGCCGGCCGACAACACGTCGATGGACGGCTACGCCATGCGCGCCGCCGACGTGCCGGCCCCGGGCACCCGGCTGCCGGTCTCGCAACGGATTCCGGCCGGCCACGTCGGCACCGAACTGTCGCCCGGCACGGCCGCGCGGATCTTCACGGGCGGGCTGATCCCGCCCGGCGCCGATGCCGTGGTGATGCAGGAGCAATGCCAGGCCGATGGCGATGCGGTCATCGTCAACCACGTGCCGGCCAGCGGCGAATGGATCCGCCGCGCCGGCGAGGACATCGAGGCCGGCAGCCAGATCCTGCCGGCCGGCGCGCGGCTGTCGCCGCAGGCGCTGGGGCTGGCCGCGTCGGTCGGGCAGGCCCGGCTCGACGTGATTCGCCGCGTGCGCGTGGCCGTGTTCTTCACCGGCGACGAACTGGCGATGCCGGGCGAGCCGCTGAAGCCGGGCGCGATCTACAACTCCAACCGCTTCACGCTGCGCGGGCTGCTGGAAAACCTGGGCTGCGAAGTGTCCGATTTCGGCATCGTCCCGGACACGCTGGCCGCCACGCGCGACACGCTGCGCCGCGCCGCCGCGGGCCACGACCTGATCATCACGTCGGGCGGCGTCTCGGTGGGCGAGGAAGACCACATCCGCCCGGCCGTGACCGCCGAGGGGCGGCTGGACCTGTGGCAGATCGCGATCAAGCCCGGCAAGCCGCTGGCATTTGGGCAGGTCGACAACGGCACGGCGGCGCCGACGTTCTTCCTGGGCCTGCCCGGCAACCCGGTGTCGAGCTTTGTCACGTTCCTGCTGTTCGTGCGGCCGTTCCTGCTGCGCCTGCAGGGCGTGGCCGACGTCACGCCGCGCCGCCTGCCGCTGCGCGCCGATTTCGACCTGCCGAAGGGCGACCGCCGCAATGAATTCCTGCGCGCGCGGCTTAACGATGCCGGCGGGCTCGACCTGTTCCCGAACCAGAGTTCGGGCGTGCTGACGTCCACGGTCTGGGGCGACGGCCTGATCGACAACCCGCCCAACCAGCCGATCGCCCGCGGCGACACGGTGTCATTCATTCCATTTGCCAGCCTGCTGGCCTAGGTTTATCGCCATGCAACTCGAACTTCGATACTTCGCCAGCGTGCGCGAACAGGTGGGGCAGGGCGCCGAGCGCGCCGAGGTGCCGGCGGATGTCCGCACCGTCGGCGACCTGCGCGGCTGGCTGCGCGGCCGGGGCGGCGCGTGGGCCGAGGCACTGGCCGAAGGCCGCGCGCTGCGGATGGCCGTCGACCACAACGTGGCCCGTGCCGACACCCCGCTGGCCGACGGCTGCGAGGTGGCGTTCTTCCCGCCCGTGACCGGAGGCTGAGATGACGGTGCGCGTGCAGCACGACGATTTCGACCTGGGCGCCGAGGTGGCCGCGCTGCGGGCCGGCAACCGCGGCGTGGGCGCGGTGGCGAGCTTCATCGGCACCGTGCGCGACGTCAGCGACGGCGCCCGCGTCAGCACGATGGAGCTGGAGCACTACCCGGGCATGACCGAGAAGGCGCTGGCCCGCATCGAGGCGGCGGCGCGCGAGCGCTGGCCGCTGCTGGGCGTGACGATCGTGCATCGGGTGGGACTGTTGCAGCCGCTGGACCAGATCGTGCTGGTCGCCGTGGCGTCGGCCCATCGCGGCGCGGCGTTCCAGGCGTGCGAATTCATCATGGACTACCTGAAGTCCGAGGCGCCGTTCTGGAAGAAGGAAGCCACGCCCGACGGCGCGCGCTGGGTGGACGCCCGCGTGTCCGACGATGCCGCGCTGCAGCGCTGGGGCATTCCGTCGCTCAATGCAGACCCCGCTGGCGACCCGGCTGCCGATCCCGCCTCCGATTCTTCCGACAAGGCACGCTGATGGGGCCGCTCGGTTTTGTGGCGGTCGGCGTGGGTGCCGCCGTTGGCGCGTGGCTGCGCTGGGGCTTCTCCGTGCTCTGGAATGCGGCGAATCCGGCACTTCCATATGGCACGCTGGCGGCCAACCTGATCGGCGGCTACCTGATCGGGATCGCGGTGGCGTTCTTCCAGACCCATCCCGGCCTGCCGCCCGAATGGCGGCTGCTGGCGGTCACCGGCTTCCTGGGCGGGCTGACCACGTTCTCGACGTTTTCGAGCGAAGTCATCGCCAACCTGGTGTCGGGCGACTACCGCTGGGCGCTGGCCCACCTGGTGCTGCACCTGGGCGGCTCGGTGCTGCTGACCGCGGCCGGCATCTGGTCGTACCGCGCGCTGGCCTGACGCCTTACCTTTCGCCGGCGTTCGGAGACATAGGTAACACTCCTGATGCGCCGGCGCCCCTCCGGGTGCTGTTCAGCGCCTATATTCATTGTCACGGATGCACTTTGCCGGCAGCTTGCGGCGCATGAGCCACATCCGTCCCTGCCCAAGCCACGCGCGCTAGCCGGCCCGCCGTGGCAGTTCCAGAATCCGGTCGCCATACCTGCTGTCTCGCCTGATCCGCGCCCATTGCCGGCGCGTTGTGACGTTTGTGCCACACGTTCGATCCAGAAAACGAGGAGACCTCCCCATGCAGCCCAGCCATGCCCGCGTTTCCCGCCGCAAGGCGCCGTCCCGCCTGCGCCTGACAGCCATTTCTGGCGCGGTGGTCGCGCTGTCCGCCATGACCCTGGCGGCCTGCGGCGGCGACGACGATCCGCCCAGCAACGGCGGCACCCCGCCCAGCCAGACCCAGAACCCGAACAACCGCCCGACCTTTGTGGTCGGCACGATCAGCGTCAAGAGCTACGACGGTACCTCCGACGACCTGGCCACGGGCGGCCTTGGCAAGGACGGCATCGGCGCCGCCGCCGCGCCGCCGTTTGCCGATGCGAACAATCCCACGGCCGCCGAACTGCGCCGCAACGCGATCTTCACGAACTACCGCGCCATCGTCGACATCAACCCGGCCGGCGGCTACGGCACGCTGTACGGGCCCAACGTCGACCCGCAGGGCAACGCGACGGCCGGGCAGGGCAAGGTGCCGGGGACCGAATACATCGCCTATGCCGACGACGGCAGCGGCCGGCAGAACGTGACGCTGATGGCCCAGATCCCGGACAGCTTCGACCGCAACAACCCGTGCATCATCACGGCCACGTCGTCGGGCTCGCGCGGCATCTACGGCGGC
Organism: Cupriavidus sp. SZY C1; assembly: GCF_032190535.1. Lineage (NCBI taxonomy): Bacteria > Pseudomonadati > Pseudomonadota > Betaproteobacteria > Burkholderiales > Burkholderiaceae > Cupriavidus > Cupriavidus sp. SZY C1. The sequence continues at coordinate 38,556 of NZ_JAUANU010000004.1, forward strand.
ATCGCGGTGGGCGAATGGGGGCTCAAGCGCGGCTGTGCCGTGGCCTACACCGACAAGGGCACCGGGGCCGCGCCGCACGACCTGGACACCGATACCGTGCCGCTGATCGACGGCACCCGGCAGGCGCGCGCCGGCGCCGGCAAGCTGGCCCAGTTCGCGGCCCAGCCCGGCAGCCAGACGCTGGCCGACTTCACGGCCGCCAACCCGCACCGGCTGGCATTCAAGCACGCCCACTCGCAGCAGAATCCCGAGGCCAACTGGGGCAAGAACACGCTGCAGGCCATCGAATTCACGCTGTTCGCGATCAACGACAAGTTCGGCACGATGGGGTCCGACGGCGTGCGGCAGGCCACCTTCAAGCCGTCGAACACGCTCGTGATCGCCTCGGCGGTGTCCAACGGCGGCGGCGCGGCCGTCGCGGCGGCGGAGCAAGACACGGCCGGGCTGATCGATGGGGTGGCGGTGGGCGAGCCGATGCTCGAAATCCCGCCCACGCCGGCCATCACGGTCCGCCGCGCCGGCGCCCCGGTGCTGGCGTCGGGCCGGCACCTGTACGACTACACGACCACCGCGAACCTGTTCCAGCTCTGCGCGCGGCAGGACGTCGGGCTGGTCAACGCCCCGTCGGCCGGCGCGCTGCTGCAGGCCACCAACCGCTGCCAGTCGCTGGCCGACAAGGGGCTGGTGAGCGGCGGGACGACCGACGCCCAGTCCGCCGCCGCGCTGACCGCGCTGCGCAACGCCGGCTGGGAGCCGGAATCGGACGAACTGCACGCGTCGCTGTCGGCGCTGGAGGTGGCCAGCTCGATCTCGGTCACGTACGCCAACGCCTACACGCGGTCGAGCGTGACCGACCGTTTCTGCAACTACAGCTTCGCGGCCACGGGCGCCGACTTCAAGCCGATCACCATCCCGGCCGCGTCGCTGGCGGCGTTCTTCTCGACCGGCAACGGCGTGCCGCCCAGCGGCGTGGTCACGCTCGTCAACGACGCCAACCCGGCGCCGACCGGCCCGATCAAGGACTTCGTGTCGCTGTCGCCCAGCACGGGCCGCCAGGACGCCAACCTTGACGGCGCGCTGTGCCTGCGCAACGCGTGGACGTCCAGCGCGGCGCTGCAGGCCGGCGTGGCGCAGACGTACCGCAACGGCAACCTGCAGGGCAAGCCGGCCGTGATCGTCCATGGCCGGTCCGACGCGCTGCTGCCGACCAACCACACGTCGCGGCCGTACCTGGGGCTGAACCGTACCGTCGAAGGCAGCGCCAGCAAGCTGTCGTACATCGAGGTGACGAATGCGCAGCACTTCGACGGCTTCATCGACGTGCTGCCCGGCTACGCGTCGCGCTACGTGCCGCTGCACCTGTACCTGAACCGGGCGCTGGACGCGGTCTACGCCAACCTGCGCAACGGCACCGCGCTGCCGCCGTCGCAGGTGGTGCGCACGACGCCGCGCGGCGGCACGGGCAACCCGGTGGTCGGCCCGCAGATCCTGCCGTCCAACGTGCCCGGCTTTGCCGCCACGCCGGCCGCCGCCGACGTGATCGCGGTCAGCGGGTCGACCGTCGACATCCCCAACTAGCCAGCCGGCGCCGGGGGCCGCCCGCCATGCAGGAATGTGCCAAAACTGCATGGCGGGCGGCTTGAAATGTCACCCTGAAGCCCTATCTTTCGGAAGTACCGTGTCCGGCAGGGTCTGCCGCGCAACGGCAGCCGTCGCGCTGCCCGGCCGCGCCCTCGCAGCAGGACACACTTTCATCGAGAGAGAGGGCACCTGATGCGTATCGACAAACTCACCACCCGGTTCCAGGAGGCGCTGGCCGAAGCGCAGAGCCTGGCGCTGGGCAACGACAACCAGTACATCGAACCCCAGCATCTGCTGCGCGCGCTGCTGAGCCAGGACGACGGCTCGGCGCGCACGCTGCTGTCGCGCGCCGGCGTCAACGTGGCCGGCCTGCAGACGGCGCTGGACGCGGCGATCAAGCGCCTGCCGCAGGTGCAGGGCACCAACGAGATCCAGGTCGGCCGCGACCTGAATAACCTGCTCAACGCCACCGAGAAAGAGGCCATCAAGCGCGGCGACCAGTTCATCGCCAGCGAGCTGTTCCTGCTGGCCGTGTCTGACGACAAGGGCGACACGGGCCGCATCGCGCGCGAGAACGGCCTGTCGCGCAAGGCGCTGGAAGCGGCCATCACGGCCGTGCGCGGCGGCGACAGCGTGAACAGCGCCGACGCCGAATCGCAGCGCGAGGCGCTCAAGAAGTACACGATCGACCTGACCGAGCGGGCGCGCGCCGGCAAGCTTGACCCGGTGATCGGCCGCGACGACGAGATCCGCCGCGCGATCCAGATCCTGCAGCGCCGCACCAAGAACAACCCGGTGCTGATCGGCGAGCCGGGCGTGGGCAAGACGGCCATCGTCGAGGGGCTGGCGCAGCGCATCGTCAACGGCGAGGTGCCGGAGACGCTCAAGAACAAGCGCGTGCTGGTGCTGGACATGGCCGGCCTGCTGGCCGGCGCCAAGTACCGCGGCGAGTTCGAGGAGCGGCTCAAGGCCGTGCTGAGCGACGTGGCCAAGGACGAGGGCCAGACCATCGTCTTCATCGACGAGATCCACACGATGGTGGGCGCCGGCAAGGCCGAGGGCGCCATCGACGCGGGCAACATGCTCAAGCCGGCGCTGGCGCGCGGCGAGCTGCACTGCATCGGCGCCACCACGCTGAACGAGTACCGCAAGTACATCGAGAAGGACGCCGCGCTGGAGCGCCGCTTCCAGAAGGTGCTGGTCGACGAGCCGAGCGTGGAGTCCACTATCGCCATCCTGCGCGGCCTGCAGGAAAAGTACGAGCTGCACCACGGCGTGGAGATTACCGACCCGGCCATCGTGGCGGCGGCCGAGCTGTCGCACCGCTACATCACGGACCGCTTCCTGCCGGACAAGGCCATCGACCTGATCGACGAGGCCGCCGCGCGCATCAAGATGGAAATCGACTCGAAGCCCGAGGCGATGGACAAGCTGGAGCGCCGCACGATCCAGCTCAAGATCGAGCGCGAGGCGGTGAAGAAGGAAACCGACGAGGCGTCGCGCAAGCGGCTGGAGCTGATCGAGCAGGAAATCACGCGGCTGGAGAAGGAGTACGCCGACCTGGACGAGATCTGGCGCGCCGAGAAGGGCGCCGCCCAGGGCGCGGCCGCGCTGAAGGAGGAGATCGAGAAGATCAAGCTCGACATCTCGCGCCTGCAGCGCGAAGGCAAGCTGGACAAGGTGGCCGAGTTGCAGTACGGCAAGCTGCCGGCGCTGGAGGGCAAGCTCCAGGCCGCCAACAAGGCCGAGGCCGACGAGCAGAAGCAGCCCAACAAGCTGCTGCGCACGCAGGTGGGCGCCGAGGAAATCGCCGAGGTGGTCAGCCGGGCGACGGGCATCCCCGTGGCCAAGATGATGCAGGGCGAGCGCGAGAAGCTGCTGAAGATGGAAGACCGGCTGCACCAGCGCGTGGTGGGGCAGGACGAGGCCGTGCGGCTGGTGTCCGACGCGATCCGCCGCTCGCGCGCCGGGCTGTCGGACGAGAACCGGCCGTACGGATCGTTCCTGTTCCTGGGCCCGACCGGCGTGGGCAAGACGGAGCTGTGCAAGGCGCTGGCCGAGTTCATGTTCGATTCGGAAGAGCACCTGATCCGCATCGACATGAGCGAGTTCATGGAAAAGCACAGCGTCAGCCGCCTGATCGGCGCGCCGCCGGGCTACGTGGGCTATGACGAGGGCGGCTACCTGACCGAGGCGGTGCGCCGCAAGCCGTACGCGGTGATCCTGCTCGACGAGGTCGAGAAGGCCCACCCGGACGTGTTCAACGTGCTGCTGCAGGTGCTGGACGATGGCCGGCTGACCGACGGCCAGGGCCGTACCGTGGACTTCAAGAACACGGTGATCGTGATGACGTCGAACCTGGGGTCGCACATCATCCAGTCGATGTCCGGCGAGCCGCAGGAGGCGGTCAAGGGCGCGGTCTGGCAGGAGGTGCGCACGCATTTCCGGCCCGAGTTCCTGAACCGGATCGACGAGGTGGTGGTGTTCCACGCGCTGGACCAGAAGAACATCGAGTCCATCGCGCGCATCCAGCTCCAGCGCCTGCAGGCCCGCCTGGCCCGCATGGACATGACGCTGGACGTGAGCGAACAGGCGCTGGAGAAGATCGCCAGCGCGGGCTACGACCCGGTGTTCGGCGCCCGGCCGCTCAAGCGCGCGATCCAGCAGCAGATCGAGAACCCGGTGGCCCGCGCCATCCTCGAAGGCCGGTTCGCCGCCAAGGACGTGGTGCCGGTGGACTACGTGGACGGCGCGTTCACGTTCGGCCGCCTGGTCCACTGACCGGCGCGGCTGGCCGCAGCTTCGCAAGGACCTCTTCGGAGGTCCTTTTTTTTGCGCGACAATGCCGGCTTCGGGTGAATGTCATCGATCAGGAGCCATCCGCGCCGGCGACGACGCCGAACGGGCCGCCCAGCTCCACCACGTGGCCCACGAAAAGTGCTACATCGCCAACTCGGTCAACTTTCCGATCCGCTGCGAGCCCGTCATCGACGCTGCCGCCGCCTGACTTTTGGCGTCATTGCCAGCAGCTTGACCTGCATCAATCCGGGAACGGGAACGGGTCGCTACTATCGACTCCGTCATGGAGATGCGGGGGCGCTCTTCATGACTTGTCTACCCGTTTCCGGAATGGAAACTTGACCCGCAGCGCAACTCCGGCGCTGCGGGTTTTTCTTTTTGGGGCGCCGGATCGGCACCGCTTACGCGAGCTGCACATCCAGCCGCCGGCCGAGCGAGCCCAGCGCCTTCTCGATCATCTCCAGCTTGGACGAATGCCGCAGGTCGAGCAGCCGATCCACCTGCGGCATATGGACGTCGAGCCGCCGCGCCAGTTCTGCCTTGCGGACGCCCTGTGCCAGCATCTCGTTGGCGAGCAGCACCTTGGCGGTCACCAGCGCAGGCAGGGTGACCGTGCGCTGGCCGCGCCGGGGCTTGGAGGGCAGGGGGATGGGCCGCCGCATGTCGAAGTAGATGTCGAGCGCGGCTTCCAGCGCGTCCAGCGCCTGCGCCAGCGCGTCGGCCTCGTCGTTGCCGACGGAGATCGCTTCGGGGATGTCGGGGAACGTCACGAGCAGCGTGCCGTTGCTGTCGCGGGTCAGGATTACGGGGTACGAGAACATGTCGTGTGTCCTGTGGTGAGGCGGTGAGTGCCGGGTCATGGCGATGCCATCGTCGAGCCGGCCGGCCGTTACTTCAGGCCAAGCTGCTTCTTGATCGCGAGTTCCAGCGATCTGCCCATCTCCTTGGCTCCGTGATACGGAAAAATCGTCGTACGACCTTTGAACGTGACCCGGTAGTGGCTGGACCCGCTTCGGTGCTTCTGGAAGATCGCACCTTGCTGTTCCAGCCACCGCTTGAACTCGCTGTATTTCATGTCCCTCCCTTGCCGGCGGCGGAATGCCGGGCGAGAGGGAAGGATGGTGCAACATAAATGTTGTGCCTGGCAACCGGGAAAATGCAACATTTATGTTGTAATGTCAAGCCCGGCGTGAGATCGGCCAGGCATGCCCATATTCCCGCCCGATCTTATGCAGAAAACGTGCTTGGATCGGCGAAACCATTCGTTCCGTTCAGATAGCCCCGCCGGTAGCCTGTCTCCCTGACAGAAGCCCCGCCGCACCAAGGCGGGGACATTTCACGACAACTCTGACGGGAGCAACCGAAGATGATCCGCAAGCTGGCCCTGGGCCTCGCCGTACTGTCCGCCGTGGGCGCCGCCCCCGCGGCCCTGGCCAATACCAACCTGCTGAACGTGTCCTACGACCCCACGCGCGAGCTCTATGTCGACGTGAACGCGGCGTTTGCCAAGGCGTACAAGGCGCAGGGCGGCGATACGGTGCAGATTCGCCAGTCGCATGGCGGCTCGGGCAAGCAGGCGCGGTCGGTGATCGACGGGCTCGATGCCGACGTAGTCACGCTGGCGCTGGGCTACGACATCGACGCGATTGCCGAGAAGGGGCTGATCAAGCCGGACTGGCAGAAGCGCCTGCCGCACAACGCGTCGCCGTACACGTCGACGATCGTGTTCCTGGTGCGCAAGGGCAATCCCAAGCAGATCAAGGACTGGAACGACCTGGTGAAGCCGGGCGTGCAGGTCATCACGCCGAATCCCAAGACCTCGGGCGGCGCGCGCTGGAACTACCTGGCCGCGTGGGGCTATGCGCTGCGCCAGCCGGGCGGCAACGATGCCAAGGCGCGCGAGTTCGTCGGCCAGCTGCTCAAGAACGTGCCGGTGCTGGATTCGGGCGCGCGCGGCGCCACGACGACCTTCGTCGAGCGCGGCCTGGGCGACGTGCTGATCGCCTGGGAGAACGAGGCCATCCTGGCCATCAAGGAGCTGGGTCCGGACAAGTTCGACATCGTCGCGCCGTCCGTGTCGATCCTGGCCGAGCCGCCGGTGGCCGTGGTCGACAAGGTGGTCGACAAGAAGGGCACGCGCAAGGCCGCCGAGGCGTACCTGCAGTTCCTGTACACCGACGAGGGCCAGGAGATCGCGGCCAAGAACTACTACCGGCCGATCTCGGAGAAGGTGGCGGCCAAGTACGCGGCCAACTTTCCGAAGGTGAAGCTGTTCACGATCGACGAGGTGTTCGGCGGCTGGGCCAAGGCCCAGAAGACCCACTTTGCCGATGGCGGCTCGTTTGACCAGGTGTACCAGCCCGGCAAGCGGTAATCACGATGGCGCGGCGGCGCGGCCAGTCACGGCCCGCCGCGCCGCGCCCGACGAAGGAGCCCCAGATGTCCGCTGTCCGCGCAGTCGTATCCCCCCGCATCGCCCTGGCGCGATGTCCCGCCTGACCTGAAGTCTTTCCCACGCATGACGTACCCGCATGCCGCGCACCGCGCCGGCAGGGCGTCGTGCGGCCGCGTCACCGTCCCTGCCACATCGTCCGACTCCGAGGAAACCCATGACATCGTCCGCTCCTGCCGCCTTTCATCCCCATTCCCTGCGCCGACGCCTGCTGCTCGGCGCGCTCGTGATCGCCACCGGCGTGGCCTACGGGCTGCTGGCGTCGCCGGCCCGGGCCCAGTCGTCCACGGTCAATGGCCGCGAACTCCGCATCGGCTATCAGAAGTACGGCACGCTGACGCTGCTCAAGGCGCGCGGCACACTGGAAAAGCGGCTGGCGCCGCAGGGCATCACGGTCAAATGGACCGAGTTCCCGGCCGGCCCGCAGTTGCTGGAAGGGCTCAACGTCGGCGCGATCGACTTCGGCACCGTTGGCGAGGCGCCGCCGATCTTCGCGCAGGCCGCCGGCGCGCAGCTTGCCTACATCGGCAACGAGCCGCCGGCGCCCACCTCGGAAGCTATCGTCGTGCCGAAGGCGTCGGCGCTGAAGTCCGTGGCCGACCTGCGCGGCAAGCGCGTGGCGCTGAACAAGGGCTCGAACGTCCACTACCTGCTGGTGCGGCAGCTTGAACGCGCCGGCATTCCCTGGAACGAGATCCAGCCGGTCTACCTGCCGCCGGCCGACGCCCGCGCGGCGTTCGAGCGTGGCGCGGTGGACGCCTGGGTGATCTGGGACCCGTTCCTGGCCGCCGCCGAAAAGCAGCTTGGCGCCCGCGTGCTGGCCGATGGCCGCGACGCGGCAGGCCGCAACGTCGTCAGCAATCACCAGTTCTACCTGGCGTCGCGGCCGTACGCGAACGTGCGGCCCGACGTCGTGAACGCGATCCTCGACGAACTGGCGCAGCTTGGCCAATGGGCCGAGAAGCATCCGAAGGACGCCACCCAGTTCCTGGCCCGCGAAACCGGGCTGGATGCCGGCGTGCTGGCGCTGGCCGTCTCGCGCTTTGCCTATGGCGCGCGGCCCGTGACGGCCGAGGTGCTGGCCGAGCAGCAGCGCATTGCCGACGCCTTCGTGACGCTGAAGCTGATCCCCAAGCCGATCAAGGTGGCCGATGCCGCCTGGCAGCCGCCCGCAGCCGCCGCCACCGCGCAGCGCTGATCCATCCCCCCATCGACGAGAGGCCCGACATGCAAGTTTTCTGGTTCATCCCGACCCATGGCGACAGCCGCTACCTGGGCACGTCCGAAGGCGCGCGCGAGGTCAGCTTCGACTACCTGAAGCAGATTGCCGTCGCCGCCGACACGCTCGGCTACGAAGGGGTGCTGATTCCCACCGGCCGGTCCTGCGAGGACCCGTGGGTGGCCGCGTCGGCGCTGGCCGCCGTCACGCGCCGGCTCAAGTTCCTGGTGGCCGTGCGGCCCGGCCTGATGACGCCGACGCTGGCCGCGCGCATGGCCGCCACGTTCGACCGCATCTCGGGCGGCCGGCTGCTCGTGAACCTGGTGACCGGCGGCGACACGGCCGAGCTGGAAGGCGACGGCCTGTTCCTCGACCACGCGGCGCGCTACGAGGCGTCGTCCGAATTCATCCGCATCTGGCGCGACGTGCTGGCCGCCAGCCACGACGCCGGCGAGGTGTCGGCCGCAGGCCGCCACCTGACCGTCAAGGGCGCCCGCGTGCTGTACCCGCCCGTGCAGCGGCCGCATCCGCCCGTGTACTTCGGCGGCTCGTCGGCCGCCGCGCACGACCTGGCGGCCGAGCAGGTCGATGCCTACCTGACCTGGGGCGAACCGCCGGCCGAAGTGGCCAGGAAGATCGCCGATGTACGCGCCCGCGCTGCCCGCCATGGCCGTACCGTGCGCTTTGGCATCCGGCTGCACGTGATCGTGCGCGAGACCGAGACCGCCGCCTGGGCCGCCGCCGAGGACCTGATCAGCCGGCTCGACGACGACACCGTGGCGCGCGCCCAGGCCGTCTTCGCCAAGATGGATTCGGAAGGCCAGCGCCGCATGGCGGCGTTGCACGGCGGCGGGGCCAGCCGCACGCGCGCCGCGCTGGAAGTCAGCCCGAACCTGTGGGCTGGCGTGGGCCTGGTGCGCGGCGGGGCGGGCACGGCGCTGGTCGGCGATCCGCGTACCGTGGCGGCCCGCATGGAGGAATACGCCGCGCTGGGCATCGACACGTTCATCCTGTCTGGCTATCCGCACCTGGAAGAGGCGTACCGGTTTGCCGAACTGGTGTTCCCGCTGCTGCCGCGCACGGTGCGCGACAAGCTGCCCGGCCAGGTGCTGTCCGGCCCGTTTGGCGAAGTCATGGCGACGGGCCTCGTCCCGCGCGCCTCGCAAAGCTGAAAGGGGGCCGATCATGACCGATTCCCGACCGAACAAGCGGCCCGGACTGGGCCAGGCCGTGGCGCCGTGGGTGGTGCCCGTGCTGCTGATCGTGGCGTGGCAGGCCGCGTCGCAACTGGGCTGGCTGTCGAGCCGCGTGCTGCCCGCGCCGCTGGCCGTGGTGGAGGCCGGCTGGGCGCTGGCGAAGTCCGGCGAGCTCTGGCGCCATGTCTGGGTCAGCACGTGGCGCGCGCTGATCGGGCTGGCCGTGGGCGGCTGGCTGGGGCTGGTGCTCGGGCTGCTGACCGGCACGTTCCGCACGGCGGCCACGCTGCTCGACAGCACGCTGCAGATGGTGCGCAACATCCCCACGCTGGCGCTGATCCCGCTGGTGATCCTGTGGTTCGGCATCGACGAGACGGCCAAGCTGTTCCTGGTGGCGCTGGGCGTGTTCTTCCCGGTGTACCTGAATACCTACCACGGCATCCGCGCGGTGGACCCGGCGCTGGTCGAGATGGCGCGCAGCTACGGCCTGTCCGGCTTCCGGCTGTACCGCGAGGTGATCCTGCCCGGCGCGCTGCCGAACATCCTCGTGGGTGTGCGGTTCTCGCTGGGCCTGATGTGGGTGATCCTGATCGTGGCGGAAACCATTTCGGCGCAGTCGGGCATCGGCTACATGACGATGAACGCGCGCGAATTCCTGCAGACCGACGTCGTGCTGGTCGGCATCCTGCTCTACGCGCTGCTGGGCAAGCTGGCCGACGTGCTGTCGCGCGGGCTTGAACGGTTCTGGCTGCGCTGGCACCCCGGCTACCAGGCCAACTAGGAGGATTCCATGCAAACGCTATTTCCCGTGGAACAGGCCGCGCTCGCGTGGGCCGAACGCGACCTGGCCCGCCGTGCGGCCGCGCGCGCCGAGGAACGCCAGACGCCGGTGGCGGGCGGCATCGCGCTGCGCGTGCAGCAGGTGGTCAAGCGGTACGACGGCCGGGCGGTGCTGCACGGCATCGACCTCGACGTCACGCCGGGCGAGTTCGTCGCCATCGTCGGACGCAGCGGCTGCGGCAAGAGCACGCTGCTGCGGCTGGTGGCCGGGCTGGAAGCGGCCGATGCGGGCGCGGTGCGCCTGGACGGAGCCGGTGCCGCGGACGCGCCCGCCGACGTGCAGGACAGCATCCGCGTGATGTTCCAGGACGCCCGGCTGCTGCCCTGGAAGCGCGTGCTGGACAACGTGGCGCTGGGGCTGCCGCGCGTGCGCCGGGCCGATGCCGAAGCGGTGCTGGCGCAGGTGGGCCTGGCCGACCGGGCCGGCGAGTGGCCCGCGCGGCTGTCCGGCGGGCAGCGCCAGCGCGTGGCCCTGGCGCGTGCGCTGGTCCACCATCCGCGGCTGCTGCTGCTGGACGAACCGCTTGGCGCGCTGGACGCGCTGACGCGCATCGACATGCAGGCGCTAATCGAATCGCTCTGGCGCCGGCTCGGTTTCACGGCGCTACTCGTCACACACGATGTGTCCGAGGCCGTGGCGCTGGCCGACCGCGTGGTGCTGATCGAGGACGGCCACATTGCGCTGGACCAGCGCGTGCCGCTGGCCCGCCCGCGCCAGCGCGGATCGGCGGCGTTCGCGCAACTCGAAGACGCCGTGCTGCGCCGCGTGATGCGCCAGCCGCCGGCTGCCCCGTCAGTCTCCGAACCATCAACGAATCTTCACGCCCGGCCCGCCGAGGAGCTTCTATCATGAGCAATCAGGCGAACCGCGCGTCCCCCTCTGGACGTCACCATGACCACCGCTTCCGCACTCGAACGCTACCTTGAAACGCTGCCGCGCCAGCCCGAGCCGGGCCGCGAACTGTGGCGCGACGCGCGCGGGCAGGTGCAGGGCCAGTATTTCAACTGCTCGCTGACCAGCGCGTTCGAACCGCTCGTGACGCTGGCCGGGCGTGACGTGGTGGCGCACGAGGGCGCCATCCGCACCTACGCCGACGACGGCATGGGCCTGGCCGCGTGGAAGCTGTTCGCGATGGCCGCCGACGACGCTTCGCTGGTGTCGCTGGACCGCCTGTCCCGGCTGGTGCACGCGATGAACTACTTTGCGGCGCATGGCGAGCACAAGCTCGTGCTCAACGTGCACAACCGGCTGCTGGCGGCCGTGGCCGACGACCACGGCGCGGCGTTCCGGCGGGCGCTGGAATCGCTGGGCCTGCCGATCGACCGCTTCGTGATCCAGGTGCCCGCCAGCGCCAACGACGACCTGCCGCTGCTGCTGCACGTGGTGGGCAACTACCGCCGCAACGGGTTTGCGGTGAGCCTGCAGGCATCGGACCCGGCCGAGGCCGGCGCGCTGATGGCCCACGCGCTGCCCGACTGGCTCAAGCTCGACATGCGCCGGCTGTGGACCGACCGCCAGCTGGCCGGCCTGCGCGCCAGCGCCGACGGCGCGGGCGTCACGCTGATCGGGCGGCGGCTGCAGGACGACGAGGCGGTGGCGCGGCTGCAGAACGCCGGCATCGCGCTCGGGCAGGGCCAGGCCGTGGCGGGCGCGCCGGTGCCGGCACGGCACTTGCGAGACCCGCTGGCGGCGGACAGTACCCAATAAGGTGGAACAACAAGGCGCGGGACGCGCCGGGCGAAGAGAAGGAGAGCGTATGGCAGCATCGACTCTATCGGGCGGTGTGGCGCGGGTGGAAGTGCCGCGCGGGCTGCAGATCCTGACGGTTCCGGGCCTGCACGGCAGCGGGCCGGCGCACTGGCAGAGCCGCTGGGAAGGGCTGTACCCGGACTGGCAGCGCATCGAGCAGCACGACTGGGGCCGGCCGAGCCTGCCGCTCTGGGCGGAGCGGGTGTCGGAAGGCGTGTCCCGCGCGCTGCGGGTGGCGCCGCGCGGCGCGGTGCTGGTCGCGCACAGCTTTGGCTGCCTGGCCACGCTGCGCCAGGCGTCGCTCGACCCGGTCGGCATCGCCGGCGCGCTGCTGGTGGCGCCGGCCGATCCGGACAAGTTCGGCGTCAGTGCGCTGCTGCCCACCTGGCGGCTGCCGTTCCCGACCGTGCTGGTCGCCAGCACCAACGATCCGTGGATGTCGCAGCGCACCGCGTTCAGCTGGGGCACGCTGTGGGGCAGCGAACTGGTCGACGCCGGCGCGCTGGGCCATATCAACGCCGATTCCCAGCTCGATAGCTGGCCGGCCGGGCAGGCGCTACTGGCTACATTGCTGCAGCGGATTGATTCCGAGGGGCGGATTCTCCACATGGGTGACGGATCGGACACCTGGGAGGCATCCGCAGAAGTCGCCCAGCCCACGCCTTATATCTAAACCGTCTAAGAAAATTCGGAAAGATTCGTTCTGTTTATAAGGACGCATCTGCAAAATTTGTCTCGTACACCGCCGCGTTATGCGCCGGCTTCATAAGACGAGACCACATGCCACCCTCGATTTCGCTGGCGGAAGCGCCGCCCCCCACGGCGCCCGCCGCGCGGCTGCCGGCCCCCGCCAGCCAGCGCTTTACCGTGTTGCCGGGCTTCGGGCTGTCGCTGGGCTTCACGATCTTCTACCTGACCCTGATCGTCCTGATTCCGCTGTCGTCGGTCTTCCTGAAGACGTTCACGATGACGTGGGACGGCTTCTGGGCCACGATCAGCAACCCGCGCGTGGTGGCGTCGCTGGAACTGAGCTTTGGCGCGTCGCTGGTGGCCGCCATCGTCAACACGGTGTTCGGGCTGATCGTGGCATGGGTGCTGGTGCGCTACCGCTTCTTTGGCAAGCGGTTCATCGACGCGCTGGTGGACCTGCCGTTCGCGCTGCCGACGGCCGTGGCCGGTATCGCGCTGACCGCGCTGTTCGCCGGAAATGGCTGGATCGGCCGCTGGCTGGAGCCGCATGGCATCAAGGTGGCTTTCACGCCGCTGGGCGTGGTGGTGGCGCTGACGTTCATCGGGCTGCCGTTCGTGGTGCGCACGGTGCAGCCGGTGCTGGAAGACGTGGAGCGCGAACTGGAGGAAGCGGCGGCCAGCCTGGGCGCGTCGCGGCTGCAGACCTTCCGCCGCGTGATCCTGCCCGCCATCCTGCCGGCGCTGCTTACCGGCTTCGCGCTGTCCTTCGCGCGTGCCACCGGCGAGTACGGGTCGGTGGTCTTCATCTCGGGCAACATGCCGATGGTCTCGGAAATCGCCCCGCTGATGATCTATTCCAAGCTCGAACAGTACGACTACGCGGGCGCCACGGCAGTGGCCGTGGTGATGCTGCTGATCTCGTTCGTGCTGCTGCTGCTGATCAACCTGCTGCAGGCCTGGACGCGCCGCCACCAGACCGGCGCCCGCGCCGCGGCGCTGCCCGACGGCAACCCGGAGGTGAACTGACATGGCCGGAGCCGTCTCCCGCCTGGGCGCCTCGGGGGCCCACCCGCCGCACGAGGCCACCGGCGAATCGCCGTGGGTGCGCTACACGCTGATCACGGTGGCCGTGCTGTTCCTGGCGCTGTTCCTGTTCGTGCCGCTGGCGTCGGTGTTCTACGAGGCGCTGCGCAAGGGCGCCGATACCTACCTGTCCGCGCTGACCGAGCCCGACGCCGTGGAGGCCATCAAGCTGACGCTGACCGTGGCAGCCATCGCGGTGCCGCTGAACGTGGTGTTCGGCGTGGCGGCCGCGTGGGCCATCGCCAAGTTCGATTTCCGCGGCAAGAACCTGCTGATCACGCTGATCGACCTGCCGTTCTCGGTCTCGCCGGTGATCTCGGGCCTGATCTACGTGCTGATGTTCGGCGCGCAGGGCTGGTTCGGCCCGTGGCTGGCGGCGCACGACATCAAGATCATGTTCGCGGTGCCCGGCATCGTGCTGGCCACGATCTTCGTGACGTTCCCGTTCGTGGCGCGCGAGCTGATCCCGCTGATGCAGTCGCAGGGCAGCGAGGAAGAAGAGGCGGCCATCGTGCTGGGCGCGTCTGGCTGGCAGACGTTCTGGCACGTGACGCTGCCGAACATCCGCTGGGGCCTGCTGTACGGCGTGATCCTCTGCAACGCGCGGGCGATGGGCGAATTCGGCGCCGTGTCGGTGGTATCGGGCCATATCCGCGGCCTGACCAACACCATGCCGCTGCACGTGGAAATTCTCTACAACGAATACAACTTTGCGGCCGCGTTTGCGGTGGCGTCGCTGCTGACGCTGCTGGCGCTGGTCACGCTGGGCATCAAGACGCTGGTGGAAATCCGTGCCAGCCGCGAACTGCAACCGGAAGGGCAGCCATCATGAGCATTCAGGTCAGGAACGTACAGAAGCGCTTTGGCGACTTTGTCGCGCTGGACGACGTCACGCTGGACTTTGCCGAAGGGGAACTGACGGCGCTGCTGGGGCCGTCGGGCTGCGGCAAGACCACGCTGCTGCGGATCATCGCCGGGCTGGAACGCGCCGATGCGGGCCAGGTGGTGCTGGCCGGGCAGGATGCGTCCACGCAGCACGTGCGCCAGCGCAACGTCGGCTTCGTGTTCCAGCACTACGCGCTGTTCAAGCACATGACCGTGTTCGAGAACGTCGCCTTCGGCCTGCGCGTGAAGCCGCGCGCCGAGCGGCCGTCGGAGGCGAAGATCCGCGAGAAGGTGCAGTCGCTGCTGGAACTGGTGCAGCTCGACTGGCTGGGCGACCGCTATCCGTCGCAGTTGTCGGGCGGGCAGCGCCAGCGCATCGCGCTGGCCCGCGCGCTGGCCGTGGAGCCGCGCGTGCTGCTGCTGGACGAACCGTTCGGCGCGCTGGACGCCAAGGTCCGCAAGGAACTGCGCCGCTGGCTGCGCCGGCTGCACGACGAACTGCACGTGACCAGCGTGTTCGTCACGCATGACCAGGAAGAGGCGCTGGAAGTGGCCGACCAGGTGGTGCTGATGAACCGGGGCCGCGTGGAGCAGTACGGCACGCCCGAGGCGGTCTACAACCATCCGGCCACGCCGTTCGTGTTCGGCTTCCTGGGCAACGTGAACCTGTTCCACGGCCGGCTGGAAGTGGGCGATACCGGCGGCCTGCTGCACACCGGTGAGGCCGTGCTGCCCGTGGTGGGCAGCGGCTTCGAGACGGCCGGCGACGCGGTGGCTTACGTCCGCCCGCACGACCTGGAACTGGAACGCTACGCGCCGGGCACCGACGGCATCGCCGTGACGCTGCGCCGCGCGCTGACGCTGGGCCCGGTGGCCCAGCTCGAACTCGAACGCGAGGACAACCAGGATGTGATCGAGGTGGCACTTCCGCTCGAACGCTTCCGCCATCAGGGCTTCCGCGAAGGCGAGCTGCTGGCCGTGCGGCCGCGCCAGCTCCGCGTGTTCAACCGCGCAACGACGACAGAAGGGGTGGCACGATGAACTTCCAGCAACTGCGGTCGATCCGCGAGGCGGTGCGCCGCCAGTTCAACCTGACCGAGGTGGCCAACGCGCTGTACACGTCGCAGCCGGGCGTGTCGCGCCAGATCCGCGAGCTGGAAGAGGAGCTGGGCGTCGAGATCTTCGAGCGCTATGGCAAGCGCTTGACCGGGCTGACCGAGCCGGGCCGCGAGATCGTGCGGATCGTCGAGCGCCTGCTGCTCGAAGCCGAGAACCTGCGCCAGGCCGGCGACGAGTTCGCGGGCCGCCATACCGGCCGGCTGACCGTGGCCACCACGCACACCCAGGCCCGCTACGCGCTGCCCAAGGTGGTGCAGAGCTTCCGCCGCGAATACCCGCACGTCACGCTGGCGCTGCAGGAGGCGTCGCCGTCGCATATCGTCGAGCTGCTGCTGACGGGGCAGGCCGATATCGGCATCGCCACCGAGGCCGTGGCCAGCGAGGCCGGGCTGACGTCGTTCGAGGCGTATAGCTGGCAGCACGTGATCGTGGTCTCGCCGGACCACCCGCTGACGCGGCTGCCCGAGCCGACGCTGGAAGACCTGTCGAATTTCCCGATCATCACGTACGACGCCGGCTTCACGGGCCGCCGCAAGATCGACGGGGCCTTTGCCGATGCCGGGCTGCAGCCCGAGATCGTGCTGACGGCCATGGACGCCGACGTGATCAAGACCTACGCCGAGCTGGACCTGGGCGTGGGCATCATCGCGTCGATGGCCTACGACGACCGCAAGGACGCCGGGCTGGTGCGCATTTCGGCCGACCACCTGTTCTCGCCCAACACGACCAGCGTGGCCGTGCGGCGCGGGGCCTACCTGCGCGGCTACGCCCACGCGTTCATCAACATGTTCGCGCCGCACCTGTCGCGCGACACGGTGTCCACGGCGCTGGCCGAGGCATCCAGCCGGCTGGCCGTGGCGGCCTGAGGCCGTCTGCCCCGGCGCGGCTGAAACGCGCGTTCCACGCGCGCCGGTCGCGGCACCACACCGCTCGCGCCGTCCGGCACCTGTTCGTCGCACGGCGCTTTTCTCTCGTCCCGCTCCGGCGTAAAGTGCCGATCATCGCGGTACCCGGTCGTCACCGAAGCCCCGGGTGCCCGCTTTGCCGCAGTGCATCAACAGAACTGCACGCGGCGGTGAGACGCGAAAGGAGGGAGAGAGATATGCGCATGTCGTGCGCGGTGCCGTCACGGCTCAACATTCTGGCGCGTGACCTGCTGTTCGTGCTCTGCATGAACACGGTGATCGCGGTCAGCCTCAACTACGGCTTCCAGACCGGCGGCACGCTGGTCCAGAACTTTGTCTACAGCCAGTTGATCGGCCTGTCCATCTGGACGCTGATCGACATTCCGCGCGTGCTGATCTGGTGGAACGACCGCCCGCGCCGCTGGCCGTTCATGTGCCTGGCCGTGGTGGCCGTGCCGCTGGGCGTGGTGCTGGGTAGCTGGTGCACGCGCGAACTGCTGGACCTGCCCGAGAAATCGCCCGCCGCCACGGGCGACATGCTGCGCATGTGCCTGATCGTCGGCATGCTGGCGTCGGCCAGCATGATCTATTTCTACTGGTCGCGCGAGAAGCTGGCCTACCTGGAGCGCCAGGCCGCGCTGGACGCGCTGCAGCGCGAGGAAGCCGAAAAGCAGCTTGTGCGCGCCCAGTTGATGGCGCTGCAGGCGCAGATCGAGCCCCACTTCCTGTTCAACTCGCTGGCCAACCTGGACGGCCTGATCGCCACCGACCCGCGCGCCGCGCGCCAGTTGCTGCAGCGGCTGATCGGCTTCCTGCGGATGTCGCTGTCGCACACCCGCGCCGAGCACTGCACGCTGGCGCAGGAATTCGAGCTGCTGCGCAGCTACCTGGAAATCCAGGGCATGCGCTTTGGCGCGCGGCTGGACTACGAGATCGACCTGCCGCCGGCGCTGGCCGATGCCGAGATCCCGCCGATGCTGATCCAGCCGCTGGTCGAGAACGCCGTGACGCACGGCATCGAGCCCTGCATGCGCGGCGGCAAGATCGTGCTGTCGGCCCGCGAAGGCGAGGGCGGCAGCCTGCAGGTGCTGATCGCGGACACCGGCGTGGGCTTCTGCCAGAGCGGCAAGAGCGGGTCCGGCCTGGGCCTGACCCACGTGCGCGAGCGGCTGGCGCGGATCTTTGGCGCCGCCGCCACCATGCAGATGGAGGAAAACGCGCCGCGCGGCGTGGTGGTGCGGCTGACGCTGCCGCTCACGCGCAGCACCGAGCCGACCATCGCCCCGATGCGCCCCGCGCCCGAAGCGCGGCCCGCGCCCCATGCCCCCGTGACCCCGGCGGTTTCCCGCACCTGACGCCCCATGTCTCCCACCCTGTTGATCGCCGACGATGAGGCGCTGCTTGCGCGCGTGCTGGAATCCGAACTGAAGACGCTGTGGCCCGAGGCCACGATCGCCGCCGTCGTGCACGACGGCATGGCCGCGCTGGACGCGGCGCGCGAACACCAGCCCGACGTCGCGTTCCTGGATATCCGCATGCCCGGCATGAGCGGCATGGACGTGGCGCGCGAGCTGATCGAATTCGACCGGCCGCCGCTGGTGGTCTTTGTCACCGCCTACGACCAGTTCGCGCTGGAGGCGTTCGAGCGCGCCGCCGTCGACTACGTGCTCAAGCCCGTGCAGCACGAGCGGCTGGAAGCCACCGTGGAACGGCTGCGCGCGCGCCTGAGCGCCAAGGCGGCCGAGGACATCGACGACGACGCGCAGGACGACGCCGCGGCGACCGATATCGGCACCATGGTCGACACGGACCGGCTGGCGCAGTTGCTGGCGCGGCTGGAGTCGCTGGACAAACCCCAGGCCGCCGCGCGCGGCCAGTACCTGCGCTTCATCAAGGCGCTGGTGGGGCAGGAGGTGCGCATCATCCCCGTGGACGAGGTGGTTTACCTGGAAGCCACCGACAAGTACGTGAACGTGGTGTCCACCGGCGGCGAGGCGCTGATCCGAACCAGCCTGCGCGAACTGACCCAGCAGCTCGACCCCGACCGCTTCTGGCAGATCCACCGCGGCACCGTCGTGAACATCGACTGCGTGGCCAGCGCGGTGAACCAGTCGCTGGGCCGGCTATCGCTGAAACTGCGCGACCGGCCCGAATCGCTGCCCGTGGCAAGGCAGTACGCGCACCTGTTCAAGCAGATGTGAGCGCGGGATCGTCAAAGCCGCACAGATTTCATCATGCGGAACGATGTTTTGATGCGCAAAAATCCGCCCGCGCGGGGTAGGGGTCCCATTTCTCACTGTGAAAAATTCCGTGCCGCATCGTGAAAAGTCGACGATAACTCGTTGATTTACGATGAATAAATAGTTGGTTGTGCACGCCGCACATCGCTTGTTGCATCGCGGGAAGGCTCTCTACACTCTTATATAAGACACATGTCTTGAGACGCAGGAGAGTGAACATGACGACCCGCCAACAACAGATCGATGCCCTGAAGCAGGACTGGGAGACCAACCCGCGCTGGAAGGGCGTGCAGCGCCACTTCAGCGCCGAGGACGTGGTACGCCTGCGCGGTTCCGTCCAGATCGAGCACACGCTGGCCCGCCGCGGCGCCGAGAAGCTCTGGCATCTGCTGAACACCGAGCCGTTCGTCAACACGCTGGGCGCGCTGACCGGCAACCAGGCGCTGCAGCAGGTCAAGGCCGGGCTGAAGGCCATCTACCTGTCGGGCTGGCAGGTGGCGGGCGACGCCAACCTGGCCGGCGAGATGTATCCCGACCAGTCGCTGTACCCGGCCAACTCGGTGCCGATGGTCGTCAAGCGCATCAACAACACGTTCCAGCGCGCCGACCAGATCCAGTGGAGCGAAGGCAAGGGCGATACCGACTTCTTCGCGCCGATCGTGGCCGATGCCGAGGCCGGCTTTGGCGGCGTGCTGAACGCGTTCGAGCTGATGAAGTCGATGATCGAGGCCGGCGCGGCCGGCGTGCACTTCGAGGACCAGCTGGCGTCGGTCAAGAAGTGTGGCCACATGGGCGGCAAGGTGCTGGTGCCCACCCGCGAAGCGGTGGCCAAGCTGACCGCCGCGCGGCTGGCTGCCGATGTGTCGGGCACCCCGACGCTGGTAATCGCCCGGACCGACGCCGAGGCGGCCGACCTGCTGACGTCCGACGTCGACGAGCGGGACCAGCCCTTCCTGACCGGCGGGCGCACCGTGGAGGGCTTCTTCCGGACCCGCCCCGGCATCGCGCAATCCATCGCCCGCGCGCTGGCCTACGCCGAAGTGGCTGACCTGGTCTGGTGCGAAACCGGCAAGCCGGACCTGGAATTCGCGAAGAAGTTTGCCGAGGCCGTGCACGCCAGGTTCCCCGGCAAGCTGCTGGCGTACAACTGCTCGCCGTCGTTCAACTGGAAGAAGAACCTGGACGACGCCACCATCGCCCGGTTCCAGCGCGAGCTGGGCGCCATGGGCTACAAGTTCCAGTTCATCACGCTGGCCGGCTTCCACTCGCTGAACTATTCGATGTTCAACCTGGCGTACGGCTACGCCCGCAACCAGATGTCGGCGTTCGTGGAGCTGCAGGAAGCGGAATTCGCCGCGGCCGAGAAGGGCTTCACCGCGGTCAAGCACCAGCGCGAGGTGGGCACCGGCTACTTCGACGCCGTGACGCAGGCCATCGAGGGCGGCCAGTCGTCGACGACCGCGCTCAAGGGATCGACCGAGGACGAACAGTTCTTCGACAAGAAGGTGGCGTAGCGCGCCGGCGACGGCACAACGATTCGGGGACGGCGCGCGACCATCGCGCCGTCAGTTTGGCCCCGCGCCGCACAACCTGCGGCGCGGTTTTTTCCAGAGGCGCTGGCCGGACCGGCGCCTGCGGAAAGAAGGGTGGGATCAGCGGTAGACGATGACCGGGATATCGGTATGGGTCAGCACCTTCTGCGTCTCGCTGCCGAGCAGCAGGCCCGACAGGCCGCGCCGGCCGTGCGACGCCATGAAGATCACGTCGCAGCCGTGGCGCTCCGCCGCATCGATGATGCCGAGGTAGGGCACGGCAAAGGTGGTCATGTCGGCATCGAACGGCAGGCCCTGTGCGACGGCCGCGGTTTCGATTTCCTGCAGATAGAGCCGGGCCTGGTTCTCGATGCGTTCCTTGAACGCCTGGGGCGCCTCGACCACGATCTCGCTGAAGGGCGTGTACGGATATTCCTCCAGACAGACGTAGGCGGTGACCCGCGCGCCGATGACCTTGGCCAGTTCCAGGCCGCCATCGATGGCCTTCTTGGACAACTCCGAACCGTCGGTGGGCAACAGGATGTGCTTGAACATACCGGACCTCCTTTCACGAGTGGGACGGGGGCAGGCCAGCATGGCGCCTGTCTTTTTGATTGTAGTCAGTGTGGAGTCTGCGCCATTGCGAAATATCAAGATTGTGCGATGGACAACCAATCGGAAAGGATGCCTGCCGTGCTAGGCCACGACCGCATGGACCTCGGCCACCGCGCTGCTGGGCGCCTGTTCGGCGCGGCGCCAGTAGACCGGGTTGCCGTAGGTGTTCTTGAGATGGTCGATGAACAGCCGCACGCGCAGCGGCAGGTGCTTGCGCTGGGGAAAGACCGCGTGGATGCCGATGGGCGGCGCCTGGAACTCGTCCAGCACGGTCACGAGCCGGCCGCTGACGATCTCCTGGCCGACTTCCCACCAGGACCGCCACGCCAGGCCATGGCCCTGCAGGCACCAGGCGTGCAGCACGGCGCCGTCGGTGCATTCCATGGTGCCGCCCACCTTGACCGTGACGGCGCGGCCGTCCTGCTGGAACACCCAGCCGCGCTGCACGTTGGCGCTGGCGCCGAAGGCCAGGCAGTTGTGGCGCGACAGGTCCTCGGGCAACTGCGGCGTGCCGGCGCGGGCCAGGTATTCGGGCGAGGCCACCACGACGCGGCGGTTTTCGGCCAGGCGGATCGACACCAGGCTCGAATCGGGCAGGTCGCCCAGCCGGATCGCGCAGTCGAAGCCCTCGTTGACGAGGTCGACCACGCGGTCCGAAAGATCGAGCGTGAGCGTGACGTCGGGATGGGATTCGATGAACAGCGGCACCAGCGGCGCCACGTGCTTGCGGCCAAAGCCGGCCGGGGCGGTCACGCGCAGGTGGCCGCTGGCCTTGACGCCGCCGGCCGACACGCTGGCCTCGGCGTTGTGGAGGTCGTTCAGGATGCGCTGGCAGTCTTCCAGGAAGGCCGAGCCTTCGAACGTCAGCGTGATCTTGCGCGTGGTGCGCACCAGCAGTTTCACGCCCAGGCGTTCTTCCAGGGCGTCGATGCGGCGGCCGATGATCGCCGGCGCCACGCCTTCGGCGGCTGCGGCGGCAGACAGGCTGCCGCGTGACGCCACCGACACAAAAGTCTCAAGTTGCTTGAAGTGGTCCACGAAAGATCGCTCGGCTGTACACAAGTCCGGAGGAGGATGGCCAAGATTAGTAGTGCAAAAGTAAAAGATCAAGTGACAGCGTGCCTCTTTGCCGCACTGCAGCGCGTCACTAGAATTCCATGCATTCAATCGTGTACAGGTCCATTCAGTCCCTGGCGTTTTGACAGATGAACAAAATCCGCGCGGTCGTTTTTGATGCCTACGGCACGCTGTTCGACGTGTATTCGGTCACGGCGCGGGCGGAGCAATTGTTCCCGGGCAAGGGCGAGGCGCTGGCGCTGCTGTGGCGCGAGCGCCAGATCGACTACACCCGGCTGCGCTCGCTGGCCGCCCCGGACGGCGCCCGCTACAAGCCGTTCTGGGACATCACGATCGACGCGCTGCGCTACGCGGCGGAGCGCCTGGCGCTGCGGCTCGACGACGCCGCGCAGGCCCAGTTGCTCAAGGAATACGCTTGCCTGTCGGCGTTCCCGGAAAACCTGGCGGCGCTCAAGCGGCTGCGCCGCGCCAACCTGCCGCTGGGCATCCTGTCCAACGGCAACCCCGAGATGCTCGACATCGCGGTCAAGAGCGCCGGCATGCAGGGGCTGTTCGACCATGTGCTGTCGGTCGATGCGGTGCGGCAGTACAAGACCGCGCCGGCCGCGTACGCGCTGGGGCCCAAGGCGTTCGGCGTGCCGGCGGCCGAGATGCTGTTCGTGTCGTCGAATGGCTGGGACGCCTGCGGCGCCACGTGGTTTGGCTACACCACCTACTGGATCAACCGTGCCGGCCATCCGGCGGAGCGCCTGGACGTGGCGCCCACCGGCACCGGGCACGACATGAACGACCTGCTTGCCTTCGTCGCCGCCTCGGGTGCGACGCTCTGACAGGCGGGCCCCCCTTAATACACCATCGCATACAGGAGAAGACTGATGGCTATCACGCTGCCCGCGGGCATGAAGATTACCGGCGAGATCCTGCCGGCCTACGAAGACATCCTCACGCCGGAAGCCCTGGCCCTGGTCGACAAGCTGCACCGCGCGTTCGAGCCGCGCCGCCAGGAATTGCTGGCCGCCCGCGTGGAACGCGCCAGGCGGCTGGACGCCGGCGAGATCCCCGACTTCCTGCCGGAAACGCGCAGCATCCGCGAGGGCGACTGGAAGGTAGCCCCGGTGCCCAAGGCGCTGGAATGCCGCCGCGTGGAAATCACGGGCCCGGTCGAGGCCAAGATGGTGATCAACGCCTTCAACTCGGGCGCTGACAGCTACATGACGGACTTCGAGGACTCGAACACCCCGAACTGGCACAACCAGATGCAGGGCCAGGTCAACCTGAAGGCCGCCGTGCGCCGCACGCTGACGCTGGACAGCAACGGCAAGCACTACAAGCTCAACGACAAGATCGCCACGCTGCAGGTGCGTCCGCGCGGCTGGCACCTGGACGAGAAGCACGTCACCATCGACGGCAAGCGCGTCTCGGGCGGCATCTTCGACTTCGCGCTGTTCCTGTTCCACAACGCCAAGGAACAGATCGCGCGCGGCGACGGCCCCTTCTTCTACCTGCCGAAGATGGAGAGCCATCTGGAAGCCCGCCTCTGGAACGACATCTTCGTGATGGCCCAGAACGAAGTGGGCCTGCCGCAGGGCACCATCAAGGCCACGGTGCTGATCGAGACGATCCTGGCCGCCTTCGAGATGGAAGAAATCCTGTACGAACTGCGCGACCACAGCGCGGGCCTGAACGCCGGCCGCTGGGACTACATCTTCTCGTGCATCAAGAAGTTCAAGGTCGACAAGAACTTCTGCCTGGCCGACCGCGCCAAGGTGACGATGACCGCGCCGTTCATGCGCTCGTATGCGCTGCTGCTGCTGAAGACGTGCCACAAGCGCGGCGCGCCGGCCATCGGCGGCATGAGCGCCCTGATCCCGATCAAGAACGATCCGGAGAAGAACGCCGTGGCCATGGAAGGCATCATCAGCGACAAGCGCCGCGATGCCACCGACGGCTACGACGGCGGCTGGGTGGCCCATCCGGGCCTGGTCGAGCCGGCCATGAAGGAATTCGTCGCGGTGCTGGGCGACAAGCCGAACCAGTTCGACAAGCAGCGTCCGGACGTGGACGTGAAGGGCGCCGACCTGCTGAACTTCCAGCCGGAAACGCCTATCACCGAGCACGGCCTGCGCATGAACATCAACGTCGGCATCCACTACCTGGGCGCCTGGCTGGCGGGCAACGGCTGCGTGCCGATCCACAACCTGATGGAAGACGCCGCCACGGCCGAGATCTCGCGCTCGCAGGTCTGGCAATGGATCCGCTCGCCCAAGGGCAAGCTTGAGGACGGCCGCAAGGTCACCGCCGAACTGGTCCGCGCGCTGATCCCCGAGGAACTGGCCAAGGTCAAGGAAGTGGCCGGCGGCGGCGCCACCTACGACCGCGCCGCGCAGATCTTCGAGCAGATGTCGACGTCGGAAGACTTCGCCGAATTCCTGACGCTGCCGCTGTACGAGGAAGTGTGAGGCCGAGGTAGTTGCCTGGCCGAGAACCCCGCGCGTTGTCGCGGGGTTTTTTGTTTTTGGGGGTGGCGGCGTGGTCGGCCGACGGTTTGCTCAACACCCCCAACACACCACCGTTTCTCCAGAACCCCCATAATACGGACCATCACGAACGGGAGAAAAAAGTTGCGTTTCGAACACCTGGTGGAAATCAATGACCCAGGCAACCCGACGCTGGAGCCGTTGACGGCCGACCAGCTCTGGCAGGGCCTGGTGCTGCGGGCGGAGTCGCCCGAGCTGTTCGTGCTGGGGCTGGACCGCGCGGAGATCGTCGCGCGGGGCGATGGCTGGCTCGAACGGGTGCTCCATTTCGGCCAGGCCCATATCAGCGACCGCGTGGTCTACGTGCCGCGCCGCGCCGTGCGCTATGAAACGGCCGCCACGGCCGAGCATGCCGGGGGCACGCTGACGATGACCATCGAGACGCCGGCGGCCGGGGCGCTGCTGGTGCGTTTTGTCTACGAGACCACGATGCCCAACGTGGACGCCAGCGGCGACGACCGCTACGCGGAGATCGTCAAGTCCGCCTATCACGAGGCGGACCTCGATACCGTGCGCAAGATCCGCGAGATCGCGTCGACCGGGCGGCTCGGGTGAGCGGCGAATCCACTGCGCCGGCAAGTACCGGCAGCGGGGACGATCCGGGAGGAGACAAGCCCGAGCCCAGGGCCGGCGGCCCCACGCGCGCCGCGCTGCGCGACCGCTACGGCGACCGCCTGCGCTGGCTGATCCTGCTCACGCTGATGCTGGGCGCGATGTCGTCGATCGTCTCGTCGACCATCGTCAACGTGGCCATTCCCGACCTGAGCCGCCATTTCGTGCTGGGCCAGGAGCGCGCCCAGTGGGTGGCGGCCAGCTTCATGATCGCCATGACGATGTCGATGCTGCTGACGCCGTGGCTGCTCAACCGCTACGGGCTGCGGCGCACGTTCATCGGCACGCTGCTGCTGCTGGGCACCGGCGGGCTGGTCGGCGGGTTCTCGCCCACGTTCGGCGTGATGCTGGCCATGCGCGTGGCCGAGGGCATCGCCGCCGGCATCATGCAGCCGCTGCCCAACATCTTCATCCTGCGTGCGTTCGACGAGCGCGAGCAGGGCCGCGCGATGTCGCTGTTCGGCTTTGGCGTGGTGCTGGCGCCGGCCATCGGCCCCAGCCTGGGCGGCTTCCTGGTCGAACTGTTCGGCTGGCGCTCGATCTTCTTTGTCGTAGTGCCGCTGACGCTGGCCGGCTGGTGGATGGCGCGCCGCTACATGGCCGTGGATTCGGCGATGATCGGCGAGCGCAAGCCGCTGGACTGGCGCGGGCTGGCGCTGGTGGGCGTGGCTACCGTCAGCCTGCTCAACGGGCTGGTGGCGATGCGTGCCAACGCCGGCGAGGGCATCGGCCTGGCGCTGTTCGGCGTGGTCATGCTGGCCGTGTTCGTGGCCTGGCAACTGCGCGCGCCGGATCCGCTCATGAACATGCGGCTCTACAGCTACCGCCAGTTCGCGGCCGGCGCCATCGTCGCGTTCATCTACGGCGCCGGGCTGTTCGGCTCCACGTACCTGCTGCCGGTCTACATGCAGACGGCGCTGGCCTATACGCCGTCGGCGGCCGGGCTGGTGCTGATGCCGGCCGGCATCGCGCTGGCCGTGACCATCGCCGTGGCTGGCCGGCTGACCAGCCGCATCCGGCCGCACAAGCAGGTGTCGTTCGGGCTGGCGCTGCTGGCGGGGTCGTTCCTGCTGATGGCCACCGGCTCGATGGCCACGCCGTACCTGCTGATCGTGCTGTATGCCGTGATCGGGCGGATCGGGCTTGGCTGCATCCTGCCGTCGCTGACGCTCGGATCGATGCGCGGCGTCGATTTCTCGCTGATCGCGCAAGGGTCGAGCTGCATCAACTTCCTGCGCCAGCTGGGCGGGGCGATTGGGGTGAGCCTGGCCGGCGTGGGGCTGGAATGGCGGCTGGCCGAGCACGGCGTGATGCTGGGCGCCAGCGGCCAGATGGCCGCGCAGGCGGTGCAGGCGGCCCAGATCCGGGCGTTCGACGAGACGTTCCTGGCCGTGGGGGTGGTGATCGCCACGGCGATGCTGGCCGCGTGGCGCATCCGGCCGCGTCCGGCGCCGCCGGGCTAGGGCGCCTGGCGCGGCGTTACTGCAGCGTCGGCAGTTCGTTGCGCTGGTAGCAGACGCCAGCCAGGAAGCCGCTGAGCGTGGAGGCGGCGTCGCGGCCGCCGGCCGGGCGGGCCTGGATGGCCGACGCGGCGAATTCGGTCAGCGCCACCATCGGCGCGGAGGGCGGGTTGCCGCCTTCGAACAGTGCCCGCTTGGCGCTGTAGCCATGCGTGCGCATGTCCACGGCCGCCGACAGCGCCGTGGCCGCGTAGACCGTGCACGACCGGTAGCGCACCGGATCATAGGCCGGCGCGGCCGGTGCGGCTGTCCTGGCCGATGGCTGCGCGGGGTGGGCGGCGTGCGGTGCGGCCGTCAGCGCCGCGGGCAGCGCCAGCGCGCAGGCGGTGAACAGCACTCGGAATGTCTTCATGTCTGCCTGGGGTACGACACCATTGCGGATAGTCTGGTTATCGGCAGGAAAGACCGCGGGCTGAGCGCCGCGTGGGCGGCGCCCGCCGCGCCGGGCCCGGAGTGGGCGCCGGCAGGAAAGAGCAGGGGAGCCGGATCAGCTGGCGCGGCCGGCCAGCAGGTCGGCCACCAGTTCCACGTACTTCTGCTTGGCGTCGTCCTGACTGGTGCCCTTGAGCGCCTCCCAGGCCTCGAACTTGTAGCGGCCGACGAAATCGGTCATGCCGGGCTTGTCGCCGTGCGCGTCGCCCTCGGCACCCTGCTTGTAGAGCGCGTACAGGCGCAGCAGCGTCATGTTGTTGGGGCGCTCGGCCAGCGTCTTGACGTCGATTTGGGCCTGGTCGAATTGGGCCTGCAGGTCGCTCATGGGGTCTCCGGGTGGGATGGCAATGACAAGGGCCGATGATAAGCGCCCGCGCCGTCCGTTCGGCGGCAAAAAAATCGAGGAAGCCTTCGGTCGGGCCGCGCGGCGCGGTGCGCGCCGCGTGCCGGCGCCAATACTGCTTTGCCCCGGCAGCGGATACAATCGCTGCCATGTCCTGGATTCTTGCTGTCGAAACCTCCACAGAGTGGTGTTCCGTCGCACTCGGGCGCGCCGCCCCCGACGGCGCCATCGAGTGTTTCTCCCGTCATGAGCACACCGGCGCGCGGTCGTCGTCGCGCGTGCTGCCCGCCGTGGGCGAGGTGCTGGCCGAAGCCGGCATCCGCCTGGCCGACTGCGCCGCCATCGCCTTCGGCGCCGGCCCCGGATCGTTCACGGGCCTGCGCACCGCCTGCGGCGTGGCCCAGGGCCTGGCCTTTGGCGCCGACCTGCCCGTCATCCCCGTCAACGTCCTGATGGCTTGTGCCGAAAGTGTACGCACCGGCACGCCGCCGCTGCCCGCCGGCGCCGCCGTGCTGGTGGCGCTGGACGCCCGCATGGATGAAGCCTACGCCGCCGCGTTCCGCTGGGACGCCGCCGCCGGGGAATGGTCGATGGCCGGTGCCATGCACGTGGGCGCGCCCGAGGCGGTGGCCGCCCCGGACGGCGATTACTGGCTGGCCGGCAACGCCGCCACGGTGTTCGGCGAGCGGCTGGCCGTGGCCGCCGGCGCGGCCCGCACCGTGCCGGACGCCATGCCCGATGCCCGCGCGATGGTCGCCATCGGCCTGCGGGCGCTGGCGCGCGGCGAGACCATCGACGCCGCCGACGCCATGCCGATCTACGTGCGCGACAAGGTCGCCCAGACCATCGCCGAGCGCGAAGCCGTTGCCGCGGCCAAGGCCGCCGCGCTGGCCGGAGGTGCCGCATGAGCGCCGCGCTGCTGCCCGCCGAACGGCCCGACTGGCCACTGGTGCCGGTGATGCCGGCGCTGGCGCCGGGCTGGGCGCTCGACCACATGAGCGCGCGAGATTTGGCCGAAGTCGCCGCGATCGAGCAGCGCGCCTACAGCCATCCGTGGACGCGCGGCAACTTTGAGAATTCTCTGAAGGCCGGCCATTTCGGCCTGACGATGCGCGACCCGTCGCGGGCGCTGATTGGCTACGCGATGCTGATGCCGGTGGTCGACGAGATGCACCTGCTCAACATCACGATCGACCCGACCTACCAGCGGCAGGGCTACGGCCGGCTGCTGCTGGCCATTGCGCTGGCCACGTCGCACGCGCACCAGCTGCGGACCATGCTGCTGGAAGTGCGGCCGTCGAACCTGGGCGCGCTGGCGCTGTACCTGGAGGCCGGGTTTGTCGAGATCGGACGCCGCAAGGGCTACTACCCGGCCACGGCGCTCGGGCGCGAGGACGCGCTGGTGCTGCGCCGCGTGTGGACGGCCGATGGCGCGGGAGCCGCCACATGAACCGCCGCGCGATGTTCCTGGAAGTGCTGGGCATTCCCGCCGAGTGGGTGCCGCGCCAGCCGGCGGGCGATGAGGTGGGCGAAGATTCCGGCGTGCCGCTGGCCGCGGAGCCGGCGGAGTCGGCCGTGGCGGAGGCGCCGGCCGAGGTTCGCGCCGAAGCTCTGACCGAAGCGCCGGCCATCTCGCGCGCCGACCCCGTCATCGATCCGGCCGACGCCGCGCTGGAACTGGCCGAGACCGTCGAGGCGTTCGACGTCCCGCCGCCGTCCCCGCCGCCTGCGCCGCGCGCCGCCGCGCCCGTGTCGCGCCTGCCGGACCCTTCGGGCCGCGCGACGGCCATCGCCGCCATGGCGTGGCCGGACCTGGCCGACAGCGTGGCCGGCTGCACCGCCTGCGGGCTGTGCGAATCGCGCACGCAGACCGTGTTCGGCGTGGGCGACACACAGGCCGACTGGATGCTCGTGGGCGAGGCGCCCGGCGAGAACGAGGACCTGCAGGGCGAGCCGTTCGTCGGCCAGGCCGGCAAGCTGCTCGACAACATGCTTGGCGCGCTGGGCCTGGCGCGCGGGCAGAACGTCTACATCGCCAACGTGCTCAAGTGCCGGCCGCCCGGCAACCGCAATCCGGAGCCGGACGAGGTGGCGGCCTGCGAGCCGTACCTGCGGCGCCAGATCGCGCTGATCCAGCCGAAGGTGATTGTCGTGCTGGGCCGGTTCGCCGCGCAGTCGCTGCTGCGCGCGACCACGCCGATCGGCAAGCTGCGCGGCACGGTGCACCAGTACGAAGGCATTCCCGTCGTGGTGACCTACCACCCGGCCTACCTGTTGCGCACGCTGACCGACAAGGCGCGCGCCTGGGAGGACCTGTGCCTGGCCCGCGAGGTACATGACCGTGCGGGAGCTGAAGCCTGATCTCGCGCAACTGAACCTGCCGGGCGGCTGCGCGCCGTCCGGGGTGGACGCGCCGCTGCCGCTCTGGTGCGGCGCGCCGTCGCAGCGCACGCGCGACCTGGCGTGGTGCTCGCTGTCGCCCGCGCTGCTTTCCCATCTTCCCGCCGTCTATGGCGATGCGCCGGCCCGGCTGGCGCAGTGGCCGGCCGGTGCCCGCGCCGCCTGGCGCACGTGGCTGGCGCAGGCCGATGCCGCGGGCCTGCCCGAGACCATCGCCGAACTGAGCCAGCATCCCGACCCCACCGGCAGCCGCAGCCTGCGGCTGGGCCGCCATGCCGAGCGGCTGCTGCACTTCGCGCTGCAACACGCGCCGGGCGTCGATCTGCTGGCCGCCAACGTGCCGATCCGCCGCGCCAACGGCCACGGCGTGCAGACGCTGGGCGAACTCGACGTGCTCTGGCGCGATCCGGCCGCCGAGGCGACCGTGCACTGGGAGATGGCCGCCAAGTTCTACCTGCACGTCGGGGGCCACGCCAGCGACCGTGCGTTCGTCGGCCCGAACCTCGTGGACCGGCTGGGCGACAAGCTCGACCATATCGTCCGGCGCCAGTTGCCGCTGGGCCGCACCGCCGAGGCGCAGGCCGTGGTCGGGCGGCCCGTGGACCGCAGCGAGGTCTACCTGCTGGGCTGGCTGTTCTATCGCGATGGGGCGATGCCGGCCGGTCTCGATGCGCTGGGCATCGCGCCCGATCACCTGAACGGGTGGTGGCGCACGCTCGATAGCTGGCACGGCTGGGCAACCGAGCCGGCGCGGCAGGACGTGCGGTGGTGCCGGCTGTCGCGCACCGACTGGCTGTCGGGCGCCCGCGTGCCGGCCGCCGGCACCGAATCGGCCGAGGCACTGCGCGACGGGCTGGCCGAGCGGTTCTCGGATGCCGTCCACGCCTGGCGCCGCGAGGCGCCGGTCATGGTCTGCGAACTGGTGGAAGCGGAGGGCGCGCCCGGCACCTGGCGCGAGCGGTCGCGCGGGTTCGTGGTGCCGGACGGGTGGGAGGCCAGGGCGGCGCAGCGGGCCGCCGCGCCGTAAGGGGAGGGCTGGCGGGCCTAGTGGTGCTTGTCCT
The DNA here is from genome assembly GCF_032190535.1 of Cupriavidus sp. SZY C1. Classification (NCBI taxonomy): domain Bacteria; kingdom Pseudomonadati; phylum Pseudomonadota; class Betaproteobacteria; order Burkholderiales; family Burkholderiaceae; genus Cupriavidus; species Cupriavidus sp. SZY C1. The sequence continues at coordinate 69,444 of NZ_JAUANU010000004.1, forward strand.
CGCCGATCATCGCCAGCGAGTTGTACACCCGGACATTGTGCTTGTGCAGCCGCATGACCAGCGCCATCGTCGCCACGATGAACAGGCCCAGCGCGACGATCACGAAGCCGATCGGCACGTTCAGCTTGATCAGCAGCGCGTACAGGCACAGCATCAGCAGCACCGACACGTTTTCGTTGAAATTCTGCACCGCGATGGAGTGGCCGGCCGACAGCAGCACGTGGCCCCGGTGCTGCAGCAGCGCGTTCATCGGCACCACGAAATAGCCCGACATGGCGCCCACGATCATCAGGAACACGTACGCGATGGCCATGTACAGCGGCATGGCCATGCCGAACACGTCCAGCGTCACGTCCGGCATGGTGTCCTTGGTGTAGAACGCCATCAGCACCACGGTGGCGCCCATGGCCACGCCGAACGGCAGCACCGACAGCGAGCGGCGCAGCGGGATGCGCGCGGCGGCCATGATGGCGCCCACGGCCACGCCCACGGCCACCACGGCCTGGAGCAGCGCGCCCTGCGACAGGTTCAGCCCCAGCGACTTCTCGGCCCACTTGAGCACGATGAACTGCAGCGTGGCGCCCACGCCCCAGAACAGCGTGGTCACGGCCAGCGAGATCTGGCCGAGCTTGTCACGCCACAGCGCGATGAAGCAGTCGCCGAATTCGGCAATCAGCTTGACCGGGTTCTTTTCCTGCTGGGGATAGCGCGCGCCCGTGTCCGGGATGAACAGGTTGAAGACGGCGGCGACGAAGTAGAACAGCATGATCACCACCATGGCCGCCTCGGCCGGGGTGTTGATGCCGGTGTCGACGTAGGGCAGGTCCAGCCGCAGCAGGATGGTCGACAGGTGCACCGATATCAGCGCGCCGCCCACCACGGTGCCCAGGATGATCGACCCGACCGTCAGGCCCTCGATCCAGCCGTTGGCCATGACCAGCTTCTCGGGCGGCAGCAGCTCGGTCAGGATGCCGTACTTGGCCGGCGAATAGGCCGCCGCGCCGAACCCGACCACGCCGTAGGCCAGCAGCGGGTGCAGCCCGAACATCATGATGGCGCAGCCGACGATCTTGATCGCGTTGGTGATCAGCATCACCTTGCCCTTGGGCATCGAGTCGGCAAAGGCGCCCACGAAGGCGGCCAGCACCACGTAGGACAGCACGAAGAACAGCTTGAGCAGCGGAGTCATCCACTGCGGGGAATGCAACTCGGTCAGAAGGGCAATGGCCGCGATGAGCAGGGCATTGTCGGCCAGCGACGAGAAAAACTGCGCGGCCATGATCGTGTAGAAACCCTTCTTCATACCTTGGACTTTGTCTCCATCGCGGGCATCCGTTTGGACGGGCAAAAGTGCACCGGCGGGCAGCGCGGTGGCTTGCAGGGAACCTGTCGCGCCTGCCTTGTCAAAGTGGGGCGGCGACGCTACCTTCGCGCGCCTTGCGGCTTGCCTTACCGTCATTGACATATTGCTTCTCTTTTAAAACATGGCCGGAGCGTCCGGCTTTATATCACGAATCCGCGACATTTCAGCACACCGGCGGACGCGCATTGGACAGTACATGCCCGGATGGATTCCCGGACCCGGCTCGTGAATGTGGTCAAATACCGCCTGCGCGAGGTGGGCCCCAGCGTCCGCACCGGCCAGCCATGCCAGATGCCTTCCGATGCACAGTGTGTGCCACCTCAACGCCCGAATCCAGCGGGCTGCCGACCGGGTCTACCCGAACCCGGACCGCGCACCAGCGTGCGGCAGCCCACCCAAGTTGTCATTCCCATGCCAAGACCCATTCACGCCGTCATCCACCAGCCCGCGCTGGCCAACAACCTTGAGGTGGTCCGCCGCCACGCGCCGGACGCCCGCGTCTGGGCCGTGGTCAAGGCCAACGCCTACGGCCACGGCATCCGCCGGGCGTTTGCCGGCCTGAAAGCCACCGACGGCTTCGGGCTGCTGGACCTTGACGAGGCCGTGCTGCTGCGCGAACTGGGCTGGCAGGGGCCGATACTGCTCCTGGAGGGATTCTTCCAGCCGCAGGATGTTCCCCTGATCGAACAATATCGCCTCACCACGGCCATTCATTGCGAGGAACAGCTTCGCATGCTGGAGCTGGCCCGGCCCAAGGGCCCGCTGCCCATCCAGCTCAAGCTCAATACCGGGATGAACCGGCTGGGCTTCCGCCCGGCGCAGTACCGGGCGGCCTGGGAGCGGGCGCGCACGCTGTCGTGCGTGGGGAGCATCGTCCACATGACGCATTTTTCCGATGCCGACAGCCCGCGCGGCATCGCGCACCAGATCCAGGCATTCGAGGCCGCCACGGCCAACCTGCCGGGCGAGGCCAGCCTGTCGAACTCGGCGGCCGTGCTCTGGCACCCGTCCGCGCACCGCAACTGGGTGCGGCCGGGCGTGATCCTGTACGGCGGCTCGCCTACCGGGCTGTCGGCCGACATCGCCGAGACGGGCCTCCAGCCGGCCATGTCGCTGCATAGCGAACTGATCGGCGTGCAGGACCTGCAGCCCGGCGATACGGTCGGCTACGGGTCGATGTATACGGCCGACCGCCCGATGCGGATTGGCGTGGTGGCCTGCGGCTATGCCGACGGCTACCCGCGCCACGCGGCGGGCTGGGGCGAGCGGCGCGCGCCGGTGCTGGTGGACGGCGTGCGTACCGAACTGGTGGGCCGCGTGTCGATGGACATGCTCTGCGTGGACCTGAGCCCGTGCCCGAAGGCCCGCGTCGGCACGCCGGTCACGCTCTGGGGCCATGGGCTGCCGATCGACGACGTGGCCGCGGCCAGCGGCACGGTGGGCTACGAGCTGATGTGCGCGCTGGCGCCGCGCGTGCCGACGACCGTTGCCACGCTGACCACCGCCGACAGCGCCGCCGTCCACGGCGCCTGAGCCCGGCCGCCGTCCGACCCCGACCTCCACTTTCTCGCCGATGGCCAAGACCAAGACCGTCTACACCTGTACCGAATGCGGCGGCACCGCGCCGCGCTGGGCGGGCCAGTGCCCGCAATGCAACGCCTGGAACACACTTGTCGAAACCGTGGCCGACTCGGGCTCGTCGGCCGCGCGGCGCTTCCAGCCGCTGGCGGCGTCGGCCGTGGTCCGCAAGCTGAGCGATATCGAAGCGGCCGACGTGCCGCGCTTCACCACGGGCATCGACGAGTTCGACCGCGTGCTGGGCGGCGGGCTGGTGTCCGGCGGGGTGGTGCTGATTGGCGGCGACCCCGGCATCGGCAAGTCCACGCTGCTGTTGCAGACGCTGGCCAACCTGTCCGCCAGCCGGCGCGTGCTGTACGTGAGCGGCGAGGAATCGGGCGCCCAGATCGCGCTGCGCGCCCACCGGCTGGGCGTGGAGGCGGCCTCGCTGGGCCTGCTGGCCGAGATCCAGCTGGAGAAGATCCAGGCCGCGCTGGAGGCGGACAAGCCCGAGGTGGCCGTGATCGACTCGATCCAGACGCTGTACTCGGACGCGCTGACGTCGGCGCCGGGCTCGGTGGCCCAGGTGCGCGAATGCGCGGCGCAACTGACGCGCATTGCCAAGAGCAGCGGCACGACCATCATCCTCGTCGGCCACGTGACCAAGGAAGGCAGCCTGGCCGGGCCGCGCGTGCTCGAACATATCGTCGATACGGTGCTGTATTTCGAGGGCGACACCCATTCGTCGCACCGGCTGATCCGCGCGTTCAAGAACCGTTTTGGCGCGGTCAACGAGCTTGGCGTTTTTGCGATGACCGAGCGCGGGCTGCGCGGCATCAGCAATCCGTCGGCGTTGTTCCTGTCGCAGCATGCCGAGCAGGTGGCCGGCTCGTGCGTGCTGGTGACGCAGGAGGGCACGCGGCCGCTGCTGGTGGAGGTGCAGGCGCTGGTGGACACGGCCAACGTGCCGAACCCGCGCCGGCTGGCCGTGGGGCTGGAGCAGAACCGGCTGGCGATGCTGCTGGCGGTGCTGCACCGGCACGCGGGCATCGCGTGCTTCGACCAGGACGTGTTTCTGAACGCGGTGGGCGGGGTCAAGATCAGCGAACCGGCGGCCGATCTGGCCGTGCTGCTGTCGATCCATTCGTCGATGCGCAACAAGCCGCTGCCGCGCGGGCTGGTGGTGTTCGGCGAGGTGGGGCTGGCCGGCGAGATCCGGCCCAGCCCGCGCGGGCAGGAGCGGCTGCGCGAGGCGGCCAAGCTCGGTTTCACGACGGCCGTGATTCCGAAGGCCAACGCTCCCAAGCAGGCCATCGACGGGCTGGAAGTGATTGCCGTGGACCGCCTGGAGCAGGCCATCGACCGCGTGCGGCAACTGGACTGAGCGGGTGCGTCAATCGACCACAGCGGCCCGGCCGCCCAATTACGCGGCGGGCCGGCTGTGGGTCATCAAAATCGGTAATAATTCGCGTCGACGCCGTTCCTGGCATTCGACGCATCCGTTCCCATGCAAGCCAATTCCCGACCCTATTTCCTGCTGATCGCCATCGTCTCGTTCGCCCTGCTGGGCGCCGCGCTGTACATGCAGTTCGTGGAAGGCTACCAGCCGTGTCCGCTCTGCATCATGCAGCGGTTCGCGTTCGTCGGCATCGGCGTGTTCTCGCTGCTGGCGGCCATCGCGCAGAACACGCGCACGCTGTGGCAGGGGCTGGGCATGCTGTCGGGCGTGGCCGGGATTGCGGTGGCCGGCTACCACGTGTCGCTGCTGTTGAACCCGAAGTCGTCGTGCGGCATCGACCCGCTGGAGAACTGGGTCAACGCGCTGCCCACGGCCAAGCTGCTGCCGCAGTTGTTCTATTCCGACGGCCTCTGCACCGCGCCGCTGCCGCCGCTGTTCGGCCTGTCGATCCCGGCCTGGTCGCTGATCTGGCTGGTCATCCTGACGCTGACGCTGGCAGTGGGCCTGATCCGGCGGGAGAAGAATTTTCGGTAGGGAGCCGGCGGTGAGGGCAGGCGGTTCCACCGGCGACAAGTCGCAATTTGAACCTCAACGCCCTCTCCCCCAACCCCTCTCCCGCACGGCGGGAGAGGGGAGCCACACCCCCCGCCGCCCCTCAAAAACCTCAAGCACCCATCAAGCAATCTGCTCGATCTGTTCCTGCAGTGCCAGCCAGCGTTCCTCCAGCTGGTCCAGTTCGCCGGTGACGTCGGCCTGGCGCTTGAGCATTTCCATCAGCCTGGCCTTGTTGGCGTCCTCGTAGCTTGAGGATTCGGCCATGAAGGCGTCAATGGCGGCCTTGTCGGCCTGCAGCGTCGACATGCGCTTTTCCACCTTTTCCAGTTCCTTGGTCAGCGGCTTGCGCAGCGCGGACAGCCGCTGGCGTTCGTCGGCTTCGGCGCGGCGCTGGTCGCGGCGGTTGACGGCGGGCGCGCCGGCGTCGGCCGCGTGGCTGGCCACGGCGGCGTTGCGCTTGGCGGCGGCCTGCTGCAGCAGCCAGTCGCGGTAGTCGTCCAGGTCGCCGTCGAACGGCTGGATCGTGCCGTCGGCCACCAGCATGAACTGGTCCGACGTGGCGCGCAGCAGGTGGCGGTCGTGCGAGACCAGGATCAGCGTGCCTTCGAACTGGGCCAGCGCCATGGTCAGCGCCTCGCGGGTGTCCAGGTCCAGGTGGTTGGTCGGCTCGTCCAGCAGCAGCAGGTTCGGCTTCTGCCAGACGATCAGCGACAGCGCCAGCCGGGCCTTTTCGCCGCCCGAGAACGGTTCGATGGGCGACGTGGCCATGTCGCCCCGGAAGTTGAAGCTGCCCAGGAAGTCGCGCAGTTCCTGCTCGCGCACGTCCGGGGCCAGCCGGGCCAGGTGCTGCAGCGGCGAATCGTGGTCGCGCAGCGTTTCGAGCTGGTGCTGGGCAAAGTAGCCGATGACCAGCCCCTTGCCCAGCCGCAGCGTGCCGTTCAGCGGCGGCTGCGTGCCGGCCAGCGTCTTGACCAGCGTCGACTTGCCCTGGCCGTTGGCGCCCAGCAGGCCGATGCGCTGGCCGTTCTGGATCGACAGCATGAGCCGGTGCAGGATGGTGACGGGCGGGTCGGCCTCGGCGTAGCCGCAGTCCACGTTGTCCAGCACCATCATCGGATTGGGCGCCGAATCGGGCTCGCGGAATTCGAACGCGAAGCCGGCCGCCACGTGCACGGGCGCCAGCCGCTCCATCTTTTCCAGCGCCTTGACCCGGCTCTGCGCCTGCCGCGCCTTGGTGGCCTTGGCCTTGAAGCGCGTGATGAACGATTCCAGATGCGCGATTTCCTTCTGCTGGCGCGTGTAGGCGGCCTGCTGCTGGGCCATCTGCTGCAGCCGCATGGTCTCGAACTGGGTGTAGTTGCCGCCGTAGCGCTTGAGCTGCTGATTCTCGATGTGGACCGTGACCGTGCAGATCGCGTCCAGGAACTCGCGGTCGTGCGAGATCATCACCAGCGTGCCCGGGTAGCGGGCCAGCCAGTCTTCCAGCCAGACGATGGCGTCGAGGTCCAGGTGGTTGGTCGGTTCGTCGAGCAGCAGCAGGTCGGACGGGCACATCAGCGCCTGGGCCAGGTTCAGCCGCATGCGCCAGCCGCCCGAGAACGACGCCACCGGCTGCGACACCTGCGGCAGCGTGAAGCCCAGCCCCAGCAGCAGCGCCTCGGCGCGGGCGGCGGCCGTGTAGCCGTCGGCATCGGCGTAGGCGGCGTGCGCCTCGGCCTCGGCCGAGCCGTCGCCGCTGGCCTGCGCGCCGGCAATGCGAGATTCGATGGCGCGCAGCCGCGTGTCGCCGTCGATGACATAGTCCACGGCCGTGCGGTCCACGGCCGGGGTTTCCTGCGCCACGTGCGCGATGCGCCACTGGGCAGGAACAATCACATCGCCGCCATCGGCATGCAGTTCGCCGCGCAGCATGGAAAACAGCGTGGACTTGCCGCTCCCGTTGGCGCCGACAAGGCCCACGCGCTCGCCCGGGTTGAGCGTCACGCTGGTGTGGTCGAACAGCACCTTGGTGCCGCGCTGGAGGACAAGCTGGTCGATTCGTATCACAAGACTCACCGTGGTTTCGGCAGGCCGGCATTGTAGCGCCGTGGCGGGCCGCCCGGCCCGTGCCGCGCGCGGCGGCTTTCAGCGAGCTTGCATGTCCGCCTCCATGTATTGAGGGATTTCCCCTAGACCGTCACATTCGGTCGCGCGGGCACAGCATTTGCGTGTAAATTTATTTACATTGGTTGCTGCACTGCGAAAGTGCCTTTTCATTGCCGATTGCCCGCGTGACCCGCAATCGGCGCCGAAATGGTGCGCCGCCTGCCCATTTCCCACCGCCACGCTCCTGCCATGTCCAACGGCCAGACGATTTCCGAACGCATCGCCCGCGCGCTGCCCACACTGACGCCCGCGCACCAGCGCATGGCGAACTATGTGCTGGACAACCTGTTTCGCGCGGCCACGATGCGGATCGACGAGTTCGCGGCGGCCGTGGAAGTGTCCGTGGCCACCGCCAACCGCTTTGCCAAGGCGCTGGGCTTCGACGGCTATCCGCAGTTCCGGGCCGAGCTGGTGCGCGGCTTCGAGGCCACGCTGGCGCCGGTGGAGCGCCTGCGCGACGAACTGGCCCGGCCGTCGACCGTGGCCGACGTGTTCGCGGCCTCGCTGGAAGACGGCGCCCGCAACCTCGAATCGACGCGGCGCAGCCTGGACCCCGAGTCCATCGAGCGCGCCGTCGACGCGATCCTGCAGGCCGAGCGCGTCTATGTGATGGGCTTTGGCGCCAGCGGCTACCTGGCCGGGCTGATGCAGCACGGGCTGGAGATGCACTGCCGCATGGTGACGTCGGTATCGACGGTGGGCGGCGCGTCGCACGCGGCGCGGCAACTGTTCAAGCTCACGCCGCGCGATCTGGTGGTCTGCATCGCGTTTCCGCGCTACGTCACCGACTCGATCAAGCTGGCGCAGCGCGTGAAGATGCACGGCGGCCGGCTGCTGGCGCTGACCGACGGCCCCACGTCGCCGCTGGCGCCGCTGGCCGACATCGCGCTCTACGCCAACGCCGGCAACCGGCTGTCGGCCAATTCCGAGGCCACCGTGCTGGCACTGATCGAGGCGCTGTGCGGGGCCGTGTCGTACCGCTCGGTGCGGGCCGTCAAGGCCGCCGCCGAAATGACCGAATTCCTGCTGCCGTGGCTGTATGGCGCGCCCGGTGCGCGCGACGACCGCGCCGCACCGAAATCCTCCGACTGAAGCAAAGAAGGGAAGTAGAAGGACCTATGCCTCAAGCTGTTATCGCCATCCACGGCGGCGCCGGCACGATTACCCGTGCGGCCATGGACGCCCAGCGCGAACGCGACTACACCGCCGCGCTGGAACAGGTGCTGCTGGGCGGCCAGCGCGTGCTGGCCGACGGCGGCAGCGCCCTCGATGCCGTCACCGAAGCGGTGCGCCTGCTCGAAGAGTGCCCGCTGTTCAACGCCGGCCGTGGCGCCGTGCTGACGCACGCCGGCACCTACGAACTGGACGCCTCGGTCATGGACGGCCGCACGCTGGCCGCCGGCGCCGTGGCCTGCGTCAAGCGGCTGCGCAACCCGGTGCTGGCCGCGCGCGCCGTGCTGGAGCGGAGCGAACACGTGTTGTTCGCGGGCGAAGGTGCCGAGGCATTTGCCGAAGCGCAAGGCCTGGAACTGGTGGCACCGGAATACTTCTTCACACAGGCCCGCTACGACCAGTGGCAGCGCGCGCGCGGCACGGCCGGCATGGCGCTGCTGGACCACGACGCCGCCGCGCTGGCGGCCAGGGCGGCCCAGGCCGATCCGCTGGACGCCGACAAGAAGTTCGGCACGGTGGGCGCGGTGGCCTGCGATGCGCAGGGCAACCTGGCCGCGGCCACGTCCACGGGCGGCGTCACGAACAAGCAGGTGGGCCGGGTGGGCGATACGCCGCTGCTGGGCGCCGGCTGCTACGCCGACGACATGGCGGCCGTGTCCGCCACGGGCACCGGCGAGATGTTCATCCGCACCGCCGCGGCGTTCGATGTCTCGGCGCAGATGCGCTACGCCGGGCTGTCGCTGGAGGAATCGGCGCGGCGCGTGGTCATGGAAAAGCTGCCGGCCATCCAGGGGCGCGGCGGCCTGATCGCGGTGGACCGCGCCGGCAACGTGACGCTGCCGTTCAACACCGAAGGCATGTACCGCGGCGTGGCCCGCGTGGGCGAGCCGGTCAACGTCTGGATCTACGGCTGATATGGCGAATACTGTTTCCAAGCAAGGCATTGTGCTGCCGCCCGAGCGGGTGGTGGCCGTCGACAACCTGACCGTGCGCTTTGCCACGTCCGAGCGGACCGTGGAGGCCGTGCGCAACCTGTCGTTCCACGTCGACCGGGGCGAGACGCTGGCCGTGGTGGGCGAATCGGGATCGGGCAAGTCTGTGACGTCGCTGGCGCTGATGCGGCTGGTCGAGCACGGCGGCGGCAAGATCGCCCAGGGCAGCATGCTGCTGCGCCGGCGGGCCGGCGAGGTGCTGGACCTGGCCCGGGCGCCCGAGTCCACGCTGCGCACCGTGCGCGGCGCCGACGTGGCGATGATCTTCCAGGAGCCGATGACGTCGCTGAACCCGGTGTTCCCGGTAGGCGAGCAGATTGCCGAGTCGATCCGCCTGCACCAGGGCAAGAGCAACGCGGCCGCGCGCGCCGAGGCGCTGCGCATGCTGGAACTGGTTCGCATTCCCGAGGCGCGCCGCGTGCTGGACCGCTATCCGCACCAGCTCTCGGGCGGCATGCGCCAGCGCGTGATGATCGCCATGGCGCTGTCGTGCAAGCCGGCGCTGCTGATCGCCGACGAGCCCACCACGGCGCTGGACGTGACGATCCAGGCCGAAATCCTGCAGCTCATCCGCAACCTGCAGGCCGAGATGGACATGGGCGTGGTCTTCATCACGCACGACATGGGCGTGGTGGCCGAGGTGGCCGACCGCGTGCTGGTGATGTACCGCGGCGAGAAGGTGGAAGAGGGCACGTCGGACGACGTGTTCCACGCCCCGGCGCACCCGTACACGCGCGCGCTGCTGTCGGCGGTGCCCAAGCTGGGCGCCATGGCGGGCACGGACCTGCCCGCGCGCTTCCCGCTGGTGCAGATGACCGACGGCGCGGCCGCCGTGGCGGAACTGCCGCAGGACACCGTGCCGGCCGGCGCCGCGCCGATCCTGCGCGTGCGCGACCTGGTGACGCGCTTCGACGTGCCGGGCGGGCTGTTCGGCAAGGTCACGCGCCGCGTGCACGCCGTGGAGCAGGTCAGCTTCGACCTGTACCCGGGCGAGACGCTGGCGCTGGTGGGCGAATCGGGCTGCGGCAAGTCCACCACGGGCCGCTCGCTGCTGCGGCTGGTGGACGCGCAGAGCGGCACCATCGAGTTCGCCGGCCAGAACATCAGCAAGATGCAGGGCCCGGCGCTGCAGGCGCTGCGCCGGAACATCCAGTTCATCTTCCAGGACCCGTTTGCGTCGCTGGACCCGCGCGTGCCGGTGGGCTACTCGATCATGGAGCCGCTGCTGGTGCACAAGGTGGCCAGCGGCAAGGAAGCCGAGGCCCGCGTGGCGTGGCTGCTGGAGAAGGTGGGTTTGACGGCCGCGCATGCGTCGCGCTATCCGCACGAGTTCTCGGGCGGCCAGCGGCAGCGCATCTGCATTGCGCGGGCGCTGGCGCTGAACCCGAAGGTGGTGGTGGCCGACGAGTCGGTGTCCGCGCTGGACGTGTCGATCCAGGCCCAGATCGTCAACCTGATGCTGGACCTGCAGCGCGAGCTGGGCGTGGCCTTCCTGTTCATCTCGCACGACATGGCCGTGGTGGAGCGCGTGAGCCACCGCGTGGCGGTGATGTACCTGGGCCAGATCGTCGAGATCGGCCCGCGCCGCGCCATCTTCGAGAACCCGCAGCACCCGTACACGAAGAAGCTGATGTCGGCGGTGCCGATTGCCGACCCGGCCCGCCGCCATCTGAAGCGCGAGCCGCTGAACGACGAAATCCCGAGCCCGATCCGCGCGGTCGGCGACGAGCCGGTGGTGCAGCCGCTGGTGGCCGTGGCCGGCAGCGGCGCGCAAGGCCACTTCGTGGCCCGCCACGCGGTGGGCGGCGCGTACTGACCGGCCCGGAACCCGTAGTCCCAAAGTCCTGTAGTCCCGTAGTTGCTTTTGCGTTTTCGCTATCCCGAAAGAGGAGAAGAGATGTCCAAGAACACGTTCCGGCTGATGGCCGGTGCCGCCACGGTTGGCGCCATGGGCCTGCTGGCCGCCGCGCCGGCGTTTGCCGCCAAGGATGCGGTGATGGCCGTGTATTCCACGTTCACCACGCTGGACCCGTATGACGCCAACGACACGCTGTCGCAGGCCGCCACCAAGTCGTTCTACCAGGGCCTGTTCGGCTTCGACAAGGACATGAAGCTGGTGAACGTGCTGGCCGAGAGCTACGACGTCAGCAAGGACGGCCTGGTCTACACGTTCAAGCTCAAGAAGAACATCAAGTTCCACGACGGCACCACGTTCGATGCCACCGCCGTCAAGGCCAACCTGGACCGCGTGACCGATCCGGCCAACAAGCTCAAGCGCTACACGCTGTTCAACCGCGTGGCCAAGACCGAGGTGGTGGACCCGTACACCGCCCGCGTCACGCTCAAGGAACAGTTCTCGCCGTTCATCAACGTGCTGGCCCACCCGTCGGCCGTGATGATCAGCCCCACGGCGCTCAAGAAGTACGGCAAGGAAATCGCCTTCCACCCGGTGGGCACGGGCCCCTTCGAATTCGTCGAGTGGAAGCAGACCGACTACCTGAAGGGCAAGAAGTTTGCCGGCTACTGGAAGACCGGCTACCCGAAGATCGACACGATCACCTGGAAGCCGGTGGTGGACAACAACACCCGCTCGGCCGTGATGCAGACCGGCGAGGCTGACTTCGCGTTCAGCATCCCGTTCGAGCAGGCCGCCGTGCTGAAGGCCAGCCCGAAGGTGGACCTGGTGGACGCGCCGTCGATCATCCAGCGCTACCTGTCGCTGAACACGATGGTCAAGCCGTTCAACGACCCGAAGGTGCGCCAGGCCATCAACTACGCGATCAACAAGGAAGCGCTGGTCAAGGTGGCGTTTGCCGGCCATGCCGTGCCGGCCGAAGGCGTGGTGCCGCCGGGCGTGGACTACGCCGAGAAGCTGGGCCCGTGGCCGTACAACCCGGCCAAGGCGCGCGAGCTGCTGAAGGAAGCCGGCTACCCGAACGGCTTCGAGACCACGCTGTGGTCGGCCTACAACCACACGACGGCCCAGAAGCTCATCCAGTTCGTGCAGCAGCAACTGCAGCAGGTGGGCATCAAGGCCCAGGTGCAGGCCCTGGAAGCCGGCCAGCGCGTGGAGCGCGTGGAATCGGTGCAGAAGCCCGAGGAAGCCGGCGTGCGCATGTACTACGTGGGCTGGTCGTCGTCGACCGGTGAGTCGGACTGGGCGCTGCGTCCGCTGCTGGCATCGGAATCGATGCCGCCGAAGCTGCTGAACACGGCGTACTACAAGAACGACCAGGTCGACGCCGACATCGCCGGCGCCTTGCGCACCACCGACCGCGCCGAGAAGGCCCGCCTGTACAAGGACGCCCAGGAACGCATCTGGAAGGACGCCCCGTGGGCCTTCCTGGTGACCGAAAAGGTCCTGTACGCCCGCGCCAAGCGCCTGACCGGCGCCTACGTGATGCCCGACGGCTCGTTCAACTTCGACGAGATCGACATCAAGCAGTAAGCAGTTGGTTTTCCCCTCTGCCGCCTGGCGGAAGCGGGGCCGGGGGACGGGCGGGCGATGCGGCTTGCGACTTGTCGCGGCTGGCGCAGCCGGCCCTCACCCCCAACCTTTCCCCCGCTGGCGGGGGAGGGGCGCAGCAAAGGCAGTGGCCTTGAAACGAAGTGGTAGCAGTCGCGGTACGCAGTACGCATAACAAGCTGTTCATAAAGCGGTAAGCCGTAAGCCGCCTGCCCGTGTAGGCGGGGTGAAAGGGCGGGCGGCCTTCGGTCTCAATTTCTGGTTTTCTGGTGTCAGGATGCTGAATTACTTCCTCAAACGATTTCTGGGCGTCATACCGACAATGCTGATCGTGGCAGTGTTGGTGTTTCTGTTCGTCCACCTGCTGCCCGGCGATCCGGCGCGGCTGGCCGCGGGCCCGGAAGCCGATCAGGCGACCGTCGAGCTGGTGCGCAAGGACCTGGGGCTCGACAAGCCGATGCACGAGCAGTTCGTGCGCTTTTTCACGAACGCGCTGCGCGGGGAGTTCGGCACGTCGCTGCGCACCAAGCGTCCGGTGGCCGACGAGATCGGCGAGCGCTTCCTGCCCACGCTGTACCTGACGCTGACGTCCATGGTCTGGGCCGTGGTCTTCGGCATGGCCATCGGCATCAGCTCGGCCGTCTGGCGCAACCGCTGGCCGGACCGCCTGGGCATGACGCTGGCCGTCTCGGGCATCTCGTTCCCGGCCTTCGCGCTCGGCATGCTGCTGATGGAGATCTTCTCGGTGCAGCTCGGCTGGCTGCCGTCGATTGGCGCCGATAGCTGGAAGCACTACATCCTGCCCTCGCTGACGCTGGGCGCCGCCGTGGCCGCCGTGATGGCGCGGTTCACGCGGGCGTCGTTCATCGAGGTGCTGCAGGAGGATTTCGTGCGTACCGCCCGCGCCAAGGGCGTGCGCGAGACCGTGGTGGTCATCAAGCACACGCTGCGCAACGCGATGATTCCCGTGGTCACCATGATGGGCCTGCAGTTCGGCTTCCTGCTGGGCGGGTCGATCCTGGTGGAGATGGTCTTCAACTGGCCCGGCCTGGGCCGGCTGCTGGTGGACGCCGTGGAGATGCGCGACTACCCGGTCATCCAGGCCGAGGTGCTGCTGTTCTCGCTCGAATTCATCCTGATCAACCTGGTGGTGGACCTGCTGTACACCGTGATCAACCCCACCATCCGCTACAAGTAAGGAGGCCGACATGACCGAGCTTTCCACGTCCGCCCCCGCCGCCCAGGCCGCCGCGCCCGAGGCCGTCCGCACGCCCTGGACCGAGTTCTGGCGCAAGTTCCGCAAGCAGCACCTGGCGCTGGCCGCCGGTGTGTTCGTGCTGCTGCTGGTGGTGATCGCCATCCTGTCGCCGCACATCGTGCCGTACGACCCCGAGAACTTTTTCGACTACGACGCGCTGAACGCGGGTCCGTCGGCCGCCCACTGGATGGGGGTCGATTCGCTGGGCCGCGACATCTTCAGCCGCATCCTGGCCGGCACGCGCATCTCGCTGGCCGCCGGCGTGTTCTCCGTGATCATCGGCGCCATCATCGGCACGCTGCTGGGCCTGCTGGCCGGCTACTACGAAGGCTGGTGGGACCGCATCGTCACGCGCATCTGCGACGTGCTGTTCGCGTTCCCGGGCATCCTGCTGGCCATCGCCATCGTGGCAATCCTGGGCAACGGCATGTTCAACGTGGTCTGCGCCGTGGCCGTGTTCAGCGTGCCCGCGTTTGCCCGGCTGGTGCGCGGCAACACGCTGATGCTCAAGCGCCTGACCTACGTGGAGGCCGCGCGCAGCATTGGCGCGTCGGACTGGACCATCCTGATGCGGCACATCCTGCCGGGCACGGTATCGTCGATCGTGGTCTATTTCTCGATGCGGATCGGCACGTCGATCATCACCGCCGCCGGCCTGTCGTTCATCGGCCTGGGCGCCCAGCCGCCCACGCCCGAGTGGGGCGCGATGCTGAGCCAGGCGCGCGCCGACATGGTCACCGCGCCGCACGTGGCAATCTTCCCGAGCCTGGCGATCTTCCTGACCGTGCTGGCGTTCAACCTGCTCGGCGACGGCCTGCGCGACGCGCTGGACCCGAAGATCGACCGCCGCTGATCGCATGGCCAACGCTCCCATCGTCGGCAAGCTGCCGGCGGGCCCGCGCAACGCCATCACCGACGTGGCCGGCGTGACCGTCGGCCACTGCACGCTGGCCGACGGCGCCTGCCAGACCGGCGTGACCGTGATCCGGCCGCATCCGGGCAACGTCTACGTGGACAAGGTGCCGGCCGCCGCCACCGTGTTCAACGGCTTCGGCAAGAGCATCGGGCTGGTGCAGGTGGACGAACTCGGCGTGATCGAGACGCCCATCGCGCTGGGCAACACGTTCGCGGTTGGCGCGCTGGCGCAGGCCCAGATCCGCGCCGCGATTGCCGACAACCCCGAGATCGGCCGCGGCTGGCCGACCGTCAATCCGCTGGTGTTCGAGTGCAACGACGGCTACCTGAACGACATCCAGGCGATGGCGGTGCAGGGCGCCCACTACGACGCGGCGCTGGCGGCGGCCGGCCCGGACGTGCCGCAGGGCGCGGTGGGGGCCGGGCGCGGCATGTCGTCGTTCGGCGCCAAGGGCGGCATCGGCACGGCGTCGCGCGTGGCTGGCGGGTATACGGTCGGCGCGCTGGTGCTGTCGAACTTCGGCTCGCCCGATTCGCTGATCCTGGCCGGCCGTGCGCTTGGCGCCGCGCTCGACGCCCGGCTGAAACAGCCGCCCGAGCCCGAGAAGGGCTCGATCATCCTGATCGTCGCCACCGACGCGCCGCTGGACGCGCGCCAGTTGCGCCGGCTGTCGATGCGCGCGGGCACCGGGCTGGCGCGTACCGGGTCGGTCTACGGGCACGGCTCGGGCGACATCGCGCTGGCATTCTCCACGGCCTACACCGTTCCGCACCTGGCCAGCGCGCCAATGCCGGCCGTGCCGATGGTCCACGAATCGGCGCTCGACCCGTTGTTCCGGGCGGCCGCCGACAGCGTCGAACAGGCCATCGTGCACGCGCTGTGGCACGCCGAGACCGTCCACGGCCGTGACGGCCATACCCGCCGCGCGCTGCGCGAGCTGCTGCCAGACCTGCTGCAAGGCTTTACCGCATGAAGATCCTGATTTCCGTCGATATCGAAGGCGTGGCCGGTGTGTTCCACGCCGAGCAGACGCGCGCCGGCAACGGCGAATACGAACGCGCCCGCGCGTGGATGACCGGCGAGGCCAACGCGGCCGTGCAGGGCGCCTTTGCCGGCGGCGCCACCGAGGTGCTGGTCAACGACTCGCACGGCGGCTTCCGCAACCTGCTGCCGGACCAGATCGACCCGCGCGCCCAGCTGGTGCTGGGCAAGCCGCGCTACCTGAGCATGGTGGCCGGCGTGGAGCAGGACTGCGACGGCCTGTTCATGATCGGCTACCACGGCCGGGCCCAGAGCCGCGGCGTGCTGGCGCATACGATCAACAGCGGCGCGTTTGCGCGGGTCTGGTTCAACGGGCTGGAACTGGGCGAGGCCGGCATCTACGCCGCGCTGGCCGGCGAGTTCGACGTGCCCGTGCTGATGGCCAGCGGCGACGACGTCTTCGTCGCCGAAACCCGCCCGCTGATGCCGTGGGTGCGCTACGTGCAGACCAAGACGGCCGGCGGGCAGGGCAGCGGCACGTCGCTGTCGCCCCAGGCCGCCCGCGACGCCATCGCCCACGCGGCCGAAGCGGTCACGCGGCAGGCCATCTCGCGGCCCGAGGCGCGCTGCTTCGAGTTGTCCGGCCCAGTCACCTGCCGCCTCCAGACGCAGACCACGGCCCACGCCGACCTGTTCTGCCAGTGGCCAACGTTCGAGCGCGTCGACGGCGTCACGCTCACCTTCACCGCGCCCACCGTCCAGGCCGCCGTCCGCATGCTGAACTGCTGCTCGGCGATGTCGTTCATGCTGAAGTAGCCCGCCCAGCGTTCTGTGGCGGTTTGCTCCCCTCTCCCGCCCGGCGGGAGAGGGGCCGGGGGAGAGGGCGGGCGGTGCAAACTGCCACACGTCGGCAAGCAGAGCCTCGACACCCTCACCCCCAACCCCTCTCCCGCGCGCGGGAGAGGGGAGTCCCGACAGCGGCGACTTGCAGGCTGCCAGCCGATCAGTGGGACAATGGCGTCCGTTTTCCCACTGGTATCGCTCATGACCGTACCGCCGCCCGGGCGCTGGATGCCTGTTCGCAAGGATTTTGTCGATCCGACGGCTACGCGCTGCCATGCGCGCAGTGCCCGCGGCGGGCGCCATCACGGCTTTCCGGAAGGGCAGGCGTGGATCCTGCGCGGGCCTGACGGCCACGAGTATCCGTTCGGCGACGCATGCGCCCGGGCCGTGCTGGCCGTGCCGGGCGAGCTGGACACGGTGCCCGACTACACCGAGCGCGACGCGGTCAAGCGGGTCGATGCCGCCATCGACGCCGCGTTCGCCAGCCAGCCGCGCCGCAAGCCGACGCCCGCCGAACTGGCGCTGGAGCGCCGCAACGCCGCCACGCGCTACGTCGTGCTGCGCATGGAGAAGGTGGCTGGCGTGCCGCGCGTGCAGCCGACGGTGCGGTTTCCGGCGCTGGAAGACCTGTACCAGCAGATCGTGGCCGGCCAGCCGCTGGCGCCGGCGCAGGTGCAGCGCGTGCTGGCAATCGAGCGCAGCCCGGCCACGCCGCCCAAGCTCAAGGCGCTGAACCTGCTCGATGTCTACACGGCCCACGTGAAGCTGGAATGGCTGATTGCCGCCGCCAGCCGCGAGGACCGTATCCGCTTCCTGCGCAGCCTGCACGACTGGCTGGCGCGGCACCTGGTGCTGTCCGCCGCGCAGATCGAGGCGGCCGGCATCGTCATGCATCCCCACGCGTTCCGCTCGGCCTGGCCGGCCGCTGGCGCCGGCGAACTGTTCTGAGGCGCTGGCGCTCGCGCCGTCCTACGTGCCGCTTTCCTCGATCAGCCACTGCCGGAACGCCCGCGCGGCCGCCGGCTCGGCGCGGTCGCGTGGCCACGCCACGTAGTAGCCGCCGCCCAGCGACGCACTGGCGTCGCACGCGCGCACCAGCAGGCCGGCCGCCAGGCACCGGTCGATCATGTAGCGCCATCCCAGCACGATGCCCTGGCCCTCGATGGCCATCTGCACCAGCACCGGATAGGTATTGGCCACCAGCTCGCGCTCGAAACGGGTCTCGCGCAGGCCGTTGCGCGCGAACCAGGCCGGCCACGACATCCAGATGCGCTGGGCGTCTTCCAGCACCAGCAGCGACTCGCGCGGCAGGTCGGCCACCGACAGCGTGCGGCCATTGAGGTACGACGGCGCGCAGACCGGGAACACTTCCTCGTCATAGAGCCGCTGCGCGGCGATGCCGCTGGGCGCGCCCTCGCGCAGGTAGTAGATGCCGACGTCGAAATCGGTACCCGACAGCGACGCCAGGCTGTCGTTGACCAGCAGCCGCACGTGGAAGTCCGGATGCCGCGCGCGGAACGCGGCCAGGCGCGGCGTCAGCCACAGCACGGCCACGCCCGACGAACAGGCCACGGTCAGCTCGACCTGGCCCTTGCGCTTCATCACGTCCTCGGTGGCTTCGGCACAGCGCACCAGCAGCCGCTGCACCTGCTCGGCGTATTGCTGGCCGCTCACGGTCAGCCGCAACGCGCGCGGCTCGCGGATAAACAGCTTCTTGCCAAGGAATCGTTCGAGCTGCGCGACCTGCCGGCTGATGGCGCTCTGCGTCAGATGCAGCTCGGCCGCGGCCTTGGTGAAACTGCCGTGCCGCATCGCCGATTCGAACGCGACAAGACAGGGCAACGGGGGCAGGGGGGTGATGCGCATGGGGGCGTCAGGCAGTGGCAGCGGTAGTGCCATGATAGACGCAAGGGGTGTGCCAGAGGGGCGACGTTTTTGGCTCCCCTCTCCCGCGAAGTGGGAGAGGGGCTGGGGGTGAGGGCAAGGCGGTTCCGATGCGGCTTGTCCCGGTTAGAACCGCTGGCCCTCACCCCCGACCCCTCTCCCGCAGGCGGGAGAGGGGAGCAAACCGGCGGGCTGCGAAATTCGCTTACCGCTCCCCGTAAACCTTCCCCGCCTGCATCACCATCGTGATGCGGGCGTCGGGGCCGGCCAGTACGCCGATGTCGGTCAGCGGGTTGCCGTCGACGAGCAGCACGTCGGCCATGGCGCCGGCCTGGATCACGCCCAGTTCGCCTTCGCGCTGCAGGATCTCGGCGGCGATCGAGGTGGCGGAGCGCAGCGCTTCGGCGTTGCCCAGCAGTTCGGCGCGGATCAGGAATTCCTCGGACTGGTACTGGTGCATCTCGCCCAGCAGGTCGGAGCCGAAGCCCATCGGCACGCCGGCCTCGGCGTAGATGGCCAGCGAGTCGCGGCCGGCCTGGCGCACGGTCTCGATCTTGGCTACCGAGTCGGCCGGCAGGCCCAGGCGGGCGCCGTCGCGGGCCAGCGCGTCGTAGGTGATCAGCGTGGGCACCACGTAGGCGCCGTGCTCGCGCATCACGCGCGCGGCTTCTGCATCGACGAGGTTGCCGTGCTCGATGGTCCGCACGCCGCAGCGCACGGCGCGGGCGATGGCGCGGCCCGTGTAGGCGTGGGCCATCACGTAGGTCTGCGCGGCCTCGGCCTCGGCCACGATGGCGCGGATCTCGTCCTCGCTGTACTGGGTGTGGCCGATCGGGTCGGTCGGCGACGCCACGCCGCCAGACGCCATGATCTTGATCTGCGTGGCGCCTTTCTGGATCTCCTCGCGCACGGCCAGCCGCACGGCGTCCACGCCGTCCACCACGCGGGCGATGGCGCCGGCGCGGAACGCGCACGAGCACGGCTCCAGCGTGTCCGAACGGGGCCGGAAGTCGCCGTGGCCGCCGGTCTGGGACAGCGCCTTGCCCGACGGGAAGATGCGCGGCCCGGGAATCAGCCCCGTGGCCACGGCCTGGGACAGGCCCCAGTCGGCGCCGCCGGCGTCACGCACGGTGGTGAAGCCGCGCTCCAGCATGCCGCGCATGATCGGCATGGCGCGGAAGGCCACCAGCACGTTCGGCTGCACCGCGTTCAGGCCAAGGTTGGCCAGCGACGCCAGCACGTGCACGTGCAGGTCGATCAGGCCCGGCATCACGGTCTTGCCGGTCGCGTCGATGGTGCGGGCCTGCGGCGCGTGGATCGGCGTGGCGCTGACGTCGACGATGCGGTCGCCGTCGATCAGCACGTCATGGCGCGGCAGCAGCGCGCCGCGCACGGGGTCTAGGACGTTGCCGCCCTGGAGCAGGATCTGGGTCATCTGGACTTCGCGGTTACTTCGATTGCAGGTAGGCCGGCTCGCGCACCAGGCGCGTGCCGCAGAAGCTGATGGCGGCCGCGATCATCACGTAGATGGCCGGTGCCATGGTGCTGCCGGTGCTGGCGATCAGCCACGTGATGAAGAACGAGGCAAAGCCGCCGAAGATCGTCACGGCCAGGTTGTAGGCCACGGACAGGCCGGTGGACAGCACCTTGGCCGGGAACAGCTCGGCAAACGCGGCCAGGATGGGGCCCGTGTAGGCGGCAATCAGCACGCCGAACACGATCTGGAACACCAGCAGCGACGCCAGGCCCGGCGCGTGGTTGATGTAGGCGAACATGGGCCACGCCAGCACGAAGATCAGCGCGGCGGCGCCCGACAGCAGCCCGCGCCGGCCGATGCGGTCGGCCATCATGCCCACGATGGGCGCGAACACCATGATCGCCAGGCCGCCGGCCATGCCGGCCACGAAGCCGGTGGACTGCGGCACCTTGAGCACCTTCACGGCGTAGGTCGGCATGTAGAACAGCAGCACGTAGGTGCAGACCGTCCACAGGATCACCATCGAGAAGCTGGCGGCGGTCTGGCGCGGGTAGTCGCGCAGCACCTCGGTCAGCGGCGAATCGGTCTTGTCGGTGGTGGCCTGGAACGTCGGCGTCTCGTCGAGGTTGTTGCGGATGTAGAACCCCACCGGGCCGATGATCATGCCGATCAGGAACGGCAGGCGCCAGCCCCAGCTATTGAGCGCCTCGGGGCTCAGCGTCGAGGTGACGAACGTGCCCACGGCGGCACCCAGCAGCACGGCCACGCCGATGCTGGCCTGGATCCAGCTCGAATAGTAGGCGCGCTGCGTCTCCGGGGCGTACTCGGTCAGGAAGGCGGTGGCGCCGCCCATCTCGCCGCCGGCGGAGAAGCCCTGCATCAGCCGGGCCACCACGATCAGCAGCGGCGCGAACAGGCCGATCTGGTCATACGTGGGCGCGATGCCGATCAGCGTGGTGCCGGCCGCCATCAGCAGGATGGTCAGCGACAGCGCGGCCTTGCGGCCCACGCGGTCGGCGTAGACGCCCAGGATGATGCCGCCCACGGGGCGCATGAAGAAGCCCACGCCGAACGTGGCCACGGCCAGCAGCAGCGATGACAGGTCGTTCCCGGTGGGGAAGAAAAGTTTGGCGATGATCACGGCAAAGAAGCTGTACACCGTGAAGTCGAACCATTCGAGGCCGTTGCCGATCACCGTGGCGATGATGGCGCGGCGGCGTTGACTGGCCCCGATGGGGGGCACCGTCTCCGCATAGGCGGGGGCGCTGGCTTGCATGTCTCTCTCTCCCTGTTTGGCAGAACGCTGGGAAGCCTGTTCTTGTTTCAGGCTCTGGCCGATGGTAGGGGTGCCGTGCCGGGCGCGAGAAACGATATCTGCGCATGGTCGCATGACGCCAGCGCATGGCTGGCCCGCGCCGCCGCTGGAACTAGTCCGCGCCGTTGATGCGCCCCAGCGCGCCCGTCACGCCGTACGCGCACAGCGTTTCCAGCTGCGCGGCCACGGTGTCGACAAAGACCGGCGACTGCGCAAGGTCGCCAAACACCGGCGCAAAGCCGGCGATGATCCGCACGCGCGCCTGTTCGCGTGTGCGGGGATCGAACAGTTTTTCGGTCTCGCGCGCGGCGCGGGCCATCGCGTCGGCCAGCGCCGGGGCCAGCGGGTCTTCGATCGGGAAGGCGTTGCCGGCTTCGTCGTAGCCGCGCAGGAAGTGCAGCCACGCGGCCACGCCCAGCGCCAGGCGCGGAAACGGCTGGCCGGCGGCCAGGCGGTCGCGGATCGGCGCCAGCAGCCGCTGCGGAATCTTCTGCGAGCCATCCATGGCGATCTGGCGCGTGCGATGACCCAGCGCCGGGTTGGTAAAGCGTGGCAGCAGGCTGGCGCGGTAGGCGTCCACGTCGAGCCCGGGCAGCGGCGGCAGCGTGGGCTGGGTCTCGCGCGCCATGGTGTCGGCGATGAACGTGTGCACGGCCGGCTGGGCGATCACGCGGTCGGTGGTGGGCCAGCCGGCCAGCACGCCCATGTAGGCCATCATCGACTGGCTGCCGTTGACCAGCCGGTGTTTGAGCACCTCGAACGGCCGCGCCTCGGCCACGAACTGCGCGCCGCCGGCTTCCCACTGCGGACGGCCGGCCGCAAAGCGGTCCTCGATCACCCACTGGAAGAACGGCTCGCCGACCACGGGCCAGGCGTCGTACAGGCCCATCGCGCCGGAGACCTGCGCGACGTCGTCGGGGGTGGTGCGCGGCACGATGCGATCCACCATCGTGTTCGGAAACGTGCAGCGCGCGGCCACCCAGTCGTGCAGCGCCGGGTCCAGCTGCGCGCAGAAGGCCAGCAGCACGCGGCGCAGCGTGTCGCCATTGGCGGCCAGGTTGTCGCACGACAGCAGCGTCACGGGCCCCAGCCCGCGTTCCATCCGCCGCGCCAGCCCGCGCGCCAGGTAGCCGATGGCAGTGACCGGATGGGTACCGCCGGACAGGTCCTCGACGATGCCACGGTCCTGGCGGTTCAGCTCGCCGGTGGCCGGGTCGTGGCAGTAGCCTTTCTCGGTGACGGTCAGGCTGACGATGTGGGTGTCGCGATGCGCGATACGGTCCAGCACGACCTCGGGGTCTTCCTCGGCCACCAGCACGTCCAGCACGGCGCCCACCACCTGCAGCGTCTGCGCCGTGGCGCTGCGCAGCGCCAGCGTATACAGGCCGTCCTGCGGCTTGAGCGCGTCGCGCGTGTCGGGCCGGCGCAGCGACACGCCCACGATGCCCCAGCGCAGACCGTCCTCGCCGGCCGCCTCGATGGCTGCCTCGGTGATCTCGGCCTGGTGGCCGCGATGGAACGCGCCGATGCCCAGGTGGACGATGCCGGCGCGCAGCCGGTCACGCGGATAGCCGGGGCGGCGCACGGCGGCCGGCAGGGCCGCGAGCCGGCCCGGGTGCAGGCGCGGCAACTGTTCGATATCGCTCATCACGGTCTCCGTTGTTTGTCGGCCTGCCCGCCTGCGCCGGGGCCCGGCGCTACCAGTGCCACAGCGTGCCGTCGTGGGCCAGCCGGTTCACGGGCAGGTACGCGCGCTGGTACGGGTAGCGGGCCGCCAGCGCCTCGTCGATGTCGACGCCATGGCCCGGCGCATCGCCGGGGTACATCATGCCGTCCGCAAACGTGTACGCGTGCGGGAACACGGCGTCGGTCTCCTCGGTGTGGCGCATGTACTCCTGGATGCCGAAGTTGGGCACCCAGATGTCGAAGTGCAGCGCCGCGCCCATGCAGGCCGGCGACAGGTCCGTGGCCCCGTGGCAGCCGGTGCGGACCTGGTACATCGCCGCAAAGTCGGCAATCCGGCGCAAATGGGTGATGCCGCCGGCGTGCACCACCGTCGCACGAATATAGTCGATCAACTGTTCCTCGATCAGCGTGCGGCAGTCCCAGATGCTGTTGAAGACCTCGCCCACGGCCAGCGGCGTGACCGTGTGCTGGCGGATCAGCCGGAACGCGCGCTGGTCCTCGGCCGGCGTGGCGTCCTCGATCCAGAACAGCCGGAACGGCTCCAGCGACTTGCCGAGCCGGCCCGCCTCGATCGGCGTCAGCCGGTGGTGGACGTCGTGCAGCAGGTGGATGTCCGGGCCCACGGCGTCGCGCACCTTGTCGAACAGCTTCGGCGTGTGATCGAGGTAGCGCTCGGTGCTCCAGTCGTGCTCGGACGGCAGGCTCGCGTCGGCCGGCTCGTAGAACAGCCGGTCGCCGGACACGCCGTAGACCTTGTTTAGCCCCGGCACGCCCGACTGCGCGCGGATGGCCTTGTAGCCCATCTCCTTGTAGCGCAGCACTTCTTCCACCGTGTGGCCGATGTCGCTGCCGTTGGCATGGCCGTAGACCATCACGCCGGTGCGGCTCTTGCCGCCCAGCAACTGGTACAGCGGCAGGTTGGCGGCCTTGGCCTTGATGTCCCAGAGCGCGGTGTCCACGGCGGCGATGGCGCTCATCGTCACCGGGCCGCGCCGCCAGTAGGCGCCGCGGTACAGGTACTGCCAGATGTCCTCGGTCTGGTGCGGGTCGCGGCCGATCAGGCACGGGATGACGTGGTCCTCCAGGTAGCTGACGACGGCCAGCTCGCGGCCGTTGAGCGTGGCGTCGCCGATGCCGGTCAGCCCTTCGTCGGTCTCGATCTTGAGCGTGACGAAGTTGCGCCCCGGGCAGCAGACGATGACGCGCGCGTTGGTGATCTTCATGCAGGGTCTCCGGAAGTCCAGCGGGTTGTCACATCACGGCGCCCAGCGCCCACGGCACGAACTCGTTCTGCCCGTAGCCGTGCTGCTCGCTGCGCGTCTGGCGGCCCGACGCGGTGTCCAGCATCAGCCGGAAGATGGCGGCGCCCTTGTCGGCAATCGTCGCGTCGCCGTCCAGGATGTCGCCGCAGTTGATGTCGATGTCCTCGGCCTGCCGCTGCCACAGCGCGGTATTGGTCGACAGCTTCAGCGACGGCGCCGGCGCGCAGCCGTAGGCCGACCCGCGCCCGGTCGTGAAGCAGATCAGGTTGGCGCCGCCGGCCACCTGGCCCGTGGCCGAGACCGGGTCGTAGCCGGGCGTGTCCATGAAGACCAGTCCGCGCGCCTGCACGGGCTGCGCGAATTCGTAGACCTCCACGAGGTTGGTGGTGCCGCTCTTGGCCACGGCGCCGAGCGACTTTTCCAGGATCGTGGTCAGCCCGCCGGCCTTGTTGCCGGCCGACGGGTTGTTGTCCATGTTGCCCGCGTGGCGGGCCGTATAGGCTTCCCACCAACGGATGCGGGCCAGCAGGCGCTCGGCCACGGCCGGCGACACGGCGCGCCGCGTCAGCAGGTGCTCGGCGCCGTAGATCTCGGGCGTCTCGGACAGGATGGCGGTGCCGCCCTGCGCCACCAGCAGGTCGACGGCGGCGCCCAGCGCCGGGTTGGCCGTGATGCCCGAGTAGCCATCCGACCCGCCGCACTGCAGCCCCACGACGATGTGGCTGGCCGGCACCGGCTGGCGCGCCACGCGGTTGGCATCGGCCAGCAGCCCGCGCACCACGTCCACGCCACGCGCCACGGTGCGGGCGGTGCCGCCCGTGTCCTGGATGTTGAAGCTGTGCAGCCGCGCGCCGTCGGCCAGCGCCGCCAGGCCGGGCTCGGCCAGCAGCCCGTCGATCTGGTTCGTCTCGCAGCCCAGGCCCACCACCAGCACCGCCGCAAAGTTCGGATGGCGCGCATAGCCGGCCAGCGTGCGGCGCAGCACGCGCAGGTTCTCGCCCTCGCTGTCTGTGGCGCAGCCGGCGCCGTGGGTCAGCGCCACCACGCCATCGACGTTGGGGTAGGGCGCCAGCGCCTCGGGGTGGATGTCGCGCCGGAAATGGTCGGCGATGGCCCGCGCCACGGTGGCCGAGCAGTTCACCGACGTCAGGATGCCGATGTAGTTGCGCGTGGCCACGCGGCCGTCGGCCCGCACGATGCCGTCGAAGGTCAGCGCCTCGGTGGCCAGCGGGGTGTCGCGCACGTCGCTGCCGGACGCCGGGTCGCGCGAGACATCGCCCATCGCCAGGTTGTGGGTGTGCACGTGCTGGCCCGGCGCGATGGCCTGCCGCGCAAAGCCGATCACCTGGTTGTAACGCCGCACGGGCGCGCCCTCGGCAATGGCGCGCACAGCCACCTTGTGGCCTGGGGGGACGAGGCTCGTCACGGTCACGCCTTCGTCGCGCAGCACCGTGCCGGGCAGCAGTTGGCGGCAGGCGATGACGATGTCGTCGGCGGGATGGATGCGGATGACTGCCGGTGCGGACATGCGGCGCTCCGTCGGGGTCAGTTGGACCAGCCGCCGTCGATGACCTGCGCGGTGCCGGTGGTGAACGCCGATTCGTCGGACGCCAGGTAGACGGCCAGCGCGGCGACCTCGGCGGCGGTGCCGATGCGGCCCATCGGCTGGCGCGCGATGAAGTCGGCCTCTACCTGGGCCAGCGTCTTGCCGCCGGCGGCGGCCTGCTGGCTGATGCGCTGGCGCAGCGACGGCGATTCCACGGTGCCGGGGCAGATGGCGTTGCAGCGGATGCCGCGCGTGATGAAATCGGCCGCCACGGCCTTGGTCATGCCGATCACGGCCGCCTTGGAGGCACCGTAGACGAACCGGTTCGGCGCGCCCTTGATGCTGCTGGCCACCGACGCCATGTTGATGATCGACCCGCCGCCCGCGTCGAGCATCGCCGGCAGGAACGCCCGCATCATCCGGTACATCGCTCGCACGTTCAGGTTCATCGAGAAGTCGAAGGCGGCGTCGTCGCAGTCCAGGATCGAGCCGTGATGGACAAAGCCGGCGCCGTTGAACAGCACGTCGATGCGGCCGATCTCGCGCGCGGCGGCCTCGACGGCGGCGCCATCGGTCACGTCCAGCCGGCGGGCCTGGCAGCCCGGCAGCGCGGCCAGCGCCGCCAGCGTCTCGGGGTTGATGTCGGTGGCGTGCACCTGCGCGCCTTCGCGCAGGAACGCCTCGGCCGTGGCGCGGCCGATGCCCTGGCCGGCGGCGGTGACCAGCGCGATCTTGCCGGCGAGTCGTTGCGACATGGATGGCTCCTTGGGTGCGGGTCGTTATCGGACAAACGAACAAAGGCGGGGGCGGCGCGTGCCGTCACTTGCCGCCGACGAGGTTGGGCAGCCACATCACGATCTGCGGCACGTAGGTGATGGCGATCAGTGTCAGGAACAGCGGCGCCAGCCACGGCAGGATGGCCACCGTGGTGCGCTCCACCGACAGCCTGGCCACGCGCGCCAGCACGAACAGCACCATGCCCAGCGGCGGGTGCAGCAGGCCGATCATCAGGTTCAGCGTCATGATCAGGCCGAAGTGGATGGGGTCGATGCCAAGCTTGAGCACGATGGGCAGCAGGATCGGCACCAGGATCGTGATGGCGGCCGTGGTGTCGATGAAGCAGCCGACGATCAGGATCAGCACGTTGGCCAGCAGCAGGAACACCCACTTGTTCTGGGTGAAGGACAGGATGGCGTCGGCCAGCGCCTGGGCTGCCTGGCTGGTGGTCAGCAGCCAGGCGAAGATCGACGCCGCCGTGACGATGAACAGCACCGATGCGGTGGTCTCGATCGTGTCGAGCGTGGCCTTGGCCAGCGCCCGCAGCGTCATCGACCGGTAGCGCACCAGGCCCAGGAACAGCGCCCAGATCACGGCGGCCACGGCGGCCTCGGTGGGCGTGAACCAGCCCAGCGTCATGCCGCCGATCAGGATCACGGGCGCCATCAGCGCCATCACGGCCGAGAAGTCGAAGTACCAGTCCAGCGCCAGCAGCACCACCAGCGCGATCATCGCGGCCATGTTGGTCGACATGCCGGCCGACACGGCCAGCCAGATCGCCATCGGGAACGCCAGCACCACCACGATCTCCACCGTGGCCGCGCCCAGCAGCTTCCACGAGAACGCGGTGTCGCCGCCCCAGCCGCGCCGGTGCGCGATCCACGCCACGGTGGCCATCATGAACAGCGTCAGCACCAGCCCCGGCACGATGCCGGCCAGGAACAGCGAGCCGATCGACACGTTGGCCATCATCCCGTAGATCACGAACGGCAGCGACGGCGGGATGATGGGCCCCAGCGTGGCCGACGCGGCGGTCACGCCCACGGCGAACTCGGTCTCGTAGCCGTGGTCCTTCATCGCCTTGATCTCGATGGTGCCCAGCCCGGCCGCGTCGGCAATGGCCGTGCCGCTCATGCCCGAGAAGATCACCGAGCCGATGATGTTGACGTGGCCCAGCCCGCCGCGCATCCAGCCCACCAGCGCCACGGCGAAGTTGTAGATGCGGCCGGTGATGCCGGCCACGTTCATCAGGTTGCCGGCCAGGATGAAGAACGGCACGGCCAGCAGCGGAAAGCTCTCGACGCCGGCGATCATCCGCTGCGCCAGGATCACGTCGGGCACGGTGCCGCTGGCCCAGATGTAGAACAGCGACGCCAGCGCCATCGACACGGCCACGGGCATGCCCACCAGCATCAGCAGCAGGAACGATGCAATCAGGATCCACATGCGGCGCTCCTCAGTTGTCCGGCGCCTCGAACGCCGCCGGGCGCTCCAGGATCGAATAGCCGCGCCGCCAGTTCTGCACGGTCACCTGCAGCGACCGCCCGAACATCAGCACGAAACCCGCCAGCGCAATCCAGTACACGTGGCCCTTGTTCCATTCGATGGTGGTCATGGGCTCGTCGCCGACGATGCCGATGAACTTCCAGACCAGCCAGCACGCGTAGCCCAGGAACGCGGTGCGCAGCACGTCCACCAGCGTCGACAGCACGCGCGCCGGGCCGTGGGGCAGGTAGCGGTAGATCAGGTCCACCTGGATGTGGCGGCTCTTGCGCACGCACATCGACGCGCCGATGAAGACCACGCCGATCAGGCAGTAGGTGGCCAGCTCCTCCGTCCACGCCAGCGAGTCGTTCATCACGTAGCGCGTGAAGAACTGCAGGAAGACCAGGATCGTCATGACCCAGAACAGGCCCACCGTGAACCAGTCCTCGGTGGCGTAGCCGGACAGGTCCACCGGCTGCGCGTCGGCCTCCTCGAAGCTCTGGACGATTTCCTCGACCGAGGTCATGTGCGGGGCGCCCGCGGGCGGACTCGGGGCATCCCGGTCCGGCGGCAGGGCCTGGGAACGCATTTCCATTGGATGTCTCCGTTCCGTTGGTGGGGGTGCGGTGCTGGGGCTCCGTTTCCCGGCTGCGGGAGCGGGGGCGCCTTGTCTTTCTCCCCTCTCCCGCGCGCGGGAGAGGGGCCGGGGGAGAGGGCGTCGAGGTGCAAGTTGCGACGGGTCCGACGTGGAACCACCGGCCCTCACCCCCAACCCTCTCCCGCCAGGGCGGGAGCCGGATAGCGCGCTACTTCACCGCCTGGATCTTCTCCCAGTCGGCCTTGCGGTAGCCCTGGGATTCCACGCTGACGTTCTTGAGCACCGCGTCGCGGTATTCCGGGATGCTGACCTCGGTCACCGTGATGCCTTTCTGCTTGAACACGGCCACCAGCTCCTTCTCGCGCGCCACCACGTCGGCCGTGGCCTTGGCGGCGGCTTCCTGCGCCACCTCGGCAAACATCTTGCGCTCGGGCTCGGACAGCTTCTTCCAGAGCGCGCCGGAGATGATCGTGTTCAGGTGGTCGACGATATGGCCCGTCAGCACGATGTACTTCTGCACCTCGTAGAACTTCTTCGCCTCGATCGTCGTCAGCGGGTTTTCCTGCGCCTCGACGGTGCCGTTCTGCAGCGCCAGGTAGACCTCGGCGAACGCGATGGGCGACGTGTTCACGCCGCACGCGCGCGGCATGGCCAGGTAGGCCGGCACGTCGGGCACGCGCATCTTCAGGCCCTTCATCTCGGCGCAGTGCGAGAACGGCTTGTTCGACGTGGACTGCCGCGTGCCGTAGTACGTGGTGGCCACGATGTGGTTGCCCGTCTTCTGCTCGTAGCCGGCCGTCAGTTCCTTGTAGATGTCGCTCCGGGTGTAGGCCAGCAGGTGGTCGGGATTGCGGAAGATGTACGGGTAGTAGGTCACCCCGATGCGCGGGAACGACTTGGCCGCGAAGCTGGAGCCCGAGATGATCATGTCCACGGTGCCCATCGCCAGGCCCTGGTTGATGTCGTTCTCCTTGCCAAGCTGCGACGCCGGGAAGACGTCGATCTGGTACTTGCCGTTGCTGCGCTTCCTGATCTCTTCGGCTGCCCACACGGACCACTTGTGGAATGGCTCGGACGTCTCGTAGACGTGGGCCCACTTGAGCTTGGTCGGCGCGGCCTGCTGGGCCTGGGCGGGGGTGGTCAGGGCGGCGGCCAGCAGCAGGCCGGCACCGAGCATGGACGACAACAGACGGCGGCGATGCATCATGAATGTCTCCTATCCGTGAAGATGCCGCCGGCCTTTATCGGATGGCCGGTCGGCGGCGAGGGGGCGAAACGTCACCCGGTCAACTGAACCTTGGTACTGCGCGACTTGTCCGCGGCCAGCCGGAACGCCTCTGCCGCCTGCGCCAGCGGTAGCTGCGCGGACAGCAGCGGGCGCACGTCGAGCCGCCGGCTGGTCAGGTATTGCACGGCCCAGTCGAACTCGCGGCCGAAGCGGAACGCGCCCACGTAGTCGAGTTCGCGCGCCATGATGTTGTTGGCGGGGAAGTGCAGCCCCTCGGCCGGCAGCGTGCCGACCTGGACGATGCGCCCGCCGCGCCGCGTGGCGGCCAGGCAGGTGTCCAGCGCCGCCGGGCTGCCGGCCGCTTCCAGGCTGACATGGGCAATGTCCTGCCACGCGCTGGCTGGCGCCTCGGTGGTCAGGATCGCGTCGTCGGCACCCACGGACAGCGCCACGTCCAGCGGCCGCCGCGCGATGTCGCAGACGACGATCTTCGCCGCGCCGGCCAGCCGGGCCGCCATCACGGCCAGGCTGCCGATGGTGCCGCCGCCCGTGACCAGCACGGCCTTGCCCAGCAGGTCGCCCGCGCGGTGCACGCCGTGCAGCGCCACCGACAGCGGCTCGGCAAACGCGAGTTCGCCCAGCGAGATATCGGCGGTCACCGGCGTCAGTTGCGCCTCGTGCATCAGAAAGTGCTGCCGGAACATGCCCTGCACGTGCGGATACACGCTGGCGCTGCCCAGGAATCGCATCTGGCGGCAGAGGTTGTCGCGGCCGGCGCGGCAGTAGTCGCACTGGCCGCACGCGTGCGACGGGTTGATCGCCACCTTCATGCCCGGCGCCAGGCGCGTGACGGCGCTGCCCACGGCCTCGACGATGCCGGACGCCTCGTGTCCCGGCGTCAGCGGCTCGCGGATCACGAACGCGCCGACCTTGCCGTGGAAGTAGTAGTGCAGGTCCGACCCGCAGATGCCGGCGGCGCCCAGCCGCACCAGCACCTCGTGCGGGCCCGGCGCGGCCGGTTCGACGTCGGAGAAGCGCAGGTCCTCGCTGGCGTGGATATGGCAGGTCAGGGACATCACGACTCCTCCGTCGACAGTCTCGCGTCCTTGGCGTGGCCCGGCCACGCCGCGTAGAAGCGGCTGTGCGACCGCTCCAGGTGCTCGCACATCGCGCTGCGGGCCTGGTCGGGGGCGCCCAGCGCGATGGCGTCGATCACGGCGCGGTGCTCGGCAATGGCGGCGGCCCAGCTCTCCGCGTTCTCGAAGTGGTTGCCGAACTGCGCGAACAGCGGGTTGTGGCGCTCGTCGAACAGCTCGGCCACCAGCCGCAGCAGCACGGCGTTCTCGGCCACCTCGGCAATGCGCAGGTGGAACATCCGGTCGCCGCGCACGGGAATGTTGCCGCCGCCGGCTTCTTCCTCCATCAGCGTGACCGATTCGGCCAGCGCGTCCAGCAGCGGCGGGGTGCAGTGGCGCGCGGCGCCGGCCGCCAGTTCGCCTTCGATGATCTGCCGGGCGCGAATCACGTCCAGCGGCGGGGCGGCCACCACGCCGGCCGGCCGGCCCGCGTCGGCGGCGCAGGCATAGATGCCAGATCCCATCCGCACCTCGACCAGTCCTTCCACTTCCAGCGCGATCAGCGCCTCGCGCACCGACGGGCGCGACACGCCAAGCTGCACCGCCAGATCGCGCTCGGGCGGCAGCCGCGAACCGACGGGAAACTCGCCCGACTCGATCAGCCGGCGCAACTGGTCGGCAATCTGGCGGTAAAGGCGACGCGGTTCGATCTGCTGAAGCGGCATGGGGATTCCCGGCAGAGCAGCGGACAAATGGTCAAGCGGTCAGACCAATTTCTAGGAGACTTCGGGCCCCCCTTCAAGGAAAAGTTGTGGCGCGCCGCAGCATGGCCGTCACTTCAATTTACGCAGGCCGTGCCGCCCAAAACTACCGGCCGGGCCATTCGGCGGCAGGATTGTCCATGCCGGCCGCTACCGGGCGGCGGTCGCTATGTCGTTGAAAACGTTGAGGAATTTTCGATGAAACGCGCGTGCGGCGGCTGCCGTGCTTATGCGGGCCCCGCATTTGCTACTAAGCTTGGTTGGGACTGTCCGGTTCGCGGGCAGTCTGACGTGTTCCATCTGTGAGGAGATCACGATGAAAACGAAGACGTTAATACCCGCCGTCCTGGTCGCCGCCGGCATGCTCGCCGTGCCGTTCGCACAGGCCCAGCAACAGCAACAGGTGCCCGGTCAGACGCAACCCGCCGGTCCCCGGCCGATGCCCGCCCCCGGCCAGGCTGGCGCCATGCCGCCTACCGCCACGCCGATGCCACCCGCCACGGGCGGCCGCCAGCCGAGCGGCACGTCGCAGGGGCAAGGTATGCAGGGGCAAGGTATGTCGCAGGGGCAGGGCATGTCGCAGGGACAAGGCATGTCCCAAGGCCAGGGCATGCAGGGGCAGGGCCAGGGCATGTCCCAGCCAGGCAGCCGCCCGTCGGGCGCAATGTCGTCCAGCCCGTCCATGGGCTCACAGCCGATGGGCGCCCAGTCGCCGTACGCGCCCAAGAAGTGGAGCAAGGGGGACAAGCTGCCCGCCGAATTCCGTGACCGCCAGTACGTGATCGACAAGTACAAGGACTACAACCTGCCGGCCCCGCGCAAGGGCCACCACTGGGTCGGCGTCGGCGCCGACTACTACCAGGTATCGTCCAACGGGACGATCTACTCGGTGGGGCCGGGAGGAAGCTGATCCCCGGTGGGTAGGCAAGACAAAACGCGCCGGAGATCCGGCGCGTTTTTTACTGGTCAGTCCGGCAGTGCATCATAAGTCACCAGGAACACCTGGTCGTCGCCGGCGCTGACCGACAGCCAGACGATGTCCAGGTCCGGGAACGCGGCTTCCACGTTGGCGCGTTCGTTGCCGATTTCGACGACCAGCACGCCGCCCGGGTTCAGGCGCTTGCGGGCGCCCGCGACGATCCGGCGCACGATGTCCATGCCGTCGTCGCCGCCGGCCAGCGCCAGGCGCGGCTCGGCCAGGTACTCGGCCGGCAGTTCGCGCATCGACTGTTCGTTGACGTAGGGCGGGTTGGTCAGGATCACGTCGTAGGTGGCCCCCGACGGCAGCGGCGCGTAGAGGTCGCCCTCGTACAGCGCGATGCGGTCTTCCATCTTGTAGTCGGCCACGTTGCGGCGGGCCACGGCCAGCGCGTCGGGCGAGATGTCCACCGCGTCGATGCGGGCGGCGGGCCAGACGTGGGCGGCGATGATCGGCAGGCAGCCCGAGCCGGTGCAGAGCTCCAGCACCGGGCCGATCTGCGCCGTATCGCCCAGCCACGGCTCCAGGCCGTCCTGCAGCAGTTCGCCGATGAAGCTGCGCGGCACGATCACGCGCGAATCCACGTAGAAGCGCAGGCCGTGCATGAACGCCTCGTGCGTGATGTACGCGGCGGGCACGCGCTCGGTCACGCGGCGGTCGATGACCTTGAGCACCGCGTCCACTTCCTCGGGCAGCAGGCGGGCGTCCAGGAACGGGTCCAGCGTGTCCAGCGGCAGGTTCAGCGTGTGCAGCACCAGGTAGGCGGCTTCGTCGTAGGCGTTGGCGCTGCCGTGCCCGAACGACAGCCGGGCGGCCGTGAAGCGGGAGACGGCCAGGCGCAGCAGGTCGCGGACGGTCTGGAGAGGGGAGGTATTGGCCATGTGCGGACCCCGGAAATCAGGCGATCAGGCGTTCGAGCACGCCACGGTAGACATTCTTGAGCGGCTCGATGAAGCGCACTTCCACGTGTTCGTCGATCTTGTGGATGCTGGCGTTCGGCGGGCCGAATTCGATGACCTGCGGGCAGATCCGGGCGATGAAGCGGCCGTCGGACGTGCCGCCGGTGGTCGACAGCTCGGTGGTCACGCCCGTCTCGGCGGCGATGGCGGCCGACAGCGCGTCCGACAACTCGCCGCGCGGCGTCAGGAACGGCTCGCCGCCGAGCGTCCAGTCCAGCGTGTAGTCGAGCCCGTGCTGGTCCAGGATGGCGTGGACGCGCTGCTTCAGGCCGTCCGGCGTGCTGGCCGTCGAGAAGCGGAAGTTGAAGTCGATCGTCACATGGCCCGGAATCACGTTCGTGGCGCCGGTGCCGGCGTGGATGTTCGACATCTGCCACGTTGTCGGCGGGAAGTACTCGTTGCCGGTGTCCCACGTCTGGGCCACCAGCGCGGTCAGCGCCGGCGCGGCCAGGTGGATCGGGTTGCGCGCCAGATGGGGGTAGGCGATATGGCCCTGCACGCCCTTGACCGTCAGCTTGCCCGACAGCGACCCGCGGCGGCCGTTCTTGACCATGTCGCCCAGCGTGTCGACCGAGGTCGGCTCGCCGACCACGCAGTAGTCCAGCCGCTCGCCGCGCGCGGCCAGGGCCTCCACGACCTTGACCGTGCCGTCGTGCGCCGGGCCTTCCTCGTCGCTCGTGATCAGGAACGCGATGGAGCCGGCGTGGTCCGGATGGGCGGCGACGAATTCCTCGCAGGCCACCACGAAGCCGGCGATCGACGTCTTCATGTCGGCCGCGCCGCGCCCGTAGAGCTTGCCGTCGCGGTGGGTGGGCTCGAACGGGTCCGACGACCACTGCTCCAGCGGGCCGGTGGGCACCACGTCGGTATGGCCGGCAAAGGCCAGCAGCTTGCCCGCCGTGCCCTGCGTGCCACGCCGCACCGCCCAGAGGTTGGTCACGCGGAAGGTGTCAGGGCCGCTGACGATGTTCTCGCAGGTAAAGCCAAGCGCGCGCAGGCGTGCTTCGAGCACGGCCTGGCAGCCTTCGTCGGCAGGGGTGACCGAGCGGCGGCGCATCAGGTCTTCGGTCAGGGCAAGGGTCGGATTCATGGGGCAGGTGGAGCGGAAAACGTCAGAACAGCGAGGCGTAGGTGTCGGCGGAAAAACCGACGCTGACCTGGCCATCGCGGTCGAGGACCGGGCGCTTGATCAGCGACGGGCTGGCCTGCATCAGGGCCACGGCGCCAGCTTCGCTCTCCGCGCGGGCCTTGTCCGCATCGGACAGCGCGCGGTAGGTGGTGCCTTTCTTGTTCAGCAGCACGGCCAGCGGCACGTGCTTGAGCCAGGCGTTGAGCATGGCGGCGTCGACGCCCTGTTTCTTGAAATCGTGGAACGTGTAGGCGACGCCGTTCGTGTCCAGCCACGTGCGGGCTTTCTTGACGGTGTCGCAGTTGGGAATGCCGTAGAGCAGGACGGTCATGGTGCCGGGTGCGGAGTGGGGTAGCGGGAAAGCCGCGGGATGGGCTGGCGCGGTCAGCGGAACAGCAGGTTGATCGCGATGACCAGCCCGCCCAGGCCGAATGCCACGCCGGCCATGGCCACGGCGGTCATCAGGCGCAGCCGGCGGTCCAGCCGGCCGGCCTCCTTGCGCAGCGCCTCGATCGTGATGGCGTGCTGCTCGGCCAGCATCTTGACCGCCTCGGCCTGCTGCACGGCCGCGGCCTCCAGTTCCGCGATGCGTGCGGCCGGGTCGCGCGGCTCGGCGCTGTCGGCGGGCGCGGCATCGTCCTTGCGCTTGCCTTTCTTGAGCTTCTCGATGGTCTTGTTGGCCTGTTCGAGGATGGTGGGCAGCAGGGAGAGCACGGTACTGACGGTAGCGGGGTCGAGGGCCATGAGTCGCTTGCGGAGGGATGGCATCGGCGGGGTGTCCGGCCGCCGGGGCGGGCCCGGCGGCAGGCGCGACGGATCAGTCGCGCAGCAGGTCGTTCAGGCTGGTCTTGGCGCGGGTCTGCGCGTCCACCTTCTTGACGATCACGGCGCAGTACAGGCTGTACTTGCCGTCCTTCGACGGCAGGTTGCCGGCCACCACGACCGACCCGGCCGGCACGCGGCCGTAGTGGATCTCGCCGGTCTCGCGGTCGTAGATCTTGGTCGACTGGCCCAGGTACACGCCCATCGAGATGACCGAGTTCTCTTCCACGATCACGCCTTCCACCACTTCCGAACGGGCGCCGATGAAGCAGTTGTCCTCGATGATGACCGGGTTGGCCTGCAGCGGCTCCAGCACGCCGCCGATGCCCACGCCGCCCGACAGGTGAACGTTCTTGCCGATCTGCGCGCACGAGCCCACGGTGGCCCAGGTGTCGACCATCGTGCCTTCGTCCACGTAGGCGCCGATGTTCGTGTACGACGGCATCAGCACGGCGTTCTTGGCAATGTACGAGCCACGGCGGGCCACGGCCGGCGGCACCACGCGGAAGCCGGCGCGGGCAAAGTCTTCCTGGCTCCAGTTGGCGAACTTGGTGGGCACCTTGTCGTAGAACTGGGCAAAGCCGCCGGCGCTCATCGGCGCGTTGTCTTCCAGGCGGAACGACAGCAGCACGGCCTTCTTGACCCACTGGTTGACGATCCATTCCTTGCCTTGCTTCTCGGCCACGCGCAGCGAGCCGTTGTCGAGCTGCGAAATCACGTTGGCCACGGCTTCGCGGATATCGTTCGGCGCGGACTTCGGGCTCAGGCTGGTGCGGTCTTCCCAGGCCTGGTCGATCAGGGCTTGCAGAGCTTGCGTCATGATGGTGTTCTCGGTAGTGATTGTGTTCAGGGGAAGGCGCCGGAAGCTTTGCGCCCCGGCGCCAGGGCATTCGATCGGTGAAGCAGGAAAAAGCGTGCGCGCCGCGTCAGCCCAGCGACTTGCAGAATTCGACGATCCGGCGCGCGCCCTCCAGGCATTCGTCGGGCGTGGCCACCAGGGCCATGCGCACGCGGTTGCGGCCGGGGTTCACGCCGTGGGCATCGCGCGCCAGGTAGCTGCCGGGCAGCACGGCCACGTTCTGTTCGGCCAGCAGGCGCACCGCGAATTTGGTATCGGTCAGGCCCGTGCGCGAGACATCGGCCCAGAGGTAGAACGCCGCGTCGGGCAGGGCCACGTCCAGCACTTCGGCCAGCAGCGGCGTGACCTCGGCAAACTTGCGCACGTAGGCGGCGCGGTTGTCGCGCACGTGCGACTCGTCGCGCCACGCGGCCACGCTGGCGGCCTGCACGGCCGGGTTCAGCGCCGCGCCGTGGTAGGTGCGGTACAGCAGGAACTTGCGCAGGATGGCCGCGTCGCCGGCCACGAAGCCCGAGCGCAGGCCCGGCACGTTGGACCGCTTGGACAGGCTGGAGAACATCACCAGCCGCTCGAAGCCGCGGCCCAGCTTGTGGGCGGCTTCCAGCGCGCCCAGCGGCGGCGTGGCCTCGTCGAAATAGATCTCGGAATAGCACTCGTCCGACGCGATCACGAAGCCGTAGCGGTCGGACAGATCGAACAACTGCTTCCAGTCGTCCAGCGACAGCACGGCGCCCGTGGGGTTGCCCGGCGAGCAGACGTAGAGCAGCTGCACGCGGGGCCAGACGTCGGCGCCGATCTGGTCGAACGCGGGCGCGAAGTTGCGGGCCGGATCGCTGTTGGCAAAGACCGGCCGGGCGCCGGCCAGCAGGGCGGCGCCTTCGTAGATCTGGTAGAACGGGTTCGGGCACAGCACCAGCGGGTCGGGCTGGCTGGCGTCGATGACGGTCTGCGCGAACGCGAACAGCGCCTCGCGGGATCCGCTGACCGGCAGCACCTCGGTGGCGGCATCGACCTTCGGCAGCCCGTAGCGGCGCTCCAGCCAGCCGGCGATGGTCTCGCGCAGTTCGCTGGTGCCGGCGGTGGCCGGATAGACGGCCAGCCCGGACAGCGACGCGGTCATCGCGTCCTTGATGAACTGCGGCGTGGGATGCTTGGGTTCGCCGATGCCGAAGCTGATGGCCGGCTTGTCGGCCGGTTTCACATCGGCCACCAGCCCGCGCAGTTTCTCGAAAGGATAGGTCTGGAGCAGGTCGAGGCGCGGATTCACGGTGGCAGGCGGGGCGGCGGTTGAAACGCAGCATTATAAAGGAATGCCGCGCGCCGCCACAGGCGCCGTGCCGGCCGTGCGGCGCCGGCGCCGCGGGCCTGTGGCAAGGCCTCAGTACAGCATCACGCGCGACACCATGGCGACGATCGGCCGCCTGACCAGGCTCTCCAGCCGCGCGTGCAGGTGCAGCGGCCGCAACAGCATCTTGACCGTCATCTCGATCGGCAGATGGCGCCGCACCACGGCGCTGCAGCGCGAGTTCAGCGCCCGGACTTCGCGCTCGGGCACGTCCTCGCGGCCCTGTTCCACGCGCAGCACGTTGCGCAGCGCGATCTCGGTATCCTCGTTCTTGATTTCGAGCAGCCGGCGCGCCAGCGCCGACAGCACCTTGCCGCGCCCAAGCCGCTCGCGGTCGCTCAACTCGTTGAAATAGCGGAAGAAATGCTTGTAGTGACGCACCTCGTCGCTGGCGATGCGCCGGGAGAGGTCGCGCAGCACCGGCTCGTCGCTGGCCTGCTCCAGCGCCCGGTAGTAGGACGCCGTGCCGGTCTCCACCACGCAGCGGGCCGCCATTTCCAGCGCCAGGGTCGGCTCGAAGTTGTCGATCGAGCAGGTGGCGCTGTATTCCTCGAAGAACCGGCGATAGCCCAGTTCCCAGTCGAACTCGGGCCAGACGTGCTCGACGTAGCGGCGCAGGGCCAGGCCGTGCTGCAGTTCCTCGGCCTCCCAGTGGCGCGACAGCCATTCGGCGGCCTCGGGCACGGCGGCGTAGTAGCTGGCCAGGTTGCCGGCGTAGGTGTCGGACCCGCTCTCGACGAACGAGGCCCCGACGAGCAGGTAGAACAGGGTGCGGTTGTCGCGGACGCGTGCGACGTCGATGGCGGCGTAGTCGATGTCGGCAATCGACCAGGGCAGGTCGGCCGGCGCCTGGGCCGGCGGTGTTGCAGTCATGCTCGATCCTCCTGCGGCGGTGCGGCGGGGACAGCGCTTGCCAGAGGGGTCTCCGGCGTCACGCCAACCATTGCAAAGACTAGCACTAACCCTGATTAGTTTCAGTCCGGCCCGGCGGTGTGACGTTTTCATGAAACAACGAGCCGCAGTGGAAACCGCTTGCAGAATCGCGCGCAACCCTCGGAAAGTTATGGCTTTTCGGCGCGGGCGGAACGTGGCCGCGCGCCGGCCGCCACGGGCGATAAAGCGGCCGACCCATGGATTGGCGATGGTATGATTAGCGCCAATCTATCGGGCCCCGGGGGCAGTTTGCGGCGCAGGCGTCACGCCATGCCGTGTTCTCCGGCATGGGCCCGGCATTTCCCAATTCGTATCGCCCAAACCACACGACAACCGTGCGACTGTCCTCGATCAAGCTGGCGGGCTTCAAGTCCTTCGTCGATCCCACCAATTTTCAAGTGCCGGGCCAACTGGTCGGCATCGTAGGTCCCAACGGCTGCGGCAAGTCCAACATCATCGACGCGGTGCGCTGGGTGCTGGGTGAGTCACGTGCGTCGGAGCTGCGCGGCGAATCCATGCAGGACGTGATCTTCAACGGGTCCACGGCGCGCAAGCAGGCCGGCCGGGCCAGCGTGGAACTGGTCTTCGACAACGCCGAGGGCCGCGCCGCCGGGCAGTGGAGCCAGTACGCCGAAGTGGCGGTCAAGCGCGTGCTGACGCGCGATGGCACCTCGTCCTACTACATCAACAACCAGCCGGTGCGCCGCAAGGACATCCAGGACATCTTCCTGGGCACCGGCCTGGGCCCGCGCGCCTACGCGATCATCGGGCAGGGCATGATCTCGCGGATCATCGAGGCCAAGCCCGACGACATGCGGATCTTCCTGGAAGAAGCGGCCGGCGTGTCGAAGTACAAGGAACGCCGCCGCGAGACCGAGAACCGGCTGTCGGACACCCGCGAGAACCTGACCCGCGTGGAAGACATCCTGCGCGAACTGGGCAACAACCTGGAAAAGCTGGAAGGCCAGGCCGAGGTGGCGCAGCGGTTCCGCCAGTTGCAGTCCGAAGGCGAGGAAAAGCAGCACCTGCTGTGGCTGCTCCGCAAGCGCGAGGCGCAGGCCGAGCAGGAGCGGCACGCCCGGGCCATCGAGCAGGCGCAGATCGACCTGGAAGCCCAGACCGCCCAGTTGCGCCATGTCGAGGCCGAGCTGGAGACGATGCGCGCGGCCCACTACGCGGCGTCGGACGGCATGCACGCCGCCCAGGGCGCGCTCTACGAAGCCAATGCCGAAGTCAGCAAGCTCGAAGCCGAGATCCGCTACGTGGTGGAATCGCGCAACCGGCTGCAGGCGCAGATCGCCGCCCTGACCGCCCAGCGCGAGCAGTGGCAGGGCAAGGCCGACCAGGCCAATGACGACATCGCGCAGGCCGAGGAAGACCTGGCGCTGGCCGAGGCCCGCACGCTCGAAGCCCAGGACACCGTGGCCCAGAAGAGCGAGGAACTGCCCACGCTGGAAGCGCAATGGCGCGACGCCCAGCAGAAGCTCAACGACCAGCGCAGCGGCATCATGCAGGCCGAGCAGGCGCTGAAGCTCGAAGCGGCGCACCAGCGCAACGCCAACCAGATGCTGCAGCAGCTTGAGCAGCGCAAGGAACGCCTGAAGGGCGAGGAACAGGGGCTGGACCGGCCCGACGAGGTGCGTCTGGAAGAGCTCCGGATGGACCTGGCCGAGCAGGAAGCCATGCAGGAGGAAGCGCAGGCCGCGCTGACCGAGGCCGAGGAAGCGCTGCCGCGCCTGGATGCCGAGCGCCGCGCCGCGCAGGAGCGCGTGACCAGCGAGGCCGCGGCCATCGCCTCGCTCGACGCCCGCCTGGCGGCCCTGCGCCAGTTGCAGGAAAGCGTGCAGGCCGACGGCAAGGTCCAGCCGTGGCTGGAGCGCCACGGGCTGGCCGAGTTGCCGCGCCTGTGGAAGAAGGTCCATATCGAGCCGGGTTGGGAAAACGCGCTGGAATCGGTGCTGCGCGAGAAGCTCGCGGCGCTGGAAGTGTCCGACCTGGACGGGATCAAGGGCTTCCTGTCCGATGCCCCGCCCGCCAAGCTGGCGTTCTACACGCCGCCGGCCGCCGCGCGGCCCGTCGAGGCCCCGGCCGGGCTGCGGCCGCTGATGTCGCTGGTGCAGATCACCGAGCCGGGCATCCGCGCCGTGATGCAGGAATGGCTGGCCGATGTCTACACGGCCACCGACCTGCCGCAGGCGCTGGCCGCTCGCCACACGCTGCCCGAAGGCGCTCAGTTCGTGGTGGCCGACGGCCATCTGGTGGGCCGCAACGGCATCCAGATCTACGCCGCCGATTCCGAGCAGGCCGGCATGCTGGCCCGCGAGCAGGAAATCGAGAACCTGCAGAAGCAGTCGCGCGCGCAACTGCTGCTGGCCGACGAGGCCAAGTCGCAGGCCGTGCGCGCCGAGACGGCCTACACGCACGCCAGCACCACGCTGATCGAGGCCCGCGCCCGCGCCGAGCAGGCCACGCGCCGCGTGCACGCGCTGCAGATGGACGTGCTCAAGCTGTCGCAGGCCATGGAGCGCTTTTCGGCCCGCAGCAACCAGATCCGCGAGGAACTGGCCGAGATCGATGCCCAGATCGACGAACAGCGCGCGATCCGCGCCGAATCCGAGGCGAGCTTCGAACAGCACGATACCCAGCTGGCCGAGCTGCAGGCGTCGCACGAGGACCAGCAGATGGCCTTCGACGCGCTGGATACCCGGCTCACGAACGCGCGCCAGCAATTGCGCGACCTCGAACGCGCAGCCCAGGAGGCCGTGTTCGCCGAGCGCAACCTGTCCGGCCGCATCGACGAGCTGCGCCGCAACATCCAGATGGCCGCCGACCAGAGCGAGCGCGTGGCCGAATCGCTGGAAAACGCCCGCGCCGAGCTGGAAACGATCAACGAGCAGACCGCCAACACCGGCCTGCAGGAAGCGCTGGAAGTGCGCGCCGAGAAGGAACAGAAGCTGGCCGCCGCGCGCATCGAGCTGGACGCGCTGTCGGCCCAGCTGCGCCAGTTCGACGAACAGCGGCTGGCCGCCGAGCGCAGCCTGCAGCCGCTGCGCGACCGCATCACCGAATACCAGCTCAAGGAGCAGGCCGCGCGCCTGAACCAGGAGCAGTTCACCGAGCAACTGGCCACGGCCGAGGTGGACGAGGCCGCGCTGGCCCAGAAGCTGACCGGCGACCTGAAGCCGTCGTACCTGCAGGGCGAGGTGACGCGCCTGAACAACGCGATCAACGCGCTGGGCCCCGTCAACATGGCGGCGCTGGACGAACTGGCCGCCGCGCGCGAGCGCAAGACGTTCCTCGATGCCCAGTCGGCCGACCTGACCGACGCGATCAACACGCTGGAAGACGCCATCGCCAAGATCGACCAGGAAACCCGCGCGCTGCTGCAAGGCACGTTCGACCAGGTCAACCACCACTTCGGCGAGCTGTTCCCGTCGCTGTTCGGCGGCGGACAGGCGCGGCTGATCATGACCGGCGAGGAAATCCTCGACGCCGGCGTGCAGGTGATGGCCCAGCCGCCCGGCAAGAAGAACTCGACGATCCACCTGCTCTCGGGTGGCGAGAAGGCGCTGACGGCCATCGCGCTGGTGTTTGCGATGTTCCAGCTCAACCCGGCGCCGTTCTGCCTGCTGGACGAGGTGGACGCCCCGCTGGACGACGCCAACACCGAGCGCTACGCCAACATGGTGGCGCGTATGTCGGACAAGACACAGTTCGTTTTTATTTCCCACAACAAGATTGCGATGGAGATGGCCCACCAGTTGATTGGCGTGACGATGCAGGAGCAGGGGGTCTCGCGGATCGTGGCGGTGGACATGGATGCAGCCGTATCGATGGCGGAGGCCGCTTAAGATGGAACTGCAGAACGCACTGATCATCGCGGGTGTTGTATTGCTCCTGTTGCTGGTGGCCTATAACCGCTGGCAGATCCACAAGGCGCGCCGCGTGCGGCCGCTGATGCCCGAGGACGACCTGCCGCCGATGCGCGAGCCGGTGGTGGGCAAGACCATCCAGCCGGAAACGGAAGCCAAGCTGCGCGAGGCCCCACCGCCCGAGCACGTCTCGCGCCGCGAGCCGACGCTGGGCGAGGCCGGCAAGGGCCTGCGCCATGACACGGACGCCGACGCCGCAGCCGTGGCGACGGCCTCGGCCGCCGCGCACGCCGCGGCAAGCACGGCCGATGCCGACGAGATCGTGACCGACGAAGTGGCCGTCGCCGCAGCCCCGGCTGCCCACGCTGGCGCCCACGCGGCGCCGGCCGACGCCCAGGCGGAGGCCGAAGCACTGGCGCCGGCCCATCGGGCCCAGGCGGCCCAACCCGCCGAGCCCACCGAACCCTTGAAAGCCGCCGAGGCCAAGCCTCGCCCGGCCGTCGAGCCCGCCCCGCTGGACGGCCAGCCCGCGCCGGCGACGATCGACCCGCTAATCGACTGCATCGTGCCGATGCACCTGGAGCGCAAGGCGTCGGGCGACCGCATCCTGCCGCTGACCGGACGGCTGCGCCGCGCCGGCACCAAGCAGGTCCACATCGAGGGCCTGCGCGTGGAATCGAACGCCTGGGAGCCGGTGACCGCCGGCCACCAGTACGAAGACCTGCAGGTAGCGGTGCAGCTTGCCAACCGCAGCGGCCCGCTCAACGCGCTGGAGTTCTCGGAATTCGTCAACGCCGTGGAGGCGCTGGCGGAGGCGCTGGACGCGTCGGCCGAACTGCCCGACATGACAGAAACCGTGGCCAACGCGCGCGAACTGGACGGGTTTGCCGCCAGCGCGGACGTGCAGCTTGGCGTGAACGTGATTTCCGATGG
Organism: Cupriavidus sp. SZY C1; assembly: GCF_032190535.1. Taxonomy (NCBI): domain Bacteria; kingdom Pseudomonadati; phylum Pseudomonadota; class Betaproteobacteria; order Burkholderiales; family Burkholderiaceae; genus Cupriavidus; species Cupriavidus sp. SZY C1. The sequence continues at coordinate 113,078 of NZ_JAUANU010000004.1, forward strand.
CGCGCCGTGGTCGGCCGCCTACGTGCAGACCGTGGCCACGCAGGACGGCCTGGTGCTGTCCCGCGACGGCACGCGCTTCATCCGCTATGAACCTGGCGCCGACGGCGTGCAGAAGCCGCTGTTCACGCTGCAGTTCGGCGACACGAACTTCCTGCGCGACGACCTGACGCTGAACGCGGGCCGCCAGATCACGCTGCTGCTGGACGTGCCGCAGGCCGCGCAGGCCATCAAGCCGTTCAAGACGGTCTGCGAGTACGGCTACAGCCTGGCCCAGCGGATGGGCGCGCAACTGGTGGACGACAACATGCGCCCGCTCAGCGAGGCGTCGTTCGTGGCCATCTTCACCCAGCTCGAAAAACTCTACGAAAAGCTGGAAGCGCGCGGCATGCCGGCCGGATCGCCGGTGGCCCAGCGGCTGTTCAGCGTCTGACGACAAGCCCCCTATGACCGCCAAGAACGAAGGCGCGCGGGCTCCGGCCCCCGCGCCCGCCGGCGCATTGCCGGCCGACGCCTCTCCCGCCGAGCGCGTGCAATGGCTGCGCGCCGAACTCGATCGCCATAGCTACCAGTACTACGTGCTCGATGCGCCGACCATCCCCGACGCCGACTACGACGCGCTGTTCAGCGAGCTCCAGGCGCTGGAAACCGAGCATCCCGACCTGCTGACCGACGACTCGCCCACCCAGCGCGTGGGCGGGGCACCGCTGGCCGCGTTCGACACGGTGCGCCACCGCGTGCCGATGCTGTCGCTGAACAACGGGTTCGAGGACGAGGACGTGGTCAGCTTCGACCGCCGCTGCGCGCAGGGGCTGGGCCGGGCCCCCGTGGCCGCGCCGGCCGACGACCTGTTCAGCGCCGCCGAGGCGGACGACAACGGCGTGGAATATAGCTGCGAACTGAAGTTCGACGGCCTGGCGATGTCGCTGCGTTACGAGGACGGCCGGCTCGTGCAGGCCGCCACGCGCGGCGACGGCGAGACCGGCGAGGACGTGACCGCGAACGTGCGGACGATCAAGGACATCCCGCTGAAGCTGCGCGGCAAGGCGCCGGCCGTGCTGGAAGTGCGCGGCGAGGTGTTCATGTACCGCGCCGATTTCGACAAGCTCAACGCGCGCCAGGCCGAGGCCGGCGAGAAGACCTTCGTCAACCCGCGCAACGCCGCCGCCGGCAGCCTGCGCCAGCTGGACCCGCGCATCACGGCCAGGCGGCCGCTGTCGTTCTTTGCCTACGGGCTGGGCGAGCTGGAGGGCGCCGAGCGCCCGCCGACGCATGCGGTGATGCTGGACGGGTTTGCCGCACTAGGCCTGCCCGTCTGCGATGAGCGCCGGGTGGTGAAGGGCGCCCAGGGGCTGCTGTCGTTCCATCGTGACATCGGCGCCCGGCGCGACCAGTTGCCGTACGACATCGACGGCGTGGTGTACAAGGTCAACGCGATTCCCGAGCAGGAGCAACTGGGTTTTGTCTCGCGCGCGCCGCGCTTTGCGCTGGCGCACAAGTTCCCGGCCCAGGAGATGACCACGACGGTCGAAGACATCGAGGTGCAGGTCGGCCGCACCGGCGCGATTACCCCGGTGGCGCGGCTGGCGCCCGTGTTCGTGGGCGGCGTGACGGTGACCAACGCCACGCTGCACAACGAGGACGAGATCCGCCGCAAGGACGTGCACGTGGGCGATACGGTGATCGTGCGGCGCGCCGGCGACGTCATCCCCGAGGTGGTGGCCGTGGTGCTGGAACGCCGCCCGGCCGACGCCCGCGCGTTCGTGATGCCTACCGCGTGCCCGGTGTGCGGGTCGCACGTCGAGAAGCTGGAAGGCGAGGCCGTGGCGCGCTGCACGGGCGGGCTGATCTGCGCGGCGCAGCGCAAGCAGGCGCTGATCCACTTCGCGCAGCGGCGCGCGATGGACATCGACGGGTTGGGCGACAAGATCGTCGAGCAGCTGGTGGACATGGGCATCGTCCGCACGCCGGCCGACCTCTACAAGCTCGGCGTGGCCAAGCTGGCCGCGCTGGACCGCATGGCCGACAAGTCGGCGACGAACCTCGTGGCTGCCATCGACAAGTCGCGGTCCACCACGCTGAACCGGTTCATCTTCGCGCTGGGCATCCGCCATGTCGGCGAGGCCACGGCCAAGGACCTGGCCAAGCACTTCGGCAAGCTCGACAACCTGCTGGCGGCCGACGAGGCCGCGCTGCTGGAAGTCAACGACGTGGGGCCGGTCGTGGCCCAGTCGATCGCGGGCTTTCTGGCCGAATCGCACAACGTCGAGGTGATCGAACAGCTTCGCGCGGCGGGCGTACACTGGCCGGAATCGGAGCCCACGGCCCGCGCGCCGCTGCCGCTGGCCGGCAAGACCATCGTGCTGACCGGCACGCTGCCGACGCTGTCGCGCGAGGACGCCAAGGAAAAGCTGGAGGCCGCCGGTGCCAAGGTGGCGGGCTCCGTGTCAAAGAAGACCGACTACGTGGTGGCCGGCGCCGAGGCGGGCAGCAAGCTGGAGAAGGCCCAGGCCCTGGGCGTGCCCGTGCTGGACGAGGACGGGATGCTGAAGCTGCTGGCCGACGCCGGCGAAGGAGAGCCACAATGATCCGCGAAATCCTGAAGATGGGCGATCCCCGGCTGCTGCAGCAGGCGCGGCCCGTGACGCAGTTCAACACGCCAGAGCTGCGGCTGCTGATCGACGACATGTTCGACACGATGGAACACGCCAACGGCGCCGGCCTGGCCGCGCCGCAGATCGGCGTCGACTTGCAGGTGGTGATCTTCGGCTTCGACCGGAATCCGCGCTACCCGGACGCGCCCACCGTGCCCAAGACCGTGCTGATCAATCCGGTGCTGGAGCCGCTGTCCGACGAGATGGAGGAGGGCTGGGAAGGCTGCCTGTCGGTGCCGGGGCTGCGCGGCGTGGTGCCACGCCACCTGCGGCTCAGGTACTCGGGCTTCGACATGCTCGGCAACCCGATCGAGCGCGTGGCCGAAGGCTTCCACGCCCGTGTGGTCCAGCATGAATGCGACCACCTGATCGGCGTGCTGTACCCGATGCGGATCAAAGATTTCACGCGGTTCGGGTTCACGGAGATCCTGTTTCCAGAACTGCCGGCGAATTACGACGATTGAGGTTGGGGAGGATGGCTGGATCGTCGCGGCTTGCGGCGCTGGCCCTCTCCCCCGGCCCCTCTCCCGCAGGCGGGAGAGGGGAGCAAACCATTGGCCAGTTCAGGCTTGATCTCCCGACGGTGTTCTCCCCTCTCCCGCGCGCGGGAGAGGGGCCGGGGGAGAGGGCGTCGCGCTTCTGCTTGCCGACTCGTCCCCCGCAAGCCCCCAACTCAGAACTTCTCGAACTGCCCCAGGAAGCGCCACTTGCCCGGCGGCAGGTCGCCCAGGGCGATGCGGCCCATGCGGACGCGCTTCAGGCCCACCACCTTCAGCCCCACCTGTTCGCACATGCGGCGGATCTGGCGCTTGCGGCCTTCGCGCAGCACGAAGCGTAGCTGCTCCTCGTTCTGCCAGCTCACCTTGGCCGGCTTCAGCGCCACGCCGTCGAGCGACAGGCCGAAGCGCAGCCGCTCCAGCAGGTCTTCCGGGAAGACCGCGCTGATATTGCGTTCCACCGGCCCCTGCGGCGACTCCCAGACCACGCGCACCAGGTATTCCTTCTCCACGGTGGAGTCGTCGCCGATCAGCGCGCGCGCCACGCGGCCGTCCTGCGTCAGCACCAGCAGGCCCGTGGAATCGATGTCGAGCCGGCCGGCCGGGGCCAGGTTCTTGCGCTGCCAGGGCGCAAAGCGCTTGCGCGTGGGGTCCTCTTCCCACTGGTTCTCGGGCGCGAACAGCACCGCGGCGGGCTCGTAGCCGTCCTCGGCCTGGCCGGACACGTAGCCGACCGGCTTGTTCAGCAGCACGGTCACGCGCTCGCCCTGCTCGGAGCGGGCTTCCTGCCGGATCTCGATCTCGGCGTCGGGGCGCACGCGGGTGCCCAGTTCGGTGATCGGCTCGCCGTCCACCAGCACCCAGCCGCGCGGGATCCACTCGTCGGCCTCGCGGCGCGAGCACAGGCCCAGCTCGGACATGCGCTTGGACAGCCGCACCAGCCCGTCCTCGCGCGGCTCGGCAGCCGGCTGCGGGGCGGGGCGTTCGGCCCGGTCGGTCCGCTCGCCGCGCTCGGGGCGCGCCGGACGGGCGCGGTCGGCGGTATCGCTGAAACGACGCGCCGGCGCAGTGCCACGGCGCGGCGCGGCATCATCCCGTCGCGGCCGCTCGGCCCGCGCGTCATCGCCAAAGCGACGCGGGCGCTCGTCACGCTCGCCTTCGAAGCGGCGGGGGCGCTCGGTGCGCTCGCCTTCGAAGCGTCGGGGGCGCTCGGTGCGTTCGCCTTCGAAGCGGCGCGGGCGCTCGGTGCGCTCGCCTTCGAAGCGGCGGGGTTGATCGGCGCGCTCGCCCTCAAGGCGGCGGGGGCGCTCCGTGCGTTCACCCTCGAAGCGGCGTGGACGCTCGGTGCGCTCGCCTTCGAAGCGGCGGGGGCGCTCGGTGCGCTCGCCTTCGAAGCGGCGGGGCTGCTCGGTGCGTTCGCCTTCAAAGCGGCGCGGGCGCTCGGTGCGCTCGCCTTCGAAGCGGCGGGGGCGCTCGGTGCGCTCGCCTTCGAAGCGGCGGGGGCGCTCGGTGCGCTCGCCTTCGAAGCGGCGGGGCTGCTCGGTGCGTTCGCCTTCAAAGCGGCGCGGGCGCTCGGTACGTTCACCCTCGAAGCGACGCGGACGCTCGGTCCGCTCGCCTTCAAATCGACGCGGGCGCTCGTCGCGCTCGCCTTGAAACCGGCGCGGGGCCCGCTCGCCGTCGGCCGGGCGGGGACGCGCCGGGCGGGCCTGGCGATCCTGGCGCGGTGCCGTGTCGGCCGGCGCGGGCTTGCGCTTGTCCTTGTCGGCCGCGCGTTCCTTGGCCTGCTTGATGCCGGAGACCACGTCCTGCACGCGCTTGCGGTTCAGGTCCGACACGCGCACCGGGCGGGTGGCCTTGCGGGGCGCGCCCGAGGTGGAGGCCTTGACGCCCAGTGTCTTGCGGCCGGAGGTATTGCTGTCTGTCATATCTTTCCAAGCGCTCGCGCGCTGGCCATCGGAGGATCAGATGGCCAGCGCGTCGAGCAAATCCTGTTCCACTTGAATCTGCAATCGGTTGTCGGCGGTCAGGCGCGAGCCATCGACCAGGAACACGTCTTCCACGCGTTCGCCGAGGGTGTTGATGCGCGCCGAATGGACGGACACGCGGTATTTGGCCAGCACGCGGGCAATGGCGTACAGCAGGCCGGTGCGGTCGTTGGCCGACACCGACAGCAGGTAGTACTGGCCGCGCTCGTCGGGGCGCAGGTCCACGCGCGGCTTGATCGGGAAGCTGCGCGACTGGCGCGACAGCCGGCCCTGCGTCGGCTCGGGCAGCGGGCACTCCAGGCGCACGCGCTCGGCCAGTTCATGCTCGACCAGCGCCAGGATGTCGCGGTAGTCGCCGGCCAGGCCGGGGTCGGTGATCTGGAACGTGTCCAGCGCGTAGCCGTCGCGCGTGGTCTCGATCTTGGCATCCTGGATCGAGAACGCCTTGCGCTCGAAATAGCCGCAGATGCGCGCGAACAGGTCCGGCTGGTCCTTGATGTAGACCACCACCTGCAGCCCCTCGCCGGCGGGCGACACGCGGGCCTTGACCACCGGGTTGGCGCTGTTGACCTGGTTGAACAGGTGCCGTGTGACCCACGCGATGTCGCGCGCATCGTGCCGCATGAAGAACGACATGTCGAGCTTGTCCCACAACGGCTTGGCCAGCTCGGGGTCGAACGCCTTCAGGCGCAGCTGGGCGATGGTGTCGTCGCGCTTCTGGGCCCACAGCGAGTGCTGGTCCAGCCGGGCGCCGCCCAGCACGCGCAGCGTGATGCGGTACAGGTCTTCCAGCAGCTTGCCCTTCCAGGCATTCCACACCTTGGGGCTGGTGCCGCGGATGTCGGCCACGGTCAGCAGGTAGAGCGCGGTCAGGTAGCGCTCGTTGCCGACCACGTCGGCAAACGCCTTCACCACGTCCGGGTCCGTCAGGTCCTGCTTCTGGGCCACGTGGCTCATCGTCAGGTGGTGCTCGACGAGCCAGGCGATCAGGTCGGTGTCCTCGCGGGAGATGCCGTGCTGCCTGCAGAAGCGCCGCGCATCGACGGTGCCGAGCTTCGAATGGTCGCCGCCGCGGCCCTTGGCGATGTCGTGGAACAGCGCCGCCACCCAGAGCACCCACGGACGGTCGAACCCGGCCATCAGCTGGCTGCAGAACGGGAATTCGTGGGTGTGCTCGACGATGGCGAACCGGCGCATGTTGCGCACGACCATCAGGATGTGCTGGTCCACGGTGTAGACGTGGAACAGGTCGTGCTGCATCTGGCCGACGATGCGCCGGAAATTGATCAGGTAGCGGCCCAGCACGCTGGTCTGGTTCATCAGCCGCAGCGCGTGGGTGATGCCCTGCGGCTCCTGCACGATGGCCAGGAACAGCTTGCGGTTGACCGGATCGTTGCGCCAGCTTGCGTCCATCACGGTACGCGCGTTGTACAGGCCGCGCAGCGTGCGGGGCGACAGGCCCTTCACGCCCGGGGTGCGCTCGTAGAGCAGGAACGTTTCCAGGATGGCGTGCGGCTCGCGCTCGTAGAGGTCGTCGCTGGTGATCTCCAGCATGCCCTGGCGCTCGACGAACCGTTCGTTGATCTCGCGCGTGACCATCGACTCGCTCGGAAATAGCATGGCCTCGATGTTCAGCAGCAGCACGCTGTTGAGCTGCGTGACCGCCTTGGCCGCCCAGTAATAGCGGCGCATGAGCTGCTCGCTGGCGCGCTTGTGCGTGGTCTGGCGGTAGCCGAACGATTCGGCCAGCGCGGTCTGCATGTCGAAGACCAGCACGTCCTGGCGGCGGCCGGCCAGCAGGTGCAGCCGGGCGCGGATGGTGCGCAGCAGCCGCTCGTTGCGGGCCAGTTCCTGCGACTCGCGCTCGGTCAGCAGGCCGCGCTCGAACAGTTGCTTCCAGCTATCGCCCAGGCCGGCCGCCTTGGTCATCCACAGGATCACCTGCAGGTCGCGCAGGCCGCCGGGGCTTTCCTTGCAGTTCGGCTCCAGCGCGTACGGCGTGTCCTGGTACTTGGCGTGGCGCTGGCGCAGTTCCAGCAGCTTGGCCTGGAAGAAGTCGGCCGCGTCCATGTCGGCCTGGTAGCGCTGCTGCAGCTCGCCGAACAGCGGCCTGCTGCCGGTCAGCAGCCGGGCTTCCAGCAGCGACGTACGGATGGTGATGTCGGCGGCGGATTCGCGGATGCAATCGTCCACGGTGCGCACCGACGAGCCGATCTCAAGGCCCAGGTCCCAGCACAGGCCGATGAAGCGCTCCAGGCGGCTGGCCGTGTCGGCATCGGGCTCGTCGCGCAGCAACAGCAGCACGTCGACGTCGGAATGCGGGAACAGCTCGCCGCGGCCGTAGCCACCGACGGCCACCAGCGCGGCCGAATCGGGCAGTTCCAGCCCGGTCCAGGCGTCGATCAGCGCGGCATCGACGGCGCGGCGCAGCCGGGTGACCAGCGGCATCACCTGGTTGCTGGCGTCGAATTCGGCAAACAGGGCCTGCTTGGCGGCCTTGAGCGCGTCGCGTATGCGCTGGCAGAGCAGCAGTTCCGGCGTGGTGTCCATGGGCGGTTCGAAGGTGGGCGCGGGCACGGCTGGAAGAAGAAAGGGCGCCTTGGTGGGCGCCCTGGCTATCGGTGCGGGATCAGGCCGCTACGGTGTCGGTGATGAAGGCCGGCGGCACGGGCGAGCCTTCGGACAGCGTCAGCACCTCGTAGCCGGTCTCGGTCACCAGCACCGTGTGCTCCCACTGGGCCGACAGGCTGCGGTCGCGCGTCTTGACCGTCCACTGGTCGGGCATCGTGCGGATGTCGCGCTTGCCGGCGTTGATCATTGGCTCCACGGTGAAGATCATGCCGGTCTTGATCTCCATGCCGGTGTTCGGGCGGCCGTAATGGAGGATCTGCGGGTCCGAGTGGAATACCTTGCCGATGCCGTGGCCGCAGTACTCGCGCACCACGCTGTAGCCGGCGCCTTCCGCGTGCTGCTGGATGGCGTGGCCGATATCGCCAAGCCGGGCGCCGTTGCGCACCTGCTGGATACCCTTCCACATGCATTCATAGGTCACCTGCGCCAGGCGCTTGGCCAGGATCGATGCCTCGCCCACCACGAACATGCGGCTGGTATCGCCGTAGTAGCCGTCCTTGGTGATGACCGTGATGTCGAGGTTGACCACGTCGCCGCCCTTGAGCACGCGGTCGCCGGGAATGCCGTGGCAGATCACGTCGTTGACCGACGTGCAGATGGCGCCGGGGAAGGGCGGGTAGCCCGGCGGCGCGTAGTTCAGCGGGGCCGGCACGGTGCCTTGCACGTCACGCATGTAGGCGTGGCAAAGGCGGTCGAGTTCGCCGGTCGTCACGCCGGCCTTGACGAACGGGGTGATGTAGTCGAGGACTTCGGAGGCAAGGCGGCAAGCCACGCGCATGTGGGCGATGTCTTCGGCGGTATTGATATGGATGCTCATGCTGCTTCGCCTGAAATGTGATGGCCCAGCCACTGACTGCGCCTGAAACTGTTCGCAAAGCGGGATTATCTCACCTTCGTGACGAGAAAGCAGGGATTTGCGGGGCGGGCCTGGGCCGCCGATCCGCGCGGGGCCGTCCTTGTGCATCGCAATAGGGGCTTGAGCGACCGGCCGCTTTGTTGTTACAATCGCGGGCTGACTTGCCGTGGGTCCGGAATCGGGCTGCGGGGGTCGGTAAATCGAACTGTTTGTAAATCGCTGGTCCGCCCATCCGGGGTGTTCCTTTTCAGGAATGTCGGGGCGGACTTCAGACTAAACCCTTTTGGAGTCCCTCACATGTCCGTGACCATGCGCGAAATGCTGGAAGCCGGTTGCCACTTTGGCCACCAGACCCGCTTCTGGAACCCGAAGATGGCCCCCTTCATCTTCGGTCATCGCAACAAGATCCACATCATCAACCTCGAAAAGACCCTGCCGATGTTCCAGGACGCGCTGAAGTACGTGCGTCAACTGGCAGCAAACCGCGGCACCGTGCTTTTCGTGGGTACCAAGCGTCAGTCGCGCGAGATCCTGGCCGAGGAAGCCGGCCGCGCCGGCATGCCCTACGTCGATGCCCGCTGGCTCGGCGGCATGCTGACCAACTTCAAGACCGTCAAGATCTCGATCAAGCGCCTGAAGGACATGGAAGCCGCCAAGGAAGCCGGCGCGCTGGAAACCATGAGCAAGAAGGAAGCGCTGATGTTCGAGCGCGAGATGGAAAAGCTGGAAAAGTCCATCGGCGGCATCAAGGACATGGGCGGCGTGCCTGACGCCATCTTCGTGGTGGACGTCGGCTACCACAAGATCGCCGTGACCGAAGCCAACAAGCTGGGCATCCCCGTGATCGGCGTGGTCGACACGAACCACACGCCGGAAGGCATCGATTACGTGATCCCGGGTAACGACGACTCGAGCAAGGCCGTGGCCCTGTACGTGCGCGGCGTGGCTGACGCCATCCTGGAAGGCCGCGCCAATGCGGTCCAGGAAGTGGTGGAAGCCGCTCGCGGCGACGACGAATTCGTCGAAGTCCAGGAAGGCTGATTGCCCGCTGGCGCCTGAGGCCGGGACACACCGGCCGCCGGCGCCCGCCCTGCGGCAACCAAGAAAGGGGGCACTTCTGGCGCCCCCTTTTTGCAAACAGATTCAGTTGTCATCCGCCGCGGATAGCATCTGCCCCGGATGAAGCCAACCAAATCAAGGAGTGACAAATGGCGGCAATTACCGCAAGCATGGTTGCAGAACTGCGCGCAAAGACCGACGCGCCGATGATGGAATGCAAGAAGGCCCTGACGGAGGCCGACGGCGACCTGGACAAGGCTGAAGAGCTGCTGCGCGTGAAGCTGGGCAACAAGGCCAGCAAGGCCGCGTCGCGCGTGACCGCCGAGGGCATCGTGTCGACGTACATCGACGGCACGACCGGCGCGCTGGTCGAACTGAACTGCGAAACCGACTTCGTGTCGAAGAACGACGACTTCCTGGGCTTCGGCGCCAAGGTTGCCGAGCTGGTGGCCAAGCAGGCTCCGGCCGACGTGGCAGCCCTGTCGGCCCTGGAACTGGACGGCTCGACGGTCGACGCCGTGCGCGCCGCTCTGATCGGCAAGATCGGCGAGAACATGACGATCCGCCGCTTCGTGCGCTACGCCAACGGCGGCAAGCTGGCTTCGTACCTGCACGGCACCCGCATCGGCGTGATGGTCGAGTTCGACGGCGACGAAGTGGCCGCCAAGGACGTGGCCATGCACGTGGCCGCCATGAAGCCGGTGTCGCTGTCGTCGGAACAGGTGCCCGCCGAGCTGATCGCCAAGGAGCGCAGCATCGCCGAGCAGAAGGCTGCCGAGTCGGGCAAGCCGGCCGAGATCGCCGCCAAGATGGTGGAAGGTTCGGTCCAGAAGTACCTGAAGGAAGTGTCGCTGCTGAACCAGCCGTTCGTGAAGAACGACAAGCAGACCGTCGAGCAGATGCTGAAGGCCGCCAACACGACCGTGAAGGGCTTTACGCTGTTCGTGGTGGGCGAAGGCATCGAGAAGAAGCAGGACGACTTTGCCGCTGAAGTGGCTGCCCAGGTGGCCGCCGCCCAGAAGGGCTGATGTCCGGGTGGCGGGGCGGGTTTCCCTGGCGGGATGCCCGGCCTGCCACCGTATAATGCCGAGGGGCGCCGAAAGGTGCCCCTCTGCACAAGTGCGGGCGCCACGGCGCCGGCACCAGTCAGTTTTCGCAGTCACCGGCGATCTACGCGTTTTTTAGCGGCGCGTTGCACGCAGATGACGGCGAAAACCGGCTTTCGAGCTGTCTAGCAGTCCATATTCATGCGCGGCCGGTGCGCAGTTGCGTTGTGCCGCCCGCGTCCATCCATCCGTTCAAACGAGCGATCTAGAACCTGCCCGAGGGTGAACATGCCAGCCTACAAGCGCGTCCTTCTGAAACTGTCCGGTGAGGCCCTGATGGGCGACGATGCCTTCGGCATCAACCGGGCGACCATCGAAGGCATGGTCAACGACATTGCCGAAATCGTGAAGCTGGGCGTCCAGGTGGCCGTGGTCATCGGCGGCGGCAACATCTTCCGCGGCGTGGCCGGCGGCGCGGCCGGCATGGACCGTGCCACGGCCGACTACATGGGCATGCTGGCCACAATGATGAACGCACTGGCCCTGCAGGACGCCATGCGCCACGCCAACATCGAGGGCCGCGTGCAGTCGGCCCTGCGCATGGACCAGGTGGTCGAGCCCTACATCCGCCCCCGCGCCATCCGCCAGCTTGAAGAGGGCAAGGTGGTGATCTTTGCCGCCGGCACCGGCAACCCGTTCTTCACGACCGACACGGCCGCCGCGCTGCGCGGGTCGGAAATCGGCGCCGAGATCGTGCTGAAGGCCACCAAGGTGGACGGCGTCTACACGGCCGACCCCAAGAAGGACCCGAGCGCCACCCGCTACGCCACCATTTCGTTCGACGAAGCCATTTCCCGCAACCTCCAGGTCATGGACGCCACCGCCTTTGCGCTGTGCCGCGACCAGAAGCTGCCGATCAAGGTGTTCTCGATCGTGAAGCCGGGTGCCCTGAAGCGCGTGATCCTGGGTGAGGACGAAGGTACGCTAGTGCACGTTTAATCGGCGCGGACCGCATCAGAATGCGGATTCGGTCCGGCCTGAGAGTAGAATGTTTCATTTTCGATCCCGCCGTGCGGGGTCCTGTCTGGCAGTTTCCCGGAGGTAAACATGACCGTCGCCGACACCAAGAAGAGCGCCGAGCAGAAAATGCAGAAGTCGATCGAAGCCTTCAGGGCCGATCTGGCGAAAATCCGTACCGGCCGTGCGCATACCGGCCTGCTCGATCACGTCCAGGTGGATTACTACGGCTCGCTGGTGCCGATCAGCCAGGTGGCCAACGTCGGCCTGGGCGACGCCCGCACGATTACCGTGCAGCCGTGGGAAAAGAAGATGGTGCAGGCCGTGGAAAAGGCAATCCGCGACGCCGACCTGGGCCTGAACCCCGCCACGATGGGTGATGTCATCCGCGTGCCGATGCCCCCGCTGACCGAAGAGCGCCGCAAGGAGCTGATCAAGGTGGTCAAGAGCGAGGCCGAGGGTGCCAAGGTGGCCGTGCGCAACCTGCGTCGCGACGCCAACGAGCAGTTCAAGAAGCTCGTCAAGGACAAGACCATCTCGGAAGACGACGAGCGCCGCGGCGCCGACGACGTCCAGAAGCTGACCGACAAGTACGTCGGCGAAATCGACAAGCTGGTCGCCGAGAAAGAGAAGGAGATCATGACGGTGTAAGGCCGTCCCGGCGGCACGTCCGCCGGGGTAGCTCCCACTGTCGGCCAATCCATGCAGCATATCAGTTCGACGCTCGGCGTTCCCGATACCACCTATGTGCCACGACACGTTGCCATCATCATGGATGGCAACGGCCGCTGGGCGACGCAGCGTCATCTGCCGCGCGTGGCAGGCCACACCCGGGGCCTGGATACTGTGCGCGACATCGTCCAGGCGTGCGCCGCGCGCGGCGTGCAGTACCTGACGCTGTTCGCGTTCAGTTCCGAGAACTGGCGGCGCCCGGCCGACGAAGTGTCGTTCCTGATGCGCCTGTTCATGACCGCGCTGCGCCGCGAGGTGGTGCGGATGCACGCCAACAACATCCGGCTACGCGTGGTGGGCGACCTGGTGCGCTTCAGCCCCCGCATCCAGCAGATGATCAAGGACGCGGAGGCCCGCACGGCCGCCAACACCGGCCTGACCGTGACCATCGCCGCCAACTACGGCGGGCGCTGGGACCTGCTGCAGGCCATGCGCAAGATGCTGGCCCGTTCGCCGATGCTGGACAGCGAATCGGTCGACGAATCGATGCTGGCGCCGCACCTGGCCATGGCCTATGCGCCCGAGCCGGACCTGTTCATCCGCACCGGCGGCGAGCAGCGCATCAGCAATTTCCTGCTCTGGCAGCTTGCCTACACCGAGCTGTATTTCACCGATACGTTCTGGCCCGATTTCGACGCCGCCGAACTCGACAAGGCCTTTGCTTCCTACCGCCAGCGCGAGCGCCGCTTTGGCCGGACCAGCGCCCAAGTGGTGGCGCCGGGCCTGTCGGGAACGGCCTGAGCGCGGCCATCCAACCTCCACGGGAACCGCAGCCGCATGCTTCTGACCCGCGTTATCACCGCCGTATGCCTGTTGCTGTTGATCCTACCGATCCTGTTCCTGGCGCCGCCCACGGCGCTGGCGGTGCTGGTGGCGATCATCGTCCTGCTGGGCGGATGGGAATTCGCCCGCCTGATCGGTCTGCGCCGGCCTTGGACCTATGTCTACGCCGCGGCCTGCCTGCTGGCGTTGCTGGCGTGGCACCTGGCGCCGTCGGGCTACGCGATCGACTGGCTGCTTGAAGCGTCGCTGGTGGCGTGGGGCGTGGCGGTGGTGCTGCTGGCCCGGGGCGTGCGCAAGGCCACGCCGGGTTTCACGGCGCTGGGTGCCGTGCTGGGGCTGATCATGCTGCCGGCCTTCGGCCACGCGGTGATGGTGCTGCGTGCCGCCGGCGTGGGCGTGCTGCTGAGCGCCGCCGTGCTGGTCTGGGCGGCCGACGTGGGCGCCTATTTTGTCGGCAAGGCCATCGGCCGGCGCAAGCTGGCGCCGACCATCAGCCCCGGCAAGTCCTGGGAAGGCGCCATCGGCGGCTGGCTGCTGGCGATGATCGTCGCGCTGGGCCTGGCGGCCACCCATACGTTTGCCCCGACCTGGTATTCGCTGGTGGCGGACAAGGGCGGCCTCGGCCTGCTGGCCGTGCTGACGACTCTGCTCGTGGCGGCCAGCGTGGTGGGCGACCTCTTCGAATCCCTGCTCAAGCGGCAGGTCGGCATCAAGGACAGCAGCCGGCTGCTGCCCGGCCACGGCGGCGTGCTCGACCGCATCGACGCGCTGATCCCGGTGCTGCCGCTGGCGGCGCTGCTGCTGGCCTGGGTCTGATCAACTGAATTCCTCCGTCATATGCAACGCATTACGATTCTGGGCGCCACGGGTTCCATCGGCGAAAGCACACTCGACGTGGTGCGCCGCCATCCGGACCGCTATACCGTGCACGCGCTCAGCGCTCATCGGCAAGTGGACAAGCTGGCCGCCGCCTGTGCCGAATTCCGGCCCGCGCGGGCGGTGGTGGGGTCCGCCGAGGCCGCGGGCGAGCTGGAAGCCAGGCTGCGCGCGGCCGGTGTGCCTACCGAGGTCAGCCACGGCCCGGAAGCGCTGGAGTCGATCGCCTCGGACGCCGGCACCGATGCCGTGATGGCCGCCATCGTCGGCGCGGCCGGCCTGCGGTCGTCGCTGGCCGCCGCCCGGGCGGGCAAGCGCGTTCTGCTGGCCAACAAGGAATCGCTGGTCATGTCCGGCGGCATCTTCATGGATGCGGTGCAGCATCACGGCGCCACGCTGCTGCCAATCGACAGCGAACACAACGCGATCTTCCAGTGCCTGCCGACCAGCGACCCGCGCTATGGCGCCGGGGTATCGAAGGTGCTGCTGACGGCCTCGGGCGGGCCGTTCCGGACGCGCGATCCGTCCACGCTGCACGACATCACGCCCGACCAGGCATGCGCCCATCCCAAGTGGGTCATGGGCCGCAAGATCTCGGTGGATTCGGCCACGATGATGAACAAGGGGCTCGAAGTCATCGAGGCCCACTGGCTCTTTGGCGCGCCGGCGGACAAGATCGAGGTGCTGATTCACCCGCAGAGCATCGTCCATTCGATGGTGGCCTATGCCGACGGATCGGTGCTGGCCCAGCTCGGCAATCCGGACATGCGCACGCCGATCGCCTACGGCATGGCCTATCCGGAGCGGATCGACTCGGGCGTCACGCCGCTGGACCTGACGGTGGTCGGCGGACTGCATTTTGAGACTCCGGACCTTGAGCGCTTCCCGTGCCTCGGGCTAGCCTTCGATGCATTGCGTGCGGGCGGCGTGGCGCCGGCCGTGCTGAACGCGGCCAACGAGGTCGCCGTGGAGGCGTTCCTGGCCGGTAGTATCCGGTTCACGGACATCGCCCGGCTGGTGGCCGGGGTGCTGGAGCAGCCCGCCGACGGCGACGCCGGATCGCTGGAAGGCGTGCTGGCGGCCGACGCCGCCGCACGGGACGCCGCCCAGGCGCTGCTGAAATCATTGGCCAGCCGTTGACCACCGTCGCGGCCCGGCCCGGATCTGGAAAGGGGGATTTGCCATGCAAACCGTGATCGCGTTTATCGTCGCCCTCTGCGTCCTGATCTTCGTGCACGAGATGGGCCACTACCTGGCCGCCCGCGCCTGCGGGGTCAAGGTGCTGCGGTTCTCCATCGGCTTTGGCCGCCCGCTGGCGCGCTGGGTCAGCAAGGGCCGGGACCGGACCGAATGGACGCTCGCGGCCATTCCGCTCGGCGGCTACGTCAAGATGCTGGACGAGCGGGAGCGGGATCCGGAGACCGATCCGCCCATCGATGCCGCCGAACTGCCGCGCGCGTTCAACCGGCAGCCGGTCGGCAAGCGGTTCGTGATCGTCGCGGCCGGTCCGCTGGCCAACTTTGCGCTGGCCATCGCGCTGTATCTGGTGCTGTTTGCCGGCGGCATGCGCGAGCCGGTGCCGGTGCTGTCGACGCCCGCGGCCGGCACGGTGGCAGCCGAGGCCGGGGTGCGGGACGGCGACCGAGTGCTGTCGCTGGCGGCGAACGGCCAGACCGAGCCGGTCCGTTCCTGGAACGACCTGCGCATGGCCGTGTTCGCCCAGGGTTTTGGCGATGCCCGCGCGGTGCTGCGGGTGCGGGGCGCCGACGGCGCCGAACGCGACGTCACGCTGGGCCGGCTGCCCGATACGGGCGGCAATCCGGAACAGGATCCGCTGGCCACGCTGGGGCTGGCGCTCAAGGGCGGCCCCGTCACCATCACCGAGATCGTCGCCGATTCGGCCGCCCAGCGGGCTGGGCTACGCGCCGGTGACAAGGTACTGGCCTGGCAGGGCCAGCCGCTGACGCAGGCCGGGGAGCTCATCCGGGGCGTGCGCGCACGGCCGGGGCAAGACGTTACGCTCGGCATCGAACGCGGCGGACAGCGGCTGGACGTGGCCGTGAAGCTGGACGCCGCGCCCGGCGGCAAGTCCGACGCGGACGGCACGCCGGCGGCCACGGTCGGCAAGCTGGGCGCCGCGCTGAACCAGGCGGTCCAAACCGAGGTCGTGCGCTACCCGTTCGCCCAGGCGCTGGCCCGGGCGGCGGATCAGGTCTGGGACACCAGCACGCTGTCCCTGAAGCTGCTTGGGAAAATGCTGGTGGGGCAGGCGTCGCTGCAGAACCTGAGCGGTCCGCTGACCGTGGCGGACTACGCCGGACGCGCCGCCAACATGGGCTGGCAGCCGTTCGTGAGCTTCCTGGCGCTGGTCAGCGTGAGCCTCGGTGTACTGAATTTGTTACCCATTCCGGTGCTGGATGGGGGGCATTTGCTGTATTATTGCGTGGAATTTTTGACTGGCAGGCCTGTACCAGACCACTGGCAAGCGATGCTGCAGAAGGTCGGCATCGCGTGCATCTTGCTCCTGACCTCACTCGCTTTGTTCAATGACGTCAGCCGACTGTTTCTTGCGCGCGGCTAGTTTCGTGCAGCCGGAAACGTCTGTCGGCCGGGGGCGGTCGCATCCTGAGGGGATTTCCCCCGTCGGGCGGGAACGGTCGTGCCGGTATTGTCAGGCGTAGCTGCAATCGGCGTTGGAGCCAACACCCTGCATGAAATCGATGAGGAAGAGGGGATCGACTTTGATCAGAAATAAGCGCATCTCGCTGAGCTTGCTGACGAGTGCCATTATTGCGGCCTGGAGCCCGGTGGGCTGGGCCGCCGATCCGTTTGTGGTCAGGGATATCCGCGTGGAGGGCCTGCAGCGCGTGGAGCCGGGCACGGTCTTCGGCTACCTCCCCGTGCGCGTCGGCGAAACCTTCACCGACGACAAGGGCGCCGATGCCATCCGTGCGCTCTACAATACCGGCTTTTTCAAGGACGTGCAGATCCGCGCCGAGGACGGCGTGCTGGTCGTGCAGGTCGAGGAACGTCCGGCCATCTCGCAGCTCGAATTCGTCGGCATCAAGGAATTCGACAAGGACACGCTGCGCCGCTCCCTGCGGGCCGTGGGCGTGGCCGAGGCGCGCTACTACGACAAGGCGCTGATCGACAAGGCCGAGCAGGAACTCAAGCGCCAGTACGTGGCGCGCGGCTACTATGCCGCCGAGGTCCAGACCACCGTGACGCCGGTGGACCGCAACCGCGTGTCCGTGGTGTTCAACGTGGAAGAAGGCCCGGTCGCCAAGATCCGCCAGATCAATATCGTCGGCAACAAGGCGTTCAAGGAAAGCACGCTGCGCGACGAAATGCAGCTTTCCACGCCGAACTGGCTGTCCTGGTACACCAAGAACGACCTGTACTCGAAGCAGAAGCTGACGGCCGACCTGGAAGCGCTGCGCTCGTACTACCTGAACCGCGGCTACCTGGAGTTCCAGATCGAGTCGACGCAGGTGTCGATCACGCCGGACAAGAAGGACATCTACCTGACCCTCAACATCAACGAGGGCGAGCAGTTCAAGGTGTCCGATGTGCGCCTGGCCGGCGAGCTGCTGGGCAAGCAGGACGAGATGCAGAAGCTGCTGCAGCTCAAGAAGGGCGACATCTTCTCGTCCGAGAAGCTGACGGCCAGCACCAAGGCCATCACCGACCTGCTCGGTACCTACGGCTACGCATTCACGACGATCAACCCGCAGCCGCAGATCGACAAGGAGAAGCGCGAAGTGGCGCTGACCCTGATGGTCGACCCGGGCCGCCGCGTCTATGTGCGCCGCGTGAACGTGGTGGGCAACAGCAAGACGCGCGACGAAGTGGTGCGCCGCGAAATGCGCCAGATGGAAAGCTCGTGGTTCGACAGCGAGAAGCTCCAGCAGTCGCAGGCCCGTATCAACCGTACCGGCTACTTCACCGACACCAACATCACGACCGAGGACGTGGCCGGCGCGCCCGACCAGGTGGACGTGAACGTCAACGTGACCGAGAAGCCGACCGGCCAGATCAGCCTGGGCCTGGGTTTCTCGTCGACCGACAAGCTCGTGCTGCAGGCCGGCCTGCGCCAGGACAACGTGTTCGGCTCCGGTACCAGCCTGGGCCTCGACGTGAACACGGCCAAGTCGTTCCGGACGATCGCGCTGACGCAGTACGACCCGTATTTCACGGTGGACGGCATCAGCCGCTCGACCGACATCTACTACCGCACGTCGCGCCCGCTGTACTACACCGGTGACCAGGACTACAAGATCGTCTCGGCCGGCGGTGGCTTCAAGTTCGGCGTGCCGTTCTCGGAAAACGATACCGTCTTCTTCGGCATCGGCTACGAGCGCACGCAGGTGCACACGTCGGTCAATACGCCCAGCCAGTACACGGCCTGGCTGCAGAAGATCGGCAAGAACAGCGGCGACCCGATCAACAACTTCCCGTTCACGATCGGCTGGGCGCGGGACCGCCGCGACAGCGCGCTGATCCCGACCAAGGGCCCGTACACCCAGGCCAACCTGGAAGTGGGCGTGCCGGGCGGCGACACCCAGTACTACCGCGCCAGCTTCCAGCAGCAGTACTTCTACCCGCTGTCCAAGGCGTTTACGCTGGCCTTCAACGGCGAGGTGGCGTACGGTCACGGCTACGGCGACACGCCGTTCCCGGTGTTCAAGTACTTCTACGCCGGTGGTATCGGCTCGGTCCGTGGCTACCAGACCAGCACGCTCGGTCCGAAGGACCAGAACGGCAACCCGGTGGGTGGTGCCTCGAAGCTGATCGGTAACGTGGAATTCGTGTTCCCGCTGCCGGGCTCGGGCGTCGACCGCACGCTGCGCCTGTTCACGTTCTTCGACTTCGGTAACGTGTACCAGGAAGGCGCGCCGATCACGTTCAGCGACCTCAAGTATTCGACCGGTTTCGGTATGTCGTGGCTGTCGCCGATCGGCCCGCTGAAGGTCAGCATGGGCTTCCCGCTGAAGAAGGACGATACCGATCGCGTGCAGCGATTCCAGTTCCAGATCGGTACTGCATTCTGATCCCCACGAAGGATTCTGTTTTATGAAACGCCACACCCCACTGATCAAATCCCTGAGCGCGGCCGCGCTGGCCGCGGCGGCCCTTTGCGCGGCAGCCCCGGCGATGGCTCAGGAGGCGCGCATCGCCGCGGTGAATTCGGAACGTATCCTGCGCGACTCGCAGCCCGCCAAGGCGGCCCAGGTCAAGCTCGAGCAGGAGTTCTCCAAGCGCGACCGCGAACTGCAGGACATGGCCCAGAAGATCAAGGGCATGGCCGACAAGCTCGACAAGGACACGGCCGTGCTGGCCGACGCCGACCGCCAGCGCCGCCAGCGCGAGGTGGCCGACCTGGACCGCGAATTCCAGCGCAAGCAGCGCGAGTTCCGCGAAGACCTGAACCAGCGCCGCAACGAGGAACTGGCCCAGGTGCTGGAGCGCGCCAACCGCGTGATCCGCCAGCTGGCCGAGCAGCGCAAGTACGACCTGATCGTGCAGGAAGCGGTCTACGTCAATCCGCGTATCGACATCACCGACGACGTGATGAAGGCGCTGAACGCCGGTTCGGGCAAGTAAGCGGCGGCCGTCTGACGACCGTCTACGCTTTTTTCAAGGAAGTACCGCCATGCAGACACCCACACTGGGTCAGCTCGCCACCGAGAACGGCGCGCAGGTTGTGGGTGATCCCGACCTGCCCGTGGGCGGCCTGGCGCCGCTAGACCAGGCTGGCCCCGGCGACCTGTCGTTTCTCTCCAATCCGCTCTACCTGGCCCAGGCCGTGGCGTCGAAGGCCGGCGCGATCATCGTGTCGCAGGCCGACCTGGAGCGCATCCGCGCAGACGGGCAGGCCGATGGCCGCAACTGGCTGGTCGCGCGCAATCCTTACGTCTGCTTTGCCCGCGTGGCGCAGCGCTTCGACCGCGCCGCCAATGCTGATCCGCGTGTCGGCATCGACGCACGTGCGACGGTGTCGCCCGATGCCACGGTCCCGGCCTCGTGCTATATCGGCCCGAACGTCGTGATCGAGGCCGGTGCGCGGCTGGGCGAGCGGGTGCGCGTGCTGGCAAATGCCTTTATCGGCGCAGCCGCGGAGATTGGCGAAGATACGCTCATTTACGCGAACGTTTCTGTCTATCATCGTTGCGTGGTGGGTGCGCGCAACATCCTGCACAGCGGGGCGGTGATTGGCGCCGACGGCTTTGGCTTTGCGCCCGACATCGGGCCGGCCGGCGTGGCGTACGTCAAGATCCCGCAGGTGGGACGCGCGGTGCTTGGCGACGACGTGGAAATCGGCGCCAATACCTGCGTGGATCGCGGGGCGATGGCCGATACCGTGATCGAGGAAGGCTGCAAGATCGACAACCAGGTACAGATCGCCCACAACGTGCACGTGGGCGCCCATACCGTGATCGCCGGCACGGCGGCCGTGTCGGGCAGCACCAGGATCGGACGGTTCTGCGTGATCGGCGGCGCGGCGAACTTTTCAGGGCATCTGACGATTGCCGACCGGACCACGGTGTCCGGCGGCACGTCGATTACCAAATCGATTACAAAACCCGGTGGCCATTTCACCAGCGTGTTCCCGTTCACGTCGCATGGCGAGTGGGAGCGCAATGCGGCAATCGTGCGCGGGCTGTCGAAGCTGCGCGAGCGCGTCGTGCAGCTCGAGCGCCGGCTGCGCGGCGACGCCAGCGGGTCCCATGGCAACAAACAAGACGAAGAGAAATCATCATGACAGCCTCCGATATCGACATCCGCAAGATCCTGAAGCTGCTGCCGCATCGGTACCCGATCCTGCTGGTCGACCGCGTGCTGGAGTTCGAGCCGCAGAAGCGGATCAAGACCCTGAAGAACGTGACGATCAACGAGCCGTACTTCATGGGCCATTTCCCGGAACAACCGGTGATGCCGGGTGTCATGATCCTGGAGGCGCTGGCGCAGTCGGCCGGCCTGCTGACCTTTGGCGCCGACATGGAGCGCAAGGAAGGCGCGCTGTACTACTTCGTCGGCATCGACGGCGCCCGCTTCAAGCGCGTGGTGTACCCCGGTGACCAGTTGCACCTGAATGTGACCGTGGAACGCTACATCCGCGGTATCTGGAAGTTCAAGGCCAGCGCCACCGTGGACGGCGAGGTGGCTTGCGAGGCCGAACTGATGTGCACGGTCAAGCAGGCCGAAGGCTGAGCTTCCGATACCGAGCAGAACTGAACGCACAGGACAGGACGAATGACGCAAATCCATCCCACCGCACTGGTCGATCCGAAGGCCGAGCTTGCCGCCGACGTGGAAGTCGGCCCGTTCTCGATCGTCGGCCCGAACGTCCGGATCGGCAGCGGCACGCGGATCGGCTCGCACACGACCGTCGAGGGTTACACCACGATCGGCGCGGGTAACCGTATCGGCCCCTATGCCTCCGTGGGTGGCGTGCCGCAGGACATGAAGTACGCCAACGAGCCCACCCGGCTGGAGATTGGCGACCGCAACACGATTCGCGAATTCACGACGATCCACACCGGCACGGTGCAGGACCGCGGCGTGACGAGCCTGGGCAACGACAACTGGATCATGGCGTACGTGCACATCGCGCACGACTGCCAGGTGGGCAACCACACGGTGTTCTCCAGCAACGCGCAGATCGCCGGCCACGTCGAGGTCGGTGACTGGGCGATCCTGGGCGGCATGAGCGGCGTGCACCAGTTCGTGCGCATCGGCGCGCATGCCATGCTGGGCGGCGCGTCGGCGCTGGTGCAGGACGTGCCGCCGTTCGTGATCGCGGCCAGCGACAAGAGCGGCAACAAGGCCACGCCGCACGGCATCAACGTGGAAGGGCTGCGCCGCCGTGGTTTTGACGCGGGCCAGATCGCCGCGCTGCGCCAGGCGTACAAGCTGCTGTACAAGTCGGACCTGAGCTTCGACGACGCCCAGCGCGAGATTGCCGCGCTGCTGGGCCAGTCGGACGCCACGACCGCGGCGCCCCTGCAGTCGTTTGTCGATTTTCTTGCCGCCACCCAGCGCGGCATCGTGCGCTAAAGCCGGCCGCAGATGGTCGAGGCAGCCATGCCGGCCGCGCTTTCCGCCGAAGCGCCGGCCCACGTGAACAAGCGCGGCACGATCGCCATGGTTGCCGGCGAGGCATCGGGCGATTTGCTGGCGTCTTTGTTGCTGGAGGGCCTGCACGCGCGGCTGGGCGATTCGGTGGACTACGCCGGCATCGGCGGCCGTCGCATGATGGCCCAGGGATTCGTCTCGCACTGGCCGATGGAGACGCTGTCGGTCAACGGCTATGTCGAGGTGCTCGGCTCGCTGCGGGAAATCCTGGCGACGCGCCGCGCCATCCGCGACCGGCTGCTGGCGCATCCGCCGCTCTGTTTCATCGGCGTGGATGCGCCGGATTTCAATTTCGGGCTGGAGGTGCCGCTGCGGCGCGCCGGGATTCCGGTCGTGCACTTTGTCAGCCCGTCGATCTGGGCGTGGCGCGGCGGCCGGATCCGCACGATTGCCCGCGCCGTCGACCACATCCTCTGCTTGTTTCCGTTCGAGCCCGAGATCTACGCCAAGGCGGGCATTCCCGCCACGTACGTCGGCCACCCGCTGGCCGACGTGATTCCGATGGTGCCCGACGTGGCTGGCGCCCGCCGGGCGCTGGGGCTGCCCGACGGCAAGCGGATCGTCGCGGTGCTGCCGGGGAGCCGGCAGTCCGAGGTGCGCAATCTCGGCGCCACGTTCTTCGAGGCCATGGCGCGCATGCAGCGCATGGATGGCAACCTGGCCTTCGTGCTGCCGGCCGCCAACGCGGCGCTGCATGCCATCGTCGAGGCGTTGCACGCGCAGCATCCCGAGATCGACCTGACGATTGTGGACGGTCAATCGCATCTGGCGATGGAGTCGGCCGACGTCGTGCTGCTGGCCAGCGGCACGGCCACGCTGGAGGCGGCGCTGTACAAGAAGCCGATGGTGATTTCGTACAAGGTGCCCTGGCTGACCGCGCAGATCATGAAGCGGCAGGGCTACCTGCCGTACGTGGGGCTGCCTAATATTCTGTCAGGGCGCTTTGTCGTGCCCGAGTTGCTGCAGGACGATGCCACGCCCGAGGCGCTGGCGCGCGAAACGCTGCTGCAACTGAACGACGAAGGCAATATCGCCTTCCTGCGCGAACACTTCACGACCATGCACGAGACGTTGAAGCGCGACACGGCCCGGCTGGCGTCGGGCGTGGTGGCGGACCTGATGCACAGCCGGGGAGTTGCCTGATGCCGCGCGCCAAGGCCGCCCAGGCCGCCGACGCCGGCCAGCTCGGGCTCGAACTCACCCAGACCGTCGCCGTCGTCCGCTACCTCTGCGGCGTGGACGAGGCCGGACGCGGTCCGCTGGCCGGCCCCGTGTACGCGGCGGCCGTCGTGCTGAACCCGGAACGGCAGATTCGCGGCCTGGCCGATTCGAAGATCCTGTCGGCGGACAAGCGCGAGGTGCTGTTCGACCGCATCTGCGAGCGGGCGCTGGGCTGGCACATCGCCTTTGCCACGGTCGAGGAAATCGACCAGATCAACATCCTCCATGCCTCGATGCTGGCGATGCAGCGCGCCGTGCAGGGGCTGGCGGCCAGCGGCGTGATACCGGACCTCGTGCAGGTCGACGGCAACCGTTGTCCGCAGGTGTCGTATCCGGTGGAAGCCATCGTCAAGGGCGATGCCAAGGTGCGCGCCATCTCGGCGGCGTCGATCCTGGCCAAGGTCGCGCGCGACCGCAACCTCGTGGAACTGCACGCGGAATACCCGGAGTACGGCTTCGATTCGCATTTCGGCTATCCCACGCCGCAGCATTTCGCCGCGCTGGAGCGCCACGGCCCCACGCCGCATCACCGCCGGTCGTTCGCGCCCGTGCGCGTGGCGCTGGAGCGGCTGAGCGGCCTGGCGCCGGAAGCGCCGCCTTTCTAAGCTTTTTTCGACGTTCCTAAGACGTCTCCTACGACGACCACGCCTTGAAGCACGTCACTTCGCGCGACAACGCGCTGTTCAAGCATTTGAAGGCCCTGACGGGCTCGACCCATCAGCGCCGCAAGGCGGGCCAGTCCGTGCTCGATGGCGTGCACCTGGCGCAAGCCTATCTTGCCGCGCTGGGCCAGCCCGCGTCGTGCGTGGTGGGCGAGCGCCATTACGACCATCCCGAAGTCCTGGCGCTGCGCGACCAGGTGGAGTCCGAGCGCGTGGTCGTGCTGGCGGACGCGCTGTTCAGCCAGATCAGCAACGTGGCCAATGGCGTGGACCTGCTGTTCGTCATCGACACCCCCGGCGGCCACCTGCCGGCCAGGATCGACACGGACTGCGTGATCCTGGACGGCGTGCAGGACGCCGGCAACGTCGGCTCGATCCTGCGCAGCGCGGCAGCGGCCGGCATTCCGCATGCGTTCCTGACCACGGGCTGCGCGTTCGCGTGGTCGGTCAAGACGCTGCGGGCGGGCATGGGCGCGAACTTCCACCTGAACATCGTCGAACACTGCACGATGGACATGCTGGCGCCGCGCCTGGCGGTGCCGCTGCTGGCCACGTCCTCGCACGCCGATGCGGCCGTGTTCGATACCGATCTGCGGCAGCCGGTGGGCTGGGTGGTAGGGAACGAAGGGGCGGGCGTCGGGCCCGAGTGGATGGCGCGCGTGGCGCGCACGGTCGGCATCCCGCAGCCGGGCGGCCTGGAGTCGCTGAACGTGGCCGCCGCCACCGCCGTCTGCATGTTCGAGGCGGTGCGGCAGCGGCGGTCGGGTCAGTAGTTGTCCCGGTCGACCTTGATTTCCTGAAGGATCGTCGTCGCGATCTCCTCGATCGACTTGTGGGTCGACGACAGCCACTTGATGCCCTCGCGGCGCATCATCGCCTCGGCTTCGTTGACCTCGTAGCGGCAGTTCTCGATGGCGGCATACTTGCTGCCCGGCCGCCGCTCGTTGCGGATCTCGGTCAGCCGCTGCGGGTCGATCGACAGCCCGAAAATCTTCTGCTTGAACGCATAGAGCGCCGTGGGCAGCCGGCCCCGTTCGAAATCGTCCGGAATCAGCGGATAGTTGGCCGCCTTGAGCCCGTACTGCATGGCCAGATAGAGGCTGGTCGGCGTCTTGCCGCTGCGCGACACGCCCACCAGGATCACATCGGCTTCTTCCAGGTTCTTATGTGACTGACCGTCATCATGGGCCAGCGAGAAATTGATCGCCTCGATCCGGTTCTTGTACGCTTCGGTGTCGGCGTTCTGGTGGAAGCGGCCAATTGCATGCGTCGATTTCAGGCCAAGTTCTTTCTCCAGCGGCTCGATGAAAGTCTGAAACATATCCAGAATCATCGCCTTGGCGCGGCGAATCGCCTTGTTCGACTCCGGATTGACCAACGTGGTGAACACGATGGGCGGCACGCCCTCGTTGTAGAACGCTTCATTGATCTTGCTGACGGCTACGTGCGCCTTGTCCGGCGTATCGACAAACGGCATCCGCACCTTGCGGAAGCGCATCTCGAACTGGGCCAGGATCGAATGGCTGAACGTCTCGGCCGTGATGCCGGTGCCGTCCGAGACGATAAAGACCGTGCGGACGGCGGGGCGATCCGCGGCCACCGGGCTGGCGGCGGGTGACGGAGCAGGCTGGGAAGGCGTGGCCGGCGCCGGTTGCGAGGCGTCTGGCGCGTCGGGCAGGGACATATCTGAACGATAAAATGGAGCAGCCGCTGAGCGAAAGTGCGGTGCGGCACGGTAGAATAGCGGCGATCTTTTGGCTAAGCAATTCCGCCAACGCCGGCCAGACAACGATTCGGGGCCGGATTGTCGACAATGTGCGGCGCAGCATCGGCAAATGCCGAATCGCAGTCGGAATTGCTCAGCCAAGCGATCCGCCGGGGCCAGAACACCAAGAAAATACCGGTCGGTGCAAAAGATTTCTTACTTTGTTTTGAGGCTTTTATGACCAACCAGGTAGATAACGGCGCCTACGTGCTGCCGTTCGAAGAACTGCGCATGCAGGACGTGGAGACCGTCGGCGGCAAGAATTCGTCGCTTGGCGAGATGATCTCGCAACTGGCCGGCGCCGGCGTGCGCGTGCCGGGCGGCTTTGCCACCACGGCCCTCGCGTTCCGCGACTTCCTCGAACACAACAACCTGACCGCCCGGATCTCCGAGCGCCTGAAGACGCTCAACGTCGACGACGTCAAGGCCCTGGCCGAAGCCGGCGCCGAGATCCGCAACTGGGTGGCCACCGCCCCGTTCCAGCCCCGCCTGGAAGCCGAAATCCGCGACCACTACGCCCGTGTCTCCGCCCGCGAAGGCGCCGAGGCATCGTTCGCGGTGCGCTCGTCGGCCACGGCCGAAGACCTGCCCGACGCCTCGTTCGCCGGCCAGCAGGAGTCGTACCTCAACGTCAGCGGCATCGACGACATCCTCGACAAGATCAAGCACGTCTTCGCGTCGCTCTACAACGACCGCGCGATCTCGTACCGCGTGCACAAGGGCTTTGCGCACGACGTGGTGGCGCTGTCGGCCGGCGTGCAACGCATGGTCCGTTCGGACCTGGCCGCGTCGGGCGTGATGTTCACGATCGATACGGAATCGGGCTTCCCGGACGTGGTCTTCATCACGTCGAGCTACGGCCTGGGTGAGACGGTGGTGCAGGGCGCCGTGAACCCGGACGAGTTCTACGTCTTCAAGCCGACGCTGGAAGCGGGCAAGTACCCGGTCATCCGCCGTTCGATCGGCTCGAAGCTGATCAAGATGGAATTCACGAAGCCGGGCGAAGCCGGCCGCGTCAAGACCGTGGACGTGCCGCCCGAACTGCGCAACCGCTACTCGATCACCGACGAGGACGTCAGCGAGCTGGCGCGCTACGCGATGATCATCGAGAAGCACTATGGCCGCCCGATGGACATCGAGTGGGGCAAGGACGGCAAGGACGGCAAGATCTACATCCTCCAGGCTCGCCCGGAGACCGTGAAGAGCCAGTCGGCCGGCAAGGCCGAGCAGCGCTTCAAGCTCAAGGGTACCTCGGCCGTGCTGACCAGCGGCCGCGCCATTGGCCAGAAGATCGGCACGGGCCCGGTCCGCGTGATCAACGATCCGTCGGAAATGGAACGCGTGCAGCCGGGCGACGTGCTGGTGGCCGACATGACCGACCCGAACTGGGAACCGGTGATGAAGCGCGCCGCGGCCATCGTCACCAACCGTGGTGGCCGTACCTGCCACGCGGCGATCATCGCGCGTGAACTGGGCGTGCCGGCCGTGGTCGGCTGCGGCGACGCCACCGACGTGCTGAAGGACGGCACGCTGGTGACGGTGTCGTGCGCCGAGGGCGACGAAGGCCGCATCTACGACGGCCTGCTGGAGACGGAAGTCACCGAGGTCACGCGCGGCGAGATGCCCGAGATCGAGACCAAGATCATGATGAACGTGGGCAACCCGCAGCTCGCGTTCGACTTCGCGCAGATCCCGAACCACGGCGTCGGCCTGGCCCGCCTGGAATTCATCATCAACAACAACATCGGCGTCCACCCGAAGGCGATCCTGGACTACCCGCAGGTCGACTCCGACCTGAAGAAGGCCGTGGAATCGGTGGCCCGTGGCCACGCCAGCCCGCGCGCGTTCTACGTCGACAAGCTGGCCGAGGGCATCGCCACGATCGGCGCGGCGTTCTACCCGAAGCCCGTGATCGTGCGCCTGTCGGACTTCAAGTCGAACGAGTACAAGAAGCTGATCGGCGGTTCGCGCTACGAGCCGGACGAGGAAAACCCGATGCTGGGCTTCCGCGGCGCGTCGCGCTACATCGCCGACGACTTTGCCGAGGCGTTCGAGATGGAATGCAAGGCCATGAAGCGCGTGCGCGACGAAATGGGCCTGACCAATGTCGAGATCATGGTGCCGTTCGTGCGCACGCTGGGCCAGGCCGAGCGCGTGATCGAACTGCTGGCCAAGCACGGCCTGAAGCGCGGCGAGAACGGCCTGCGCATCATCATGATGTGCGAAGTGCCGTCCAACGCCATCCTTGCCGAGGAATTCCTGCAGTTCTTCGACGGTTTCTCGATCGGCTCGAACGACCTGACGCAGCTCACGCTGGGCCTGGACCGCGACTCGGGCATGGAACTGCTGGCCAAGGACTTCGACGAGCGCGACCCGGCCGTGCGCTTCATGCTGCAGCGTGCCATCTCCACGGCGCTGCGCCTGGACAAGTACGTCGGCATCTGCGGCCAGGGTCCTTCGGATCATCCGGATTTCGCGGCATGGCTGGCGAAGGAAGGCATCAAGTCTATCTCGCTGAATCCTGATTCTGTCGTGGAAACCTGGCAACAACTGGCTTCCTAAGGCATTTCGCGTCACAATAGCGACGTCCATACAAGCGGTGCCCGGCCTCGATGGCTGGCGCGCCGTGTGACACCGGCCCTGCGGCCAGGTGTTCCAACTGCCCCCGCAGGCGCCTCAGGCGTTTGGCGGGGGTTTTGTTTTTGGGGATCGGGATGACGTCGTACTTTTTTTGGTTTGCCGCGGCCGTGGTGCTGGTGATTGCCGAGATGGCCACCGGCACGTTTTACCTGCTGATGGTGGCCTGTGGCGTGGTGGCCGGCGGCCTGGCCGCCCTGTTTGGCGCGGAAGTGCCCATGCAGACCGTGACGGCCGCGCTGGTGGCGATCGTCGCCATCGCGGCGCTCCGGCGCACGCGCTACGGCAGGCTGCGCCGCAAGGACGCCGCGACCGACCCCGACGTGATCCTCGATATCGGGCAGGAGCTGGAAGTGCCTGCCTGGGATGCCTCGCGGCGCGCCCGCGTGCCGTACCGGGGCGCGGACTGGACGGTCGAGCTGGCGCCGGGCAACGAACCCGCGCCCGGCCGCTACCGGATCGTCGAGGTCCGGGGCGCCACGCTGATCGTGTCGCCGCGTTAGCCCGGCCCACGTTTTCCCTTTGCTTTTCCATGACCTTTGACGGGAGTCGTACATGCTCGCCTATCAGCTTGGTTTGTTTCCGCTGATCCTGCTCATCGCCGCGATCGTTCTGATCGCGAAGGCCATCAAGATCGTGCCGCAGCAGCACGCCTGGGTGCTCGAACGGCTGGGCCGCTACCACGCCACGCTGACGCCCGGCCTGTCGATCGTCGTGCCGTTCATCGACCGCGTGGCCTACAAGCACGTGCTCAAGGAAATCCCGCTCGACGTGCCGAGCCAGGTCTGTATCACCAAGGACAACACGCAGCTGCAGGTGGACGGCGTGCTGTACTTCCAGGTGACCGATCCGATGAAGGCGTCGTACGGGTCGAGCAACTTCGTGGTGGCCATCACGCAGTTGTCGCAGACCACGCTGCGCTCGGTGATCGGCAAGCTGGAGCTGGACAAGACGTTCGAGGAGCGCGAGTACATCAACCATAGCGTGGTCAACGCGCTGGACGAGGCCGCGGCCAACTGGGGCGTCAAGGTGCTGCGCTACGAGATCAAGGACCTGACGCCGCCAAAGGAAATCCTGCACGCGATGCAGGCGCAGATCACGGCCGAGCGCGAGAAGCGGGCGCTGATCGCGGCGTCCGAAGGCAAGCGGCAGGAGCAGATCAACCTGGCGTCGGGCGCCCGGGAGGCCGCCATCCAGAAGTCCGAGGGCGAGAAGCAGGCGGCCATCAACACCGCGCAGGGCGAGGCGGCCGCCATCCTGGCCGTGGCCGACGCGAACGCGCAGGCAATCGAGAAGATCGGCCATGCGATTCGCGGCGAGGGCGGGGCGGAAGCGGTCAACCTCAAGGTGGCGGAGGAATACGTGGCGGCGTTTGCCAACCTGGCCAAGCAGGGCAACACGCTGATCGTGCCGGGCAACCTGGGCGACATGAGTTCGATGATCGCCACCGCGCTGCAGATCGTGAAGGGTCAGAAGGTGGACCGCGTGCTCTGAGCGCGGCCTTGCGGAGCGCCCAAGAAAAACGGAGGCCGAAGCCTCCGTTTTGTCATTCCTTGCCGTCGCTTTTCATCAGGCGGGCTTTTTCGCGCTGCCAGTCGCGATTCTTCTCGGTCTCGCGCTTGTCGAACTGCTTCTTGCCCTTGGCCAGGCCGATCTCGCATTTGACGCGGCCGCGCGTGTAATGCAGGTTCAGCGGCACCAGCGTGTAGCCGCGCTGTTCGACCTTGCCAATCAGCTTCTTGATCTCGTCGGCCTTGAGCAGCAGCTTGCGCGTGCGCACGGGGTCTGGCTTGACGTGGGTGGACGCGCTCTGCAGCGGGCTGATATGGGCGCCGATCAGGAACATCTCGGCGTCGCGCACCACCACGTAGCCTTCCTTGATCTGCACGCGGTTGGCCCGGATGGCCTTGACCTCCCAGCCTTCCAGCACGATCCCGGCCTCGTAGCGCTCTTCGATGAAGTAGTCGAAAAAGGCCTTCTTGTTGTCAGCGATCGTCATGCGGGAGGTGGTTTCCTAGCGTAAGGTTGGGCGCCGCCGGGCAGGGCGGCGGTTGCGCTGCGGCGCGGCAAGTGGCGGCGCCGGGGTGCGGCAGCGTGCCGGGTTGGCGGCTGTCGGCTAAAATCACGATTTTAGCAAACCGCTCCGGCCCGGCCCAGCCCCGGGGCCACCGCAACCCGACTACATGGCAGACGTCCATAAATCCGTACTGCTCGGTTTTTCGGCCGAACAGATGTACGACCTGGTCACGCGCGTGGAGGACTATCCCAAGTTCCTGCCATGGTGCGGCGGCGTGGAGGTCTTCGAGCAGACCGAAACCCTGCTCGATGCCAAGATCCATATCCATTTCAGCGGCATCAAGCAGTATTTCCGCACCCGCAACACCCAGGAACGCCCCACACGCATCGATATGACGTTCGCGGACGGACCTTTCAAGACCTTCAACGGGTCCTGGCGGTTCACCCCGCTGCGCGCCGATGCCTGCAAGATCGAATTCCACCTGCACTACGAGTTTTCCAGCGTGCTGCTGGAAAAGATCATCGGCCCGGCGTTCAGCGTGATTGCCAACACGTTCGTCGATGCCTTCGTGAAACGGGCCGAGGTGGTCTATGCCAGCAAGCCCTGACGCGCCCGGCACGGTGCATGTGGCCGTCTGCTACGCGCGGCCCGACGCCATGTTCCTGAAGTCGCTGGACGTGCCGGCCGGCACCACGCTGCTGGGCGCCATACAGGCCAGCGGACTGACCGAGGCGCACCGCGAGGTTGATCCGACCACGCTGCGCGTGGGCATCTACGGCAAGCTCAAGACGCTCGATACGGTGGTGCGGGAAGGCGACCGGGTGGAGGTGTACCGCGCCCTGACTGCCGACCCGAAGACGGCGCGCCGCAAGCGCGTGCAGAAAACCCGCGCCTCCGGCGAGCGCGAGGGCCAGAAATGGCTGCGCGGCGGCGGGCAGGGCGCCTGACGGCCCCGCCCGGGCATCGGCCGAGCGGCTCAGCGGCTCAGCTCGTGCAGTGCTGGTTGATCGAATCGTTGGTCCGGGCCAGTTCGGCGGCGCGTTCGTCGTCATTGAGCCGCACCGGCGCGCCATCGGCGCCCGACCGCGACACGCGCACGCCGGCGCTCAGGCCCGTGGCGTAGTTGCGCATCTGCTGGCACCGCTCGTCGCGGGCCAGTTGCTCCCGTTCCTTCGTGGCGGCCTCCACATCGGCCTTCAGCCGTGCATCGCGCCGTTCGCGGAACGCCTCGTCGGCGTCGGCGGGCTTGTCGGTCTTGGCCTTGGCGCTCACCGTCTGCATGCGCGGCCCGCCGGCCTTGGCCTCGCCCTTGGCATCGGCAACCCGGGCCGGCTCGGCTTCCACCGGCCGATAGGTCCCCACTGCGCGGCCCGGCGCGGCCAGGATGGCGCGTTCCGGCACAGAAGGCGGCGGGGCGACATCGCTGTAGACCGTGCGCCCGTTGGCGTCCTTCCATTGCCATTGCGAGAAGGCGGTGCCGGGAAGGGCCAGGCTGGCGGCCAGCAGCAGGTACGGCGCGGACGATCGTTTCATGGCGATGGCGTGGGCAGAGTCGGGCAGGTCGGAGCGCAGGGACATCCAGCATCAGACGCCAGTGGGGTTGACTTTCGGAGTGACCCCTGCGGCATTGTCCGCTAGTCTACTGAGACTTGTCCGCCGCGTGCAAGCGGACGGACCATGCCACGCCGGCCATCAGCAACACGATGGCGGCGATTTCGAGCGGCCGGGGCCAGCGGTGGTCGAACACAAAGCCATATGCCAGCGCGAACAGCGTCTCGAAAACGATCATCTGGCCCGACAGCGTCAGCGGCAGCCGGCGGCTGGAAATGTTCCAGAGGTTGTTGCCAATAAGCGACGCGCCGAGCGCCACGGCCGCGTTGACCGTCCAGAACCACTGCCAGTCTCGGCCGCTGCCGGGCGCCGATAGCGCGTCGCCGACGGCCAGCCAGCCGGCCCCCGCCAGCACCAGCGATACCAGTCCGGTCGATAGCCCGTACAGGGCCGACCACTCGTTGCCGCTGAAGTGCGGATGGCGCTGCAGGTAGCGCGCGTTGTCCACCGCGTAGAGCGTCCAGCTCACCAGCGCGCCGGCCGCGCAGAGCACGCCGACGATCTTCTGCCAGACCGTGCGCACCGCGCCGTCCGCCGCGGCGGCGCCATGCGCGGCACCGCCGCCGCCGAACAGGTCGACGTTGATGCACGCAATGCCGGCCGCCACCACCAGCAACGGCAGCGCCAGCCGGGCCAGCGGCACGGCGCCGTGGTCGCGACGCCCCATCAGCGTGACCGAGATCGGCAGGATGCCGATGATCAGCGACGTCGGCCCCACGCCGGCCAGTTGCACGCCGAACGCCAGGAACACGTAGTAGAGCAGGTTGCCCGTGAACGCCTGGCGCAGCAGCGCCACGCAATCGCCGCGCGTGAGCTTGCGCGCGATCCGCCGCATCAGCGGCACCGACGCGACCAGCGCCACCAGCCCGTACGCCAGGTAGCGCCCGAGCGCCAGTTCCCACGGCGAAAACGCCGGCAGCAGCTTGGGTGCGATGAAGACCATGCCCCAGAACGCGCCCGCCAGCAGGCCGCACAACACGCCGATTCCCATGGTCTCCAGAGCCTTGCCCGAAAAGGAGGCCGAGAATAGCAAACCGGATGCAAGAAGGCATCAGCAAATCCTGCATTCCTGTATAATCTGCTTTTGCGCCTAGAGGATTCGCTATGCGTCTTGTCCAGAAAGCACTCACATTCGATGACGTGCTGCTCGTCCCGGCCTATTCGGCCGTCCTGCCCCGGGATGTTTCCCTCCGCACCAAGCTGACCCGTTCGATCGACCTGAATATCCCGCTGCTGTCCGCCGCCATGGACACGGTGACGGAAGCCCGCCTGGCCATCGCCATGGCACAGGCCGGCGGTATCGGTATCGTCCACAAGAACCTGAAGCCTGCCGACCAGGCCCGCGAAGTGGCGCGCGTGAAGCGCTACGAGTCGGGCGTGCTGCGTGATCCGATCACCATTTCGCCGGACATGAAGGTCCGCGATGTGATCGCGCTGTCGCAGCAGCATGGCATTTCGGGTTTTCCGGTGCTGGAAGGCAAGACCGTAGTCGGCATCATCACCAACCGCGACCTGCGTTTCGAGGAAGAACTCGACGCCCCGGTGCGCGCCAAGATGACCCCGCGCGACAAGCTGGTGACCGTGGCCGAAGGCGCGCCGCTGGACGAAGCCAAGCGCCTGATGAACCGCCACCGCCTGGAGCGCGTGCTGGTGGTCAACAGCGCGTTCGAGCTGCGCGGCCTGATCACCGTCAAGGACATCCAGAAGGCCGTGGACAACCCGCTGGCCAGCAAGGACGCCCACGGCCAACTGCGCGTAGGCGCCGCAGTCGGTGTGGGTCCGGACAATGACGAGCGCGTGGAACTGCTGGTCAAGGCCGGCGTGGACGTGATCGTCGTCGACACGGCGCACGGCCACAGCCAGGGCGTGCTGGACCGCGTGCGCTGGGTCAAGCAGAACTTCCCGCAGGTGGACGTGATCGGCGGCAACATCGCCACCGGCGCGGCCGCGCTGGCGCTGGTCGAGCACGGCGCCGACGGCGTCAAGGTGGGCATCGGCCCCGGTTCGATCTGCACCACGCGGATCGTGGCCGGCGTGGGCGTGCCGCAGATCACCGCCGTGTCGAACGTGGCCGAGGCGCTGAACGGCACCGGCGTGCCGCTGATCGCCGATGGCGGCATCCGCTACTCGGGCGACGTGGCCAAGGCCCTGGCGGCCGGCGCGCACACCGTGATGATGGGCGGCATGTTCTCGGGCACCGAGGAAGCGCCCGGCGAGGTGTTCCTGTTCCAGGGCCGCTCGTTCAAGAGCTACCGCGGCATGGGTTCGGTCGGAGCGATGAAGGACGGCGCGGCCGACCGCTACTTCCAGGAAGACAACACCGCCAACGTCGACAAGCTCGTGCCGGAAGGCATCGAGGGCCGCGTGGCCTACAAGGGCCCGGTGCAGGCGATCATCCACCAGTTGACCGGTGGCATCCGCGCGTCGATGGGCTACTGCGGCGCGAGCTCGATCCCGCAATGGCACGAGACCGCCGAGTTCGTCCAGATCACCGCCGCGGGCATGCGCGAATCGCATGTCCACGACGTGCAGATCACCAAGGAAGCCCCGAACTACCATATCGACTGATTGCGACATGGTCGGTACCACGGCCGCGCCGGTTCCGTTTCGCGACGGGGCGGCGCGGCCGCGTCGTAACAAGGAGCGCCCATGAAGGTTTTGCTGCGAGCCGTGCTGTTCTTCGATGCCTTGCTCGATCTGCTGCTTGGCCTGCTGCTCGTGATGTCGCCGTTCACCACGCTGTACGCCGCGCTGCAGCTGCCGGTGCCCGAGCCGGCCCTGTTCGGCCAGTTGCTGGGCGTGGTCACGCTCGGCATGTCCTGGCTGCTGTTCTCCGCCACGTTCAATGGCCAGATGACAGTGCCCGTGGCGCGCGTCGCCGGCTTCGTCAACCTGGCCAGTGCCTTGCTGGTCGCCGCCTGGACGCTGTTCCTGGACATGCCTGTGCAGCCGGCCGGCAAGGTCTGGCTGCTGACGCTGGCGGCCATGTTGATGTTCTTCGCGATTGTCCAGTTGCCGTCGGCCAAGAAGGTGCGGCTGCGCGAACGCGCGCTAGCTGACCAGGCAAAGGCTGACCGCGCCGGGCGCGAGACCGGTGTCTACTATCCGAATCCCGTAACTGACGTAAGCGACGTGACCGACGTTGCCGACAGCGGCGTCGGCCGCCCGGTACACCCGGCCACGAAGTCCCCCGCATCCCCCGAATACCGGCGCGAGCCGGTCATCACGCCGCCCCCGGGCTATGGCCCGGGCACCGAGGTGATGCCCGAACCCGATCCGGACGCACTGCCCAATGCCCATCATGCACGACAAAATCCTCATTCTTGATTTCGGTTCGCAAGTCACGCAGCTTATCGCCCGCCGCGTGCGCGAAGCGCACGTCTACTGCGAGATCCATCCGAACGACGTCACCGACGAGTTCGTCCGCGACTTCGCGCCGAAGGGCATCATCCTGTCCGGCAGCCACGCCAGCACCTACGAGGACCACCAGTTGCGCGCGCCGCAGGCCGTGTGGGACCTGGGCGTGCCCGTGCTGGGCATCTGCTACGGCATGCAGACCATGGCCGTGCAACTGGGCGGCAAGGTGGAGTGGAGCGATTCGCGCGAATTCGGCTACGCCGAGGTGCGCGCCCACGGCCACACGAACCTGCTCAAGGACATCGAGGACTTCGCCACGCCGGAAGGCCACGGCATGCTCAAGGTCTGGATGAGCCACGGCGACAAGGTCACGGCGCTGCCGGACGGCTTCAAGCTGATGGCGTCCACCCCGAGCTGCCCGATCGCCGGCATGGCCGACGAGGCGCGCGGCTACTACGGCGTGCAGTTCCACCCCGAAGTCACGCACACGGCCAAGGGCCGCGAGATGCTGGAGCGCTTTGTCCTGCAGATCTGCGGCACCCGCGCGGACTGGGTGATGCGCGACCACATCGCCGAAGCAGTGCAGAAGATCCGCGAGCAGGTGGGCGACGAGGAGGTGATTCTGGGCCTGTCCGGCGGCGTCGATTCGTCGGTGGCGGCCGCGCTGATCCACCGCGCCATCGGCGACCAGCTCACCTGCGTGTTTGTCGACCACGGCCTGCTGCGCCAGGACGAAGGCAAGATGGTGATGGAGATGTTCGCGGGCCGCCTGCACGCGAAGGTCGTCCACATCGACGCGTCCGAGCAGTTCCTGGGCCACCTGGCCGGCGTGACCGATCCCGAGCAGAAGCGCAAGATCATCGGCCGCGAGTTCGTCGAGGTGTTCCAGGCCGAGGCCCGGAAGCTCAGCAACGCCAAGTGGCTGGCGCAGGGCACGATCTACCCGGACGTGGTGGAATCGGGCGGCACCAAGACCAAGAAGGCGACCACGATCAAGAGCCACCACAACGTGGGCGGCCTGCCGGAGACGCTGGGCCTGAAGCTGCTGGAGCCGCTGCGCGACCTGTTCAAGGACGAAGTGCGCGAACTGGGCGTGGCACTGGGCCTGCCGCCCGAGATGGTCTATCGCCACCCGTTCCCGGGCCCGGGCCTGGGCGTGCGGATCCTGGGCGAGGTCAAGCGCGACTACGCCGACCTGCTGCGCCGTGCGGACGCCATCTTCATCGAGGAACTGCGCAAGACCGTGGCCACCGAGCAGGACGCCGCCGCGGGCCTGTGCGAGCCGCACCACGTCGGCAAAAGCTGGTACGACCTGACCAGCCAGGCGTTCGCGGTGTTCCTGCCGGTCAAGTCGGTCGGCGTGATGGGCGATGGCCGCACATACGACTACGTGGTGGCTCTGCGCGCCGTGCAGACCACGGACTTCATGACCGCCCACTGGGCGCACCTGCCGTACGCGCTGCTGGGCCGCTGCTCGAACCGCATCATCAATGAAGTGCGCGGCCTGAACCGCGTGGTCTACGACGTCTCGGGCAAGCCGCCGGCGACGATCGAGTGGGAGTGATCTCCCCGATGACCCCTCCGGGCGCGGCCATCCGCGCCTGAACCGGGCGGTGGCGCCGCGTCCGCGTCGCCCCGTCCGTCTTCCCTCAGACAGCCGCCGGGTATGCCTCGCGCGGCGCCACTTCCAGCCGGTTGCCACCCAGCGCCTTGGCGCGGTAGAGCGCCCGGTCCGCCTGCGCCAGCGCGTCGCCCAGGGCCGGGGCCGGGCCATCGAACTGCGCCAGCCCAATGCTGACCGTGGCCGGGATGCCGACATTGCCGGTCGGGGCCGAGACGTTCTCGGCGAACCGTTTCGCCACGGCCTCGCCCAGCGCCTGCGCGCGGCGCGCGTCGTCGCCCGACAGCAGGGCGGCGAATTCCTCCCCGCCGATGCGCGCCAGCAGCGTGTCCGCGCCCACCACCTCGCGCGCGATGGCCGCGAACGACTTCAGCACCTCGTCGCCCGCGTGATGGCCGTAGCGGTCGTTGATCGCCTTGAACTGGTCGAGGTCGAAGGCCAGCACGGCCACGGGCCCCCGGGCGCCGGCGCCGCCGAGAATGCGGTGGCCCTGCTCGAAGAACCAGCGGCGGTTGCCCAGGCGCGTCAGGTAGTCGGTCAGCGATTCCTGCAGCAGCTGGCCGTGATTTTCCTCCCGGATCATTTTCAGGATGGTCATCGGCAGGATCACCGAATACAGCACGCCTTCGTACATCGTCACCTTGCTGGCGGCGGCCTGCAGCGCCGGCCCGTAGGCCGACACCAGCCACGGCAGCAGGAAGGCGCGACCCAGGTACAGCACGGCGTGGATGCCGGTCACGGCCACGACGATATGCCGCGCGAAGAACGGCTTCATGGCTTCGCAGCGCAGCATCTCGCGCGCGGTCATCGCGCTGACGGCGGCGATGGGGAAGGCGCTGATGTGATTCCAGACCAGATCCATCCACCGGGCGCCGGATACGACCCATATGCCCGCCATGCCGACGAGCACCACCACCGCGCTGACGCGATAGCGCCGCCCGCTCAAGGCGGCAATGCCGTTGAGGACCAGCAGGTAACCAGACAGGATGACGAGATTGCAAAGTGCCGAACCGAGCGCACCGGGCAGGGTGCGGCGGAACAGCACGCCGGCGCAGCCGATGGCGATCGTCGCAAACCCGGCGGCGAGCACGCGCAGCGCCCGGCTGTGGCGAGGATTGGCGCGATGCTCCCAGAACATCATGCCCGCGCTGGCCAGCAGGGTGCCTATCGCCAGAAGATAAAGGGTGAGGAGATCGACGTACATCCAGATGTAAAGACATTGCGCCAGCGCGTTGCGCCGGCAGCCGGAATTCTACGTTGGAATTACGGCTGTCCGTGGATGGTTCCGAAGTTCTCCGTGGCTTGCCTGTTGCGGGAAAACGCCGCGCGGCCGGCCCTTGCGGGCCGACGTGCCGCCGGCATTACACGGTCACGGGCGGGGCAGGCGCGCCGGGGCGCGCGGAATCGTCAGCATGATCGAGATGGCAGCCACCACGACCATCGACAGGTTGAACAGCAGCGCCAGGATCGCGGCGGCCCGTACGGCTACCTGTTCCTGCGAGCCCTGGAAGTCGATCAGGCCGCTCAGCACCGACGCCCCCTCGGGGTGAACGCGCACCGCCGTGAAGATGGCCGCGGAGATCGCCACGCCAAACGCGCCGCCCAGCGACGACGCCATCTTGTAGATGCCGGCCCCGGCGCCCGCCTGCTGCTCGGGCAGGGCGGACAGCGCCGCATCGGTCGACGGCGTCGCGTAGAACGCCAGCCCGATGCCCTGCAGCGCAAAACCGATCATCGCCGCGATCTTGTAGTCCTCAAGCGTCAGGTGCGTCATCCCCAGGCAGATCACCGACGCCCCGGTCAGCACGCAGCCCCACAGCATCGGCTTGCGCGCGCCAAACCGCTGCAGCAGCTTCTCGCCCACGCGGATGAACGCGATGATGGTCACCGCGAACCCGATCGTCAGCATGCCGGCCTGCCGGGCGGTCAGGCTGCCGCCCAGTTGCACCAGCTGCATGACCACGATCAGCGTGCCGGCCACGCCGTTGAGCATGAAGTTGGAGATCGTGGCGCCGGTGTAGATGCGGCTGCGGAACAGACGGAAGTCGATGAACGGGTCGGCCGTGCGGCGCTCGTGGCGCAGGAAGACCGCGCCGAACACCACCGCCAGCGCCGCCAGCAGCAGCGTGTTGAGGCTGGACCAGCCAAACCGGGCGCCCTGCGTGACCACCACCTGCAGCGCGATCATCGCCACCATGAAGGTCAGGATGCCCAGCCGGTCGATCCCGGCGTCGCGCCGGCTCTCGGCGCGCGTCTCGGGCGTGCCGCGGATCATCATCAGCCCGGCCACGGCCGCCGCTACCGAGATGAAGAAGATGGCGCGCCAGCCGAACTGGGCCGAAACCACCCCGCCGAAGATCGAGCACAGCCCCGATCCGCCCCAGGAGCCGATCGACCAGATGCTGATCGCGCGCTGGCGTGCCGCGCCTTGCCAGTAGGTCTTGATCAGCGCCAGGCTCGACGGCATGATGCACGCCGCCGACAGCCCCTGCAGCGCGCGGCCGGCCAGCAGCGCGGGTGCGGCCAGCGTGCCGGCCGGGGCCAGCGCCACCAGCAGCGATCCCGCGATGCTCAGGCAGAAGCCGAGTTGCAGGATCCGGTAGCGGCCGATGCGGTCGGCAATGCCGCCCATGAACACGATGAAGATGCCCGAGAACAGTGCCGTGATGGCCACGGCGATGTTCATCGTCGTGGGCGCCAGGCCCAGCTCCTCGCCCATGTCGGGCGCGATGTTGAGCGTGGTCTGGGCGAACAGCCAGAACGTCAGCACCCCCAGGACGATGCCAAACAGCACCCGGTCGTTGCCGGCGAAGTGTGGCGGTTGCGCTTGCGCTGGCCTGGGCGGTGTGTCGATGCCGCGACCGCCCGCGGTATTACCCGTGACGTGGTTCATGACTGTCCTCTGGTTGTGATGGGTGCGATGCTCGGTCCATCGTATTTCCGGGGATAAGTGACAGTCTTGACGCGGATCACGGGGTGCGGTGCGGCATCGTCGTCTGCTGGAAAAGGGGGCCGGCGGCGCGGAGTCTTGACGCAGGCCATGGCAGACCGGCGCGGGCGTGGCCACGATGGCCGCTTTTTTACAAGCGGCCACGCTCTCCCATGACCCATTACGATTGCCTCGAACAGATCACAGACGCCGCCGCGCGCGCGCGCGCCATCGGCGGCCTGACCCGCCTGCGGCAGGCGCTGGCGCAGGAAATTCCCGCTCGCACCGCCACCGACACGCTGCTGCTGGCGACGTGGAACATCCGCGAGTTCGATTCAGGCAAGTACGGCTACCGGTCCGACGAGGCGTACCTGTACATCGCCGAAGTGCTGAGCCGCTTCGACCTGATCGCGGTCCAGGAGGTGCGCGACGGCCTGTACCCGCTGCAGCGCCTGCAGCGGATGCTCGGCCCGTGGTGGGGCCATCTGGTGACGGACGTCACGCTGGGCGCCTCCGGCAACGCCGAGCGCATGGCCTATCTCTACGACCGCCGCAAGGTCCGCTTCACGGGGCTGGCGGCCGAGCTGGTGCTGCCCCCGCCGGGCCGGTCCGCGCCGGCGCCGGTGCAACTGGCGCGCTCGCCGTACCTGGCCGGGTTCCAGGCGGGATGGGCCTACCTGACGCTGGCCACCGTCCACATCTACTACGGCACCAGCCGGCCCGACGACGCGCGCCGGCTGGCCGAGATCACGGCGTTCAGCCAGACCGTCGCCCAGGCGGCCGGCAAACTGTCCGCCGCGCCGCAGCCGGCGCCCGGCGCCAAGCCCGATCCGGGCAACCTGATCCTGCTCGGCGACTTCAATATCTTCAATCGCCGCGACGTGACGATGCAGGCCATCACCAAGGCGGGCTTCATCGTGCCGCCCGAGCTGCAATCGGTGCCAGGATCGAACGTGGGCAAGGACCGCCACTACGACCAGATCGCCTATTTCCGGCAGCTGTCGAGCATGGCGCCCACCGGCCGCGCGGGCGTGTTCGACGTGTTCGAGCACGTGTACCGGCTGGCCGATGCCGACGCCTACGCCGCCGAGCGCCAGTCGCGCCCGGGCCGCAGCTTCAAGGACTGGCGGACCTACCGCATGAGCGACCATCTGCCGATGTGGATCGAGTTCGGCATCGACGACGCCGACGCCTGGCTGGAGGGCCTGGCGCGCTAGCCAGCACGGCGCGCGGTTCCGGTCTATGCTTGCGCCTGCGGCGCCGCCAGGCGGGGCCAACCACCGCCGGACACCGCGCAGGCATCGTCCCCATCCCACGACCAAGGAGCCCCCATGGCCCTCTCGATGTACGACGTTTCGATCCCGGTGTTCATCCGGGCCCTGACGAACCTGTCCGCGATCCTGGACAAGGGCGCCGCCCACGCCAAGGCGCAGGGCATGGACGCCGCCGAGTTGATCCAGACCCGCCTGGTGGCGGACATGGACGCGCTGCCGGCCCAGATCCAGCGGGCCAGCGATTCGGCCAAGGGCTGCGCGGCGCGGCTGGCCGGCATCGAGATCCCGTCGTACCCCGACGACGAGACCACGTTCCCGGACCTTCAGGCGCGGATTGCCAAGACCATCGGCTTCCTGAAGACCATCCGCCCCGAACAGCTGGAAGGCAGCGAGACGCGCGTGGTGGAGCTGAAGCTGCGCAACGGCCCGGTGACGTTCGACGGC
This sequence comes from Cupriavidus sp. SZY C1, assembly GCF_032190535.1. Taxonomy (NCBI): domain Bacteria; kingdom Pseudomonadati; phylum Pseudomonadota; class Betaproteobacteria; order Burkholderiales; family Burkholderiaceae; genus Cupriavidus; species Cupriavidus sp. SZY C1. The sequence continues at coordinate 154,888 of NZ_JAUANU010000004.1, forward strand.
AAGAGCTACCTGCTCGGGTTTGCGCTGCCGAACTTCTACTTCCACGTGACCACGGCCTACGACATCCTGCGCCACAAGGGCGTGCAGATCGGCAAGATGGACTACCTGGGCGCCCCGCGCTGATCCGGCAGGGCGACGGGAGCGGTGTGGCGGTGTGGCGGCCTCGGCCACTTAGCAAAAACCCTAGGTTCTTGATACAATCGCCGGTTGCTCGCCTGCCGGCGATTGCCTAGTTTTTAGGCAGAAAGGCCCCCGCGCCCCATTACCGTTCCCATCGCATGACTTACGCCGTCAAGGAAATCTTCTATACGCTGCAGGGCGAAGGCGCCAACGCCGGCCGTGCGGCGGTGTTCTGCCGGTTCTCGGGGTGCAACCTCTGGACCGGCCGCGAGGAAGATCGCGCCCGCGCGGTGTGCCAGTTCTGCGACACCGACTTCGTCGGCACCGACGGCACGCGCGGCGGCAAGTACCGCACCGCCGAGGAACTGGCGGCCGTGGTGGCCTCGGAATGGCCGCAGGGCGCCGGCGGCCAGCCGCTGGTGGTCTGCACGGGCGGCGAGCCGCTGCTGCAACTCGATGCGCCGCTGATCGACGCGCTGCACGCGCACGGTTTCGAGATCGCCATCGAGACCAATGGCACGATTCCGGTGCCCGAGGGCATTGACTGGGTCTGCGTCAGCCCGAAGATGGGCTCGGAACTGGTGGTCACCAAGGGCGACGAGCTGAAGGTGGTGATGCCGCAGGCCGGCCAGGACTTCGCCGCATACGAGCAACTGGATTTCCGCTATTTCCTGGTGCAGGCCATGGACGGCCCGCTGGCCCGTCAGAATACGGCTGCGGCGGTGGATTTCTGCCAGCGCCATCCGCGCTGGCGCCTGTCGCTCCAGACCCACAAGCTGCTGGGCATTCGCTGACACATGAGCAAACAAGTTTCGATCACGCGCCGCCTTGAATTCGACGCCGGCCACCGTATCCCGAGCCACGGCGGCCAGTGCCGCAACATCCACGGCCACCGCTACCGGCTGGACCTGACGCTGGCCGGCGAGGTGCTGCGCCAGGAAGGCGCGTCCGACGACGGCATGATCCTGGACTTCGGCGACATCAAGGCGCTGGCCAACGAGCACCTGGTGTCGAAGTGGGACCATGCGTTCCTGATCTACCGCGGCGACACCGCGCTGCTGAACTTCCTCCAGTCGATGGACAACCACAAGACCGTGGTCATCGACAGCATCCCGACCGTCGAAAACCTGGCCCAGGCCGCGTTCGACATCCTGGCGCCGGTGTTCAAGGACTGCTTCGGCCATCACCTGCAGCTCACCCGGCTGGTGCTGTTCGAAACGCCGAACTGCTGGGCCGAGGTGAGCGCGCCGCTGTCGCTGCCGGCGCAGGACTGACCGGCCATGTCTGGCGCGCCGCAGTTCGAAGACGCCGCCGCGCGCGACCGCTTCTACATGGCGGCGGCGCTGGAAGAGGCGCGCCTGGCCGAGGCCGCCGGCGAAGTGCCGGTGGGCGCCGTGGTGGTCTGGAACGACGCCATCATCGCGCGCGGCCACAATCTGCCGATCCGCTCCGTCGACCCGTCCGCGCACGCCGAAATGCAGGCCCTGCGCGCCGCCGCCAAGGTGCTGGGCAACTATCGCATGCCCGAATGCGAGTTGTATGTGACGCTGGAGCCATGCGCGATGTGCAGCGGCGCCATCCTGCACGCCCGGCTGAAGCACGTCGTGTTCGGCGCGACCGATCCCAAGACCGGCGCCGCCGGCAGCGTTGTCGACCTGTTCGCGCAGGCCACGCTGAACCACCAGACCACGCTCGCGCGTGGCGTAATGGCCGACGAATGCGGCCAGTTGCTGCGCGATTTCTTCGGCGCCCGCCGCCGCGCGCAGAAAGCCGCACAGCAGGCCGCACAACAGGCCGCACAACAGGCCGCACGGGACGGGCAGGGCGTGCCGCCCTCGCCACCGGTGGCCGATTAGGCGAGAATCGGTGCTTCCGATCCCGTGCACCGATCGCCGCATCGACCCCTGCCCAGCATGACCCACCCCATCGACGTCCGCCTGATTGCCGCTTCCGGCTACCCGCATGACCTGAATGTGGCCGAGCGCGGCTGCGCCTGGCTGGCCGGGCACGGCTACCGCGTCGCCAATCCGGACATCCTCGCCCGGCGCCACCTGCGCTTTGGCGGCACCGACGCCGAGCGGCTGGCCGACCTGCACGCCATCGGCACCGGCACCGCGCGGGAACTGACGCTGGCGGTGCGCGGGGGCTACGGGCTGGCGCGGCTGCTGGGCCAGATCGACTTTGCGCGGATTGCCGACCAGGCGCGCGCCAGCGGCACGCCCATCGTCGGCCATAGCGATTTCACGGCGTTCCAGCTTGCCTACCTGGCCGCCACGGGCGGCGTGACGTTCGCGGGGCCGATGCTGCTGGCCGATTTCGGCCCGGAACTGGTGGACCCGTACATGTGGCAGCACTTCGACGCCATCCTGCGCCAGCCCGCGTACCGGGTCGAGGTGCCCGCGCCCCAGGCCGCGCCCGGCACCAGGACCATCGAAGGCACGCTCTGGGGCGGCAACCTGGCCATGCTCTGCAGCCTGCTGGGCACGCCGTACCTGCCGACGGTGGACGGCGGCATCCTGTTCCTGGAAGACATCAACGAGCCGCCGTACCGCGTGGAGCGGATGCTGCTGCAACTGCTGCAGGCCGGCGTGCTGGACCGCCAGCAGGCCATCGTGCTGGGCGATTTCTCGAACTACCGCACCACCGACTACGACAACGGCTACGACATGGACGCCGTGTTCGACTACCTGCGCGCCCGGCTGCGCGTGCCGGTGCTGACCGGCCTGCCGTTCGGCCACTGCCCGCGCAAGCTGACGCTGCCGGTGGGCGGGCAGGCCCGGCTCGAAGCCAGTGCCGAAGGCTTCACCCTGGCGCTGTCGGGCTATCCCACGCTGTAGGCCGGCACGGCTGACGGCGCCTGCCGCGAGTGGTAAAATCGCGGGTTATTTCCTCATTTCGCTGCGCCGGGCACGCCAATCGGGTGCGTGCCGTCCACAATCCGGCCGCCAGCGGGGCGGGGCCCATCGGGGCACCCCCACATTCCAGACAAGGTCCAGACGTGCTTTCTACCGCAAACATCACCATGCAGTTCGGCCCCAAGCCGTTGTTCGAGAACATCTCGGTCAAGTTCGGCGAGGGCAACCGCTACGGCCTGATCGGCGCGAACGGCTGCGGCAAGTCCACGTTCATGAAGATCCTGGGCGGCGACCTGGAGCCGTCGGCCGGCACCGTGATGCTGGAGCCGGGCATCCGCCTGGGCAAGCTGCGCCAGGACCAGTTCGCCTATGAAGACAACCGCGTGCTCGACGTGGTGATGATGGGCCACGTGGAGATGTGGGCCGCCGCCAGCGAGCGCGACGCCATCTACGCGAACCCCGAAGCCACCGACGAGGACTACATGAAGGCCGCCGAGCTGGAGGCCCGCTACGCCGAGTACGACGGCTACACCGCCGAGGCGCGCGCCGGCGAGCTGCTGCTGGGCGTGGGCATCCCGACCGACCAGCACCAGGGCCCGATGAGCGACATCGCGCCGGGCTGGAAGCTGCGCGTGCTGCTGGCGCAGGCGCTGTTCTCGAACCCGGACGTCCTGCTGCTGGACGAACCGACCAACAACCTGGACATCAACACGATCCGCTGGCTGGAAGACGTGCTCAACGAGCGCAACTCCACCATGATCATCATTTCCCACGACCGCCACTTCCTGAACTCCGTGTGCACGCACATGGCCGACATGGACTACGGCACGCTGAAGGTCTACCCGGGCAACTACGACGACTACATGCAGGCGTCGATGCAGGCCCGCGAGCGCCAGATGGCCGCCAACGCGCGCGCCAAGGAGCGCATCACCGAGCTGCAGGACTTCGTGCGCCGCTTCTCGGCCAACAAGTCCAAGGCCCGCCAGGCCACGTCGCGCGCCAAGCAGATCGAGAAGATCAAGGTCGAGGACATCAAGCCGTCGTCGCGCCAGAACCCGTTCATCCGCTTCGAGTTCGAGAAGAAGCTGCACAACCTGGCCGTGGAAGTCGAGGGCATCACCAAGACCTACGAGCGCAAAATCATCGACAACCTGTCGATGGCCGTGCAGGCGGGCGAGCGCGTGGCAATCGTCGGCGAGAACGGCGCCGGCAAGACCACGCTGCTGCGCAGCCTGCTGAGCAACATCGTGCAGACCGGCGTGCAGCGCGGCGTGGAAGTGGACCGCGGCACGGTCAAGTGGGCCGAGAACGCCAACGTGGGCTACATGCCGCAGGACACGTACGAGGAATTCCCGAACGACGCCACCGTGATGGACTGGATGAGCCAGTGGACCCAGGCCGGCGACGACGACCAGTCGCTGCGCGGCACGCTGGGCCGCCTGCTGTTCTCGGCCGACGACATCAAGAAGAACGTCAAGGTGCTGTCCGGCGGCGAGAAGGGCCGCATGATCTGGGGCAAGCTGATGCTGGGCCGTCACAACGTGCTGGCCATGGACGAGCCGACCAACCACATGGACATGGAGTCCATCGAGTCGCTCCAGATCGCGCTGGACAAGTTCCCGGGCACGCTGATCTTCGTCTCCCACGACCGCGAACTGATCAACGGCCTGGCCACGCGCGTGATCGAAGTGCGCACCGACGGCACGATCACCGACTACCTGGGCACGTACGACGAGTACCTGGCCTCGCAAGGCATCGAGGCGTAATTCCGCCACGGGTTGTCTCCGCGAGCGGGAGAGGGTAGACAACAAGCACAAGATTCAAGCTCGATATCCCGCTGGTTGTCTCCCCTCTCCCGCGCTGCGGGAGAGGGGCAGGGGGAGAGGGCCGGCGGTTCAAATTGCCACATGTCGGCAAGCAGCGCCGCAACACCCTCTCCCCCAACCCCTCTCCCGCGCGGCGGGAGAGGGGAGCCAAACAGCCGGCTCGCCGGCACCCCAGCCTTCACCCCCGCCACACCCTCCCTTCACACACCGCGCCCAGACTGGCCTCCCACCCATCGGAGCCCAGCCATGAGACGCCGCCGCATTCCCGACATCGAAGGTTTCCTGCGGCGCGTGCGCCAGTTGCTGCGCGTGCCCGAACCGGCGCGCGATGGCGGATAATACGCGGCGATGAAACCGCCAGCCATCCTCGTCGTCGAAGACGAATCCGCGATTGCCGACACGATCGTCTATGCCCTGCGCACCGACGGCATGCAGGCCACCCATTGCCTGCTGGGCAGCGACGCGCTGGCGCGGCTGCGCGCCGGCACCGACGCGCCGGACCTGGTGATCCTGGACGTCGGGCTGCCCGACATCAGCGGTTTCGAGGTCTGCCGCACGCTGCGCACGTTTTCCGACGTGCCGGTGATCTTCCTGACCGCCCGGCACGAGGAAATCGACCGCATCGTCGGGCTGGAGATCGGCGCCGACGACTACGTGGTCAAGCCGTTCTCGCCGCGCGAACTGGCCGCCCGGGTGCGCGTGATCCTGCGGCGCGCCCGGCCGGCGCCGGCCCAGCCCGCCGCCCCGTCCCAGCCGTTGCCGCCCGAAGGTTTCCACCATGACGAAGCCGGTGCCCGGCTGGCCTGGCGCGGCCGCTGGCTGGACCTGACGCGCTACGAATACCGGCTGCTCGCGCTGCTGGTGGCCCATCCGGGCCGCATCTATGCGCGCGCCCAGCTGATGGACCTGGTCTGGCACGACGCGCTCGACACGGTCGACCGCACCGTCGATACCCATGTCAAGACACTGCGCGCCAAGCTGCGCGAAGTGGACCCGTCGGCCGACCCGATCCGCACCCATCGCGGCATGGGCTACTCGCTCGACGCCTAGGCGGCCATGCACATCGGCCTGCGCATCTTCTTCGGCTTTTTCCTCGTGGTCGGGCTGGCCGCGTTCCTGACGCTGCGCGTGTTCGTGCAGGAGGTAAAGCCCGGCGTGCGCCAGGCGATGGAAGACACGCTGGTCGACACCGCCAACGTGCTGGCCGTGCTGGCCGCCGACGACCTGCGCCATGGTCAGCTCGCCGATGGCAATTTCGCCCGCAAGCTGGCGCGGCTGCAGGAAAGCCCGGTCGACGCCAGCGTCTGGGGCATGCACAAGGACGCCATTGGCTACCGCATCTACATCACCGACGACCGCGGCATCGTCCGCTTCGATTCCACGGGCCAGGCGCTGGGCGCCGATTATTCGCGCTGGAACGACGTCTACCTGACGCTGCAGGGCAAATACGGCGCCCGCAGCACCCGCACCGATCCCGACGACGAGGCCAGCACGGTCATGTACGTGGCCGCGCCAATCCGCGACGGCGCGCGCATCATCGGCGTGCTGACCGTGGCCAAGCCGAACCGGTCGGTGGCGCCGTTCATCGCGCGCAGCCAGGGCAAGATCCTGACCTACGGGCTGCTGCTGATTGGCGGCGCGGCGGTGATCGGCGTGGTCTGCACGCTGTGGCTGGTCATCGGCCTGCGCAAGCTGCAGCGCTACGCGCGTTCCGTGGCGGCCGGCGAGCGCGCCGAAATGCCGCTGCGCGGCGCCAGCGAACTGGCCGAGCTGGGCCGCGCCGTGGAAACCATGCGGCTGCGGCTGGAAGACAAGCAGTACGTCGAGCACTACATCCACACGCTGACCCACGAGATGAAAAGCCCGCTGGCCGCCATCGGCGGTGCGGCGGAGCTGTTGCAGGAAGACATGCCGCCGGCCGACCGCGCGCGCTTTGTCGGCAATATCCGCAGCCAGACGCAGCGGCTGGACGAGCTGATCCGCAAGCTGCTGACGCTGGCCGAAGTGGAGCAGCGCCAGCGGCTGGAGAACGCGGCGCGCGTGCCGCTGGCGCCCGAGATCGGCCAGATCGTGGCGGCGCTGGAACCACGCGCACGCCAGCGCGATGTCCGGCTGCACTGGCAGGCGCCGGCCGGCCCGGGCCCGGCCACGACCGGCGACCCGTTCCTGCTGCGCCAGGCCATCGTCAACCTGCTGGAGAACGCGCTCGACTTTGCGCCGGCGGGTACCACCATCGACATCGCGCTGGACCCGCTGCCCGCGCAGGACGCGGTGGCCGTGACGATCGACGACCGCGGCCCCGGCATCCCGGACTTCGCCCAGGGGCGGCTGTTCGAGCGGTTCTATTCGCTGCCCCGGCCCGGCGGGCGCAACCGCAGCACCGGGCTCGGGCTCTGCCTGGTGCGCGAGGTGGCCCAGCTCCATCGCGGCACCATCGAGGTGGCCAACCGCGACGGCGGCGGCACCCGGGCACGGCTGACGGTGCCGCTGGCGGCCTGACTTCACACCGGGCCCACATCGCCCCCATATCGCGCCCACATCGCGCCCACAGCGGCTCGCTAGTCTTGCGGCACGTCAACCCGACTGTCACAGGACACCATGAACAAGCCTCTGATTTTTCGCATCGTCACGATCGGCGCGGTCGTCGTACTGCTCTGGATCGCGCTCCAGATGGTGCTCGGCATCGTCCACGAGCGCGGCGTATACCGCGACCAGGCCGAGCGCAGCATCTGGCAGAGCTACGCCGGCCCGCAGACGCTGACCGGGCCGGTCATCGTCGTGCCCTACAAGGAAATCATCGCCGTGCCGCCGCCGGCGGACCGCCCGCTGACGCAGAACGCGGTGCCGGCGCCGCTGGCCCCGTACCGCGAGGAAATGCGCCAGTTGCTGGTGTTCCCGAAGTCGCTGCGGGTGCAGACCGCCATCACGCCGAGCGAGCGCTACCGGGGCATCCACAAGACCATCGTCTACGAAACGGCCAGCGAGCTGTCCGGCACGATTGAGCTGCCCGATCCCAAGGCGCGGCCCGAGCTGCCGGAATCGACCCACCACGTCCGCTTCGAGATGGGCCAGCCGTACGTGGTGGTGGGCGTGGCCGACATGCGCGGGCTGGTCTCGGAGCCGGTCATCGCGCTCGCCGGCACGGCGGTGCAGCTTTCGCAGGGCACCCGGCTGCCCAGCCTGCCGCAGGGGCTGCACGGGCGCGTCGACGTGTCCGGCGCGGCCGGCAAGCCTGCCGAGGCGCGCGTGGTGCCGTTCTCGATGAAGCTGGCGGTGCTGGGCGCCCGCGCGATGGCGGTCACGCCGGTGGCCGGCCTGAACCAGTTCAGCATGCAGTCGCCGTGGCCACACCCGAGCTTCGACGGCGACTTCCTGCCGCGCCAGCGCACGGTCACGGCCGACGGCTTCCGCGCCGACTGGTCGATCACGTCGTTCAACACCCGCGTGCGCGAGCAACTGGCCACCCAGCAGGGCGTGCACGACCTGCAGGCCGCGTCCGTCACGCTGATGGAGCCGGTCAACATCTACGTGCAGGCCGAGCGGGCGGTCAAGTACGGCCTGCTGTTCGTGGTGCTGACGTTTGCCGGGCTCTACCTGTTCGAACTGGTCAAGTCGCTGCGCATCCACCCGATCCAGTACCTGCTGGCCGGCCTGGCGCTGGCGATCTTCTTCCTGCTGCTGGTCAGCCTGTCCGAGCACGTGGCATTCGTGCTGGCCTACCTGACGGCCAGCGCGGCCTGCATCGGCCTGCTGGGCTTCTACCTGTCGTTCGTGCTGCGAAGCTGGCAACGCGGCCTGGGCTTTGCCGCGCTGCTGACGGCGCTGTACGGCGCGCTCTACGGGCTGCTCGTGTCCGAGGACAACGCGCTGGTCCTGGGCACCGCGCTGCTGTTCGTGACGCTGGCCATCATCATGGCGGTCACGCGGAAGGTGGACTGGTATGCGGTGGGGGGCGTGCAGCCGGTGGCGACAGAGGAGGGGACAGGCAACCAGGCTCGCGCGGGCGGCTGACTTGCGACAGCCGCCGACACGCTGGTGGTGGTCTCCCCTCTCCCGCATCGCGGGAGAGGGGCCGGGGGAGAGGGCGTTGAGGTTCTGCTTGCCGACTAGTCGCGATTTGAACCGCTGGCCCTCTCCCCCAACCCCTCTCCCGCAGGCGGGAGAGGGGAGCTAAAACCCCGCAGCAGCGCGACGTGTCGAGCGGTGCGCCCCTACCGCGCGGGTGCCACGCCCATTTCGGCCAGCAAATCGTCGAGCTGGTCGATGATGGCGTGGGCGGTGATGTCGCCCTTGGCTTTCTGCAAGGCGGCGCCCAGCGCGTCGCGCAGGGCGGCCAGTTCGACGACGGTGGCGGCTTTTTCCACCTTGACCTGCAGTACGTAGCCGCGCAGCCCCAGGTGGTTGCCGATCACGTCGGTGTAGAAGTGGTAGAGCCGCTGGTAGCCGTCGGCGCCGACGGTGGCCGGGGCGCGCGCCGGGGTCAGTGCCGGGGCGATGGTGGTGTCGGCCAGCACGTCGCGATCGTCGATGCGATCGTCGATGCCCTTGCCGCCGGCCGAGTTGAAGCCCGAATAGGCCGCGAACAGGTTGGTGTCGGCCGGGCGGGCCGGCGCGGCGGGGCGGCCGGACCGGGCGGCCGCTGGTGCTGCCCGCGCTGGCTCGGCGGCCGGCGCGATCAGGCCCAGCGCCAGCAGCGTATCGAACGCCTCCTCGGCCACGCCCATGCCGGCGACTTGCGCCAACAGCGCCGATCTGGCGCGTTCTCCGTTCACGATCAGCAGCAGCGCGCGCAGCTTGTGGTCCAGCTTGCGCGCGCGGGTGCGGATTTCCTCCTGACCTGCTTCCGTCTTGTGATAGACCGGGTCGACCATGTCTCGCTCCTTTGTTATCGATCGGCCGCCCGCGGCGAGGCCCTCGGGTGAGCTGTTGCGCGGCCGATTATCGCCATCTTGTTGTCCGGGCCGGCGGCGGATGGACGAAAAGCGAATCCGCAAACCGGCCTACAATGTGGTGCACCATAAAAGTAACAAAATTTGCACTCCGCCGATTCACCTCTTGAGGGCTGTGGCCATGCAACAACGAGACAAACTTTTCATCAACGGCAAATGGGTGGCGCCCCACGGTACGGGCAGTATCGACGTCATCCACTCCGCCACCGAGGCCGTCATGGGCAAGATCCCCGAGGGACATGCCCGTGACGCCGAGGACGCCATTTCCGCCGCCCGCGCGGCGTTCGACGGCTGGGCCGCGACGCCGCCCGCCGAGCGCGTGCAGTACATCCGCAAGATCGCCGAGGGACTCAAGGACCGCACCGAGGAACTGGCGCAACTGATCGCCGGCGAGGTGGGCATGCCGATCAAGCTGGCGCGCGCCATCCAGGTGGGCGGGCCGGTCTACAACTGGGGCCAGGCCGCCGCGCTGCTCGACCGCTTCACGTTCGAGGAACAGGTCGGCAACTCGCTGGTCGTGCGCGAGCCGGTGGGCGTTGTGGCGGCCATCACGCCGTGGAACTACCCGCTGAACCAGATCACGCTGAAGGTGGCACCGGCGCTGGCCGCCGGTTGCACCGTGGTGCTCAAGCCGTCGGAAGTGGCGCCGCTCAACGCCTTTGTGCTGGCCGAGGTGATCGAGGCCGCCGGCCTGCCGCCGGGCGTGTTCAACCTGGTGACCGGCTACGGCCCGGTGGTGGGCGAGGTGCTGGCCAGCCATCCGGAGGTCGACATGGTGTCGTTCACGGGCTCCACGCGGGCCGGCAAGCGCGTGTCGGAGCTGGCCGCGCAGTCGGTCAAGCGCGTGGCGCTGGAACTGGGCGGCAAGTCGGCTTCCGTGATCCTGGACGACGCGGACCTGCCGGCGGCCGTCAAGGGCACGCTGAGCGCCTGCTTTCTCAATTCCGGCCAGACCTGCTCGGCGCACACCCGCATGCTGGTGCCGCGCAGCCGCTACGACGAGGTCAAGGCGATTGCCGCCAAGATCGTGGAAGGCTTTGCCGTGGGCGATCCGATGTCGGACACCACGCGCCTGGGCCCGCTGATCTCGGACGTCCAGAAGCAGCGCGTGACCGGCTACATCCGGCGCGGGCTGGAAGAGGGCGCCGAACTGGTCGCTGGCGGCCCGGAGACCCCGGAAGGCTTCGAGCGCGGCTTTTTCGTCAAGCCCACCGTGCTGGGCAACGTCGATCCCCGGGCCACCGTGGCGCAGGAGGAAATCTTCGGCCCGGTGCTGTCGGTAATCTGCTACGACACCGAGGAAGACGCGATCCGCATCGCCAATGACAGTATCTACGGGCTGGGCGGCGGCGTCTGGTCCGGCGACGAGGCGCGCGCGATCCGCGTGGCGCGGCGCATCCGCACGGGCCAGGTGGACATCAACGGCGGCCCGTTCAACATGAATGCCCCGTTCGGGGGATTCAAGCAGTCCGGCAACGGCCGCGAGGGCGGCAAGTTCGGGCTGGAGGAATTCCTCGAATACAAGTCGCTGCAGCTCAAGAAGCCGGCCTGAGCGGCTCCGGCCGCTGCCCGCACCCCGTAGTACCGATGCCCGGCCCGTCCGGGCATTCTTGTCTGCGCGGAAATCTGCCATGCTTGCGTCTTTCCTTGGGGGGAGCGTGTCGATGCGCTGGTTCAAACGGCTGGGCTGGGTCATCCTGGGTGCGATGGTGCTGACGCTGACGGCGGCAATTGGCGCCTATGTCTGGTACCGCCAGGCGTCGCAGCCCGATACGGCCGGCACGCAGCAGCTATCCGGGCTGCGCGAGCGGGTGGTGGTGGTGCGTGACCGCAACGCCGTGCCGCACATCCAGGCCAGCCATCCGCTGGACGCCTACTACGCGCTGGGCTACGTCCACGCGCAGGACCGGCTCTGGCAGATGCAGATGAACAAGCGCATCGTGGCCGGGCGGCTGGCCGAGATCCTGGGCCCCAAGGCCGTGGACAACGACCGCTTCCTGCGCACGCTGGGGGTGCGCCGCAACGCCGAGGCCATCGTCGCCCGCACGTCGCCGGAGGTCCGCGCGGTGCTGCAGGCCTATGCCGACGGCGTCAACGCCTTTATCGACACCCGCAAGTCGGCGCTGCCGCCCGAATTCCTGATGCTCGGCATCCGCCCGGAACGCTGGGAGCCGGCCGATACCGTCGGCTGGCAGACGATGATGGCCTGGGACCTGGGCGGCAACTGGACGCAGGAAGTGCTGCGGATGGGACTGGCCCAACAGCTCCCGACCTCGCGCATCGCCGAGATCCTGGCGCCGTACCCCGGCGACAAGCCGCTGCGCACGATGGATTACGCCAGCTTCTACCGCCAGCTCGCCCCGGTGGCCACGGCCATGGCCCAGGTGGCCGACCGCGCGCCGTCCAGCCATATCGAAGGGATGGGCTCGAACAACTGGGTGGTGTCGGGCGCGCACACCCGCAGCGGCAAGCCGCTGCTGGCCAACGACCCCCATCTGGGGCTGCAGGCGCCCGCGCTGTGGTATTTCGCGCACCTGCAGGCGCCGGGGCTGGACCTGACCGGCGCCACGCTGCCGGGCGCGCCGCTGGTGGTGCTGGGCCACAACCAGCGCATCGCCTGGGGCTTCACCAATACGGCGCCCGACGTGCAGGACCTGTTCATCGAGCGGATCGACCCGTCGAATCCGGCCCGCTACCAGACCCCCGACGGCTGGGCGCCGTTCGAGACCTATACCGAGACCATCCACGTGAAAGGCGAGCCCGACGTGTCGCTGCGCGTGCGCGCCACGCGCCACGGGCCGGTGATGTCCGACGTGGCCGAGCCAATTGGCGCGGCGGCCAAGCCGCTGGGCGCCCAGTACGTGGTGGCGTTCCAGTGGACGGCGCTGCGGCCTGACGACAAGACGTTCCAGGCCAGCCTGAACATGGGTCTGGCAAAGGACTGGAAGAGCTTCGTGGCCGCGCTGCGCGACTTCCACGCGCCGCAGCAGAACATGGTCTACGCCGATGTCGATGGCAACATCGGCTTCATCGCGCCGGGCCGCGTGCCGGTGCGCCGGGCCGACAACGACCTGATGGGCCTGGCGCCGGCGCCGGGCTGGGACGCGCGCTACGACTGGCAGGGCTTTATCCCGTTCGAGCAGTTGCCGCAGCGGTTCAACCCGCCGTCGGGCATGATCGTGACGGCCAACCAGAAGATCGTCGACGACCAGTACCCGTTCTTCCTGACCAGCGAATGGAGCGTGCCGTACCGCGCGCAGCGCATCCAGACGCTGCTGGACGCCACGCCGCGCCATACGCCGGACACCTTCGCCGCGATCCAGAAAGACGTGGTGTCGCTGGCCGTGCGCGACGCCTTGCCGCTGCTACTGGCCGCCCCGGTGGCCAGCGATGCATCGCGCCCGGCCCGCGAGCGCGCGCTGTTCGACGCGCTGCGCCAGTGGGACGGCACCATGGCGGCCGACCGCGCCGAGCCGCTGGTGGTGACGGCATGGCTGCGCGAGCTGTCGCGGCTGCTGTTCGCGGACAAGGTGGGCGACGCGCAGTTCGTCCGGCTCTGGGACCAGCGCAACGTCCAGTTGCCGATGCTCAACGCCATGCGCGACCCGGCCGGGCAGGGCGCCTTCTGGTGCGACAACTCGCGCACCACCGCCCGCGAGACCTGCGCCGACACGATCGGCCTGGCCTGGCAGCGCGCGCTGGCCGACCTCGATACCCGCTACGGTGCGGACCCGGACAAATGGCGCTGGGGCAAGGCCCACACGGCGCGCTCGGAGCACAAGCCGTTCGGCAAGGTGCCGTATCTGGCCGGGCTGTTCAACGTCCGCGTGCCGACCGGCGGCGATACCTATACGGTCGACGTGGGCCGCCACAGCCTGCGCGACGAGAAGGCCCCGTTCGAGAACACCCACGCGGCCAGCCTGCGCGCGATCTACGACCTGGCCGACCTGTCCGCGTCGCGCTTCATGTCGTCGACCGGGCAGTCCGGCAACGCGCTGTCGCCGCACTACCGCGACTGGACCGACAAGTGGGCCGCCGTCCAGTTCATCCAGATCGGCGCGCAGCGGCGCAACCCCGGCGGCGACAGCTTCGAGACGCTGGTGCTGCAACCGGCACGCGACAGGCATTGATGCGGTGCGGTATCGTATCGCCCTGCGTCCCCTATCCGATGCCCACCATTTCTAGCAGGAGCGTTACGCAATGAGCGAAACCAGGCGCCAGTTGAGGACCGATGTCATCCAGCACGTTGCATTCGAACATGCAGGCGTGATTGCCGACGTGGCGCGCGACCGCGGCCATGACATTCGCCTGTTCCAGGCGGGCGTGGACGACCTGACGCTGGTGCAGACCGACCCGGCCGACCTGCTGGTCGTGCTGGGCGGCCCCATCGGCGTCTACGAGACCGAGGCGTACCCGTGGCTCGAAGCGGAGATCAGCGTGATCCGCCAGCGGCTGCAGGACGAACTGCCGATCATCGGCGCCTGCCTGGGCGCGCAGTTGATTGCCGCGGCATGCGGCGCCCGCGTCTATCCGGGCACGCGCGAGATTGGCTGGGCGCCGATTTCGCCGACCGAGGCCGGCCGCCGCTCGCCGCTGGCGCTGCTGGCCAACGCCGACTGGGAGGTGCTGCACTGGCACGGCGACACGTTCGACCTGCCCGAGGGCGCCGAGCGGCTGGCATCGACCGCCGCGACGCCGAACCAGGCGTATGCCATCGGCAAGCACGTGCTGGCGCTGCAATTCCACCCCGAGGTCAAGCCGGGCGATATCGAGACCTGGCTGATCGGCCATACGGTCGAGCTGGCCAAGGCCGGCGTGGACCCGCGCACGATCCGCCGCCGCACGGCCGAGATCGGCGCCACCGTGGCCAGCGCCGGCGAGCTGATGTTCGCGCGCTGGATGGAGGAGGCGGGGCTGTGAGCGGCGCGGCTGTGGACGTCAGGATCGACGTGCTGCTGGCGGGCCGCGTGCAGCCGTTCGGCCCGAAAGGCGTGCCGAGCGGCATCGGCAAGACGCCTGTGGACGGGCCGGTGCGCGTCACGCCGGTCGGGCTGGCCATCGACGAGCAGGGCGATCCGAAGCACCACGGCGGCCCCGAGAAGGCGCTGCACCACTATCCGCGCGACCACTACGCGGGCTGGCGCGGCGAACTGGCCGGGCAGGGCGGCAACACGGCCGTGCTCGACCATGCGGGTGCGTTTGGCGAAAACCTGAGTACCACGGGGCTGACCGAGGCCGACGTCTGCGTCGGCGACCGCTACCGGCTGGGAACGGCGCTGGTGGAGGTGTCCCAGGCACGCCAGCCGTGCTGGAAGCTGAATCACCGCTTCGGGTTTGCCGGCATGTCGCGGGCGGTGCAGGGCAGCGGACGCACCGGCTGGTATTACCGCGTGATCGAGGAAGGCGAGGTGGCCGCCGGCGACCGGCTGGTGCTGGTGGCGCGCCCGTATCCGCAATGGAGCCTGCAGCGGCTGCTGCACGTGCTCTATGTCGACCGGCTCAATCTATCGGCGCTCGCCGAAATGGCCGAACTGCCATGCCTGGCCGAAAGCTGGCGCAAGCTGGCCCGGCAGCGCGTGGCCAGCCACGCGGTCGAGGACATGGAGAAGCGGCTGGCGGGCGGTTGAATGAGGGGAGGGGGCGGCGAAGGCGCTGCTTAGTCCTGGCGAAACCGCCACGCCGTGCCTTCGCGCGTGATCCGCTCCCAGATCGCCTGCTTTTCTGTCTCGCTGTAGAACACCCAGTTGCTGACCTCGGCGGCCGTCCGGCCGCAACCCTGGCAAACCTCGTCGAACAGCGTCGAACAGATGCCGATGCACGGGCTGTCTGGGCGGTCGCTCAGGCGGGTGTCGTCGGGCGTGGAAGCGGTGGGGTCGGCGGGGCGGTCGGACATGGAAGGCGGGCGGGAAACTGAGCGCGCATTATAAACGCCCGCTGCGGGGGCGCCCCGCCCCCCGCCTTCCGATGACATCTAGCGGCAAGGCACCGGGGCGGGCCCGGCGCCTCGGTGCATCAGTACTTCCAGAAGATCTGCTGAAGCTGCTTCGGATCGTTGGTCTTGGTCAGCGCCAGCGCCATCAGGATGCGCGCCTTCTGCGGCAACTGGTCGTCGGTGACGATCCAGTTGTACTTGTCGTCAGGCTGCTCGGCGTTGCGCACGACGATGCCGCTGCCCGTGCGCGACGCGCGCACGACCTGCACGCCCTTGGCCTGCGCGGCCTTCAGCGGCTCCACCATGTAGTCGCCCACGCTGCCGTTGCCGGTGGCCGCATAGACGATGGCCTTGGCGCCGCTCTTGACGGCCGCGTCGACCATGGCCGGGTTCACGTTGCCGTAGGCGTAGAGCACGGCCACTTCGGGCAGGCGGTCGATCTTGTCGATGTCGAACTCGGTCTGCACCGTGTGCGGCCGGGCCAGCGTGCGGTAGTACAGCGTGCGGCCTTCCACCACGTAGCCCAGCGGGCCGAACGGCGAGCGGAACGTCTCGGTCTTGAACGTGTTGCTCTTGGTCACGTCGCGGCCCGTGTGGACCTCGTCGTTGAGCACGACCAGCGTGCCCTTGCCCCTGGACGCCGGGCTGGACGCCACCAGCACCGCGTCATAGAGATTCAGCGCGCCGTCGGCGCCCAGCGCCGTACCCGGACGCATGGAACCCACCACCACCACGGGCTTGTCGCTCTTGAGCGTGAGGTTCAGAAAGTAGGCGGTTTCCTCGATCGTGTCGGTGCCGTGCGTGATCACGATGCCGTCCACGTCGGGCTGCTTGAGCAGTTCGGACACGCGCTTGCCCAGCTTCAGCAGCCGCTCGTTGTTGAAGCTCTCGGACCCGATCTGGAAGATCTGCTCGCCCTTGACGTTGGCGACCTTCGAGACTTCCGGCACCGAGGCAATGATCTTGTCGACCGGCACCACGGCCGACTGGTAGGCCGCCGTGTTGGTGGCCGAGGCACCGGCCCCGGCAATGGTGCCGCCCGTGCCGATGATGACGATGTTGGCCTTGCGGGCCTCGGCGGTCGTACCGGCCGGAGCCGCGCCGGGGGTGCCGGGCGCCGGGGCCAGTTGCGCACAGGCCGTGCCGGTCAGCAGGGTGGCGGACAGCAGCAGCGCGGCGATGGGTTTCAGGGTGGCAGTACGTTGCATGATTCTCCTCTTGGCGGCGGGCTGCTGGTTTCTCGTGGAAAGCGCGGGGCCGCCGCGTATGGTTGGTTCATGAGACCGTGGTGCCAGGTAGGCGTGTCAGGCACCACGGACCGAGCACTATAACCACCCATCCCCGTTGCGTCGACAACCACAACAGAATCTGCACAGCGCCCGGCCATCGCCCGGAAACGTATGCCAGATAAGACAAAGCGGCATTCTCCGCGCTGGGAGAATGCCGCCCGGTGACGACAACGGCCGCGTTGTGCGACGGGTCAGAAACTGTCGCCTGGTACGCGGACCCAGCCTTCCATCAGCACGCGCGCGCTGCGGCTCATGATGGCCTTGCGCACGGTCCACTGGCCGTTGGCCTGTTCGGCCTGGGCGCCCACGCGCAGCGTGCCCGACGGATGGCCGAAGCGCACGGCCTCGCGTGCGCCGCCGCCGGCGGCCAGGTTGACCAGCGTGCCGGGAATGGCTGCCGCCGTGCCGATGGCCACCGCCGCCGTGCCCATCATCGCGTGGTGCAGCTTGCCCATCGACAGCGCGCGCACCAGCAGGTCCACGTCCTCGGCGCGCACGGTCTTGCCGCTCGATGCCGTGTACGTGGCCGGGCCGGCGACGAACGCCACCTTCGGCGTGTGCTGGCGCGTGCGGGCTTCGTCCAGGTCCTGGATCAGGCCCATGCGCTTTGCGCCGTGCGCGCGGATCGTCTCGAACATCGCCAGTGCCTTCGGGTCGCCGTTGATGGCGTCCTGCAGCTCGGTGCCGGTGTAGCCGATGGCCGCCGCCTCGACGAAGATCGTCGGGATGCCGGCGTTGATCATCGTCGCCTTGAGCGTGCCCACGCCGGGCACCTCCAGGTCATCGACGAGGTTGCCGGTCGGGAACATCGCGGCGCCGCCGTCGTCGCCTTCCTCGGCGGCCGGGTCCATGAACTCCAACTGCACCTCGGCGGCCGGAAAGGTCACGCCATCCAGCTCGAAGTCGCCGGTTTCCTGCACCGCGCCGTTGGTGACCGGCACGTGGGCGACGATCGTCTTGCCGATGTTGGCCTGCCAGATGCGGACGGTGACGGTGCCGTTCTGCGGAATCCGGGCGGCCTCGATAAAGCCGTTGCTGACCGCGAACGGGCCCACCGCCGCCGACAGGTTGCCGCAGTTGCCGCTCCAGTCGACGAACGGCTGGTCGATCGACACCTGGCCGAACAGGTAGTCCACGTCGTGGTCCGGCCGCGTGCTGCGGGCGATGATCACCGTCTTGCTGGTGCTCGACGTGGCCGCGCCCATGCCGTCGATCTGCTTGCCGTACGGGTCCGGGCTGCCAATCACGCGCAGCAGCAGGCGGTCGCGCGCCGGGCCCGGCTGCTGGGCGGCCTCGGGCAGGTCCTGCAGCCGGAAGAAGACGCCCTTGCTCGTGCCGCCGCGCAGGTACGTCGCCGGGATCTTGATTTGGGGAACGTGAGCCATCGTGGTTTCCTTGAAAGTCTGCGCCGGGGATCGTCAGGCGGCTGACCGCGACGATTCCAGGAAGTCCTGCGCAAACCGTTGCAGCACGCCGCCGGCCTCGTAGATCGACACTTCCTCGTCGCTGTCCAGCCGGCAGCGCACCGGCACCCGCACGGTCTCGCCATTGCGGCGGTGGATCAGCAGCGTCAGCTCGGCGCGCGGCTGGCGGTCGCCCACCACGTCGAACGTCTCGGTGCCGTCGATGCCCAGCGTCAGCCGGTTGGTGCCCGGGAAGAATTCCACGGGCAGCACGCCCATGCCGATCAGGTTGGTGCGGTGGATGCGTTCGAAGCCCTCGGCCACGATGGCTTCCACGCCGGCCAGCCGCACGCCCTTGGCGGCCCAGTCGCGCGACGAGCCCTGGCCGTAGTCGGCCCCGGCAATCACGATCAGCGGCTGCTTGCGGTCCATGTACGTCTCGATGGCCTCCCACATCCGCACGACCTTGCCCTCGGGCTCGATGCGCGCCAGCGAACCCTTCTTCACGGCGCCGTCCACCACGGCCATCTCGTTGACCAGCGTCGGGTTGGCAAACGTGGCGCGCTGGGCGGTCAGGTGGTCGCCGCGGTGCGTGGCGTACGAGTTGAAGTCTTCCTCGGGCAGGCCCATCTTCGCCAGGTACTCGCCAGCCGCGCTGTTCGGCAGGATGGCGTTCGACGGCGACAGGTGGTCGGTCGTGATGTTGTCGCCCAGCACGGCCAGCGCGCGCATGCCGCGCAGCGTGCGCTCGCCGGCCAGCGCGCCTTCCCAGTACGGCGGGCGGCGGATGTAGGTGCTCTGCGGGCGCCAGTCGTAGAGCGGATCGATCGCGGCGTCGTTCTCGGCACGCACGGCGAACATCGGCTCGTAGACCTTGCGGAAGTGCTCGGGCTTGACGCTCTGGCGCACGATGGCGTCGATCTCGTCGTCGCTGGGCCAGATGTCGCGCAGGTAGACCGGCTGGCCGCTGGCGTCGGTGCCCAGCGCGTCCTGCTCGATGTCGAAGCGGATCGTCCCGGCGATGGCATAGGCCACCACCAGCGGCGGCGACGCCAGGAACGCCTGCTTGGCATACGGGTGGATGCGGCCGTCGAAGTTGCGGTTGCCGGACAGCACGGCCGTGGCGTACAGGTCCCGGTCGATGATTTCCTGCTGGATCTTCGGGTCCAGCGCGCCGGACATGCCGTTGCAGGTGGTGCAGGCAAACGCGACGATGCCGAAGCCGAGCTTTTCCAGGTCGGGCAGCAGGTTGGCTTCCTGCAGGTACAGCTCCACGGCCTTGGACCCCGGCGCCAGCGACGACTTGACCCACGGCTTGCGCGCGAGCCCGCGCTGGTTGGCGTTGCGGGCCAGCAGCGCGGCGGCAATCACGTTGCGCGGGTTGCTGGTGTTCGTGCAGCTCGTGATGGCGGCGATGATCACGGCGCCGTCGGGCATCTGGCCCGGCGTGTCTTCCCACTGGCCGGCAATGCCGCGCGCGGCCAGGTCGGACGTCGGCAGCCGCTTGTGCGGGTTCGACGGGCCGGCCATGTTGCGGACCACGGTGGACAGGTCGAAGTGCAGCACGCGCTCGTACTCGGCGTCGGCCAGCGCGTCGGCCCACAGCCCGGCGGTGCGGGCGTAGGTTTCCACAAGCTGCACCTGGGCTTCGTCGCGGCCGGTCAGGCGCAGGTATTCGGTGGTCTGGCCGTCGATGAAGAACATCGCGGCCGTGGCGCCGTACTCGGGCGCCATGTTCGAGATGGTGGCGCGGTCGCCCAGCGTCAGGCTGGCCGCCCCTTCGCCGCGGAATTCCAGGTAGGCGCCGACGACCTTTTCCTTGCGCAGGAATTCGGTCAGTGCCAGCACGATGTCGGTGGCGGTGATGCCGGGCTGGCGGCGCCCGGTCAGTTCCACGCCGACGATGTCGGGCAGCCGCATCCACGACGCGCGGCCCAGCATCACGTTCTCGGCCTCCAGGCCGCCCACGCCGATGGCGATCACGCCCAACGCGTCCACGTGGGGCGTGTGGCTGTCGGTGCCGACGCAGGTGTCCGGGTAGGCCACGCCGTCCGCGGCATGGATCACCGGCGACATCTTCTCCAGGTTGATCTGGTGCATGATGCCGTTGCCCGGCGGGATCACGTCGACGTTGCGGAACGCCTTCTTGGTCCAGTTGATGAAGTCGAAGCGGTCCTCGTTGCGGCGGTCCTCGATGGCGCGGTTCTTGGCGAACGCGTCGGGGTCGAAGCCGCCGCATTCCACGGCCAGCGAGTGGTCGACGATCAGCTGCACCGGCACCACCGGGTTGACCTTGGCGGGGTCGCCGCCCTGGTCGGCAATGGCGTCGCGCAGGCCGGCCAGGTCCACCAGCGCGGTCTGGCCCAGGATGTCGTGGCAGACCACGCGGGCCGGGAACCACGGGAAGTCCAGGTCGCGGCGGCGCTCGACGAGCTGCTTGAGCGAATCGGTCAGCGTGGCCGGGTCGCAGCGGCGCACAAGGTTCTCGGCGAGCACGCGCGAGGTGTACGGCAGCTTGTCCCAGGCGCCCGGGGAAATGTCATTGACGGCTGCGCGGGCATCGAAGTAGTCGAGCCGGGTGCCGGGCAGCGGCTTGCGGTAGGCGGTATTCATGGCGGCGTGAGGACTGGCGGGCCGGCTGGCCGCCCGCCCGGAGGCACGGGCGGCGCAGCGGCACATCTCTAATGGTGTGGCGGACGTTCAGGCGCGCTTGTCGAGCGGCACGAACTTCAGGTTCTCCGGGCCGGTGTAGTTGGCCGTCGGGCGGATGATCTTGTTGTCGATCCGCTGCTCGATCACGTGCGCGGCCCAGCCCGACGTGCGGGCGATGACGAACAGCGGCGTGAACATGGCCGTCGGCACGCCCATCATGTGGTAGCTCACGGCGCTGAACCAGTCCAGGTTCGGGAACATCTTCTTGGCGTCGGCCATGACCGTTTCCAGGCGCTCGGCGATGTCGAACATCTTCATCGAGCCGGCGTCCTTCGACAGCTTGCGCGCCACTTCCTTGATCACCACGTTGCGCGGGTCGCTGATGGTGTAGACCGGGTGGCCGAAGCCGATCACGACTTCCTTGTTCTCCACGCGGCGGCGGATGTCGGCCTCGGCCTCGTCCGGGGTGTCATAGCGCTTCTGGATCTCGAACGCCACCTCGTTGGCGCCGCCGTGCTTCGGGCCGCGCAGCGCGCCGATGCCGCCGCAGATGGCCGAGTACATGTCGGACCCCGTGCCGGCCACGACGCGGCAGGCAAACGTCGACGCGTTGAACTCGTGCTCCGCGTACAGGATCAGCGACGTCTGCATCGCGCGTTCCCAGAGCTTGGACGGTGCCTCGCCGTGCAGCAGGTGCAGGAAGTGGGCGGCAATCGAGTCGTCGTCGGTTTCCACCTCGATGCGGCGGCCGTTGTGGCTGTAGTGGTACCAGTACAGCAGCATCGAGCCCAGGCTGGCCATCAGGCGGTCGGCGATGTCGCGCGCGCCCGGGGTGTTGTGGTCGTCCTTTTCCGGGAGCACGGTGCCCAGCACCGACACGCCCGTGCGCATCACGTCCATCGGGTGCGCGCTGGCCGGCACCCATTCCAGCGCGGCCTTGACGTTGGCGGGCAGGCCGCGCAGCGCCTTGAGCTTGGTCTTGTAGGCAGCCAGTTCGGCCTTGTTCGGCAGCTTGCCGTGAACGAGCAGGTGGGCGATTTCCTCGAACTCGCAGGTGTCGGCGATGTCGAGGATGTCGTAGCCGCGATAGTGGAGATCGTTGCCGCTACGGCCGACGGTGCACAGCGCGGTGTTGCCGGCGGCAACGCCCGACAGGGCAACGGATTTCTTGGGTTTCGGCGTGGCCAGCGGTTGGGCTTCGGACATCTGGGTCTCCTTGGGGGGTGTTTCGCGTTGGGCCATGGGAGTGGCGTCTCGCTATCAGCTTGTTCTGGATCGGTTCTCGATGGGCGGCCGGGCGGCGTTACTTGCCCTTGCCCTGGGCGAACAGCGCGTCGAGCTTCTGCTCGTAGGCATGGTAGTCGATCCGCTCGTACAGTTCGGCACGGGTCTGCATCGTATCCACCACGTTCTTCTGGGTGCCGTCGCGGCGGATGGCGGCAAACACGTTCTCGGCGGCCTTGTTGGCGGCCCGGAACGCCGACAGCGGGTACAGCGCCATTGCCACGCCCACGCCGCGCAGGTCGTCCAGCGTGAAGTACGGCGTGGCGCCAAATTCGGTCAGGTTGGCCAGCACGGGCACCTTCACGGCATCGACGAACCTGGCGTACATGTCGAGATCGGTCATGGCCTCGGGAAAGATGGCGTCGGCGCCGGCTTCGGCGCAGGCCACGGCGCGCTCGATGGCGGCGTCCAGGCCCTCCACGGCCAGCGCGTCGGTGCGGGCCATGATCACGAAGTTCTGGTCGGTGCGGGCGTCGACGGCGGCCTTGATGCGGTCGACCATCTCCTGCTTGCCGACGATTTCCTTGTTCGGGCGGTGGCCGCAGCGCTTGGCGCCCACCTGGTCCTCGATGTGCATGGCGGCCGCGCCGAACTTGATCAGCGAGCGCGTGGTACGGGCGACGTTGAACGCCGAGGCGCCAAAGCCGGTGTCGACGTCGACCAGCAGTGGCGTGTCGCAGACATCGGTGATGCGGCGGATGTCGGTCAGCACGTCGTCAAGGTTGGAGATGCCCAGGTCGGGCAGCCCCAGCGAGCCCGCGGCCACGCCGCCGCCGGACAGGTAGATCGCGCGATAGCCGGCCCGCTTGGCCAGCAGCGCGTGGTTGGCGTTGATCGTGCCCGGAATCTGCAGCGGGCTTTCGTCGGCCAGGGCCTGGCGGAAGCGGGCACCCGCGGAGCGGGCGAGTTCGTTGGCGGAAAAAGTCATGGCGTGGTCTCTTGTCTGGATCGTTCCTGCTCGGGGCAGGGCCGGCTATAGGCGCAAGGGGTGTGCCAGCAGGGCGGGCACCATGCCCGCGATGGCGGCGGCGTCATGCCGGTACGCGAAAACCCTTACGGTTCAGGGGCTTAGGTGATGTTTTCGGCGGTTGCCGCCGGGAGATGAGCGGCGGATGCTTCGCCCGCTGTCCCCATCGTTGCATTTCATGGATTTCAAAGTTGAAATGCATCGGACGTCCGCGCACAATGCAGGCATTCCGTCGCCCTCCGCCGTTGCCGCCATGTCCTCGCTCCCCGCGCCCATTCCGCATCACGCCTCCCAGCCAGCCGCCGCCGGCGCCCGGCCGCGCATCTGGGCGATGGGTATCAGCCGCCTGTCGCGCGCGTTTGCCGACCTGATTCCGGCCTACGCCGCCCGCGCGGAATTCCGCATCGTCGGCCGCGCCTTTGAGGCGGCGGCCAGCGCCATCAACCGCGAGGCCCGCGACGGGCGCGTCGACGTGGTCGTGGCCGGCGGCTCGAACGGGGCGTACCTGCGTCAGCATGTGGATATCCCGGTGGTGCTGGTCAAGGTGACCGGTTTCGATGTCATGAGCGCGCTGGCCACGGCGCGGCGCATCTCGCCGAAGGTGGCGCTGGTGACCCATGCGTCGACCTATGCCGAAGTGGACGAGTTCGTCGGCGCCTTCGGGCTGGACATCCCGCGCTACACCTACCTGACCGAGGACGACGCCACGGCGCGCGTGCGGGCGCTCAAGGAAGAGGGCATCCGCGTGGTGGTGGGGCCGGGCATGGTCACCGACCTGGCCGACAAGTACGGGCTGGTCGGCGTGTTCCTGTACTCGGGCAATGCGGTGCGGCTGGCGCTGGAGGATGCCATCGAGGCCGCGCGGCTGCGTCGCATCGAGGCTACCCGGCGCGACTACGTCAACGCGATCCTGGCCCACCTGAACGAAGGCGTGGCCGCCGTGGACGCGGAAGGGCGGGTGCAGGCGTTCAACCCGGCGATGGAGCGCTTCCTGGGTACGCCGGCCGGCGTGGCGGTGGGACGCAAGCTGGCCACGCTGGCGCCGGGGCTGTCGCTCGATGGCGTGATGCAGAGCGGCGCGCGCGAGCTGGAGGCCATCCACCGGCTGGGCGACCGCATGGTGGTGGTCAACCGTATCCCCATCGTCGGCGAGGCCGGCACGTCGGGCGCCGTGCTGACGATCCAGGACGCCAACGCCATCCATCGCGCCGACCGCAACCTGCGCTCGCGCACCCGGGCCCGCGCGGCCGGCGTGCGCTACAGCCTGGAAGACCTGGCCGGCGATTCCCCGGCGATGAGCGACCTGCGCGCGCTGGCGCGACGTTATGCGGTGGTCGATTCGACGGTGCTGGTGAGCGGCGAGAGCGGCACGGGCAAGGAGGTGCTGGCGCAAGGCATGCACGACGCCAGCCCGCGTCGCGCGTTTCCGTTTGTCGCGGTCAACTGCGCAGCCTTTCCCGAGACGCTGCTGGAATCGGAACTGTTCGGCTACGAGGAAGGCGCGTTCACGGGCGCCCGGCGCGGCGGCAAAGCCGGCCTGTTCGAATCGGCGCACAACGGCACGCTGTTCCTGGACGAGGTGGGCGACATGCCGCCGGCGCTGCAGACCCGGCTGCTGCGCGTGCTGCAGGAAAAGCAGGTGCTGCCGATTGGCGGGCTGGAGGCGGTGCCGGTCAACGTGCGGGTCATCGCCGCCACGCACCGCGACCTGGCCGCGCTGGTGCGCGAGGGCACCTTCCGGCAAGACCTGTACTACCGGCTCAATATCCTGCGCATCGAAATGCCGCCGTTGCGCGACCGCGCCGGCGACCTGCCCGCGCTGGCCGCGCTGCTGTACCGCCGCGCGCAGGAGCGGCTGGGCATCGACACGCCGCAGCCGCTGCCCGACGCCGTGCGCGACCGGCTGTCGCGCTACGCCTGGCCGGGTAATATCCGCGAACTCGAAAATGTGACCGAACGCATCGCCGTGCTGGTCGCCGGCGCCGAACTGGCCCCCGCCGCGCTGCAACGCGAACTTCAGGCGGCCGTGCCCGAGCTGTTCTCGGCGATGCCGGCCCTGGAACACGCCGTGCCGGCCGACGCGCCGTCGCTGGCCAACGTCGCCCGCACCAGCCAGACCGAACACATCCGTCGGGTACTGGACGAATGCGGCGGCAACCGCGCCGCCGCCTGCGCCAAGCTGGGCATCAGCGCCACGACCCTGTGGCGCCGCCTTCGGGAGGGGTAGGGCGGGTTTGCATCGGGTTTGCCCCGGAATGGATCTTGTGAGTTCCCCGATCCCGCCTGCGTGGGAGGAGCCCATCAATTACCCAACGAAGCCTCGACCTCAATTCAGCAATTAACCGCCATTTTTGGCCCCCACCATCGAAAATGGCCGCTCCCGTCACCGGAAGCGGCCATCTCAAATCTGGCTGGCAGGGCGGCCCTGCCTTGGCTCAACCCCTCACACATCATCCGCCAGCCGTACCCCGGTGAACTGCCACCGCTGGTGCGGATAGAAGAAGTTCCGATACGTGGCCCGGATATGCGATTCCGGCGTGACACACGACCCGCCGCGCAGCACCATCTGGCTGCTCATGAACTTGCCGTTGTACTCGCCGACGGCGCCCGCGCTGGGGCGGAAGCCGGGATAGGGCAGGTAGGCGCTGGCCGTCCATTCCCAGACGTCGCCGAACATCTGGCGCAGCACGCCGGACGTGTTCTGGCGATCCGGCAGCGGCCGCAGCGAGCGGCCTTCGACGAAATTGCCGGTGGCCGGCAGGTTGCGCGCCGCGTGTTCCCACTCGGCCTCGGTCGGCAGGCGGCGTTCGGCCCAGCGCGCGAAGGCGTCGGCCTCGAAGAAGCTCACATGCGTGACCGGGCTTTCCGGGTCCACCGGCTGCATGCCGCGCAGCGTCATGTGCCACCACGTGCCGTCGCGGTCTTCCCAATAGAGCGGGGCCTCGATGCGGTGGTCGCACACCCAGCGCCAGCCGTCGGACAGCCACAGGCCCGCGGTCTGGTAGCCGCCGTCCTCGATGAACTCGAACCACTGGCGGTTGCTCACCGGGTGCGAGCACAGCGTGTACGGTTGCAGCAGCACCTGGTGGCGAGGCCCTTCGCAGTCGAACGCAAAGCCGTCGCCGTCATGGCCGATCGTGACGATGCCGCCGGGCAGCGTGATCCAGTCCGGCGCCGGGCGCGGGTCGGCCACCACGGGCACCGTCAGCGCCGGGGCAAATGCCGGGCGCAGCGGATTCTGGGCAAACAGGTGCAGGATGTCGGTCAGCAGCAGTTCCTGGTGCTGCTGTTCGTGATGCAGGCCCAGCGTGATCAGCGCGGCTTCGTCGTCGGTCTGGGCGCTCATCAGCAGCGACAGCATCGCGTCGTCCACGGCCTCGCGGTAGGCCAGCACTTCGTCCAGCGTCGGGCGGGTCAGCAGGCCGCGCTTGGGCCGCGGATGCCGCGCGCCAACCGCTTCGTAATAGGAGTTGAACAGGTAGCGGTACTGGGGATCCACCGGCTCGTAGTCCGGCACGCGGGGGGCCAGCACGAATTCCTCGAAGAACCACGTGGTATGGGCCAGGTGCCATTTGGCCGGGCTGGCGTCATCCATCGACTGCACGGTTGCGTCGGCGTCCGACAGGTCCGCCACCAGCGCCTCGGACGCGGCACGGACATGGCGATACTGGCTGAGCAGGGCGGGTTCGTGCGGCGGATGACTGGCGGTGGCAGGCAGCAGGGCTGAAACGGCGGTCATGCAGGCTCCCGGTGGGGTTGGCTGGCGGACAGTCGAACCATCATAGACCCATCTGCGCCGGGGAGCGAGCGGGCAGGTTTCCGCGATCGACGTAGGTCAATGCCTACAATCCGGCCCTGCAAGAAAAACAGGCACCCCGGGGATGGGATGCCTGTCTGAGGCAGCGGGAGGAAGACCGATCAGGCGGCGGCGCGCAGGGCGTCGTTCAGGGCCGCGATCTCGGTCTTGGCCGTCGTCAGGCCGGCCTCGCGGGCTTCCGGGCCCATCGCCAGGCCGTGGGCGCGGACGAACGAGATGTCGGTGATGCCCAGGAAGCGCAGCACCACGTCAACCGTCACTTCATGCAGGTCCAGCGCGGCGCCGTCCTGGCGCACACCGCCCCGCGACGACACGATGACGGCCTTCTTGCCCTTGGCCAGCCCTTCCGGACCGTTCTCGGTGTAGCGGAACGTGCGGCCGGCCTGGGCGATGCGGTCGATCCACGCCTTGAGCTGGCTCGGGATGCCGAAGTTGTATTGCGGCACGCCGATCACGAGCACGTCGGCGGCCAGGAATTCGGCCAGATAGGCTTCGGTCACGTCCAGTTCGGCCTGCTGTGCGGCGGTCAGGCCGTCCTTCGGGCCCCCCAGCACGGGCAGCAGCTGGTTGCCCAGGTGGGCCGGCGCTTCACGGTCCAGGTCGCGCACGGTGACCTTGGCGGCCGGGTTCTGGGCCACGAGGTCGGCCACAATGCTGGCGGTGAGGTTGCGCGAGACGGAGTTGTCGCCCAGCACGCTCGAATCGATCTGCAGGATGTTCATGGTCTGGCTCCACTAAGTTCGGTTGGGATGGCTGAAAGATATAGACTCGCCATTGATGCCGGTAGTGATGCAGAATGCAAATGATTGTTCTACCGATGCAACGGAGCCCCGACCATGCAGGACCTTAACGATTTGTCGCTGTTTGCCCAGGTGGTGCAGCACGGCAGCTTCTCGGCCGCCAGCCGAGCCACCGGGGTGCCAAAGTCGCGCCTGTCGCGGCGGATCGCCCAACTGGAGCGCGACCTGGGCGTGCTGCTGCTGCGCCGGACCACGCGCCAGGTGCGCGTCACGCCACTGGGCGAGGCGTACTACGCGCGCTGCCGTGAAATGCTTCAGGCCGCCGAGGCCGCCCGGGAAGTGATCGAACAGTCGTGCGAGCAGCCGGGCGGGCTGCTGCGCATCAGTTGCCCGGTGGCCATCGTCCAGATCCTGCTGGCGCCCAACATCGGCCATTTCATGCGGGCCAACCCCGGCATCCAGCTAGAAGTGGAAGCGACCAACCGGCGCGTGGACGTCATCGCCGAGGGCTACGACCTGGCCCTGCGCGTGCGCAACGTGCTCGACGATTTCAGCCTGGCCGTGCGCACGTTTGGCAAGAGCGACCTGAAGCTGGTGGCCAGCCCGGCGCTGCTGGACAGCATCGGCCGCCCGCGCACGCCGCAGGCGCTGGAAGGCATGCCCGGCGTGGGCCAGAAGCCGCACGAAGGTCGCCACGTCTGGACGCTGTTCGACAAGGCCGGCGATCCGGTCCACATCGGCTACGACCCCCGGCTGGTCTCGGACGAATTCGCCATCCTGCGCGAGGCGGCCATCGCCGGCGTCGGCCTGGCCATGCTGCCGCGCATGTATTGCCGCGACGAGATCGAAAGCGGCGCGCTGGAAGTGGTGCTGCCGCAGTGGGACCTGCCGATGGGCGTGCTGCACGCGGTGTTCCCGTCCCGCCAGGGCGTCACGCCGGCGCTGCGCCGCTTGCTGGATTTCCTGGCCGAAGTGCTGCCCGAGCACGGCCGCAAGGTCGGGATGATGTCGATGACGGGGATGCCGATGCATGTCGCGCCGCCCACCGAAGTGCCGGCCGACGGGCATGTCGCCCCCACGCCGGACGCCGACTGACCGCCCGGCGCGGCGCGCGCGCCACGCTGCGCCTTTACCTTCACGCCGGCACGATCTAAGGTAGTTGTGCAGGTCACATAGCGCCTGCAACCAACCGCAAGGAGCCAACGCGATGAGTCGCACGCAAGGAACGCAGGACCTGGGCAAGGCCATTCTTCGTATCGTGCTGGGCGTGCTGATCCTGCTGCATGGCATTGCCAAGCTGATGGCGGGCCCCGGCTTCGTCATCCAGACCGTGACGCAGGCCGGCCTGCCGTCGTTCGTGGCCTACGGCGTCTACATCGGCGAGGTGCTGGCGCCGATCCTGCTGATCATCGGCCTGTGGACGCGGCCCGCCGCGCTGATCGTCGCCATCAACATGGTGTTCGCGCTGGTGCTGGTGCACGCCAAGCAGTTCGGCGACATGGCCCCCACGGGTGGCTGGGCGCTGGAGCTGCAGGGGATGTACCTGGGCGCCGCGCTGGCCGTGGCCTTCCTGGGCGCGGGGCGCCTGAGCGTCGGCGGCATCGACGGCAAGTGGAACTAGGGAGCCTGCCATGGCAAGCCTGATCCGTCACCGCACCGCGGCGCCGTCCGGTGCGGCGATGCTGGCCGCGCTGGCGGCCGCGATGCTCGCCGGCTGCGCGACCGGCCCCGATATCCGCACCGACTACAACCGCGCCACCGATTTCTCGCAGTACCGCACCTTTGCGTTCGTGCCGCGTCCCGGCACGGACCGGCAGGGCTACGAAAGCCTGACCACCCAGTATCTGAAAGACGCCGTGGAGCGCGAGATGACCGCGCGCGGCTACCAGTACGTGCCGCGCCAGCCTGACCTGCTGGTCAACTTCAACATGCAGTTCCAGCAGAAGATCGCCACCAGCCCGGCGCCGATGCCGCCGCCCGGCTACATGGGCTACTACGCCTACCGGGGCGGCCTCTACGCGCCGTGGCCCGGCTACGGCTTCTACAGCGACACCTATACCTACACCGAGGGCACGCTGAACATCGACCTGGTCGACGCCCGGCGCAACCAGCTGGTCTGGGAAGGCGTGGCGCAGGGCGACGCGAGCCAGCCGGAGCGCCAGACCAGCCAGCTCGTGATCGAGCAGGTCGTCGGCCAGATCTTCGCCAGGTACCCGTTCCGCGCGGGCATTGGCACGCCGAGTCAATAAACCCGCGGCAAAAGCGTAAGTTTTTACGCCACGCGTCCGTGGCGCGCAGCCAGACCCGCTACAATCGCTGCCCGTGGTTTTGAATGTGTCATATCTAAAATGGGTCTGGGCTGGTTCGGATTGTCCACCTTCTGGCTGTTGCCGCTGGTCTGGCGAACGGTGGGCCGCGTGCTCGCCGGTGATCGCCGGCTGTTCGGCCGCGGTTCGCTGCGTGTTTGGATGGGTACGGTGCTGGTGCTGGGTGCCAGTGCCACGCTGGAAGCCCTGACCGGCGGCGAAGGTGACACGGCCGGCGGTGCCGTGGGCCATGCGCTGGCCGGCACCGCGAGCGGCATGCTCGGATGGACCGGCGCGCTGCTGATGATGCTGGCCGTGCTGGGCCTGGCCGCGCCGATGGTGTTCGGCGAGACGTGGCGCAGCCTGTTCCTGCTGCGCCGGCCCCGCACCGACGCCGACGAGGCGCCCGCCGCCACCCGGCACGAGTCGCGTGCCGATTCCCGTGCTGACCTGCGTGCCGATCTGCGCGCGGATTCCCGTGCCGACAGCCGTCCCGATTTCCGCCACGATGGCGCGCCGTCGCAGCCAGCCGCCCGCGACGCGGGCCACCGCTGGAAGACGACGTCGCTGCCGTCCCAGTCCACGCCCGCATGGCAGTCGCCGCGTCACAAGGGCATCGAGGCCGTGTCCGCGCGCCGCCAGCCCGCATGGCAGCCGCCGCCGCGCACGCGCCAGTCGCCGCCCCAGCCGGGCGAGATCTGGCTCCATCACGCCGAGGCCCCGGGCGCCGTGAACCGCGAGCCGGCGGGTGTTGCGCCGGCGCGGCCGGCGTCGCGTCCCGAATCGCGCCCTGTCCCCGCGCCGCAGAAGCCGTCGCCCCGTCCGGCTGCCACGGCCGCGGCCCGTCCCGCGTCGCCGCCGCAGGCCACCGTGGTCAGCAGCCCGTTCCGCAATCCCCAGCTCGGCCTGCGCTCGGCCGTCACGACGCTGCCCGAGGCGATGGCCAAGCCGGCCGTGGCAGCGGTGCAAGCCGATGCCGATGTCGCCGTGGTCGACGCCCCGCCCGTATCGGCGCCGCCGGTAGTGGTGCAGGCCGAACAGCCGGCGCCGGTCGCCCCTGTCGCGCCGGTCACGGCAGCGGACGACGCCCCCGTCACGCTGGAATCGATCCGCGAAGAAGCGCTCGCGCTGCTGGCCGAACTGCGCCAGTGGGCCGGGCAGCCGGTGGAAACACCGGCTTTGACCGAAGCCGCGTTGGCACCATCGGTGGTCGAGCCTGCTGCCATCGAAGCGGTTGCCGAAGAGGCAGTCGAAGCGGCCCCCGAAGCGGAATCGCCGGCCGAAGTCCTCACCGCCTCCCCGCCATCCCCATCCACGTCGGCAGCCATCGACGCCGCCGTGGCTGCGTCGATTTCCGACGCCGAGACGGTCGAAGCCAGTGCGCCCGAGCCGGACGTCGCCCAGGGCGCTGACGCCCCGCCGCCCGTCGCCGAGGACCCGTCGCCGGTCGAGGACGCCAACGCCTTCGTCCAGCCCACGCCCAAGCCGCGCATCGTGCTGCCGGCCGTGGTCGGCCGCACCGTCCCGCTGACACCGGCCACGCCGCCGGCAGCCGTGGCCCCGGCCCCGGCCGTAGTGCCGCCGCCGCCAGTGCCGCGCCCGCCGGTCGACTACCGCCTGCCGGGCACCGACCTGCTCGAACCGGCGCCCGAGGAGGTCGGCGGCAACGCCGAGCAGATTTCCGAGGAACGGCTGCAACAGACCAGCGACCTGATCGCCCAGCGGCTGGCCGAGTTCAAGGTGCCGGTGTCCGTGGTGGGCGCCAGCGCCGGGCCGGTGATCACGCGCTTCGAGGTCGATCCGGCCGTCGGCGTGCGGGGCGCACAGGTGGTGGGACTGGTGAAGGACCTGGCGCGCGCGCTGGGCGTGACGTCGATCCGCGTGGTTGAGACGATTCCCGGCAAGACCTGCATGGGCCTGGAACTGCCGAACGCCAGGCGGCAGATGATCCGGCTGTCCGAGATCGTCAGCGGCAGCGCGTTCGATCACCATGCGTCCAAGCTGGTGCTGGCGATGGGCAAGGACATCACCGGCAACCCGGTGGTCACCGATCTGGCCCGCGCGCCGCACTTGCTGGTGGCCGGCACCACGGGCTCGGGCAAGTCCGTCGCGGTCAACGCGATGATCCTGTCGATGCTGTACAAGGCCACGCCCGAGGACGTGCGCCTGATCATGATCGACCCGAAGATGCTGGAGCTGTCGGTCTACGAGGGCATTCCGCACCTGCTGGCGCCGGTGGTCACCGACATGAAGCAGGCCGCCCACGCGCTGAACTGGTGCGTCGGCGAGATGGAGAAGCGCTACCGGCTGATGTCGGCGCTGGGCGTGCGCAACCTGGCCGGCTACAACCAGAAGATCCGCGCGGCCGAGGCGGCGGAGCAGAAGGTGCCGAACCCGTTCTCGCTGACGCCCGACGCGCCCGAGCCGCTGTCGACGCTGCCGCTGATCGTGGTGGTCATCGACGAACTGGCCGACCTGATGATGGTGGCCGGCAAGAAGATCGAGGAACTGATCGCGCGGCTGGCGCAGAAGGCGCGGGCGGCCGGCATCCACCTGATCCTGGCCACGCAGCGGCCGTCGGTGGACGTCATCACGGGCCTGATCAAGGCCAATATCCCGACGCGCGTGGCGTTCCAGGTGTCGTCGAAGATCGATTCGCGGACCATCCTGGACCAGATGGGCGCCGAGAGCCTGCTGGGGCAGGGCGACATGCTGTTCCTGCCGCCGGGCACCGGCTACCCGCAACGCGTGCACGGCGCGTTCGTGGCCGACGAAGAGGTGCACCGCGTGGTGGAGCACTGGAAGCAGTTTGGCGAGCCCGACTACGAGGAAGCCATCCTGGCCGGCGACGCACCCGAGGGCGCGGCCGACCTGTTCGGCGAAGGCGGCAGCGATGGCGAGGCCGATCCGCTGTACGACGAGGCCGCCCAGTTCGTGCTGACGTCGCGCCGGGCGTCGATATCCGCCGTCCAGCGGCAACTGCGCATCGGCTACAACCGCGCGGCGCGGCTGATCGAACAGATGGAAGTGGCGGGGCTGGTCTCGCCCATGGGCCGCAACGGGACGCGCGAGGTCATCGCCCCCGGCGGGCCCGCCGACTGACGCACCCGGGAGACGCCCGCCATGCACGCAACCCAGGGCAACCTGCTAGGCGACGTCCCGGTCCACGCCGACGGCGAGGTCTTCACCGAACTGCTGCGCTGGGCCGGCACAGGCCAGGTTCGCATCGAGCGGATCGTCTCGAACGGCCAGGCCAGCCCGCCCGGCTTCTGGTACGACGAAGCCGACGACGAATGGGTGCTGCTCATCAGCGGCACCGCCGCCGTCGAGATCGAAGACGGCCCCACCCACACCCTGGGCGCCGGCGACTGGCTCCACCTGCCCGCCCACTGCCGCCACCGCGTAGCCTGGACCGACGCCGCCCAGCCGACAATCTGGCTGGCCGTGCACGTGGCGCCGGCAATCGGGCGGTCAACGTAGTCCCGCATTTGCTTTTCCCCTCTCCCGCCGGGAGAGGGGCAGGGGAGAGGGCGTTGAGGCTCTGCTTGCCGACGGATCGCTGTTTGAACCGCTGAGCCCTCTCCCCCGGCCAAACCATCGGCCCACCCGCGATCCTGGCTGCTCCGACCCTTGTATGGCCCTCGTATGGCTTTATGATGTCGGCAGAACTCACCCGGAGACTCCGGCTTGCCCCACATCCCCCGGCTGCTCGTTGTCTGGATTGCCCTGGCGGGCCTGCTCGCCGGCGTGGCCCGTGCGGATACGTTGCGCATCGGGTCCAAGCGCTTTACGGAGTCATACATCCTGGGCGAAATCCTCGCGCAGACGGCGGCGCCGCATGCGGACGTGCGCCATGTGCCGGGGCTGGGCAACACGGCCATCGTGTTCGAGGCGCTCAAGGCCGGGTCGATCGATGCCTATCCCGATTACACCGGCACGCTCGCCAGCGAGATCCTGAAGCTGCCGGGCGCCGCTGCCACGCTTGAGCAGATCAACGCCGCGCTGGCGCCGATGGGGCTGGGCGCGGCGATTCCGCTGGGGTTCGACAACACCTATGCCATTGCCGTGGCCGACGCCCGGGCGGGCGCGCTGCGCACGCTGGCGGATCTGGCCAGCCAGCCGGGGCTGCGCGTGGGCCTGTCGCACGAATTCCTGGGCCGTGCCGATGGCTGGCCGGCGCTCGTGCAGCGCTACGGGCTGCCGCAGAAGCCTGTCGGCATCGACCACGGCCTTGCCTACGAGGCCGTCGCCAACGGTCAGATCGATGCGACCGACATCTACGCCACCGACGCCAAGATCCGCAAGTTCCACCTGCGCGTGCTGGCCGACAACCTGCACGTCTTTCCGCGCTACGACGCCGTGATCGTCTACCGGCTCGACGTTGCCCAACGCTTCCCGACCGCGTGGCAGGCCGTGCGGCAGCTCCACGGCCGCATCACGGTGGCGGACATGATCGACATGAACGCGGCGGCCGAGATCGATGGCGAATCGTTCGCGGCCGTGGCGCGGCGCTTTCTGGCAGGCCACGCCGACCCGGCCGCGGCCGCGCGCCCGCAGGGTCTGCTGGCGGTGCTGACCGGTGCCGATACCTGGCGCCTGACCGTGCGACATCTGGCGCTGGTGGGCGGCGCGGTGGGGGCGGCCACGCTGGTCGGAGTGCCGCTTGGCATCGTCGCGGCGCGCCGGCGGCGGCTGGGGCAGGCGCTGCTGGTGCTGGTGGGGGTGTTGCAGACCGTGCCGTCGCTGGCGCTGCTGGCGATGCTGATCCCGCTGCTGGGGCGCATCGGCGTCTGGCCGGCGCTGATCGCGCTGTTCCTCTACGCGCTGCTGCCGATCGTCCGCAATGCCTGCACCGGCCTGCAGGAGATACCGCCCGGCATGCGCGACGCGGCGCGCGCGCTCGGTTTCCGGCCGTTGCAGGTGCTGCGCTACGTCGAGGTGCCGCTGGCAATGCCGGTGGTGCTGGCCGGGGTCAAGACGGCGGCGACGATCAGCGTGGGCACGGCGACGATTGCCGCGTTTGTTGGCGCGGGCGGCTATGGCGAGCGCATCGTCACCGGGCTGGCGCTCAACGATTCGACGCTGCTGCTGGCGG
The DNA here is from genome assembly GCF_032190535.1 of Cupriavidus sp. SZY C1. Lineage (NCBI taxonomy): Bacteria > Pseudomonadati > Pseudomonadota > Betaproteobacteria > Burkholderiales > Burkholderiaceae > Cupriavidus > Cupriavidus sp. SZY C1. Next base: position 190,123 of record NZ_JAUANU010000004.1, read on the forward strand.
GCGCCATCCCGGCCGCGCTGCTGGCCATGCTGTTGCAGGGCGCGTTCGGCGGCGTGGAATGGTGGACGCGCCGGAGGCGGGCAGTCTGATGAGGCGGGACACGATACAGACGATGATGCGCGGGCTGCTGGCGATGCTGGCCATGCCGCTGGCCGCGCACGCCGCGCCGGCTGACCCCGCCGCCCAGGTCGCCCAGGTCGCCCAGGTCGCCCAGGTCGCCCAGGTCGCGCAAGGCCGCTATCTGGCCCGCATCGCCAACTGCGTGGCCTGCCACACGGCGCCCGGCGGCGCGCCGATGGCTGGCGGACTGGCGCTGCAGACCGACGCCGGCACGATCTACTCGACCAACATCACGCCCGACCCCGAGACCGGCCTGGGCCGCTACACGCTCGACGACTTCGACCGCGCCGTCCGCCACGGCCAGGCGCGCGACGGCAAGCGGCTCTATCCGGCGATGCCGTACCCGTCCTACGCCCGCATGACGCGCGATGACGTGGCGGCGCTCTACACGTGGCTGCGCAGCGAGGTGCAGCCGGTACGCCAGGCCAACCGCGATACGTCGCTGCGCTGGCCCTACAACATGCGCTGGCTGCTGGTGCCGTGGAACTGGCTGCATCTGCGCGACGATCCGGTCCGGGCCGACGCGGGGCAGGGCGAGACCTGGCGGCGCGGCGCCTACCTGGTGCAGGCCGTGGCCCATTGCGGCGCGTGCCACACGCCGCGCGGTGCGCTGTATGGCGAGAAGGGCCGCGACGCGGGCAGTCGGCAGTTCCTGTCGGGTGCCATGGTCGAGGGCTGGTCGGCCACCAACCTGACCGGCGACATGCTGACCGGCCTGGGCGCGTGGTCGAAGGCCGATGTCGTCGAATACCTGCACACGGGCCGCAACGCGCACGCCACGTCGTTCGGGCCGATGTCGACGGTGATCGCAACGTCCACACAGTTCATGAACGCCGCGGATCTGGATGCCGTCGCGACCTTCCTGAAGTCGATCCCGCCCGCGCGCGGCGAGACGCAGCCGTATCGCTACGACCCCGCCGCGGCCGCGCGGCTCGAACAGGGCCGCTTCGACACGCCCGGCGCGCGCCAGTACGCCACCTACTGCATGCCGTGCCACCAGGCCAGCGGCAAGGGCTTTGCGCGGGTGTTTCCGCCGCTGGCCGGCAATCCGACCGTGGTCGACCCCAATCCCGCCTCGCTGGTCAACTTGCTGCTCGAAGGCGCCGTGACGGCCCGCGTGCAGACCGCGCCCACCGACTACCACATGCCCGGTTACGGCTGGACGATGGAAGACCAGGAGCTGGCCAACCTGCTGACGTTCATCCGGCGTAGCTGGGGCAACCAGGCCGCGCCGGTCACCGAGGAAGCGGTGGCCGCCCGGCGCCGCGCGCTGGGCCTGCGCGCGCCCGAGACCCCGTGATCCCATGACCATCACCCGCAGAGACTTCCTCAACGGCACGGCCCTGACGATTGCGGCCGGCATGGCGCCGGCCCGGCTGCTGGCCGCGAACCCGCCGGCCGGGCCGTATCCGCCGGCGCTGACCGGGCTGCGCGGCAACCATGCTGGCACCTTCACGCTGGCCCACAGCCTGGCGCGCGAGGGGGCGTCCTATCCGGGCGTGCTGGCGAAAGAGGCGTATGACCTGGTGGTGGTGGGCGGCGGGATCAGCGGGCTGGCGGCGGCATGGTTCTACCAGCGGCGTTTCGGGGCCGGCCGGCGCATCCTGATCCTCGACAATCACGACGATTTCGGCGGGCATGCCAAGCGCAACGAGTTCACGGTCCGTGGCCGGCGGCTCGTCACGTACGGCGGCAGCGCGGGGATGCCGCCGTCAGCCAGCGACAACGCGGCCGTGCAGGCGCTGCTGGCCGGGCTGGGCATCGCACCCGGCGCAGCGGCCCGGGCGGTACCGGGTGAAGACTACGGGCGGCGCGGGCTGGGGCGGGCGGTGTTCTTCGATGCCGAGCACTTCGGGCGCGACCAGTGGCTGGCGGCCGACCCGTTCGGCACGCTGATCGACGCCCGGCTGCGGGGCGGGCCGCCGTCGCTGGACGGATTGGGAGATTTCCTGGCGCGGGCGCCGTTGCCGGCCGCGGACCGGCAGGCGCTGCTGCGGCTGGCGCAGGGGCAGGTCGACTATCTGGCGGGGATGCCGGCCGAGGCGCGCCGCGGCTATCTGTCGACCACGCGCTACGCCGCGTTCCTGCGCGACAAGGCCGGGCTGGGGCTGGCCGGGTTGCGCTTCCTGCGCGCCCGCAGCCAGGACGCCTATGCGCTCGATGCCGACGGCATCAGCGTCGCCCAGGCCATCGCCATCGGACTGCCGGCGGGCGCGGGCATGCCGGCCCCGGTGCTCGACGCCCGGCTAGGCCAGTCGGCCGCGTCGCGGCTGTGGTTTGCCGATGGCAACGCCACGCTGACCCGCGCGCTGGTGGCCCGGCTTGTGCCGGGGGCCATGCCGGGTGGCGCCGGCGCGCCGCTTCAGGACGCCCGGTTCGACTACGGCAAGCTCGATGTGGAAGGCAAGCCGGTGCGAATCCGGCTCAATAGCACGGCCATCGCCATCGAGCCCGACGTGCGCATCACGCGCGTCACCTATGGCTGGCAGGGCAACCTGCAGCGCGTGGAGGCCCTGCACGTGGTCGTGGCCGGCTACGGCATGATGGTGCCGTTCATCCTGCCCACCCTGCCGGTGGCGGCCCGCACGGCGCTGCGCGCGGCGGTCAAAGCACCTTTGATCTACACCAAGGTGGCACTCGATAACTGGCGGGCGTTCGACGCGCTGAAGGCGTGGCGCATCCACGCGCCGACCATGGCGTATTCGGACATCTGGCTGGAATCCCCGTCAGGTCAGCGCGACGACCCCGTGGTGCTGCACATGGCCTATGTGCCGACGGTGCCGGACAGCGGGATGCCCGCGCGCGACCGCTTCCGCGCGGGCCGCGCCCTGCTGCTGGGCACGCCTTTCGATGTGCTGGAGCGGGATATCCGCCAGCAACTGGACCGCATGCTGAGCCCCGGCGGCTTCCAGTCCGCCCGCGATATCCGCGGCCTGACCGTCAATCGCTGGGCGCACGGCTACAGCTACATGCCGTCGACGCTGGCGCCCGACGATGCCGGGCTTCAGGCGGCGCTGACGCAGGCCGGGCAGGGCGTGGGCAACATCCGTATCGCGGGCGCCGACGTGGCCGGCAGCCCGTCGGTAACCGCCGCGATCGAGCAGGCCCAGCGCGCGGTGCTGGCCTTGCCGGAGGGAAGCTGAAACCCGGTCAGAATCCCTTCGTGCGATTTTGCCGTCGTCGTCTGTTTTGTCACTTCTGATGCGTGTGCGCGATAAATGCCTCAATTGCCAGTCACGAACTTCTGCAGCAGCCGGTGGAACTCCTCGAATTCCTCAACGGTAAATCCCTGCAGCCGGTGATTGAGCACCTCCGGTGCAATAGTGGGGATTTCCGACGCGATGGTCCGACCTTTCGGGGTGAGCGTGAGATTCACGACGCGCCGGTCGTCGATACTGCGGCTGCGTTCCAGCAGACCCTTTTCCTCAAGCTTGTCCAGCATCCGTGTCATCAGCCCGCTGTCGATGCCGAGCAGTTTGCTGATTTCGAATGGCGTACTGGCCATGCCGCGCGTCAGTGATAGGAGAATTCCCATCTGTTGGCCGTTGATGTCGAGCGGACGCAGCGCCGAATCCATTTCCACGAGCAGGCTGTTGCGCGCCTTGTTCAGATGAAAGCCGATGCTCTGGGTGAGCTGGAAATTGTCTGGTGTGTAGTGCTTCACCGTGGTTTCCTTTTGCATGACGCCTGTCAAAAAGTGGGCCGGCGGGTTATCCGGCCCACACCCTGATCGAATGCAGACTCTCCAAAACATTCGTCGGACGATAGTCTGGCAAATCCATTGCCGAAGGGGAATTCAATTTTATTGTCTTTTGATTTAGATGAAGTGGAATACGCGAAAACTGTATCGCTTCATTACCATTGACTCAAATGGGTGGATTTTCGAATAATCCCCCGTACGGGTTATCGAATGACTCGACATTATGTCAATGTGTGATACGGCGCCAGCGGGGGGCGGTCCGCCGGCAAAACTTCTTAACGCGCCCCACAAGAAAGTTCATGACGACGCGGCACGCCACCGCGCGGAGCGTCCGGTACATTGGCCCGAAGATTTGCATTGCCGCCCGGCGGCATCCGCCTTTGTCTTGGAGTCCGAACAATGCGTGCGCGATTTGCACTGAAGATCGCCGGGGGATGCCTGGCGCTGGCCGCCTTCTGTCCCGCCGCCCAGGCCCAGTCCAGCGCCGAGCTGGCCAACAAGAGCAACAACCCGCTCAACCTTGCTCCCGCCTTCAACCTGCACAACTACTACACGCCGCGCCTGTACGACAGCGGCGCCCACACCAACGACTTCCTGCTGCGGCCGACCGTGCCCATCGCGCCGGGCCGCCTGGTGGGCGTGCCGCAGATCCTGCGCGGCACCGTGCCCATCAGCACGCGGCCCCAGGCCGACGGCTCGTACGAGACCGGGCTGGGCGACATCAACCTGTTCGACATCTTCCTGCTGCGCAGCCAGGGCACGCAGATCGGCGTCGGCCCGCTGCTGACGATTCCCACCGCCACCGACCCCAGCCTGGGTACCGGCAAATGGCAGGCCGGGCTGGCCGCCGTGGTGGTCGATCCCACGCCCGCGCGGCTGCTGGGCATGCTGGTGCAGTGGCAGCATTCGTTCGCGGGGCAGAGCAGCCGGCCCGACGTGCAATCGCTGACCGCGCAGCCGTTTGCGATCTTCAACCTGCCCAACGGCTGGTACCTGCGGTCGACGGGCATCTGGACCTTCGACCTCCAGCGCGGCACCTACTACGTGCCGGTCGGCCTGGGCGCGGGCAAGGCTTGGAAGGAGGGCAACACCGTGTTCAACCTGTTCGTCGAGCCGCAGTACACCGTGCTGCACGAGGGGTCGGGCCTGCCGCAGTGGACGGTCTTCGCCGGCCTCAACATGACGTTCGGAAAATGACAGCGCGCCGGGCCGTTCCGCTCGCACTGGCCACGATGCTGGCGCTGTCGGCAGGGCCGGCCCTGGCCGTGCCGGAGACGGCCGAATCGACCGCCCCGGTGCCGGCGCCGGCCCCCAAGCTGTCGTTCTTCGATCCGGAAGACGGCATGCTCGACCTGAGCGATTTCCTGCTCCATCACAAGGGCGCCTTGCCGGTGCCGGCCATCATCACCGAGCCGGCGATCGGTTATGGCCTGGGCCTGGGGCTGGCATTCTTCTCGGAATCGATGGCCGAGGCCGCCCAGCATGCCCGCGAATCGGGCAAGGGGCCGGCGCCGCCCAACATCACGGCCATCGGCGGCGCCTATACCGAAAACGGCACCTGGGCCGCCGGCGCCGCGCACTTCCACACCTGGGGCGGCGACCGGATCCGCTACCTGGGCGCGGTCGGCAAGGTCAACGCCAACCTCGAATACTTCGGGCTGCAGAACCAGCCGCGCGCCTACGCGCTGGACGGCTTTGCGCTGGTCCAGCAACTGCTGTTCCGCCTGGGCGATTCGCACTGGTACGTCGGCCCGCGCTACGTCTATGCCGATACGTCGGCGACGTTCAAGTTCGGCGCCAGCACCGGCGAGCTGGGGCCGCTGGAAAAGGACCAGCGCATCGGCAAGGGCGGGCTGGTCATCGACTACGACTCGCGCGACAACATCTTCTTTCCGAACAAGGGCAGCTACGCCGAGATCGAGGCGCAGTTTGCGCGCGGCGGGCTGGGCAGCACGCAAAGCTTCAACATGTACAACGCGCGCGGCTTCACGTGGCTGCCGCTTGCGCGCGCGTGGATCCTGGGGCTGCGCGCGGACACGAAGTTCTCCACCGGCGAGGTGCCGTTCTACGCCCAGCCGTACGTCGACTTGCGCGGCGTGCAGAAGGGCCGCTACCAGGACCGCAACGCGCTGGCCGCCGAGGTGGAGCTGCGCTGGGACGTCACGCCGCGCTGGTCGGTGCTGGCGTTCACCGGTACCGGCAAGGCGTACGGCCGCTGGCACGACTTTGCCGATGCCAGCACGGTCGTCAGCGTCGGCGGCGGCTTCCGGTACATGATCGCGCGCAAGCTGGGCCTGTCGATGGGCGTCGACGTGGCCCACAGCCGCGACCAGAACGCGTTCTACATCCAGGTCGGCAGCGCCTGGAAATAGGCGCCGCCGGCCCGGCGTCGGGCCACGGCCGGGAAGTCCAGCGTGGTGTCGCAGTACATACGGGACCGATCCGTCTGGATTAGAATCCGCGCAACTTCTTGCCGATTCGTCTCACGTTCCCGAAACTCCATGGATAGCCTTAGCGAACTGGTGCGCCTGCTGGCGCCGTCCGGCACGGTGGACTTGCATTGCCGCGTGGCCGGCGCGTGGTCGGCCCACAATGCGCAGGCCGCGCCGGGGCACGTGCCGTACCACGCCATCCTGGACGGCCAGGCCGACGTGGCGATGGGCGCCGAGACGCTGCGCGTGGCCGCCGGCGACGTGCTGCTGTTCCCGCACGGCGCGGCCCATACGCTGTCGGGCCTGCATGGCGGCAAGTCGCGCCCGGCCGAATCGCGCCATTTCAACGGCGTGGTGACCGAGGTGACCGTGCCCGGCGCCGCCGCGCCGCTGGACATCCTCTGCGGCACCTTTGTGCTCGGCAGCGCGGCCGACGTGCTGCTGCGCACGCTGCCGGAGATGCTGTGCGTGCAGACCGCGCGCGGCGGCGAGGCTGGCCTGGGCTGGCTGCGAGGGCTGATCGGCATGATGCATGTGGAAGCGGACGCGCCGGGGCCGGGCAGCGCGGCGATCATCGCGGACCTGTCCACCGCGCTGTTCACGGTGCTGCTGCGCACGCTGATCGCCCGAGGCGCGGTCTCGCGCGGCGTGCTGGCGCTGATGGCCGATGCGCGGCTGGCCCGGGCCGTGGACGCCGTGGTGCGGCATCCCGAGCAGCCGTGGACGGTGGACAGCCTGGCCGAGGTCTGCAACGTGTCGCGCGCCACGCTGGCCCGCCGCTTTGCGCAAGTCGGCATTACGCCGCTCGAACTGGTGACCACGCTGCGCATGGAGCGCGCCGCCCGGCTGCTGCGCAAGGACGGAATGTCGGCGGCGGCCGTGGCCGAGCAGTGCGGCTACGCCTCGCAGGCCGCGTTCGGGCGCGTGTTCGCGCAGCATTTCGGCGTCGGCCCCGGTGCCTACCGCCGCCAGCAGCGCGCGCTGCGCAGCGCGGCGGCCGACGGCGACGCCCCGGCCCAGGCGGCGTAGGACGTCTCTGACGCGAGACATCGGCCGGGCCGACTGGCGCCGCGCGTCGCGCGGACTACACTGGGTGGACGTTTGCCCCGTTCCTTTGCCCGGGAGATGTCGCCATGGCCGCACGTTCCATTGCCTCGCTATCCATCAGCTTCGGGCTGGTTTCCATCCCCGTGAAGGTCTACTCGGCCACCGAGAGCAAGGCCGCCGTCGGCTTCAACCTGCTGCACAAGGGCTGCGGCTCGCGGCTGCGCCAGCAGTACATCTGCCTCAAGGAAGACGTGGTGGTCGAGCGCGCCGACATGGTCAAGGGCTACGAATTCGAGAAAGACCGCTATGTGACCTTCACGCCCGATGAACTCAAGGCGCTGGAGGATGCCGCCGAGCAGACCATCGACATCGTGTCGTTCATGCCCGTGGGCGCCATCGACCCGATCTACTACGACAAGGCGTACTACCTGGGCCCCGACAAGCGCGGCGCCAAGCCCTACAACCTGCGAGGCCATGCGCGAGACCGGCACCTGCGCGCTGGCCAAGTGGGCGTGGAAGGGCAAGCAGTACATGGTGCAGATCCGCGTGGGCAATGACGGGTTGATCCTGCAGCAGCTGCTGTACGCCGACGAGGTACGCGACATGGCCGACCTGCACGTCGAGCGGACCGAAGTGGCGCCGGCCGAACTCAAGCTCGCGCAGCAGTTGATCGAGCAGAACGCCGTGGATGGCTACGATGCCAGCGCCTATGTGGACGAGGAAAAGGCGCGCATCCTGGAGCAGATCGACAAGAAGATCGCCGGCAAGAAGATCACCGTGGCGGCCGAGACGCCCGCGCCGTCCGGCGGCGAGGTGATCGACCTGATGGAGGCGCTGCGCAAGAGCATCGGCGCCAACAAGCGCCAGCCGGCCGCGCAGGCGCCGGCCAAATCCACCGGCAAGGCCGCCGCCAAGGCTGCGGCGCCGGCCGAGGCCCCGGCCCGCAAGACCGCCCGCCGCGCGGCCGCCGCCCCCGCCGAGACCCCCAAGCGGGCGGCGCGCAAGTAGCCCATGCAAGCGTATTCGATGCGGGATGTCCAGGCGTTGCTGGGCATCTCGCGCACCGTCATCACCGCGCTGATTGCCGCCGGCGTGATCGCGCCCCGGCGCGGCGCGCGGCGCGAGTATCGATTCAGCTTCCAGGACGTGGTGCTGCTGCGCACCGCGCAGTCGCTGCGCGAGGCGGGCATCCCCACGCGCCACGTCACGCGGTCCCTGCGCCGCCTGCAGGGCCTGGGCGAGGGCCGCCCGCCCACCGGCCTGCGCGTGACGGCCGTGGGCGGCGACGTGGCCGTGCAGGACCGGCGCGGGCGCTGGCATGTCGATTCGGGCCAGTTCGTGCTCGATTTCGATGACGCGCCCGGCCACGACGCCGCCGAGGTGGTGGACCTGCGCCGCCGGCCCGCGCCCAACCCCATCGCTGCCAGCCACCCCGACGATCCGGTCGCGTGGTTCGATCGCGGTGTCGCGCTGGAGCCCGTCTCGCCGGGTGAAGCCGAAGCCGCGTACCGCACGGCCGTGGCCCAGGCGCCCGATTTCCTCGATGCGTGGCTCAATCTCGGCTGCCTGCTGTGCGACCAGGGGCGGCTGGCCGAGGCCATCGCGCAGTACCGGCAAGCCCTTAGTTATCTGCCTCGCCAGCCGTTAGTTCATTTCAACCTGGGCGTGGCACTGGAGGATGCCGGTTCGATGCGCGAGGCGTTGCAGAGCTACCACGCCTGTATCGCGCTGGCGCCCGACTTTGCCGATGCCCACTACAACGCCGCGCGGCTGCACGAAGCGCTCGGCGACCCGCATCGTGCCATCCGGCACTACAACCAGTATCGCAAGCTCGAACCCGTGTTGTAGGCCGGTGCCGTCACCGACACTTTGCCGCGGTCTCCACTTCCGTGTAGGCGTGCCACCGACAGTATTCATACGTCCATCCGCCCCACAATCTGCGGAAACGGGCATCGACAACGACGAGGGGACTTTTGGCTTCGAATTTCTGGAGCGAGCGTTTTGGCGGCTGGCATGTGTCGCCGATGACGCTGCTGGTGTGGATCTTCACGTGCCTGTGCTTCGTCGCGGTGGCCGTGGCGCTGGGCAGGCGGCAGGTGGACCGTATCGTCACGCAGCGCGAGGTGGGCATTGGCACCGAGATCGTGGCGGCGCTGGACCGCATGGTCGAGACCGCCGGCACGCAGGGCCGCCAGCACGCCGCCAAGCTCGCCGGCCAGCCGTGCGGCAAGATCGAGCAGCCGCTGGGCACCGCGCAGAGCTTCATCCCGTACATTCGCGCGGTCGGCATCGCCGAGCGTGGGGTCATCTATTGCTCGTCCACGCGCGGCGCGGTCAGCGTGCCGCTGGACTACTACTTCCGCGACCTCGATACCGGCACGCCCCAGCGGCTGATGCTGGTGCAGGGCACCCCGTTCCGCACGTACGCGCCGGCGCTGGCAATGTTCCTGCAGCAGCCGGGGCAGCCCGGCAGCGGCACCTTCCTGCTGATCGACGGGCGCTACGTGACCGATACGCTGTCGCACGGCCTGGCCTTCGGGGCGTCGGAAGTCGTGCTCAGCGTGGGGCAGGCGTCGATCTATCACGATGGGACATTTCTGGCGGCGCCGGTCAAGGTGGCCGGCGGCGGCGTGACGTCGCGCTCCACGGCGTGGCCGATGCAGGTGCACGTGGCCGCGTCGGCCGACTACGTGACCACGGTGCGCCGCAAGTACGACCTGCTGTACGGCGCCATTGGCCTGCTGGGCGGGCTGCTGGCGGTGGCGCTGTTCCTGCTGGTGGCCGCGCCGCGCCGGCTGCTGATGCAGGCGGTGCGCCAGTCGCTGCGGCGCGGGGATTTCCATGTGGCGTACCAGCCCATCGTCGAGGTGGGCTCCCGGCGCTGGATCGGCGCCGAGGCGCTGCTGCGCTGGCAGCATCCGCGCTGGGGCAGCATCCCGCCGGGGTCGTACATCGAGACCATCGAGTCCACGCCGCTGATCGACGACATCACGCATTTCGTGCTGCGCCGCGTGGTGGAAGACATGAACCGCTACGGCCCGCTGGCGCCGCTGCACATGGCCGTCAACGCCGCGCCGCTGAACCTGCGCCGCCGCACCTTCCTGCACGACCTGGACGCGCTGCAGCGGGCCATGCCGGACGGCTCCGGGCTGGTGCTGGAGATTACCGAGCGCCACCTGCTGGGCGACAGCGGCGCCACGCGCGAGGCATTCGACCGGTTGCACGAATCGGGCATCCGGCTGGCCGTGGACGACTTCGGCACGCGCAACAGCAACCTCGACCTGATCCGCAGCCTGCCATTCGACTACCTGAAGATCGACCGCCAGTTCACGCAGGACGTGGACGCCAACGCCCGCGCGCTGCTGCGCAGCATCGTCAGCATGGCGCACCATTTCCATCTGGTGGTGATTGCGGAGGGGATCGAGACCGAGGCCCAGCACGCGCTGATTGCCGAGGCCGGCGTGGACTGGGCGCAGGGCTACCTGTACCAGCGCCCGGCGCCGCCGGCCAGCATCCTGGCGCGGCGTGGCATCTGGGTCAACGAACAGTCCGGTGCCGAAGCAGCCGAGGCGCCCGCGGCGGTCTAGGCGGAAGGTACGGCGCCGGGCTCAGGCCACGGCGGTCTGCCACAGCAGCGCGCCATTGAGCAGGATGATCAGCAGCGCCGACGCGGCGGCCAGCACCAGCGGTACGCCGCGCACGCGCCAGGCGCCCATCAGGCGGCGGTCGGCGCCGAACAGGATCAGCGGCACCACGGCCAGCGGCAGCGTCAGGCTCAGCACCACCTGGCTGGCCACGAGCAGGCTGGCCGAGCCGTGTTCGCCGAACACCCACACCGCCGCCAGCGCCGGCACGATGGCCACGGCCCGCGTCAGCAGCGCGCGGCGCATGCGCGACATCTTCAGGTCCAGGAAGCCTTCCATCACGGCCTGCCCGGCCAGCGTGCCGGTCAGCGTGGAATTGAGCCCGCAGGCCAGCAGCGCCACGGCGAACAGCAGGCTGGCCAGGTCCGAATGCAGCAGCGGAGCCAGCAGGCGGTGCGCGTCGGCCAGGTCTTCCACGTCGGTCAGGCCGTTGGCGTGGAACACCGAAGCGGCCAGGATCAGCAGCGCGGCGTTGATCAGGAACGCGAAACCGAGCGATCCGAAGGTGTCGAGGTTCATGCCGCCGAGCACTTCGACGAACGTGCGGCGGCGCGCGGTGCGGGTGCCGGGCGGCGGCGTGAAGCGGCGCACCAGCGACGAATGCAGATAGAGGTTGTGCGGCATGACCGTGGCGCCGACGATGCCGGCGGCCAGCCAGAGCATGCCGGCGTCGCGCACCAGATCGGCCGACGGCGCCATGCCGCCCAGCACGGCGGCCCATTCGGGCTGCGCCATGGCCAGTTGGGCGACGAAGCACAGGGCCACCATCAGGATCAGCCCGGCCACCATGGCCTCCATGGTGCGCTGGCCGTAGCGCTGCACCGCCAGCATGACGATGGTGACGACGGCGGCAATCAGCACGCCGACCCAGAGCTTGACGTGGAACAGCAGCTGGAGCGCCACGGCGCTGCCGACCACCTCGGCCACGTCGCAGGCGATGATCGCGATCTCGCTGGCCACCCAGAGCCCCAGCGTCACGCGGCGCGGAAACCGTTCGCGGCACAGTTGCGCCAAATCGCGCCCGGTAACCACGCCGACGCGCGCGGCAATCCATTGCAGCAGCATCGCCACGAGGCTGGACAGCGCGACGACGGTCAGCAGGCTGTAGCCGTACTTGGCGCCCCCGGCGATGGCCGTGGCCCAGTTGCCGGGGTCCATGTAGCCGACGGCCACCAGCGCGCCCGCCCCCAGGAAGGCAACACGCGACCGCCGCGCGGGTGGCGCGGCGGGCAGGGCGGCGGAATCGGTGGGCGGGGGCATGGTGGCGTCCAGGTGATCCAGAGGAGGGCGAGGGATCGCACGACCCCGATACTGCATTCTAGGGGGGTTGTTGAGAATTATTCCCAATTGGCTTTGGCTAACAAGGGGATTGCCAAAGCCGGGGATGCGCCGGCTGGCGCCGGTGGATCGGTAAGACTAGCGGCTCCATCCGCCGCCGCCCGCGCGTCCCGCGAGCTTGACCGGCCCGCAGCACGCGCACGCCGCGCCGTGGCTGGCCGCGCCGGCGTCGGCCGAGCCACCGGCCAGCCCCGGCGCCGCTACCAGCGCCCGCGCCGCCACGCCGCCGCAGCCGGGGCAGACGGCCGGCTCGTCGCGGCGGGCCATCGGCCGCAATTCGGAGAAATCTCCGCAGGTACCGCATCGGTAGTCGTAGGTCGGCATCGCCGCTCCGGAACAGGGCCAGGTTGGCGCCCAGCTTAGCGCAATCCCATGGCGCGTGCGCACGCGCCACGCGCGCCGGGCAATGTCGAAAGGATCAGGGTTTTCGTCAGCAAACCGAATCACGCAACTCCCTATAATCGCGCGCATGGAAAAGAACCTTGAAAAGCGCTTCGGCTTTCTGGTGGCGGACGTGGGCCGGCTGTCGGGCAAGCGCTTCGACGACCTGTCGCGCGCGTCGCTGGACCTGACGCGGGCCCAGTATCGCGCCATGGCCTACCTGTCGTTCCACGGCGAGATGAACCAGGCCGCGCTGGCGGACCTGATGGAAGTGGCGCCGATTTCCGCCGGCCGCCTGCTGGACCGCATGGAAGAGGGCGGCTGGATCGCCCGCCGCCCGAACCCCGACGACCGCCGCGAACGCATGGTCCGCTTGACGGAGAAGGCCGACCTGGCCCTGGACGCCGCAAGGGACGTGGGCGACGTGGTCACGGCGCAGGCGCTGGGCGGATTCTCAGAGACGGAGATCGAGCAGTTCCTGGAGTTTCTGCAGCGCGCGCGGGGGAATTTGCTGAAGGGGTAGGGGTGAGAATGGCGGCGAAATTGCCTTTGGTTTGCTCCCCTCTCCCGCGCGCGGGAGAGGGGTTGGGGGAGAGGGCGTTGCGGTGCAAATTGCGACCTGTCTCAATGTGAACGGCTGGCCCTCACCCCCGGCCCCTCTCCCGCAGGCGGGAGAGGGGAGCAAACAACCCCGAGCGATACCTCAACTCCCCCCGCTCACCCTCCACACCCGGTTCCCCACGTCATCCGCCACCAGCAGCCCGCCGCGCTTGTCGATGGCTACGCCGACGGGGCGGCCCTGGGCGTTGCCTTCGTTGTCGAGGAAGCCGCCGAGTACGTCCAGCGGGGCGCCGACCGGCTTGCCCTGGTCGAACTGGACGAAGATCACCTTGTAGCCGGCGCGCGGCTTGCGGTTCCACGAGCCATGCTGGCTGACGAACATGCCGTTCTGGAACTGTGCCGGCAGGCTGTTGCCGGTGGCCCCGGTCAGGCCCAGCGCGGCCGTATGGGCACCGACTGCGTAGTCCGGGATGATGGCCTTGGCCACCATGTCCGGCGCGGGCGGCTTGACGCGTTCGTCGACGTGCTGGCCGTAGTAGCTGTACGGCCAGCCGTAGAACCCGCCGTCACGGACCGACGTGATGTAGTCGGGCACGAGGTCGCTGCCAATCTCGTCGCGCTCGTTGACCGACGTCCAGAGCGCCTTGGTGGTCGGCTCCCACGCCATGCCGTTCGGATTGCGCAGCCCGCTGGCGAAAATACGATGCTGGCCGCTCTGCCGGTCGACTTCCCAGATGGCCGCGCGGCCCGCTTCCTTGTCGATGCCGTTCTCGGCGACGTTGCTGTTGGAGCCGACCGTCACGTACAGCTTGCTGCCGTCGGGGCTGGCGATGATGTTCTTGGTCCAGTGGTGGTTCAGCGGGCCGGCCGGCAGGTCCACCACCTTCTGGCCCGGCTCGGTGATGCTGGTCTGCCCGGCCGTATAGCGGAAGCGCACCACGGCGTCGGTGTTGGCGACATAGAAGTCCTCGCCGACCAGCGCCATGCCGAACGGCGAGTTCAGGTTCTGCAGGAAGACCGAGCGCTGGTCGGCCACGCCATCGCCGTCGGTGTCGCGCAGCAGCGTGATGCGGTTGGCGCTGGGCGTGTTCGAGCCGGCCCGCTTCATCAGCATCTTCATGACCCAGCCCTTGATGCCCTTGCCGTCGTCGGGCTTGGGCGGGGCGTCGGTCTCGGCCACCAGCACGTCGCCGTTGGGCAGCACGTAGAGCCAGCGCGGATGTTCGAGCTGGTCGGCAAACGCGGCCACGCGCATGCCCTGTGCGGCCGTGGGCGCCTTGCCGTTGTCCCAGCCCTTGGCCGGGGCCACGTGGACGGTGGGCACCATGGTCTTGTGCGGCGCCGGCAGCTTGGGGGCCGGGCCATAGCCGGCGGCGTCGGGCAGCTTGGCCGATTCGCCACATCCGACCAGCAGCGTCACCGCCGCGATCGCGAATAGCGAGGCCATCGGGTAGATTAAATATTCGCGCATCGCAGGCTCCTGGGTTGCGGCGTCGTTGCTGCCTGGAGCATAGGATCGCGCGGGCGCGAAGTATGTCAGCGCGGCGGCCAGGGCCTGTCGGAAACCGTCCGATTAGCCGTCGGATTCTGCAGCGCCCACGGGCGACAGCAGCCCGTGCCGCGCATGCCATTCGCGCAGCGATTCCTCCGGCCACGTGCCCACATGGCGATGGCCCTTGCCGCGCGGCACCTCAACCCACGGCGCCGCGTAGTCCAGCCCGGCCTCGACCACATCGGGCGGCCGGGGCAGCGGCGTGTCGATGGCGCCGGCGTAGGGGTGGACCAGATCGGGCCAGCGCGGGTCCCACATCCAGAGCGGGCTGCCGCACTGCCTGCAGAAGTGCCGGTATCCCTTCGATCGCTTCGGCCGCTTGCCCGGCTCGCGTATCACGGCGTGAAAGTGCGCCACGTGTTCCTGGCCGCTCACGCGCAGCGAGTGGGCATCGCCGCCCAGGTTGATGCCGAAGCCGCCGCTGCCGCCGGTCTTGCGGCAGATTGAGCAGTGGCAACGCATGTAGGGGTAGGGCGAATCGGACTCCAGGCTGAACTGCACGGCACCGCACTGGCATGAACCTTCGAGATGCATGGCGACTCCTGACGGCATGGTCGATGCGGTTCAGTTTGGGCGACATGCCAGCAGGGAGCAAGGCACGAAATTCGCAAAATTCGATAAAAACTGTGGTGTTGTCAGTCGATGTCTGTCAGCGCAGGCGAGTTTTTGTAAGGAGTTGTGTGAATGCGGCACGCGGACCACGGCACCGCTTCTAAACTGGGCACGCGGCAGGCAACACGGGCCGCGTTTTTTCGATAACAACCACCTGAGAGGTCTCACATGTCTAAGCAACGAACCATCCGCACCGCTTCGCTGATTGGCGCCCTGGCAGCCGGCATGATCTCCGCCTCGGCCTTTGCCCAGACCACGACCGCTCCGGCCGGCACCACCACCGCGGTGCCCCCGGGCACCGTCCAGCTCCAGCCGCCGAAGGACCCGCTGGTGGAGCGCCGCGAGGCCCGCAAGGCCGCCAATGACCAGTACAAGGCCGAGAAGTCGGCCGCCAAGGGCGAATACAAGCAGGAAGTCGGCGCCGCCAAGGCCGAACGCAAGGACGCCAAGAAGGCCGCCGACGAGGCCGCCAAGGCCGAACTGCAGAGCGGGACGACGAAGCAGTAAGGCGCGGTTGGCTCCCCTCTCCCGCATCGCGGGAGAGGGGAGCCAACCCAGCAGCGCTCCCCCACACACAGCCTTTCCCCTACACCAGCCGCGCTCCCGGCCACGCCCCCGACATCACGATATTTCGCACGGACTGCCGCACCGTCTGCATGATGTCCCACAGTTCGGGCACCACCGGGCGATTGCGGGCCGTGGTCATGGCGACCTGCCGCGTCACCACCGGATCGATGATCCGCGCGGAATGCAGGCGGCCCTGTGCCACGCGGTCGGCCACGGCGGCAAACGGCAGCAGCGTGGCGCCGCAGCCGTCTTCCACGAGCCGCATCGCCACCGTATTGGACGCATCGCACTCCATCGCCATGTTCAGCGTGGTGCCGACGCGCGTGGCCAGCGATTCGGCCAGCACGCGCAGGCCGTTGGCCGTGCTGGGCAGGATCAGCGGCACCTCGCCCAAACGCCGCGCCGGGAACGTCGGGCCCAGATGGCTCCATGACGTCGGCGCGACCAGCGTCAGGTCTTCTTCCAGCAGCACATCCACCTTCAGCGCGCCCTGCTGCTCGGGCAGGTAGAGCAGGGCGACGTCGATCTCGCCGGCCGCCAGCCACGCCAGTACCGGATTGGCCAGCCCCTCCACGAACCGCAGCCTGGTAGCCGGAAACCGCTGCTTGAGCGCGGTGCCGATGGCCGCGAACGCCGTGTTGGCGATGGTCGGCTGCGCGGCGATGACCAGTTGCGACGGGCCCTGCGCGGTCGACGCCCGCACGGCCGCGCGTGCCTCGGTCAGCGTGGCGGCCACCTGCCGCGCGTAGCCCAGCAGCGTGGAGCCGGCTTCGGTCAGCACCACGCCGCGTCCGCTGCGATGAAACAGGCGCGTGTCCAGCGCCGTCTCCAGCCGCGCGATCTGGCGGCTCACGGTCGACTGGTCCGCGCCCAGTTCCAGCGCCGCGCGCGAGATGCTCTGCGTGTTGGCCACGCAGACAAAGCACGCCAGGTCGTCGGAATTGAGCGCCGGGCCCATGGGCGATGTCATGCCGGTCTCAGCCCGCCTTGTCGCCGATGGCGAACGACGACAAATGCTCGATGGCCTTGACCAGCCCCGAATGGTCCCAGCCCGCGCCGCCCTGCGCCACGCAGACGTTGAACAGTTGCTGCGTCGAGGCCGTGTTCGGCAGCCCCAGCCCCAGTTCCTTGGCCGTCGACAGCGCCAGGTTCAGGTCCTTCTGGTGCAGTTCGATGCGGAAGCCAGGGTTGAACGTGCGCTGGATCATCCGCTCGCCATGGACCTCCAGAATCTTGGAGCTGGCAAAGCCGCCCATCAGCGCCTGCCGCACGCGCGCCGGGTCGGCACCAGCCTTGGCGGCCAGCACCAGCGCCTCGCTGACGGCCTCGATGGTCAGCGCCACGATCACCTGGTTCGCCACCTTGGCCACCTGGCCGTCGCCGACGTTGCCCACCAGCGTGATGTTCTTGCCCATCCGTTGCAGCAGCGGCAGCACCTTGTCGAAGACGTCCTGCTTGCCGCCGGCCATGATCGACAGCGTGGCGGCCTTGGCGCCCACCTCGCCGCCCGAGACCGGCGCGTCGACGTAATCGCAGCCCAGCGCCTCGATCTTCTTTGCAAACGCGCGCGTCTCGATGGGCGAGATCGAGCTCATGTCCACCACGATCTTGCCCGCGCTCAGCCCCTCGGCCACGCCGCCTTCGCCGAACAGCACGCGCGCCACGTCGGGCGTATCGGGCAGCATCAGGAAGATCACGTCGGCCTGCCGGGCCACCTCGGTGGCGCTGGCGCACGCCTGCACGCCCTTGTCCAGCAGGTCCTGCGGCACGCCGCTGCGCGTGTGCGCGTGCACGGTGTGGCCGCCGGCCTGCAAATGTTCCGCCATGGGCTTGCCCATGACGCCCAGTCCGATGAATCCGAGCTTGCTCATGTTCCTATCCGTATCGAAATGAAGTTTCAGGACGCAAAGCGTTCGCGCAGCGCGCGTGCCGCATCGCGCAGCAGCACGTGGTCCAGGCCCACGGCCACGAAATGCGCGCCCATGTTCAGGTAGCGCCGTGCATCGGCCTCCGCCGGGGCCAGCGTGCCGATGGCCTTGCCGGCGCGGTTGGCCGCGTCGTAGATCTGCTGCACGGCCGCCTGCACGTCCGGGTGGTTCGGGTTGCCCAGGTGGCCGTAGGCCGCCGCCAGGTCGTTCGGGCCGATGAAGATGCCGTCGACGCCCGGCTCGGCGCAGATCTCGTCGATATTGTCCACGCCCTTGCGGCTTTCCACCTGCACCAGCACGCAGATGTTGTCGTTGATGGTCTGGAAGAAGTCGGGCAGGGTGCCGAAGCGGTTCTGCCGCTGCACGCCCGACACGCCGCGGATGCCATCGGGCGGATAGCGCGTGGCCCGCACCGCGCGGCGCGCCTCGTCGGCCGATTCCACGAACGGGATCAGGAAGTTGTAGAAGCCGATGTCGAGCAGGCGCTTGATCATGACCGGGTCGTTCCACGGCGGGCGCACGACCGGCGCGCTGGTGCTGTCCTTGAGCGCCATCAGCTGCGGCGCGAACGTCAGCACGTCGTTGGGCGAATGCTCGCCATCGAGCAGCAGCCAGTCGAAGCCGGCCAGCCCGACGATCTCGCTGGTCACGGGCTGGCCCAGCGAACTCCACAGGCCGATCAGCCGCTTGCGCGCCAGCACGTCGGCCCGGAAGCGGTTGGGCAGCGGGTGGATCTGCGGCAGGTGAGGGGTGGTGGTCATGCGGGGGTCTCCTGTTCAGTCGGCGGCCAGAGCGGACAGCGGGCCGGGCGACTTGCCGCGCGCCTGCAGCACGCGCGCGGCCGCATCGTCAAGCTGGGCCAGCGTGCTGCTGTCCACGGGAATGGCTTCGGCGCGGGCACGGCGCCACGCGCGCTCGGGGTCGCCGGGCAGGCGGATGGCGTCGTTGCCGGGCTGCAGCCGCGACGCCTTCATCCATTCGACGAACGCTTCCACCTCGTGGCCGAACGTCGTGCTGCTGCCCAGCCGCGCGGGGTCGAAGATGATCGCCAGCATGTTGTTCCAGACCGCGTGCTCGTGCGTGAGCGTCTCCGGGCGGATCGTGTGCCCGCCGGTCACGGCCGCGCCCAGCAGCTCGCACATCACGGCCAGCACGTAGCCCTTGTGCTCGCCGAACGTGCGCAGCGCCCCCTGCGGCGTGCCCGGGTGCGGGAACATCACGGCCGGGTCGTCGGTGGGATGGCCGTGCGGGTCCATCAGGCAGCCGGGCGGCACGGGCACGCCCTTGTTGTTGGCCACGCGCACCTTGCCCAGCGCGATGGCGCTGGTGGCAAAGTCCAGCACCAGCGGCGGCTGCCCGGCCACCGGCACGCCGATCGTGAACGGGTTGGTGCCAAAGCGCGCGTCGTAGCCGCCGTGCGGCGCCACGATGGGCTTGGACAGCACGTTGACGAAGTGGATCGAGATCATGCCGGCGGCCGTGGCCTGCTCGGCCCAGTGGCCCACGCGCCCCAGATGGTGCGAGCGGCGCAGCCCCAGCACGCACACGCCGTGTTCCTGCGCGCGGGCGATGCCCAGCCGCATCGCCTGCTCGGTCACGGCCTGGCCCATGCCGCGGTTGCCGTCCAGGCTCAGGATGCCGCCCGATTCGTGCACCACGCTGACCTGCTGGTTGAGCTGAAGCTGGTCGGCCTGCCACGACATCACGTACTTTGGGATCATGCCCACGCCGTGCGAATCGTGGCCGGCCAGGTTGGCGCCGACCAGGTGATCGGCGGTCAGCGCGGCCTCGCGGGCGTCGGACCCGGCGGCCAGCCACAGGTCGACAACCCACTGGTGCAGCCCGGCGGTGGGAATGCGGTGATCGCTCATGCTTACTCCAGGTGGATGTTGGCCACCTTGATCAGGTTGGCCCATTTGGCGACTTCGCTTTTCTGGAAACTGCCGAGTTCGGCGGGGCCGGCGCCGGACGGCTCCACGCCCATCGACGCCAGCTTGGCCCGCACGTCCGGCTGGCGGATGATCTTGCCGATCTCGGTCGACAGCTTGTCGACAACAGGCCTGGGCGTGCCAGCCGGCGCGAAGATCGCCTGCCACGACACGATCTCGTAGCCCTTGAGCCCGGCTTCGTCCATGGTCGGCACGTCGGGCAGCTCGCCGGCGCGCTTGGGGCCGGTGGTGGCCAGCGCGCGGAACTTGCCGGACTGGATCATCGGGATGGCCGCCAGGCTGTTCTCGAACACCAGGTCCACCTGGTTGCCCAGCAGCGCCTGCACCGCCTGGCTGCTGCCCTTGTACGGCACGTGGGTCATGCGCAGCCCGGCCATGTTGGCGAACAGTTCCGCCGCCAGATGCTGCGACGTGCCATTGCCCGACGAGCCGAAATTGACCGCGCCCGGCTTGGCCTTGGCGGCGGCAATCACGTCCTGCACGCTCTTCCACGGGCTGCTGCTGTTGACCACCAGCACGTTCGGCAGCGTGCCGATCAGCGTGATGGGCTGGAAGTTGCGGATGGGGTCGTACGGCATCTTCGGATACAGGCTCACGTTGATCGCGTGCGAGCTGATGGTGCCGCCCAGCAGCGTGTAGCCGTCCGGCGCGGCCTTGGCCACGTAGTCCGAGCCGATGTTGCCGCCGGCGCCGGCGCGGTTTTCCACGACCACCGACTGGCCCAGCGCCGCCGACAGCTTCTGGCCGATCAGCCGGCCCAGCAGGTCAGTGGTGCCGCCGGCGGCGAACGGCACGACGTAGGTAATCGGCTTGCTGGGGTAGGGATCTGCGGCCTGCGCGCCGGCCTGCTGGGCGGCGGCCATGCAGCCGGTACAAAGCACGGCCAGCACGGGCCGCATGAATCGGGTGGAAAAACGCATGCTGTGTCTCCTGTTTGCGCGAACGTCGGGGTACGGCATTCCAGTGTGCTTGCGGTGCTGCCAGGCGGTTTCCGGGGAGAAACCGTGCCGGGCGGCCCGGGGCATCTTGTCGTGCGCCCGCCAGCAAATCTACACGGTCGGCCGCCGGGCCGACTTGCAGAATCTGCATAACAGAAATGCACGATAGGCCCCGCGGCGCCGCGCGTCAAACGGAACAATCGCAGACATTCAGTTGCCAGCGTGCCGACTGCCCACCCGCCGACCCCGACCTCGCCATGACTTCCACCCCTGCCCAAGCGGCCCGCACCGGCGGCCGCGTACTCGTCGACCAGCTCCGCCTGCACGGCACCGAGCGCATCTTCTGCGTGCCCGGCGAAAGCTTTCTGGACGTGCTGGACGCGCTGCACGACCAGCCCGCCATCGACCTCGTGGTCTGCAAGCACGAGGGCGCCGCGGCCAACATGGCCGAGGCCGACGGCAAGCTGACCGGCCGGCCCGGCATCTGCTTCGTCACGCGCGGGCCGGGCGCCACGCACGGCAGCATCGGCGTCCATATCGCCCAGCAGGACTCCACGCCGATGATCCTGTTCGTCGGCCAGATTGCCCGCGAGCACAAGGGCCGCGAGGCGTTCCAGGAGGTGGACTACGCCGCCGTGTTCGGATCGATGGCCAAGTGGGCCGCCGAGATTGACGACCCGGCGCGGATTCCGGAGATGGTGGCGCGCGCGTTCCAGGTGGCCACGTCGGGCCGCCCCGGCCCGGTGGTGCTGGCGCTGCCCGAGGACGTGCTGGACGGCATGGTCGAGGTGGCCGACGCCGCGCCATACCGCAGCGTGGCCGCCGCGCCGCGCGCCGAGGATGCCCGGGCGCTGGCGGAGGCGCTGCAGACGGCCCGGCGCCCGCTCGTGATTGCCGGCGGCGCGAACTGGACCGACCAGGCCGTACGCGATTTCGCCGCGTTCGTGACGGCGTGGGACTTGCCCGTGGCCTGCGCATTCCGCCGCCAGGACGTGATCGACAACCGCGATCCGCACTATGTCGGCCACCTGAGCCTGGGCGTCAGCCCGAAGCTGGCTGAGCGCGTGCGGACGGCCGATCTGATCGTGGCATTCGGCACCCGGCTGGGCGATATCGCCACCGACGCCTATACGCTGCTCACGCCGCCGCTGCCGGCGCAGAAGCTGGTGCATATCCACGCCGACAGCGCCGAACTGGGCCGGGTCTACCAGGCCGCGCTGCCGATCCACGCCGGCGTGGCGCCGGGCGCCGCAATGCTGGCGTCGCTGCCCGCGCCGGCCACCGTCCCCTGGAAGGACTGGACCGCCGGCGCCCGCGCCGACCACCAGGCATTCGTCACGCCGCCCAAGCCGCACGCGGAACTGACCGGCGTCGACATGGCCGCCGCCATGGCCCATCTGAACGATGTGCTGCCCGATGACGCGATGCTGTCGAACGGCGCCGGCAACTACACGGTCTGGCTGCACCGGTTCTACGCGTACAAGCGCCCGCGCACGGAACTGGCACCCACCTGCGGCGCGATGGGCTACGGCCTGCCGGCCGCCATCGCCGCCAAGCTGCGGTTTCCGGAAAAGACCGTGGTCTGCTTTGCCGGCGACGGCTGCTTCCTGATGTACCCGCAGGAAATCGCCACCGCCGCCGCCCACGGCGCCAACCTGATCACGATCGTGGTGAACAACCGCATGTACGGCACGATCCGGATGCACCAGGAACGCCGCTACCCCGGCCGCCAGAGCGGCACGGCCATCGTCAACCCCGATTTCGTGGAACTGGCCCGCGCCTGCGGCGCCTGGGCCGAACGCGTCGAACGCACCGAAGACTTCGCCGCCGCCTTCGCCCGCGCCACCCAGGCCGGCAAGCCGGCCGTGCTGGAACTGGTGACCGACCCGCTGCAAATCACACCGGCCATGCGGGTAACGGAACTGCCGAAGTAAGGGAGGAGGGCGGGGTAGTACATCGAACATCGACCGCAGCGTGAAATTCACCGCCGGGGTTGCTCCCCTCTCCCGCGTTGCGGGAGAGGGGAGCAAGACATCGGGATGTCGAGCTCGCAGCCGAATTTCAGCGATGGTGGTCTCCCCTCTCCCGCCTGCGGGAGAGGGGTTGGGGGTGAGGGCCAGCGGCTCAAATCGAGACAAATCCCCAATTACCCCGCCATACCCCAAGCCACGAAGCGCCTCATCCAGCACCCCACCGACTTTTACCCCAAATTATTCAAAACCAATAATTCTCACTAAACGCCGGAAACTGCCTAGCACACCGGCCTAGAACAGCGACCCCTGCGGCCGCTCCTCTCCATGGCCGGCATCCCGCTGCCGCGCAGGCACAGCCAGGATCTGCCGGATCTGCGCCAGATACCGCTCGCCCACCGCCCGATGCGTCTTCCGCGCCTCTTCCGCAAAGCTGCGCCGCGACGGCGGCCGGATGTTCAGCATGCGGCAAAGCGTTGACAGGTAAGGCTTTTTTCCATCCGTGGTGGCGCGGCGGGCGGCCGTCAGCAGGGCGGCGTCGCCAATGCGGCTGCGCAGCCAGATCAACACCTGACGGTCATATTCGTTCTGTACACGGATCAAGTTTTCCATTTCCCAGGGCTCCGAAGGTTCCGATACTGTTTATGCATACAGTACCTGTAAATATATACAGTGAATCGGAAATTTCAAGGCCGTGGGTGGGACGTCGGTGCCACAATGGCAACCCCCTGCGTCCCCGCCCGAATACCGCCTGACCATGCGCCTGCCCAGCCTGATCGCGCTCCAGATGCTCGAAAGCGCTGCCCGCCTCGGCAGCTTCACGCGCGCCGCCGCCGAACTGAACGTGACCGAAAGCGCGATCTCGCGCCAGATCCAGGCGCTGGAAGCGCGCCTGGGCGTACGGTTTTTCGAACGGGTCAAGCAGCGCGTGGCGCTGACCGCCGACGGCGACCGCTACGTGCGCGAGATCCGCGCTGAACTGAAGGCCATCGAACGCGCCACGCGCGACCTGGCCTCGCGCGCCGGCGGCATGGAAGTGCTGGAACTGGCCGTGGTGCCCACCTTCGCCACGCAATGGCTGATCCCGCGCCTGGCCGGTTTCCGCGACGACCACCCGCGCATCGTCGTCAACGTCCACGCCCGGCCCGAGCCGTTCCACTTTGCCGATTCCGTGTTCGATGCCGCCATCTACTTCGGCGAACGGCCATGGGAGGGCCACGCCTCGGCCCGGCTGCTCGACGAGGGGCGCTCGATCGCGGTCTGCAGCCCGCAGCTACTGGCCGGGCAGCCGGTGCGCCGCCGCGAAGACCTGCTCAAGCTGCCGCGCCTGCATCTGCAAAGCCGGCCCGAAGCGTGGCCCGACTGGTTTGGCGGCGACGACGAGGCCATCCGGCGCCAGGCCCGGCTGGGCCCGCGCTACGACCTGTTCTCGATGATTACCCGCGCGGCGGCCAGCGGCCTGGGCGTGGCCGTGCTGCCCGAGATGATGGTGCGCGCGGAAATCGACGCCGGCCAGCTTGTGGCGCTGCCCTTTGCCGACGCGGCCCCGGCGCGGCCGTCGGGCGCGTACTTTGTGACATGGCGGGCGGGCAACGAGCGGGCCGAGCGCTTTGCCGACTGGCTGCGCCACCAGTGCGCGGCATCAACTTGATGCGCAAAGTGCAATAAGTCCGTCACAAATATCGCTTGTCGCGCCATGCGTCGCCGCCCAGACTTGGCGGCTTTCCGATCCGCCCCACAGCCATAGCCTGACGATGTCCGCTTTCACGTCCCCGAGCCAGATCCGCGCCCAGTTCTCGCGCGCCATGTCCGATATGTACCGCGCCGAGGTGCCGCAATACGGCACGCTGATGACGCTGGTGTCCGATGTCAACGCCGACGTGCTGGCCGGCATTGGCGCGGCCGCCGCCGGCGCCGCCGGGCAGGAGGCCCGGATCGAGGTGGAGCGGCACGGCGCCATCCGCGTGGGCACGCCCGCCGAACTGGCCACCATCCGCCGCCTGTTCGCCGTGATGGGCATGTTCCCGGTGGGCTATTACGACCTGTCCGTGGCCGGCGTGCCGGTCCATTCCACCGCGTTCCGGCCCAGGGACGTAGCCGGCCTGGCCGAGAACCCGTTCCGCGTGTTCACGTCTCTGCTGCGGCTGGACCTGATCCAGGACGCCGCGCTGCGCGACGCCGCGGCCGGCGTGCTGGCCACGCGGTCGATCTTCACGCCGGGGTGCCTGGCGCTGATCGAGCGCGCCGAGCAGCAGGGCGGGCTCGATGACGCCGACGCGGCGCAGTTCGTCGCCGAGGCGCTGGAGACGTTCCGCTGGCACGGCCGCGCCACCGTGGACGCTGAGCTGTACTGGAAGCTGCGCAAGACCCATCCGCTGATCGCGGATATCGTGTGCTTTCCGGGGCCGCACATCAACCACCTGACACCGCGCACGCTCGACATCGACGTGGTGCAGGCGCTGATGCCCGAGCGCGGCATCCAGCCCAAGGCCGTGGTGGAAGGCCCGCCCACGCGCCAGTGCCCGATCCTGCTGCGCCAGACCAGCTTCCTGGCGCTGAGCGAGCCGGTGACCTTCCGCGACGGCGGCGAGGCCGGCACCCATACCGCGCGCTTTGGCGAGATCGAGCAACGCGGCGTGGCGCTGACGCCCAAGGGCCGCCAGCGCTACGACGCGCTGCTGAACGAGGTGCGCCAGATCATCACGCCAGCCGGCGACGGGTCCAACGCGGCGGCCTACCGCCAGACGCTGGAGTCGGTGTTCCGCGCGTTCCCGGACGACCATGACCAGATGCGGCGCGAAGCGCTGGCGTACTACCGCTACAAGGTGGGCAAAACCGCGGCCGACGGCGCTGACGTCGAAGCCCTGATCGCCGCCGGCGCGCTCGTGGCCGAACCCATCACGTACGAGGATTTCCTGCCCGTCAGCGCCGCCGGCATCTTCCAGTCGAACCTCGGCGACGAAAACCGCGACGCCCTGGAAGCCTCGCCCAACCGCGTCGCCTTCGAAGCCGCCCTGGGCGCCGCCGTCAGCGACGAACTGGCCCTGTACGCGGCCGAGCAGGACGCATCGCTGAAAGCCGCACTGAAGGCGCTGGGGGTAGGTTGAGCCCTGGTTCTTGCTCCCCTCTCCCGCACGCGGGAGAGGGGTTGGGGGTGAGGGCAGGCGGTTCAAATTGCGACCTGTCGGCAAGCAGAACCTCAACACCCTCACCCCCAGCCCCTCTCCCACGTTGTGGGAGAGGGGAGAAAACCGGCGGCATGACATTCGCCGGCGGCGTTTTTTTGCTCCCCTCTCCCGCACGCGGGAGAGGGGTTGGGGGAGAGGGCCGGCGGTTCAAATTGCGACCTGCCGGCAAGCAGAGCCTCAACGCCCTCACCCCCGGCCCCTCTCCCACGTTGTGGGAGAGGGGAGAAAACCAGTGGCATGACATTCGCCGGTGGCGTTTTTTTTGCTCCCCTCTCCCGCATGTGGGAGAGGGGTTGGGGGAGAGGGCAGGCGGTTCAAATTGCGGCCTGTCGGCAAGCAGAGCCTCAACACCCTCACCCCCGGCCCCTCTCCCACGTTGTGGGAGAGGGGAGAAAAACCAGTGGCATGACATTCGTCGGTGGCGTTTTTTTTGCTCCCCTCTCCCGCGAGCGGGAGAGGGGTTGGGGGTGAGGGCAGGCGGTTCAAATTGCGGCCTGTCGGCAAGCAGAACCTCAACGCCCTCTCCCCCGGCCCCTCTCCCACGTTGTGGGAGAGGGGAGAAAACCAGTGGCATGACATTCGCCGGCGGCGTCATGGGCGATGGAGAAAACCGGCGGCATGACACACGCCACCGGCCTTCTCTCTCCCCAACAAGCAACCCCTCACCGATGCAGCAGTTCCCGGAATCCGGCGATCAGGCGGTGCATGTCGGCGGCGGTCAGTGCGCCCATTGTCGAGATGCGGAACAGTTGCGACGACAGCCCGCCCTGGCCGGCGTAGATGACGAAGCCGCGCGCCTTCAGGCCGTCGTGCAGTTGTTCGTAGGTCACGCCGGCGGGCAGCTTGTACGCGCGCAGCACCACTGACGACTGGGCGGCGGGCCACAGTGCCTCGATGCCCAGCGCGGCCAGGCCGGTGCGGACTTCCTCGGCCAGCGCGGCGTAGCGCTGGTGGCGCGCCTGCCAGCCGCCTTCGTCCTGGTGCTCGCGCAGCGCCTCCACCAGCGCGTAGAACGCATGCACCGACGGCGTGAACGGCGTGTTGCGCTGGTCCTGCTGGCGGGCGTAGCGGGCGATGTCCAGGTAGTACGTGCGGCTGACCGCGTTGGCCAGCGCCGCGCGGCGCACGATGACGAACGCCGCGCCCGGCACGCCGTGCAGGCATTTGTTGGCCGTGGCGGCCACCGCGTCGATGTGGCCGCCGAAGTCGATGGCCTCGGCGCCGAAGCTGCTCACAGTATCGGCCAGCAGCCGCACGCCGCGCGCCTGGCACAGCCGGTCGATGGCGGGCAGGTCGTTCAGGCGGCCCGTGGTGGTCTCGTGGTGGATCACCGCCAGGTGCGTGATGGCCGGGTCGGCCGCCAGCGCCGCGTCGATGCGGGCCAGGTCGGGCGCCTCCATCCACTCGTGCTTCACCACCGTGTGCGGGATCTGGTACTGCGTGGCGATCTGGGCGATGCGCTCGCCATAGACGCCGTTCTGCACGATCAGCAGCTTGCCCTGCGCCGGCACCAGCCCGGCGATCATGCTTTCCAGCGCGGCCGTGCCGGACCCGGTCATCAGCACCGCCGTCCAGACGGCCGGGTCCAGCCCGTAGATGTCGATCAGCCGCGCGCGCGCTTCGTCCTGCAGGTCGAAGAACTCGCTTTCGCGGTGGCACAGGTCGGTTTGCAGCAGGCTCTGGCGGACGCGCTCGGACAGCGTCACCGGGCCGGGATTCAGAAGCAGCATGCGATTGGTCTCAAGCGTGATTCAGGCGTGGTTGGCGTTGCCCTGGTCGGCGCCGATCTGGCGCGCCAGGCGCGTCTTGACCTGCACCGGCGTCACCGACGGGCGGGGCAGGTCGTCCGGCGATCCGGGGCGCGTGCGCAGGCAGACGAAGGCGGGCCCCGACGTGGCCGTGGCCGCCTGGGCCAGCACCGTGTCCAGCAGGTCAAGGCTGTCGCCCTCGACGGCCGACGCATAGCCGCAGGCCGCCGCCACGCCGGCGAACGACACGTTGTGCGACACCGTCGCCTGGCCGCCCGTGGAATCGTGCGCATTGTTGTCCAGCAGCACGTGCGTCAGGTTGGCCGGACCGTAGGCGCCCAGCGTTGCGAACACGCCCATGCGCATCAGCGCCGCGCCGTCGCCGTCCACGGCCACCACGCGCAGGTCCGGCCGCGCCAGCGCCAGGCCAAGCGCGAACGGCGTCAGGCAGCCCATCGAACCCACCATGTAGAGCTGGTTCGGCCGGTCATCGAGCGCGTACAGCTCGCGGCCGCAGAAGCCCGTGGACGCCAGCACCACGGTCGAATCGACCGGCGTATGGGCGATGACCCGCTGCAGCGCCTGCTGGCGGCTCGGCAGCGTCGCCGCGCCGGTGCCGGCGTCTCGCGGCACCGCCTTCGGGCGGGCCACCGGCGGCGTCTGCGGCGTCAGCGGGTAGGGCGCCACGCTGCCTTTCTGCATGACCAGCGCGTACGGCCGGCCGGTGGCGTCCATGTGGGCGATGGCCCGGTCGAGCGCCGGGCCCACGGCCTCGGCGTCGGTCGGAAACAGTTCCCACGGGATCTGCATCGTGTCCAGCATCTGCGGCGTGACCGGCCCCATCAGCGCGTGCTGGGGCTCGTCGGCGGCGCCGCCGGGCTGGCCGCGCCACGTCACGATCAGCAGTTGCGGCAGCCGGAACGTGTAGGTCAGCGACGTCAGCGGGCTCACGGCGTTGCCGAGCCCCGAGTTCTGCATCATCGTGATGCCGCGCACGCCGTTGCGCGCGCCCTGCGTCACGCCGGCGATGAACGCCACGGCGTCGCCCTCGTTGGCGGCCGACACGTAGTGCAGCGACGGGTCCTGCACCACGTAGTTGATGAACGGCGTCAGGTACGAGCAGGGCACGCCCGCGTACCACTGGAAACCGCGCTCGCGCGCGGCTTCCACGAACTGGACCGCCTCGATCATTGCGCGGCCTCGCCGCCGCCCACCGCGAACGGCGTCTGGCCGTGCGCGAAGTCGCCGGCCCGGCGGAAGTCGTCCAGGTCATTCACACCGCGCCAGTGGCCGTGCACGTACTTGACCTCCACCTGCTCGCCGGCGGCGACCAGCGCGTTGAGCAGGTCGGGGATGTCGAGCTTGTCGAAGTCCGGCCGCTCGCGCAGCTCGGCCAGCAGCTTCTGCAGGCGCGCCCGGCCTTCGCCGCGCACGTTCATCAGGCCGATCCAGCGGCCGTGCGGCGCGTCGCCGGCGGGCACGTCGTCAGAGATCTTCTTGAGCACGATCTTCTGGCCGAACAGGTCGCGGTCGTCGGCGGCCGAGCACCACGCAAAGTCGCGCACGCTCTGGTTCGACGGCGCGGACTCGGACGAATCCACCACCACGCTGAACGGCGCGTCGGTTTCCAGCAGGTCGCGCAGGATGTAGCTGCGGAACAGCAGGTCGCCGTAGGCGATGACCGTGTCGTGCTGCAGCGCGTCGGCCGCGGCGGCCAGCGACGCCAGCTCGCCGGTCTCGGCATGGCGCTCGTTGCGCACCAGGTGGATGCCGGCCGCGTCGATGGCCTCGGCCTTGTAGCCGCCCACCACGGTGATGTCGTTGATGCCCTGGTTCTTGAAGCCGTCCACCAGCCAGCGCAGCAGCGGCTTGCCGGCCACCGGCAGCATGACCTTGGGCTTGTCCTCGGTCAGCGCCTCCAGGCCCTTGCCGCGGCCCGCGGCCAGCACCACGGCCGACCCCGGCGCCTGGCCGCCGGTCAGATAGATCTTCTCGGCCGCCGAGTACTCGTCGGCATCCTGCAGGCGGAAGATCTCGTTGACCGTGGCGATGCGGTCTTCCACGTTGACCAGCGTCTGGTTCTCGTAGATGTCCTTCGCCACGGCCTGCATGCCGGACGCCGCCACGCGGATCAGGTGGTTGGCCCAGATGATCAGGCTGATGCCGGCACGGCGGAACACGTCGGTTGGCGTGCTGTAGTACTTGGTCGGCACGATCACCAGCGGGCAGCGGTTGCCCCATTCGCGCGCGAACGTGACGATCTCGTCGGCCTTCGACAGCTTGCTGTGGATCAGGATCGCGTCGGCGCCGGCCTGGTGGTACGCCTCGGCGCGGCGCAGCGCCTCTTCCATGCCCCAGCCGGCGATCAGGGCCTCCACGCGGGCGACGATCGAGAAATCGTCGTCGGCCTGCGAATCCTTGCCGGCCTTGATCTTGCCGCAGAACTCGTCGATGTCGGCCAGCGGCTGCTGCTCGCCGCCGATGAAGCTGTTGGTCTTCGGGAAGATCTTGTCTTCGATGCAGACGCCGGCAATGCCGCGCTGCTCCAGCTTGCGCACCAGGCGGCGCACGTTGTTGAAGTTGCCGTAGCCGGTGTCGCCGTCCAGCAGGATCGGCAGGTCGCTGGCGTCGGCCATGAACTCAAGGTTGTCCACCACCTGGGTCCAGCTTGCCTCGTTGTTGTCGCGCACGCCGAATTGGGCAGAGATAGCCAGGCCCGAGGCCCAGATGCCCTTGAAGCCGGCCTCGCGCACGATCCGCGCGGACAGGCCGTTGTGGGCTTCCATGATGAATTCGAGTTCGTCGGACAGCAGCATCCGGCGCAGGCGCGCGGCGCGCGACAGCGGGGCGGAGGTGGCGGAGCCGAGCAGGTTCGGGTCGATGGCGTTCATTGTGCGATTCCTACAGGCAGAAGTTGGGGCAGGACTTCTTCGGCGGCGCGAGCCACGTCGCCGGGAAAATCGATTTCGATCCAGGGCGCGCCGGTCACGTCGGCGGTGTCGAACACGTGCGAGCGCTCCAGCAGCAGGTCACGGACGGCTTCCTCGTGCGGCATGTTGGCGCGGCCCGAGTCCACGTAGCCCTGGACGATGGCGGCCAGGCGGCGGGCGCAGTCTTCGCGGAAGCGGAAGAAACCCACCGATTCGCCGATGGTGTCGTATTCCAGGTCGGCCATGAGCTGCTTGCGCAGCTCCACGGGCACGCCGTCGCGCAGGCAGAGCTTGACGGGCTCGTCGCCGGCCTCGAAGTCGCGGTCGATCAGCAGCCGGTTGGCGGTCTCGCCGGCCACCAGCTTGGTCATGATGCGCTCGTCGTAGAGCACGTCGGCGTCCATCAGCAGCACGTCGCCGCCGCGCGTGATGGCGTCGGCCACGGTGTGCACGGTCAGCACGCTGCCCAGGTCGTAGCGCGGGTTGATGACGATTTCCAGATCGCGGCCCAGGCGGGCCAGTTCTTCCTTGACCTGGTCCGGCTCGAAGCCCAGCGCCAGCACCACCTCGGTCACGCCGGCGGCGTCCAGCAGGCGCAGGTGACGTTCCAGCAGCGTCAGGCCGTCAAAGCGCAACAGGCACTTGGGAAACTGCTTGCCCGGCTGTTGCTGGAGTCGCAGGCCCAGGCCCGCGGCAAGAATGATTGCTCGCATCAGGTTGTTCTCGTGATTTGTGGAAGAGCCGCTAGCCCCTGTCCGCCGACAGGGCCGTTGCGGCGCGACGGCGCTGGAACTTCCGTTCGCTGAAATGCAGGTACACCAGTCCGGGGATGCCAAGCACCAGCTCGCGTACGCGCTTGGCCAGCGACAGCGCCAGCGCGGCGTCCGGCGGCAGGCCCACCAGCGGGCCCAGCAGCAGGTAGCCGCCTTCCTGCGCGCCGAGCGAGCCCGGAATCGCAAACGCGGCGCCCCGGATGGCCTGGCCCACGCTTTCCAGCAGCAGCGCCTCGTGCCAGTTCACCGGATGCCCCAGGAAATGGAGGATCAGCCAGACCTCGCCCGTGCCGGCAATCCAGCCCAGCAGGTTAAGCGCGAAGCTGGCCGCGACCTTCTTGCGGTCGCGGTAGAGTTCCCGAATCGCACTGTCGACGGCATCGGCCCGCAGCGCCAGCCCGGCCCAGCGGCCCGGTTTGGCGCCCGGGGCGTCGGCATCGGCCTGGCGCTTGCCGAACAGCTTCTGGCCAATACGCATGACGCGGCCGAACATGCCGCGCCGCTGCAGCACGCAGAAGCCCAGCACGCAGGCGCCCAGGACGGCGGTGATGGCGATGACGGGGGTACGGTATTCGGACAGGTCGTCGTGGGCGCCGAACACGGCGATGCCGAGCAGCGCGAACAGCATCTGGGACAGCGCCTGGGTGGTGGTGCTGACCGTGATGGCCGCCGCCGCGTCACGCATGCGCGCGCCGCGGTGCGCCAGGTAGCGCACCATCAGCACCGGGCCGCCGATCTGGCCGGCCGGCAGCAGGCTGTTGACGGCCTCGCCGGTCCAGCGCGCCTTGAGCGCGCTGCAGAACGACCCGTGGCGGGTCTTGCGGTCCAGCAGCACGGCAATGGCCCCGGCGTCCAGCGCCAGCGGCAGCAGGTGGAACGCGGCCACCACGGCCAGGCCCCAGCCGGCGGACATCAGCGTGGTGGTCACCGCGCCAAAGCCCTGCCACGCCAGCAGGCCGACAAACAGCGCCGCGCCTACCGACAGAAGGATGAAAGCTGCACGATTCACGCGGGGCCTGCTGACTTCCTGCCCAGCAGGCGCCGGAACACCTGCCGGAAGCCGAAGTACGCCACGGCGTCCTTCATGTTGGAGATCAGGCGCAGCCACGGCCGCATGCCCGGATCGGTGACGTACTCGAACGTCAGCGAGACGCGGATCTCGTTGGGGCCGGCCGGCGTGATGCGGTGGCGCAGCTTGTCGCCATCGAACAGCACGATGCCGCCCGGCGGGATCTGGACCGAGCCCGGCTCGTCGGGCACGTCGGGGTTGCGCGTGTGGAGTTCGTAGTCCAGCCGGCAGGACGATTCGTCCAGCACGCCGATCAGCAGCGTGTAGCGCCGGCCTTCGTAATAGGACGTGTCGTAGTGCCAGCCGATATGGTCGCCCGGCCGCGTGTAGTAATAGAGCGCGTAGGCGTGGGGGTCGGACTCGGGGCAGACCTGGAGCTTGTCGCCGGTCACCTGTTCCAGCCAGCCGATCAGCGACTTCGAGCGGTACAGGTCGGCGATGAACGGCGCCTTCTCGTCGATCGTGTGCCGGCTGACGCTGCCGCCCTGCTTGTGGCCGGGCAGGTAGTTGCGGTTCAGGCCCGACTGCAGCGCGCGGGCCAGCGCCACCAGTTGCGCGGTCTCGTCGGGGCCCAGGAAGCTGTCCAGGTAGAGGAAGGCGCCCTGGCGCTCGAAATCCTGGCGCAGCGCCGGGGTATCGAGCCGCGCCACCACGCCGGCCACGGCGGCGTCCGGGCGTCGCGCGGCCGGGCGGGTGGCGGCGGGCTCGGCGTCGCGCGGTGCGGCGGGCGCGATGGCGATGTCGCCGGTAACTTGCTCTGGCATGTGGCTGCCTCAGTGATCAGGGGTAGTTGCGACGGGCTGCGGGCGCCGCATGACGCGCCAGTAATCGATGATGACCAGGACGGCAAACAGCGGGGCGCCGATGGAGGCCGCCGTCAGGAACGGGCCGATGCCGTCCGTCAGCGTCACCAGCGGCAGCAGGTACAGCACGTCCTCGGTCTCGAAGCCGCCGGCCGAAGCCTGCTTCGTGCCACTTTTTCCAACCCGCGATTCTATACGCATGCGCAGGAAGAAGATCAGCGCCACGGCCAGCCCGGCAATCGTGCCGCGCAGCACGGGGCCGAATGCCTCGGGCGCCGGGCCGGTGGCGGCCACGGCCATGCCAAAGCCGATGAACAGCAGGACGGTGATCAGCGCGTCGCTGGCCAGGTCGTAAAAGTGGCCGATCTTGCTCGATTTGCCGCTGATCCGCGCCAATTCGCCGTCGGTATGGTCGACGAAGTTGGACAGCACCACCAGCAGCGCGCCCCAGTTCGACCAGGCGTAGCCGCCCTGGGCAATGCAGGCGATGCCGGCCACGCCGATCAGCAGGCGCAGCGTGGTCAGGTGGTTCGGGGTGACACGGGTATTCTTGAGCGGCCGTACCAGGTGGCGGGCCAGGCGGGCATCCCAGGTGGACGGCAGGGGCGGTTCATCCGGGTATTTGGGGGATTTCGGGTTCATCCGTCAAAACAGGGCAGGGAGGGGCGGCGTGAGCACTTGGGCGCGCCAGGCGATGCGCAACACTACGCCTACGACGCCCGAATGACAAGTTCGCCAGAATACGCCCTTTCCCGCACCGCTGCAGCAGGCCAGGCCCCGGCGCGGTCACGTGGCGGGCCCCGGGGCGCGCAGCTTCGGATCGGTCCGATTGTGCTGCATTCGTCAGATCGGTTTAGATCGGCTACCGAAAAGATTGAATATCCGGCGCCACGCCGGCGCGCGAGCATAGGGCTTTTCGACTTGCCGGAGATGCCGCCATGGCCCGCCTTCGTCCGACCTGGTTCCGCACGCTGATTGCCACCGCCGCCCTGACCACCCTGACCACGCTGGCCGCCATGCCGCCCGCGCTGGCCGCCAGCCAGCCGGCGTCCGCGCCCCAGGCCAAGCTGCCGCCGGGCCCGGTGGCCGGGGCCAACATGCCGCTCAGCTATGTGAAGAACGTGGCCAAGGTGGCCTATATCTGGGGCTGGCCGATGGTGAACATCCACAACCGGCACCTGGTGTTCTCCAAGGTGCCGGAAAACGGCCTGGGCGACGGGGTGCTGCCCGTGGCGCCGCTGAACCGGCTGACCATGCTGACCGACTACATCAAGCCGGAAGAACGCGCGGTGGCCACGCCGAACCAGGACGTGGCGTACGGCTTCGGCATCCTGTCGCTGGCCAAGGAGCCGGCGGTGTTCCAGGTGCCGGACTTTGGCAACCGGTTCTGGGTCTACCAGCTAGGCGACCAGCGCACGGACACGCTGGGCGGCGTGGGGCGGATGTATGGCACCAAGCCGGGCTTCTATATGGTGGTGGGGCCGGACTGGAAGGGCAAGGTGCCGAAGGGCATCCGGGGCGTGTACCGGTCGCCGACCAATATCGCCTACATCATCCCGCGCGCGTTCCTGGACGACACCGCGCAGGACCGCGCCGCCATCCGTCCGCTAGTCAGCCAGATCGTGGCGTATCCGTTGTCCGAGTACGACGGCAAGGTAAAGACCAAGGACTGGACCAAGCTGCCGAATCTGTCCGACCCGGCCGGCGGCAAGCAGGGCAGCGGCGGCGAGACGCAGTGGGTCAAGCCCGAGGCGTTCTTCAAGGAACTGCCGATCATCCTGAAGGAAGTGCCGCCCCAGCGCGGCGAGGAAGCGTTGTACGCGTGGTTCCAGTCGCTGCTGGACGCGGCCGCCAAGGACCCGGCCGTTGCCGACGCGCTGACGCAGGCCGCCGTCGAGGCCGACAAGGAAATGATGCCGGAGATGCACCGCTACGCGAACGCGGGGGTGACGGTGGGCAATGGCTGGGTGGCGCCGATGAATGGCGCGGAGTTCGGCACCGACTACTACAGCCGCGCGGCGGCGGCCAAGGCCAATATCTTCGTCAATCCGCGACGCGAATCGGCGTACTTCGGCCAGGAATTCGATGCCGCCAAAGGCCGGCTGAACGGCGCCAATGCCTATACGATCACATTCCCGAAGGGCGGGCTGCCGCCCGTGAACGGCTTCTGGTCGCTGACGCTCTACGACGCCGCGCACTTCTTCGCGCCCAACGAGATCAACCGCTTCTCGCTGGGCACCAAGAACAAGGACCTCGTCTACAACCCGGACGGCTCGCTGACGCTTTACGTCCAGAACAAGAAGCCGGCCGCGGACAAGGTGGCCAACTGGCTGCCCGCCCCGACCGGCGACTTCGAACTGTTCATCCGCGCCTACTGGCCGAAGGCGGAAATCCTGCAGAACACGTGGTCGCCGCCGCCGGTGCAGAAGGTCAGCGCGAACTGATGGCGGGGGCCGTCGCCGGGCGCGACGGCCATCGCGGCATCAGGAACCGACCTTGAGCTGGCCGCCGCGGCCCAGGCCGCCCTTGACTTCCTGCGCCTTGTAGTTGCGCAGCGAGACGACCATGTTGTTGTAGGCGTCCATGAACGCGGCCACGGTGGCCTTGCCTTCCGGGGTCCGCGAGAAGCCGCCCAGGCCGCCCGCCGCACCGCCGCCGAACGCGCCCACGGCGGCGCCGAAGTTGGTCGCCGTGGCGTTGCCTTCCGAGATCGACAGTTGCACGCCCGAGCGGATGTCGAACATCGTCAGCGTCACGACCGACGCCTTGCTCTGCATCGCACCGCCCACCAGCGCACCGACGCTGCCGAACAGGCTGCCCACGCCGGCGGCCAGCTGGCCCGTGGAATCGTTGTCGATGATGATGGCCGGTTCCATGTAGTAGTCGGCGGCCACGCGCTGGCCCTTCTGCTGGCGCGAGCCGGCGCGGAATTCGCCCGAGTTGCGCTGCTTGTCGGTGATGTTCGACAGCTTGCTCTCGGTGCGGTTGTTGCCGACCGACGTGATCACGAAGCAGTTGGACTGCTGCACGGCCAGGCGGATCAGCGGCTCGATCGTCGTGATCTTGGTGGCGGCGCCAAAGCTGGCGTACCACTCCTTGCCGCGGCCGTCATCGACGGCCAGCGTGCCCAGCGGCTTGTCGCAGCGCTCCAGCGACGGGTTGGCGTTCACGCTGGCGGCACCGCCGGCCGCGCCGGTGGCGGCGGTGGGCGCCGTGCCGGTGCTGATGTGGCCACCGGCCGGGTTGGCACAGCCGGCCAGAACGAAAGACGTGGCCAGTACAGCCACGCTCAAAGCAGTCATCTTGGGCATGAAGTCGCGTCCTGTTGACGGAAAGGGAAGGGAAGGGAATTGGTCGGGCAGGGCAGCCAGCGAGCGGCCGGGAGCCGCCCATGAGCCGCCCGTCAACGGGCCGGGTCTAGCGCTGGTACCAGCCGGACGGGCCCCATACCCAGTAGTACGGGTAGGTGGTGTACCAGGCGAACCATTGCTTGCGATAGGCGTCGCGCACCTGGTAGGCGGCCTGTTCGTCGCGCTTGGCGGCCTGTGCCTGCGGAATCAGGTCGCGCGCTTCCTTGCTGCCCTTGGCGGCGGCACGGGTCAGCCACGCCTCGGCCTCGGCCGGGTCCGGACCCATTTCCTCGAAACCCATCAGGTACAGGCGGCCCAGCGCCAGCTGGACTTCGGCGTGGCCGTTGTCGCCGGCCTTGCGCAGCCATTCCAGCGCCTGGTAGCTGTTGCGCTCCACGCCGTCACCGCGCAGCAGGCGCAGGCCCAGGTCATAGGCGGCATTGGGATTGCGCGCGGCCACGTCGGCCAGCGCCTGCATGCGGCGCTCGGCCTCGGCGTCCACGGGCGCCGTCTGGAACGTCGCCACGCGCCGGTCCTGCTCGGCACAGGTGTTGCCCTGGCACAGGCGCACGGTCTGCGAGCGCGGCGCAAGCTGATCGGCAGCCGACTGCGATGCGCAGCCGGTCAGCGCGGCCATGGCCGCGAATGCCAAAGGAACCAGACGATTCATTCCCCACCCCGTCGAAAGTCGTTTTTTCTTGTCGTTCTGCAGCTTTTGCTGCTTCTGCTAAATCTGGGCTTTTGTAAGAAAAGCTTGCAGATTGTAACAGTATTGTATGGAGCGTTTGCAACACTTGATCGGCGATTTGGGAGCCGGGTGTTGCGTCTGCCGCACGTTTTTGGGGCGCCAGATGGCAAAAAAGCCACACCCCGCGAGGGATGCGGCAAGTCTCGTCTCACCCGCGAAGCAATGCGCCCGGCCGCGAGGTCAGCCGGGCATGTCAGGGGCGCCCGTCATTCGTTTTTTTCATGGGGCGCGAGGGTCAGGCCGAGCACGACCAGCGCGCTCTGAAGCTCATCGGCCAGCGCGCGGTCGGGCACGTCGCCAAGCCCGGCGAGCGTCGCGTCGATCCACGGGAGCCACCCATCGGGCGCGGCTACGGTATGGCCGGCCTGGGTTCTGGCCCGGAAGTGGCGCGCCACCCCGCTCAGCACGCGCCGGACGGGTTTGCGAACGGGCGGCGGCAGCGCTGGCAGCGCGCGCTGCAGGGTCAGCGCGCAGTAGCCGACCTGGAGTTCGGTAAAGCCGTCCGACGCCAGCCGGCCACCGCTAGCGCCCAGGCGCGGCATCAACTGGCCGAGCCGGTCGAACATCCGCGCGCCCACGTGGCCGTGTCGGTCGGCGGCGCGCCATGTGGCGGCGCGCGCCAGGTCGTCCCAGCTTGCGCTAATCAGCCGCTGCGCGGCCACGTGGGCGCCGAATGGCCGCGCCAGCATCGCCCAGACCGGCGCGAACAGCATCGCCGCCGCGTTGGCCAGGCTGGTGTTGAACAGGCCGATGAAATTGGCGTCGTAGACCGCCTGCACGTTGGCGAATGACGCCGTGTTGACCGACAGTAGCATCGCCATCAAGTGGAAGCCGGGCCGCGTGATCAGCACGCCGATGCCCAGGTAGGGCACGGCCAGCAGGCCGGCCAGCGCCTCGAAGGTCTGCGCGTGTGGCACCACCAGAAACAGGTAGCCCGACGAGATCAGCAGGCAGACCGCCGACCATCGCGCGAACGATCGGGCGACCGGCCGGGGCGCGTCGATGGTCGCAAAGAAGCAGCAAGCGATGGCGGCCACCGCCACCGGCCCGCCGCCGTCTTCCCAGCCCGAGAACATCCAGAGCAGCCCCGCGCAGAACACGGCCAGCCCGGCCGAGGCGGCGCCGAATGCGAGCATCACGTGGTCATGGCCCGCGCTGGCCGGTTCGTCCGGTTCCGGGACCGGCGCTGACAGCCGGGCGTTGTCGATGCCGTCGTGCCACGCCGCGCAGGCGCGCATCAGCATGTCGCGCCGGGCGTCGAGGTGCCGGGCCGCGCGTTCGAGTTCGGCACGGGGCAGCGGCGGCGCGTCACACCGCAGCGCGCGCCGCACGACTTCCAGGCCCGACAGCACCGGCATCAGCCGCGACATGCTGGCTCGCAGCGCCCGCGCGTGAGCCACCGCGTGGCGGCTTTCCGTATCGAACGACAGATGGACGATCAACTGGTCGAGCGCCAGCATGTCGGCGGCCAGCCGGTGGCGGCTGGCCAGCGCGTGGGGATGGCCGGCGGCGATATCGGCGGCCCACGTGGCGGCATCGGCCAGCCAGACGCCAGCCCGCTCGCGCAGCGCCGGGGCCACCTTGGCCGGCAACACGATGGCGCCGACCAGGCTGGCGCAGACGATGCCGATCACGATTTCCTCGATGCGGGCCACGGCGATGTCGAAGATGTCGGCCGGCTGCATCACGGCCGGCAGCGCGACAATCGGCAGCGTATAGGCGGCCAGCAGGAATACGTAGCTGCGCGGCGACCGCTGCAGCAGCGACAGGTAGACCAGCGCCGTTATCCACAGCGCGACGGCGCCGGTCAACAAGATGGGCATGTTCACAAGCTGCGGCACCGTGGC
This sequence comes from Cupriavidus sp. SZY C1, assembly GCF_032190535.1. NCBI lineage: Bacteria > Pseudomonadati > Pseudomonadota > Betaproteobacteria > Burkholderiales > Burkholderiaceae > Cupriavidus > Cupriavidus sp. SZY C1. Next base: position 229,318 of record NZ_JAUANU010000004.1, read on the forward strand.
CACGGCCGCCGCCGCGCCCAGCACCGTGCCGGCCACGCGATAGGCGGCCTTGGAGCGCGTGGCGCCCGTGAGCGGGTGGGACACGAAGTAGACCGCCGCCATCGCCCAGTACGGACGCGGCAGGCCAAACCAGAGGGCGATATAGAGCGCCAGCATCGCGGCGGCAAAAGCCTTCAGCGAGAACAGCCACTGTTGGGCATGCGGCCAGCTAGCCATGTTCTTGGGCGCCGGCGGAACCGGCGGGGTGGGGGCGTTGGACGAGCAGTGTAGTCGCCTGTCGTCGATTCCGATCATGATTTAAAATGCCGCGTCTCAGTCGGAATATTCATGGAAAAACCATGCCCATCGACATCCGCGCGTTGCGCTACTTCGTCGAGACCGCGCGCCTGAAGAGCTTTACCCAGGCGGCGGCGTCGCTCTACGTCACACAGTCGACCATCAGCAAGATGGTCAAGCAGCTGGAGGACGAGGTGGGCCAGCCGCTGCTGATCCGCGAAGGCAAGTCGGTGCGGCTGACCGATGTGGGCCGGGTCGTGTACGACCGGGGGCAGGAGGCGCTCGGCGTGGTCCACCGGCTGACGCTGGAGGTGCAGGATTTGTCGTCGCTCGGGCGCGGCCAGTTGACCGTGGGGATTCCGCCGATGGTCAACCTGTTCTTCTCGCCGGCGGTCAGCGCGTTCCGCAAGCGCTATCCGAACATCCAGCTGACGCTGTCGGAGCATGGCGGGCAGGTGGTGGAGCAGCACGTGGCGAACGGCGAGCTGGAAGTGGGCGCCACGGTGCTGCCCGGCGACAGCGGGCTGGCGCTGGAGGCGCGCCAGTTCGCCAAGTATCCGATCTGGGCAGTCGGCCCGCATCGTGCCGCATGGGCCAGCGGGCGCACGGTCACGCTGGAGGCGCTGCGCGACGAGCCGCTGGTGCTGCTGACCGACGAGTTCTCGCTGACGCGCAAGCTGCGGCAGGCATTCCTGGACGCCCGCATTGAGCCGCGCGTGGTGGCGCAGAGCGGGCACTGGGACTTCCTGGCATCGATGGCCGCCGCCGGACTGGGCACCACGTTCCTGCCCGAGCCGCTGCTGTCACGGCTGGAAGCGCGCGACAAGCTCGCCGTGGCCCGCCTGGCCGAGCCGACGATGGACTGGGTACTGGCCCACATCTGGCCACCCGGCCGCTACCTGTCGCACGCCGCCCGCGCGTGGCTGGAGGTGTGCGAGGAGGTGATGGGGTAGGGGGGCTGCCGGGGGTTTTTGGCGATGGCGGTTCGGGTCCCCAGGGTTTGCTCCCCTCTCCCGCAGCGCGGGAGAGGGGCCGGGGGTGAGGGCGTTGAGGCGCTGCTTGCCGACATGTGCCAATTTGAACCGCCGGCCCTCACCCCCAACCCCTCTCCCGCAGGCGGGAGAGGGGAGCTAGAGCCGTCGGGATATCAAAACGGCAAGCGACAACGGGGAAGCCAACACCCCCTCACCGCGCCCGCAGCGCATCCACGATATTCAGCCGCGACGCCCGCAGCGCGGGCAGGAAGCCGCCGATCAGGCCCATGGCCATCGAGAACAGCAAGGTCTTGATGATGATGGCCGGCGTCAGCACGAAGCGGAACGACAGGTCGGCGAAGGTCTGGAAATTGGTGGTGGAGAACGACGCGAACTGCATCAGCGACGCGCAGAGCAAGCCGGCGATGCCGCCTACCAGCCCCAGCAGCACCGCCTCGATCAGGAAGGCCATCAGCACGTTGGCGCGCTGGAAGCCCAGCGCGCGCAGCGTGCCGATCTCGCCGACGCGGTTGGCCACGGACGCGTACATGGTGATCATCGCGCCGATCATGGCGGCCACCGAGAAGATCGTCGTCAGCGTCAGGCCCAGGATGTTGATGAACGCCGACAGCGCACGGGACTGGTCGCTGTAGAACTGCTGCTCGCGCTTGGCTTCGTTGGCCAGCCGGGGGTCGACGTCGATGTCGGCGCGGAAGCGGTCGAAGGCGTCGGTGTTGGCCAGCCGCAGCACCATCGACGAATAGCCGGTGCGGCGGAACGACTGCATCAACTGGTCCACGTCGCCCCAGATCTCGGAGTCGAAACCGCTGCCGCCCGCGTCGAAATGGCCGACCACGGTCCAGTCGCGCTGGGCAAAGCGCAGGCGGTCGCCGATGCGCACGTTGCCGTAGCCCTTGGCGATGCTGCTGCCGACGATGATCTCGGACGAGCCGGGCTTGAACACGCGGCCCTCGGTCAGCCGCACCTGGGGGCGCAGCGGCACGCCCAGCGGCGACACGCCGCGGATCACCACGTTCGACGGCGTGGCCTGGCCGGTCTTGGTCAGCGATATCAGCACCACGGCCTCGCGCGAGGCCATCGGGCGGCCTTCGGGCGTCAGTGCGATCGACGGGTACATCTCCAGCGCGGCCGCCTGGTCGCGCGAGATGGCGCTCTGGATCTCGGTCTCGGCGCCCTTGCGGATGACCACGACGTTGTCGCGCTCGCCGGTGGTCACCAGCGTCTGCTTGAGGCCCGCGTCGAGCATCAGCATCGTCGCAAAGACGAACACGACCAGCGCCAGCCCGCCGGCCGTCAGCGCCGTGGTCAGGCGCCGGGCCCAGACGTTGCGGGCGATGTAGTGGAGCGGAATGACCATGGCGTTCCGTCAGCCGATGGCCCGCAGGCCCTCGACGATGCGCACGCGCGCCGCCTGCACGGCCGGCACGATGGCGGCGGCCACGCCCACCACCAGCGCGCAGCCGGCCTGCATCGCCATGGTCTCGTGCGAGACCGTGAAGACCGGGAATACCCCGCCCACGGCCTGCTTGAAGAAGCGCGCCGCCGGGGGTGTCAGCAGCATGCCCAGCGCACCGCCAAACGCGCTGATGATCATCGATTCGCCAAACACCAGCAACGACAGGAAGCCGGGGCCGAAGCCCAGTGCCTTGAGCGTGGCGTACTCGGTGATCCGCTCGCGGGCGCTCATCGCCATGGCGTTGGCCATCACGGCCATCACGATGACGATCACCACGTACGACACCACGCGGATCGCCGCGATGATCTGGTTCGACATCGCCACGAAGCCAAGCTGGAACGCCTGCTCGGTCTCGGTCAGCGTCTCGGCCAGCGAGTTCTTGAAGACGTTGTCCACGGCGCGCGAGATGGCGGCGGCGTTGTCCGGGTTGTCCACGCCCAGCACGAACACGCCCACCTGGTCGGCCTGGCGGGGGTTCTTCTTGCGAACGGTCTCGTTCAGGTAGTCCCAGTGGAACACCATCTGGCGCGTGATGGTGCTCTCGTCGCGGCCTTCCATGATGCCGCGCACCACGAAGTCCCACGTGCCGGCGTAGATCGTCCCCTTGATCGGGATGACGTCGCCCACCTTGAAGCCGTACTGGTCAGCCAGCTGGCGGCCCACCAGCGCGCCGCGGCGGTCGCGCTGGTAGTCGGCGCGCTGCTCGGGCGGGACGATGAATTCCGGGTACAGGTCGAGATAGTTGTCGGACACGGCGAACTGGGCGAAGAAGTTCTTCGGGTCGCGGTAGACGCCGCCGAACCAGTTGGAGCGGGCCACCTGGGTGACGCCGTCGACGCCCTTGATCCGGTACTCGTAGTTCAGCGGCAGCGCAAAGGTCAGCGAGATCGCGTTGCGGGTCACCAGCCGCGCGTTCGACGCCGCCGAGGCGCCGGCGTACCAGGCATCGACCACGGTCTGCAGCAGCCCGTAGGCCAGCACGGCAATCACCAGGCCCAGCACGGTCAGCGCCGTGCGCAGCTTGTGGCGCATGGCGTTGCGGGCGATCAGCTTGGGCAGGTACATGGCGGGGACGTCAGCGGCGCGGCTCGGTCTGGATCAGTTCACCTTTCTCAAGGTGGACCAGCGACTTGGCGGCCTCGGCCGCGTGGGCGTCGTGCGTGACCATGATGATGGTCTTGCCGACGTCGGCGTTGAGCCGTTGCAGCATCGCCAGGATCTCGGTGGCCGACGTGCGGTCCAGGTCGCCGGTGGGTTCGTCGGCCACGATCAGCGTGGGGTCGGTGATCAGCGCGCGGGCAATGGCCACGCGCTGCTGCTGGCCGCCGGACAGCTCGGTGGGATAGTGGTCCATCCGGTCGGCCAGGCCGACCATGCCGAGCACCATTTCCACACGCTCGCGGCGCTCGGCGCGGGTCAGGCGCGTGAGCATCAGCGGCAGTTCCACGTTCTCGTAGGCCGTCAGCACCGGCATCAGGTTGTAGAACTGGAAGATGAAACCGACGTGGGCCGCGCGCCAGTCGGCCAGCGACGACTCGGGCAGGGTCGAGATATCCACCCCGTCCACCAGCAGTTCGCCGCTGTCGGGCCGGTCGATGCCGGCAATCAGGTTCAGCAGCGTGCTCTTGCCGGAGCCCGATGGGCCCATCAGCGCGATGAAGTCGCCGGCGGCGATGTCGAGCGAGATATCGGACAGCACGGGCACGGTCTGCGCGCCGCGCTGGTACGACTTGGCCAGGTGGCGGATCGAGACAAGCGGGGTAGGGGCCGCTCCGGCGGCGTGGGCTTCGGCCATGGCTTACTTCTTGGCGACGGTGACGCGGGCGCCGTCGGCCAGCTTGTCGCCGGGGGCCAGCACCACGGTGTCGCCGGGCTTGACGCCCTGCACGGCCACCAGTTCGCCGACCTTGGCGCCGCGCGTGACCGGCACCTGGCGGGCCTTGCCGTCGGCCACCACGAACACCACCGGCTTGCCGTCGCGCTCGACCACGGCCGACGGCTGCACGGCGGTCAGCGGCTTGTTGTCCTCGGGCGGCACGGGCTTGGACAAGAACGCGATCTTGGCGCTCATGTCGGGCAGCACGCGCGCGTCGCGGTCGACAAAACGCACCTTGACCAGCACGGTGGCCTTGGAGCGGTCCACGGTTGGCACGATGCGCGACACGCGCCCGGCCATGCGCAGGTTCGGCAGCGCGTCCAGCAGGATCTCGCAGGGCTGCTCGACGGTGATCTTTGCGATGTTGGACTCGGCAACGTCGGCCTCCACCTCCAGCGTGTCCATGTCGGCAATCGTCACGATGGCGCCCTTGGTGTCGGCGGCGGCCGAGAACGGCGTGATGTTGTCGCCGACGTTGGCGTGCTTGATCAGCACCACGCCGTCGAACGGGGCGCGGATCACGGTCTGCTCGACCGAGACCTCGGCCGCCCGGGCGTTGGCCTTGGCCGACGTGATCGACGCCTGCGAGTTGTTGATCGACGCCCGCGCCTTGTTGTAGCGGGCCAGGTCGGCGTCGTACTGCTGCCGGGAGATGGCCTTGGGCTCCAGCAGCATCTCCGACCGCTTCAGGTTGACCTCGGCATCGCGCAGTTCGGCCTGCTGGAGCTGCAGGTTGGCCTCGGCCACCTGCACCTGGGCGCGCGCCTGGGCCGCCGATGCCTCCACGTCGCGGCTTTCCACGCGGGCGATGATTTCGTCCTTCTTGACGCGCGAGCCTTCCAGCACGCCCAGCCATTCCAGCCGGCCCTGCGCCTTCGATGCCACGGCCGCCTTGCGTTGGGGCACCACGTAGCCGGTGGCGTTCAGCAGCGTGTAGTTCTGGGACGGATAGGCTGCGGAAACGGTGGTGGTTTCCACCGGCTGCGGGCCGGCCAGCCGGGCGCCGATGCCGATGGCCGCCAGCAGGATGACCGCGATGACCGCGTAGCGCACCCAGCGGCGGCGCCGGCGGGGCGCGGGCGCCATGGCGCTGCGGTCGATTTTCAGCTTGCTCAGGTCTTGATCGGCCAATTTGGGAACCGTTCGGTGGCGGTATGCACGAAAAGGCTCCCAGTATAGCGACTGGCCGCGGCGCTCAGGCGGGGCTAGAGGAGCTTGCCGGGATTCATGATGCCGCTGGGGTCGAACACCTGCTTGATGGCGCGCATCAGCCGCAGTTCGAGCGGGTCCTTGAGCGCCAGGAAGGCGTCGCGCTTGAGCTGGCCGATGCCGTGCTCGGCGCTGATGCTGCCGTCGTAGCGCGCCACTTCGTCCATCACCTCGTCGCTGACCGGCTTGCCTTCGCCGAGCGCCCATTTGGGGTCGGCTCCCAGCGGGCGCGACAGGTTGTAGTGCAGGTTGCCGTCGCCGAAATGGCCGAAGATGAACGGGCGGATGCCGGGGTGCCGGGCCTGCAGCCGGGCCTCCATCGACGCCATGAAGTCGGGAATCCGCTCGATCGGCAGCGATACGTCGTGCTTCAGGTGCAGGCCGTCGGCGCGCTGGGCCTCGGAAATCTCCTCGCGCAGCCGCCACAGGCCCTGCAACTGGGCCAGCGACGCCGACACCGCCGCGTCCAGGCACAGCCCCTGTTCCAGCGCCTCGCCAATCACCGATTCCAGCAGCGCGTTGAGCACGTCTTCCGACGCCGTATCGGCGATTTCCAGCAGCACATAGGCCGGAAAGCGCTCGGCAAACGGCGCCTGGACGTTTTCGGCATGGGTCAGCACGAGGTCCAGGCAGGCACCGGTGAAGAACTCGTAGGCCTGCAGCCGCGCCCCGCAGCGCGCGAACAGCAGCGAATAGAGTTCCAGCGCCTGCCGCGACGACTCCACGGCGGCCAGCACCACGGCGCGGGAATCGGCGCGCGGCGACAGGCGCAGCGCGGCGGCCGTGATGATGCCCAGCGTGCCTTCCGATCCGATCAGCAGTTGCTTGAGGTCGTAGCCGGTGTTGTCCTTGCGCAGCGTGCGCAGCCCGTGAAAGATCTCGCCGTTCGGCAGCACCGCTTCCACGCCCAGCACCAGTTCGCGCGTCATGCCGTAGCGCACGACGTTGACGCCGCCGGCGTTGGTCGCCAGATTGCCGCCGATCTGGCACGAATCCTCGGCCGCCAGCGACAGCGGGAACAGCCGGTCGTTTTCCTCGGCGGCGCGGCGCAGGTTGCCCAGGATGCAGCCGGCTTCGGCCACCATCGTGTTGGCAATCGTGTCAATCGAGCGAATCTTGTCCATGCGGTCCAGGCTGATCACGACGTTGGCCTGGCTGGCGTCGGGCGCGGCCCCGCCGCACAGGCCGGTATTGCCGCCGCGCGGCACCACCGGGACGCCGGCCTGCTGGCACAGCGCCAGCGCCTGGGCCACCTGTTCGGTACTGCGCGGGCGCACCACGGCCTGCGCCTGGCCCTTGTAGAGGCCGCGCCAGTCGGACAGCCAGGGCGCCACGGCGTCAGCGGCGGTGGCGACGATTTCGGGACCGAGGGCCTCGGTCAGGCGCTGGGCGAAGGGCGTGATGGACATCGTATTGCCTCTGAAACGGTAGGGAGACGGGGATTCAGGACTGGCGCAGCGGCAAGCCCAGGCGGCCGGCCGCGTTGCGCAGGTGTTCGGTGGCGCGCTGGCGGGCCAGATCGGCGTCGCGGGCGCGGATGGCGTCGAAGATCGCCACGTGTTCGCCGTGGACCCGGCCCGGCAGCCCCGGCTGGCGGCTGGAATTGACGCGGGCGGTCCGCACGGCCTGGTGGAGCTGCAGGTTCATGTACTGCAGCAACTGCTGGTAATAGGGATTGTGGGTCGCGGTGGCGATGGCGATATGGAACTGGATGTCGGGCTCCACGCCAAGCTCGGCATCGTCCAGCCGCGCGGCAATGGCATCGAGCAGGGCGCCCATGCGCTGGAGGTCGGCGTCGGTCCGGTGGCGGGCCGCCATGGCTGCCGCCGCGCTCTCCAGGTCGATCCGCAACTCGAAGATGGCCGCCAGGTCCGTTGCATCGGCATGGCCGGCCAGCCGGAATCCGCTGTCGCTGACACGCGAGCGGACGGTACTGCCCAGCCCCTGCCGGCTCTCGATCATGCCCTGCGACCGCAGATGCTCGGTCACCTCGCGGATCACGGCCGCGCTGACGCCGTAACGCTCGGCAAGCTGCTTGCCGGTAGGCAGCCGGGCGCCGACGGGAAACGTGCCGTCGGCAATCTCGCCACGCAGCTGCTGGATGACGCGCTCGGTCAGGGTGATAGGCCGTGTCTGCATAGGCCAGCACCTTACGCTTTTCTGGTTATATGAAAACTAGGGGTAAACGCTTAGATCGAAGGAGGGCGCCAAGGCGGGCGGCGCGCTCAGAGCTTGCCTTCCAGCGATTTCCGTTCGCGCCACATCTCCTGCACGAATGGGTCGGTGATGCCGTACAGGCCGTGGCCCTTGCGCATGATGAGGTTGGTGGCCATCAGTTCGTTGACCACGGGCTGGGCCTCCTCGACCTTGACCTCGCGCCCGATGGCCTGGGAGTAGGCGGCGGCCGCGTCAGCCGAGAACAGGCCCCGGGCGTCGCCCTTGGCCGTGGCGATGCGGTCGAAGATGGCCGTTGCCAGGCCGCCCAACTGTTCCAGCTTCATCAGTTCGATATCGGCGGCGGCCGAGCGCAGCGTGTTGGCGATGACCGGCAGGTGCTCGTCGGGATTGCTGCCGTCGGGCAGGTGGAAATGCAGCTGGCGCAACGCCTTGATCATCTCCTCGGGCCGGTTGCCGAGCGTGTGGAACGCCTGGATGGCCACGTCGAGCGATGGCAGGGACGTAAAGCCCTCGGCGGCCAGCCGTTCCAGCAGGTAGGCCACGTAATCCTCGTCCAGCACCGGGTAGGCCACCGACGTGGCGCCCGTGAACGCCTGGTTGCGCCGGGCCGTCAGTTCGCCGACCAGCGCGCGGTGGGACCCGGTGCCGACGAACAGGAAGTGCCCGGGGGTGTCGGGCCGGGGATTGATCGCGTCGCGCGCCGCCTTCAGCGCCAGCAGCATCTGGTTGCCTTCCTCGGACGTAATCGCGTGCTGGACTTCGTCGACGATCAGCACGACGTCGGTGCGGCCCTGGTCCACCACTTCGGACAGCGCCTGCGCCAGCGTGGCGCCGCCGGGCTCGCCCAGGTTTTCCAGCTTGAAGCCGAACTTGAAGCTGAAGGCGCCCACGTCGATGCCGGCCACCCGCTTGAGCTTGCGCCGGGCCGCCGCCGGCGGCGACTCCAGGGCTTCGAGCTTCTTGCGCACCGCGTCGCGGATCAGCGTGGCGGGGCTGCGCTGGGTGTCGCTCCACAGGTCGACATAGATCACGATGGCGCCCAGGTCTTCCAGCGCCGGGATCAGGTCGTTCAGCAGGAACGTGGTCTTGCCGATCCGGCGCAGGCCAGAAAGGAACAGCCCGGACCGCAGGCCCTCGTCCAGCACGCTGGGGTAGAGCAACTGGCGCGCCATCTGGCTGGCCAGCTCGGGGCGCTTGTAGACGTAGCTCATCGGGTTTAGGTGGAATTATGAATTTCCAATAATTATAGGGAATCCATAAAACGAAGTAAAAGCCGGCGTGGAGACAAATCCTAGTCAAAGTGGATGACAGTACACGTGAGCGTCATGCCGCCGTGGCAGAATCGCCAGATTCCAGCTTCGGGCGCCTTTCCATAGGCGATTTGCCATGCAGATGTCGCAAGCCATTCCGATCCTCCGCATCTTCTCGGAGGACAAGGCAAGGGAGTTCTACGTGGACTTTCTGGGCTTCAAGCTCGACTGGGAGCACCGGTTCGGCGACAACTTTCCGCTCTACGCGCAGGTCTCGCGTTCGGGGCTGGTGCTGCATCTGAGCGAGCACCATGGCGACGCCACGCCCGGTTCGGCGATCTTCATCCCGATCGACGACGTGGACGCGCTGCACGCCGAACTGACCGCGCGCGCGTATCGCTACGCCAAGCCCGGCGTGGAGGATGCCGGCTGGGGGCGGCAGTTGCAGGTCAAGGACCCGTTCGGCAACCGGCTCTGCTTCTGCCAGCAGACCGAGGCGTAGCGCAAGCTGCCGGGCTCAGGTTGCCTGCTGGGCGGACGCCTGGACGGGCACGCCGGGCTGGACATCGTCGAGCCGCACGTCGCGCAACTGCGCGGTGGCCTTGGCGATGGCGCGCGACAGCCGCGCGATCTCGTTCAGGTGCTCGATCATGTCGTTGGCCAGCCGGAAATTGGCCACATCGTCGTGGCTGCTTAGCTGCAGCTCGGCCATGATGCCCTGGCGCGCCGCCATCGCCATGGCTTCCAGCGCCGGCTTGGCGGCGACGATGCGCTGCACGGTGTCGGCGGACGGATGCGCGACGGTGTCCACGGCCTGCGCAAGCTGGTCCAGCACGGAAGCGGCAAAGGCCATGGCGTCGGCGTTGCGCCAGCGGCCGGCATCGGCGCTGTGCGACAGGCGCCGCTGGCTCAGCGCCAGCATGCTCGTGGTGGCCACCTCGCGCGTGGCATCGAGCGTGGCCGCGATGCGCGCCAGGTCCACCAGTTGGCGGCTCTCGTCCTCGCTGCCGTTGCCTTCCGACAGCCGGCCGATATAGCCGATGACCGCGGTGCTCAGCGCTTCGGCGGCCTGGTCCTGGCCGGCCATCGCCACGATGTCCTGTGCGGTGCCCTCCACGGCGATCTCGGCGCTGCGGCGCACCAGCCCGTGCACCTGCCGGCCCAGGCTGGCCAGTTCGAGCTGCACGCGGGCGATGCCCAGCGCCGGCATGTCCAGCAGCGTGTCGTCGAGGTAGCGGGGCACGGCCGGGTCCTGCGCGGTCGTGCGCGTGGACGGCGCGATGCGCTCGGCCAGCCGGCCGATGGGCCCGGTGAACCAGATCAGCACCGTCGTGCTGAACACGCTGAAGATGGTATGGGCGTTGGCGGCCTGGCGCGGCGTCTCGGCCGCCAGCCGCGCGGCGCCCGTCAGTTCCGGCGCCGACGGCGACACCAGCCGCACGAGGTCCGCAAACTGCGGGATCAGGAAGGCGAAGAACAGCACGCCCAGCACGTTGAACAGCAGATGGACGACGCCGACCTGCGTGGCTTCCGCGTTCTTGCCGATGGCGGCCAGCAACGCCGTGCCGCAGGTGCCGACGTTGGCGCCCAGGATCAGCGCGATGCCCGATTCCAGCGGGATCAGCCCCTGGCTGCCCAGCGCGATCACGATGGCCAGCGTGGCGGCCGAACTCTGCACGATGGCCGTAAACAGCGCGCCAATCAGGATGCCCAGCGCCGGGTTGCGCATGTCCTGCATCGCCGCGATGAACGGCTCGTAGTTGCGCAGCGGCCGCGTGGCATCGCCCATGAACTCGATGCCGAGGAACAGCAGGCCCAGGCCCAGCAGCACGCCGCCCAGCTGGCGCAGCAGTTCCTGCCGGGCAAAGGCGTGCAGCAGGAACCCGAAGCCCAGCAGGAACGGCGTGACCGCCGAGATATTGAACGCGATGATCTGCGCGGTCAGCGTGGAGCCGATGTTGGCGCCCATGATCACCGGGATCGACTGGCCCAGCGTCATCAGGCCGGCCGATACGAAGCCGACCAGCAGCACCGTGGTGATCGTGGAGGAATTGAGCAGGGCGGTGATGCCCGCGCCCGCCAGCACGCCGCGCAGGCGGCTGGCCGTGAGCGTGCCGAGCAGCGATTGCAGCCGCGCGCCGGCAATCGCCTTGAGCCCGCCCGTCATGCATTCCAGGCCGTAGAGGAAGAGGGCCAGCCCGCCGGTCAGCAGGCCCACGATTTCGAGCAGGTTCAGCGAGGCAGCGGACTGCATGGCATGGGGACCTATCGGGAGGGCGAGGCTGCCATTGTATGCCGCACGCCGGCGGATACAATGCACTCCTTCGCCCCCGCCCGACACCGCCATGCGCCGCGCCGCCGCCCTCCGAATCCCGCTCCGCCTTGCCGTGACAACCCTGGCCACCCTGGCCACCTTTGCCGCTACCGCCGCCGGTGGGCCGGCCTGGGGCGCCGATGCCGGGGCTGACCCCATCCGCGCGACGGTCGACGCCGCCGTCCGGCCGGTCATGGCCAAGTACGACGTGCCGGGCATGGCCGTGGCCGTCACGCAGGGCGGCCAGCATCGGGTGTTCAACTACGGCCTGGCATCGCGCCAGGGCACCCGGCCGGTCACCGACGCCACGCTGTTCGAGATCGGATCGGTCAGCAAGACGTTCACGGCCACGCTGGGCGCCTATGCGCAGGCGCGCGGCGTGCTGTCGCTGGCCGACAAGGCCAGTCGGCACATGCCCGCGCTGGCCGGCAGCGCCTTCGATGGCATCAGCCTGCTGGAACTGGGCACCTATTCGGCCGGCGGCCTGCCGCTGCAGGTGCCCGATGCCATCAATACGCTGCCGCAGATGGTGGACTGGCTGCGGCAGTGGCAGCCAGACTTCGCGCCCGGCACCCGGCGGCGCTATTCGAACGTGAGCATCGGCCTGTTCGGCCATGCCGCCGCGCAGGCGCTGGGCATGCCGTTTGGCGACGCCATGGCCGGGCAGTTGCTGCCGAAGCTGGGGCTGTCGCATACCTGGATCGACGTGCCGCGCGCCCGCATGGGCGACTACGCCTGGGGCTACAAGGGCGACAAGCCGGTGCGGGCGTCGCCGGGCGTGTTCGACGGGCAGGCGTATGGCATCCGGACCACGGCGGCGGACATGATCCGCTTTGTCGAACTGAACATCGACGGCCAGTCGGTGGCGGACCCGGCCGTGCGGCAGGCGCTGGCGACCACGCACGCGGGCTATTTCCGCGTGGGGCCGATGACGCAGGGGCTGGGCTGGGAGCGCTATGGCTGGCCGGTGACGCTGGACGACCTGCTGGCTGGCAACGACGCCCGGATGGTGCGCGACGCGCAGCCCGTGCAGCGCATCGACCCGCCCGAGCCGGCGGCGGCCGACGTCCTGCTCAACAAGACCGGGTCGACCAATGGCTTCGGCACCTATGTGGCCTACGTGCCCGGCCGCCGCATCGGCGTGGTGCTGCTGGCCAACCGCAACGTGCCGATCCCGGCGCGGGTGACGGCGGCCTACGCCATCCTCCAGGCGCTCGACCGCGCCGGCGCCCCGGCCACCCGCTGAACACCGTCCGCCCAAAAAAAGACCCGCCTGAGGGGATCAGGCGGGTTTGCAGGGGGAGGTTAAACAGGACGGGTCAGGTCCTGCGATGAAGCTTAGAGTGAGGCACACGCAGTCGATGTAGGCGTTTGTCTGATTTTGTATTTCTAGCATTTTGACCGCAACTTAATCGACCGAATGCAGCCAGTGCATGGTCGTTTCATGGTTGGGCCGCTGGCGTTTTGCCGATCTCCCGGCTACGATGTTGTTATGCAACTGGTTGCATAACAACACACCGAGGAGACCCGCATGGAAGTTCACGGCCTGATTCCCGCCGCGCAGCAGACCCTGGCCGCCTGGCACGGCCTGCTGGCGCGCAATGCGATGGAGGAACTGGACCCGCTGCTGTCGGACCAGATCGTCTTCCGCTCCCCGGTGGCGCACAGCCCGTATCCGGGGCGGGCCGCCATCAAGCTGGTGCTGAAGACCGTCAATACCGTGTTCCAGGATTTCACGTACCACCGCGCGTTTGCGTCCACCGACGGCCGCAGCGTGGTGCTGGAATTCAGCGCCACGGTCAGCGGCAAGGCGCTAAAGGGTATCGACATGCTGCGCTTCGACGATGCCGGCCGGATCGAGGAATTCGAGGTGATGGTGCGCCCGCTGTCGGGCCTGCAGGCGCTGGGCGAGGCGATGGGCGCGCGGCTGGCCGGGCAGAAGGCCGTGCTGGCCGGCGCTGGCTGATGGCTTGGGCCGTCAGAGCGACAGGTGGACGACGCGCTGCGACGGGTCGTCCGGGCAGGGCGTATCGGCAAAGCCCAGCCGATGCGCCAGCCGCCGCATGCCGGTGTTCGATGCCAGCACGTAGCCTTCGATGGTGCCGAACCCGGCGGCGCGCGCGAATTCGATCAGCGTTTGCAGCAGCACCCGGCCCAGCCCGGTGCCTTGCCAGCCGTCGAGCACGGTAACGGCAAACTCGCAGGCGTCGCGGCCCGGCAGCGCCACGTAGCGAGCGCCGCCAACCAGATGGGCCCCCACGCCGTCCGTGCCGTCCACGGCGGCCAGCGTGCATTCGCGGCCCGGCTCCGGGTGAACCACGTCGTCCAGCAGGGCGTCCGGCAGGTCCTTGATCGCGGCCATGAAGCGCGTGTAGCGCGAATCCTCGGACAGCGCGTGGAAGGCTTCGAGCACGCCGGCCTTGTCGTCCTCGCGGATCTGGCGCACGACGATCACCTGCCCGTTGCGCAGGATTACCTGCATCGGCAGATAGGGCACGGTCGGCGTGTGTGAAACGGTGGCTTGCGGCATGGCAGGGCCCGCGGATTGAGGTCCTGTCATGGTAGGCAACGGGGCAGGGAAGGGCAAAGGGCGCCGCGTACCGCTGCGGCGCCCCTGGGGCACAAGACGCGTCCGGCTACGTCACTTGCGCAGGTCGAAGCGGTCCAGGTCCATCACCTTGGACCAAGCGGCGACGAAGTCCGTATAGAACTTGTCGGCGCCGTCGTCGCTGGCATAGACCTCCGACAGCGCGCGCAGTTGCGCGTGCGAGCCGAAGACCAGATCCACGCGCGAGCCCGTCCACTTGACCGCGCCGGTCTTGCGGTCGGCGCCTTCGAACACGTCGCGCGACAGCGGCGTCCATTCCAGCGACATGTCGAGCAGGTTGCGGAAGAAGTCGTTGGTCAGCGTCTCGGGCCGGTCCGTCAGCACGCCGTGCGCATCCTTGCCGTGATGGACGTTGAGCACCCGCAGCCCGCCGATCAGCACCGTCATCTCGGGCGCGGTCAGCGTCAGCAACTGGGCGCGGTCGATCATCATGTGCTCGGCCGGCACGCGCACGCGCGGGTTGATGTAGTTGCGGAACGCGTCGGCGGTGGGCTCCATCGCGCCCATCGACTTCACGTCGGTCTTCTCCTGCGACGCATCCATGCGGCCCGGCGAGAACGGTACCTTCAGCATCTTGCCCGCCTTCTCGGCCGCCTTCTCGATGGCCGCGCCGCCCGCCAGCACGATCAGGTCCGCCATCGAGACCTGCTTGCCGCCCGATTGTGACCCGTTGAAGTCTTTCTGGATGCCCGCCAGCGTTTCCAGCACCTTGGCCAGCTTGTCCGGCTCGTTGACGGCCCAGTCCTTCTGCGGGGCCAGCCGGATCCGGCCGCCGTTGGCGCCGCCGCGCTTGTCCGAGCCGCGGAACGTCGACGCGGCCGCCCAGGCGGTCTTGACCAGTTCCCCGATCGACAGCCCCGCAGCCAGCACTTTCTGCTTGAGCGCGGCAATGTCGTTGTCGTCGACCAGCGGGTGGTCCACCTTCGGGATCGGGTCCTGCCAGAGCAGTTCCTCCTGCGGGACTTCCGGGCCCAGGTAGCGCTCGATGGGCCCCATGTCGCGATGGGTCAGCTTGAACCACGCGCGGGCGAAGGCATCGGCAAACGCCTGCGGGTCGTCCTTGAAGCGGCGCGAGATCTTCTCGTAGATCGGGTCGAAGCGCAGCGACAGGTCCGTGGTCAGCATGGTCGGCTTGAGCTTCTTCGACGGGTCGTATGCGTGCGGCACCGTCTCGGGCGCGTCCTTGGCCACCCACTGGTTGGCGCCGGCCGGGCTCTTGGTCAGCTCGTACTCGAAATTGAACAGGTTTTCCCAGAAGCCCTGGCCCCACTGCGTGGGCGTGTTGCTCCACGTCACTTCCAGGCCGCTGGTGATGGTGTCCGGGCCCTTGCCGGTGCCGAACTGGTTGCGCCAGCCAAAGCCCTGCAGTTCCAGGTCGGCCGCCTCGGGCTCGGGGCCGACATTGCTGGCCGCCGCGGCGCCATGGGTCTTGCCGAAGGTGTGGCCGCCGGCGATCAGCGCCACGGTTTCCTCGTCGTCCATCGCCATGCGGCCGAACGTATCGCGGATGTCATAGGCCGCCGCGAGCGGGTCTGGGTTGCCGTCCGGGCCTTCCGGATTGACGTAGATCAGGCCCATCTGGACGGCGCCGAGCGGGTTCTCCAGGTTGCGGCCGGGATCGGTGCGGCTCACTTCCTCGCCGTGCTTCTCGGCATCGGCGACCAGCACGCCGCCATCGTCGTCATTGCCCGCCGCGCCCTTGCCGTAGCGTACGTCGCCGCCCAGCCAGGTCTTCTCGTTGCCCCAGTAGACGTCCTGATCCGGTTCCCAGGTGTCCTCGCGCCCGCCACCGTAGCCAAAGGTCTTGAAGCCCATCGTTTCCAGCGCCACGTTGCCGGCCAGGATCATCAGGTCCGCCCAGGAAATCTTCTGGCCGTACTTCTGCTTGACCGGCCAGAGCAGCCGGCGCGCCTTGTCCAGGCTGACGTTGTCCGGCCAGCTGTTGAGCGGTGCAAAGCGCTGCTGGCCGCGGCCGCCACCCCCGCGGCCGTCGCCGATGCGGTAGGTGCCGGCGCTGTGCCAGGCCATCCGGATGAACAGCGGGCCATAGTGGCCAAAGTCGGCCGGCCACCAGTCCTGCGAGTCGGTCATCACGTCGGCCAGGTCCTTCTTCAGCGCGGCGAAGTCGAGGCTCTTGAAGGCCTCGGCGTAGTTGAAACCCTTCTCCAGCGGATTGGATTTGTCCGAGTGCTGGCTGAGCAAGTCCAGCCTGAGCTGCTTCGGCCACCAGTCCGCATTGGTGGTGCCGCCGCCCGCGGCATGGTTGAAGGGACACTTTTCGTTAGACATGCTCTCTCCTTTGGGGGAACCATCGGTAGTTCTAGTCTTTCTCGCGTCAACACTTCCACGCGGCCCTGCGTTGGTCAGGTCCTGTCGCACGAGAAATATAGGCGAGAGCCCATGGCAAAAACATGAGAGCTTTGCAATCGCCGCGATAGGGCAACGCTATGACGCGAAAGGCATCGCGATTCGGGTTAGCCCGACCTGATCCCCCCGGTGCATGACCTATAGTTGCGGTACTCAGAACGACAGCGCCACGCGCGCGGAGGGTGCGATCATGACCATGTCAGTCAGGCTCGCGAGATGCCTGAGCCGCAACGAAAGCCATTTCGACACGGTCAGGCGCCCCGGCGACATCCGCGAAGTGGCCCCGTCCACGGCGCCTGCCGTGCCCCAGGACCGCCTGGCGCGCACTGTCCTGTTCGAGGACGAACGCGGCTACCTGACCGCCGTCATCCCCGCCAGCCACCACCTGAAACTGGCCGAGCTGCGCAGGCAGACCGGCCGCGAACTGGGCCGGGCCCACGCGGAAGGGGTGCGCGAGGTGTTCCGCGACTGCGATCCGCGCGCGCTGCCACCAGTCGGCATGGCCTATGGCACGCAAACGTGGATCGACGAAAGCCTGCTGGCGCACGACGACGTCTATTTCGAATCGGGTGACCGCGACGCGCTGGTGCACATGCGCGTCGACGACTTCGCTCGGCTCATGGCGGACGCGAGGCGAGGGCGGTTTGCCCATCGTGTGATGTAGCGCGGGCGGTGGCCCCGCGACGGGCCGCGCCATGGGACCAAGGTCCAATGGCGCGGCCGGCTTGCGTCTATTCCACGGGCTCCAGGTCGCCCGGTTTCCACGTCTTGTCGAACCACGGCTCCAGCGGCCCGTACAGCCGCAGGATCACCTGCCAGCTCTTGCCCGGCCGCGTCTGCACCCAGTTCGACGCCTGGCCCGGCGGCGCCTTCGGGCCGAACCAGATCGTATAAGAGCCATCGGGGCCCGCCTTCAGGCCCTTGCTGTGGCTGTCGATGCCGGCCGCCTTCTGGTCGGTTTCGAGCATCGAGCGGGTCTGCGCGTCGTAGACCGTGAACGACCAGAACTGCCGGGCCGGCACGGGGCCGGGCAGGGTGATCCGGTAGGTCTTGCCGCCGTCCAGGTAGGTCCCGCGCGCGTCGCGCACGGCGAATGCGTAGGCCGAGCCAGTACCGGGCTTGGCGGCCGCCATGGCCGGCGTGATGCCGGTGGCGGCGTAGTGGAACAGCGTGCGGGCGTCGAGCATCCGCTCGCCGTGATCCAGGAACTGGTAGCTGTTGCCGATGAAGCCGTTGCCCCATTGGCGGTCCGGGAAGAACTTGAGCCGCGGGTCGCGCGACGCGAACAGGATGGCCCGCGCCGACGCATTGCCCACCGCCACGGCATCCACCAGCAGCGCCTTCATGCGGGCATCGGGCCGGAACGGCTGGCCTTTCTTGATGCCGATCGAGGCAAACAGGCCGACGATCTCCGGATCGAATGCGTCGGCTGGCTCGTGCTGGATGACCGCGTCGATTTCCTCGAAGAAACGGAAATCGTTGGCATGGATCGTGTTGAATTTCTTGCCCGACAGGTTCACGAACTTCGTCGGCGGCGGCTTGGCGGCGGCCGCCAGCGGATAGACGCGGGCGCGATCCTTGACCAGCTTCACGGCCGCGGCCACGTCGTCGTGCTCGACAAACACGCGGCACAGGATCCAGTTGATATAGGTGGGCGATCTGGTGATGAAGTAGCCGCTGTCCGGCAGCGGGCCCTTGTAGTCGGGCGGCACGAACAGGTACTTGCCGCCTTTGCCCTGGTCCGGGCCGGTCAGCCCGACGTCGGTCACGAAGCGGAAATAGGCATCGTCCACCGGCCCCAGTGCGTTGGGCGGGATTTCCACCACCACCGGGCCGTCCTTGAGATCGATGCAGAAGAAGTTGTAGACCGTTGTGGCGTTGGGCGTCAGGAACAGCGACCGGGCGTCCATCAGGTTCTCGGTGATGCCGATGGCCTGGTTCGGCGTGACGCCGGCCTCGCGCAGCCCGGTGCACATGGCCTGCAGCGAAGCGGCCGGGATGCCGGACAGGAACGCCTGGATGCCGCGCGAGAAATCAAGCTGGTCGTAGACCTTCTGGACCGTGGCGTCGTTGGGCAGGCCATCGAAGAACTCCAGCGGCCCGATCCGCGTGTCCACGCGGGACGGCGTCACGATATCGGGCGGCACGCTGGCCGCGTAGCGCGGTGCCTGCGCCAGGGCTGGCAACGACACCAGCCAGATCAGGGCGCCGATGAACAACAGACGTGTCGACATACGTTTCCTTTGCTGCAATGAATGGCCCATGCAGCATAAGGCGCCAGCGTCGCCGCGGATCGGGGTGCCGTATTGAATGTTTTCGGGGGCTGCGTTAAGTGGCTGGGATGGGGTTGGCGGCAGGCAGGTGTCCGAGGAACAATCTATCTTATGTTAAATGAAAGATGGACAAGGACAGCCGACTCTGGTTTTCCCGCACTGTCAGTCGAAAGACGCAAAACTATGTTTGATCGCGACGTAAATACGTGTCCGAATGCTCTTCGGCTCATACGCGCCAAAACAAACATACTTTTTCATTTGCATCCCTTACTGCCCACAGTTTTGTTATCGGCCGAATGCCTTCGACCCGTGCGATGATGTCCAACGCATACGTGCCGCAGGAGTTTACATGGCCGCTCAAGAAGATGGGCTAAGCATCTCACCGTTTCCTTCTTCCCTGAGGGATCTCCGAACTCTATGCCAACCAGGGCATCCTTGCGATCCCGTCGATCGCGCTTTACATGATGGCGCGTATCAGGAGCTGGGGACTGTACTGCAGTGGCTGTCTGGATTTGCTACCCATGCTACGGAGCGTGCCTATGAGAAGGAAGTCCATAGGTTTTACTGCTGGGCGCTCTTCATCGATCGAAAGCTGTTGGCCGAAATCACCCCGTCAGACCTAGACTTCTATGATGCATTTCTCCGGGATCCTCCAGACTCCTGGTGCGGAATGCGCAATCGGCGTCGTACTGCCGGAGATTGGCGGCCGTTCGAGGGAGCTTTGTCGGACGCGAGCTGCTCATTCGCATTTCGCGTCTTGGAAAGTTTATTTTCGTTTCTGGTCGATTTCCGGCACATCCAATATAACCTCTTCCGCGAGCGACGAATCCGTCGGAAGAAAAGTGCCATGGGATCCACAAAGCCCTCGAGATCCCTGCCCCTTTTGTCGTTTGTTCGATTACTCCGAGAGCTCGAGTTAGAGTGCGAGAAGTTTCCAGTCGGACATCCAGCGCATGACGAGGCCGAGCGGATGCTCTTCGTAATTCGGTTCATGGGAAACACTGGCATCCGCGGGGAGGAGTTGGCCTGTATCCGCCTGTCCGATTTGTTTTGCTACAAGTCACCAAGCTCCGGAGATGAAACGTGGTCGCTTTCTTTAAGGAACGCGAGCGGGCAGCAGGCAAGGAAGATTGTCCTGAATCCTTCGGCCAAGTATGCCATTTACAGATACTTGGCGGCACGTGGTATCCACATTCCTCCTCCTCCGTCAGCAACGCCCTTGGTATCCCGGCTCCACGGAGACGAGCAAGCTGTTCCTTTAGGCCGGGACTCAATCTATGGAATAGTAAAAAACGCCGTGAACCTCGTTGCCGACAGGATCGAACACAAAAATCCGGATGAAGCTGCCCGTTTTAGGAAGGCAACTCCCCATTGGTTGAGGGTCACGTATCGTCGAATGAACGTAGATTCTCGGCAAAATGTCTACGCAATCCCAAGGATGAGTGCTTAGCTTACGGCATATCGGCACCGCTGCACCCGCCCAGGGCACCACCATTCGGCATATGGATACGCGAATAGTCTCGGCATCGTTGTCACTGGCTGGGTTACCGGCTATACGAGCCTGTGGAGTGTTGTGCCGCCGCCAACTAGCGCTGAATCTGAAAATCCTCTAACTGCTATTTCTCGTTCACACATCGCGCCACGCTCGAGTGCTCAGGTTCGCCTTCAGCGCAATTCTGAGCCATAGAGACGAACAAAAGCCCGCTTGCGCGGGCTTTTGGCGGCCACCAATGAGACATTGGGGTGGCCTCGTAGGCTAGGCCTGCTTCCATTATGCCATCGCGAAGCAGGGCTTCATCTATCTCGCAGACGGGGGCAGATTCCAACTGCCGCCGATAGCCTGAAGATGGGCCGCACTGCCAAGGCAGCCAATTGCCTGGCGGTCACGGCAAAGCGTCGGTGGACGCGAGCAGAACGCTTATGATTGACTACTAGCCACGCATTGCTGCCACGATATCAGCGGATTGCCAAATGCACGTGCGTCATTCATGCGCAACGTATAGGTGATGCGACGAAAGCTGGCCTGCCCTGCCCTACGCGTTGACCCGTCGCCGTCCTATTAGCTTGCCGTTGCCGGTGACACCGTGACGTTTGTGAGCGCTTTCGCATTTGGCTGATGAACGACGAAGCCGGTTCTGCAATAGAGCGCTCCGATCGCGGGCGGCTCTATCGCGCCGCCCTCCCCGGCCAATGCAATTCCCGTTTCTAAGCCATGCTCCAGCACGTTGAGAAATTCAGCCTTGTCTTCCCTGGGAATCTCTCGTGTAGCGGGATACGGCGAGGTATAAGCAAACAACATGTCCGCTACTTGCCGCAACCATCGGGCAAAGCCCTCGCGCATTCCTGTGACGTTATCCTTTCTGCGAAACAAGCCATTGGCGATAAATTTCACGAACTCTACAACTGCGCCGTACTGCATGGACACGTTTGGCATTCCTTGAATCAGGTCGCGCGCTAGGCCGATCGCGTACCGGCGATTGAGCGCGGTTGCGAGGTGGGTGGCAACAAATTCAAGCGTCCGCGCCGCCATCTGCGGCTGCTGGAGTCCCCAAAAGACGTCATCTGCATGAAGGGCGAAAACGGTGCGATTGTGCAGCGCCGAGTTGAGGGCGAACTCTGCGTGATCACCACGTGAGATCTTGCCGTCCTGCAAGCCCTTCATCGCCACGAGATAGGGGAACACACCCTTGATACCAAACACTCCATAGACCCAGTTCCTAAGGCGTTCATCCACCGAGAACAAGGCTGCCCCCTTTTCGAGGCACAACGCGAGCGCGTCATAGGTATCTGTATCGAGAAGATCCTTTAGAAGGATGAGTTCGTGAGGCATTTGCTCCGGCCCATACACCGGGCAAACTTCGCAGTGTTCGTCCATTAGCCTCAATGCTTCGGTATATTGGCTTGCCTTCCACTTGCGAGCCTCTTCCGTGATAGGCAAGAATGCGAACTGCCCATCTATATCGGCCGCATGTCCCTCTGCGCGAGAATCCAACGCCTCGACTTCCGCTTGTTTGAATCGATCGTAGGTCCCCCGGCAAACATACACCCGTGGCAACACTGAGAGAAGATCACCCTGTCCAAAGCGGACAAGTTCAGCCAGCGTGAGCGCGTCCATCACAACGGGGAACGATTGGTCGAGCAACAATGCACTTGCGGCCTCAAGCTCTGGCGCTGTGGTGACACCACTTGCGAGCGGAGGGTTGCGCTGGTCCCAACTGAAGACCATTTGCATGCCGTCGGCGCCGAGCATTTGCGCACACAAGCCAAGCGGAAGCTTGCTCTCGGCGTATTGCTCCATTACCGATTTGCTACGTTGCGTTTGCGCCTTGAGTCGGTCATGGATGGGCGAGACATCCAGGTTCCCATCCTCTTTCTCGGTCAGGCTGAAGAGCTGCAGACCAGGCGCGGGTTCTAGCGATTTCGACAAGAGTTCGTGCGCGTACTCGCCCAGTCCTTGATGAGCATCACTGATCTCACGAATCGTGAAATTGCGAACATCGAACGTTCCCTCGATGTCAACGGTGTCGCCGCATGCCAGTCCTAGCATCGTTTTCGCCAGCGGGCTGTCCGCAGCAAGGAATCTCGCAGATTTCGGCAGATCCGTCATGCCTGCAGGATCGATCACGATTTTTACGATGCTCCTGTCCGCGCCCTCAAGCGTCACCATGGAGCCAGGCCTCACCTCCGGAAAGTGTGTTCTACCGTGTCTGGCTCGGTGACCGATCAAAACTCCCATTAGATAGGAGGAGGCGGCACTGACGTCGTCCATGTTCGAGCGGAACATGCGATAAAGCCGCGCGTACCCGACCTCTGGCTGGAGCGGCACCTTGAATCTCAGGACACCTGGCACCTCTTATAATTAGGGGTAGTCTTGTGACTAGTTTCAAGCCTAGGCAAATAGTGGAAAGCATCGAAGTTCTGACCGAACCTGAGCGGCGGCGGCGCCGTTCAGCCCAGGAAAAGCTCGCCATCATTCAAGAAACGATGGAGCCAGGCGCCACCGTTTCAGCGGTCGCGCGGCGGCACGGGCTCAATCCCAATCAGCTGTTTGCCTGGCGCAAGCAGTACCAGGAGGGCAGCCTGGCTGCCGTGACTGCTGGCGAAGCTGTGGTCCCAGCTTCGCAGTTGGCTGCTGCCTTTAAAGAGATCAGGGAGTTGCAGCGACTGCTGGGAAAGAAAACGCAGGAAGCAGAAATCCTGAAAGAAGCCGTGGAGTACGGGCGCTCAAAAAACTGGATTGCGCGCTCGCCCTTACTGCCCGGGGACGACCAATGAAGACGGTCTGCGATGTCCTTGGCGTGGCGCGCTCTGCGGTGGCAGTTAGACAGGCCCGATCAGCGGATTGGCAAGATGGTCGCCGTGCCCGCGAGCACGACGATACGACGCTTGTGACTGAGATCCATGAGCTGGTTGCAGACCTGCCCACGTACGGCTATCGAAGGATCTGGGCTCTGCTACGGCGCAGTCACGAGCTCAGCGGGGCACCGCCTGTGAACGTCAAACGTGTTTACCGCGTCATGCGAGAGCATCAGTTACTGCTTCGCCGGCCTGGGCGAAGACGCGATACACGTCGCCATGATGGCCGTGTTGCTGTCGACCAAAGCAATACTCGTTGGTGTTCCGATGGCTTTGAATTCCGTTGCGGCGATGGTTCGGCGCTACGCGTCACCTTTGCGCTCGATTGTCATGACCGGGAGGCTATCAGTTGGGCGGCAACCACCGGCGGTCACAGCGGGGACATTGTTCGGGATGTCATGCTAGCGGCCGTCGAGCAACGCTTCGGCGCTGTGCAGACCGGGCAAACCATCGAGTGGCTGTCGGACAATGGGTCGGCATACATCGACCAACGTACGCGAAGCTTCGCCCGGGAATTAGGCTTGGAGCCACTGACCACGCCGGTGCGTTCCCCGCAGAGCAACGGTATGGCCGAATCCTTCGTCAAGACCATGAAGCGCGATTACATCGCGTTCATGAACAAGTCTGACGTGCCCACTGCCCTATCTGAGCTAACGATCGCGTTCGAACAATACAATGACTGGCATCCGCATAAAGCGTTGAAGTATCGTTCGCCTCGGGAATTCCGGCGGGTCGCAATATCATCAACTTAACGGTGTTCGGGTGTCCTGAGTTACAGGGTCAACTCCACTGGCTTGCCATACTGCAACTCTGCCGCCGCCAAGTGCGCGATCTGCTTCAGGGTCCCCGTAAGACGCTCGGGCGCCTCGCTGAAGGCGTTTCGGATTTGTGCGGGTGGTCTGGTATGAAGAACAACTTGGTACCAAAAGACCCATGCTTCCGCCCGCTCTGGATGGGCCTCGCGATGCAGTCTCGCAAGCAGTTCGAGCTGGCTCCAGTCATTGGCTTCTTGTGCGACGCCCATCGCTAGGCGGCGGAAGGCGTCATCTGAAAGCCATTCGGGTGGCACTTTTTCCAGGAGGTCTTTTGACTTTCGCCGGTACCCACCAAACAATAGGGCACGCAGTCGTCGCGTCTGAATTGGTAGGCTGCGGCCGCTGGGGTCCACCGACTCCAAGAGGCCGACGGCGTCGGAGAACTGATCGGCGCGAATCAAAATATCCGCGACGATCAGACGCTCGCGCGAACTCGAATGGGTGGAGACTCGCTTCTTTATGACCTCGACAAACCGGAGCGCTTCGCTGTCACGGCCGGCATTGAGCATCAGCCCCGCAAAGGCGCTGAGTGTAATCAGATCAAGGCCATCAGCGGGCGTCTCACTGACTTCCTTGACCACCTTTTCGGATTGGCCGGAGTTGCACGCGCACACCATTTCAAGCAGCTTGACAACCGGTTTCTCGTCCGGCGCATGCTCGCGCAATGCGTGAGTGATGCGAGCAAATGCCTCGGACTCGCCTCGGTTTGCGGCCGTTTCGGCCGCAAGGAGCAATCCGTCTTCGTCCAGCGCATTGAGGTGGGCTATGGAAAATTTAACAAGATCCTCGTGCCGGCGGAGGAAGAGCAAGGATCCGATGTGTAGGGCGGCCACGTTATCGGCATACTCAGGAATTTCCGTTTCGATTCGCTCGCATATGGCGAGCGCCACGCCAGGCTTGCCGGTTAGCATGTGGGCAAGCGCCACGTGCGAGGCAGCTTCGGCCCTGTGCTGGCTATTTTCGATCCGCCATAGTTCTGTTGCCGCAGGCTCGAACGCGGCGATTACCTCATCGAGACCCTCACGCAAATCTTCGGCGTAGGCGTCGAAGTCCGCGGAAATCCCGTCCTTTCCTGCGACGCTAACGATGATGCCTGCGGCCCCTTTGCGGGTGAAAAGGCCTGCATCCTTTGCGCGTAAAGCTCGCCGTGCGTAGGTTACCGCCAAGTCGCTCTGTTGCCGATAAAAGGCGTAGGCCATCATTTGCAGCGCATCTGCTTCTTCTCTGAAGCGCGCCGGCAATTCGGCTTCCGTCAAGTCCTCGTTCTCGCAGATTCGAGCATTGGTAGCCGCTAGCCAAACATGGAGCGAAAGCGGGAATAGGCCTAGCAGGCGTGCCCCTTCAGCGTTGGCAAGCTTGAGGTCTCCCTGGATGATATGCGCTCGGATTTTGTTAGCGGCGATGCGCTCGTCATCCCAAAACAGGTCATAGGCACGTAGAAACCACTCAGCAGCGACCTCCTCACGATTCTGTTGCCAGTGTGCAATGCCATTCTGAAGAGTCCAGCGCGCCTTCTGATGTCTGTCGAAGCTCGCGATCTCGGTTTCGAGAGTGGCAAGCAACTCCTGCGCAGCCTGAAATTTCAGGCCGCGCAGCAGGTCGTTCACCTTGTCAAGCTGCCTCGTCACAAGCCCATTCGGTGAATCTGTCCGACCTGTAGGCAACATCTGCAATAGTGCCGCCTTGAATGTTGCTTCCATCGTCGCAGGCATGGCAGCGATCTGCGCCCCAGTCCTTTCTCCCTGCTCACGTAGCACCGCAATGGCACCGCCCGCGCTGTTTGGGGAGTATTTCGGATGCAATGCGTCGTATCGTTGGATGTGGTTGCATATCTCGGTCCACGATTCCACTTCGACCAAGAATTGGCCATTGGCCTGCCGAAGGTCGCTGACTTCCTGTGCGTGCTTGACGAGCGCCGTGTCGCTTGCAGCTGTCGTGGCAATTATGAGGCGGACAATCTTCCAACCCGCCGCGTCGGCCGCGGCAACCTCATCATCAATTGTCTTGGTGGTCACCCCGCCATCGACATACCGCTTGCACTGGATGCCAATTCGACCGGCTCTTGATGTAACGAAAATGTCTACACCGCCCTGCTTCTGCCCTGATCTGCCGTTCCTCTTTGGAGTCGGATCGTCGAACACGACACCGTAGACATCCGTGCACATGTTTTCGAAGCTGTCAGCATTCGTTGGCTTTGAGATCTCGATCTCGAACGCGCGCATTCTGTAGGCCTTTCTAGTTCTGTGTCGACGGATGACCCTTGCAACCATTCCGCGGTCATTGCTTCCCCGCATTCTGCCAACAGGTCCCAGCGACTCCCCTTCCCTTCGCCGCTTGTTCAGACTGGAGCATCATCTTCGACGTGTTCACACGATGAAGTATTGTCCAATGACTGCCACAGGTCTTGCAGCGTAGGGTTGGCGTTGGCAATCGCCCGGTAGCACCTGATTTCCAATTGAGCAGTCCAGGTGTCGTGGCCCGCCTGGACGAGGCGTCCCGCTGCGATCTCCTCCGCAACCGCGCTTACCGGTAACCACGCAACGCCGTATCGCTCGACCACCATCTTCATCAGCAACATCGCCATGTCCGCCTCGTAGCAGCTACGCAGATGGTACGGTGCGTCGGCGCTGTTCAAGATCATATCGACAACGCGTCCCATGAATGTCGTGGCCGTGTACGCGAGGTACGGGAGCGGAGCGTCGGTCGTGCCCGGCAGCGAAAAGATCGGTTTGCCGCGGTCGTCTGGCGCAGATACAGGGATGAAATCCTCATGGCCTAACGTGATGCCGGCGAACTTGTCGCGGTCGAGCAGGATCGGCACGAGTGGATGGTGATAGCCGATCATCAAGTCGCAACTGCCTTCAGCCAATGCGACGACGGCATCGTGAACGTTCGCTGCGACGACTCGCGCATTGAAATCACCGGTTTGTTGGTGGAACTGCTTCAACCACCTTGGCAAGAACGTCAACGAGAGCGTATGGCCGGCGGCGATCTGGATGGAACGGCCTGGCATCTTTGCCTCCTGGCGCAGTTCCGAACGCAGTTCCGTAATGGCACCGACGGATTCTTTGCTTTGCTCGCAGAACCTGCGGCCAGCAGGCGTCAATTCGACCGGGTAGGTGCCTCGGTCTACCAATTCGACGCCAACCCAATCTTCCAGCGACTTTACGCGTCGAGAAAGTGCTGATTGCGTAACAAATCGGAGCTCTGAGGCCCGGGAGAAGCTGTGCGTCTGTTCGATCGCCAAAAGATCTTCGATCCACTTCAGTTGCATTTGGCACCTCTTTGCCGCTGAGGGTCACACGTACCCAAGTGGGCAGCCGAACGCCCACGTAAACCCCATGTATGGACCGAAAACGCAAGAAATAAGCGAATCCTGATCATCAAAGTACAGCATAAAGTGCGCTATGTGGCGCTCCAAGCAAAACTATTCTGGTATGGAATAGTTTCAATTTACATCCTCATAAAGTGGATTCCATTGCGCTCCTAGAATCCGGTTGGCAAACAAGGCGCACTGATGAGGAATGCGATGGCTATTCAACAAGATTTCAAGGGAACGCGGCGCGAGCATGACTTGCTTGGCTACCGCGAGGTGCCGGCAGACGCGTACTACGGCATTCATACGCTGAGGGCACTGGAGAACTTCCCGATCACTGGCGACCCAATCTCGCGTCCAAGGACCAGGATCACATTAAGATGGTCGTGGAGCAGAATCCGCAAATCCCGGATCGCACGGCAAATCTGCTGCGCCACGAAGCGGACCCGACAGTTGCACTCTACGCAACCTGCAAACGTCTGGAATCTGAGGGGGCAAACGCCATTGCGATCCCCTGCAATACCGCCCATGCGTATGTTGAGCGGATTCAGCCGCATCTCTCGATTCCGATCGTCAACATGCTGACGGAAACCATCGGACACATCGTCGGCAAGTATGGAAAGGGAACGAAAGTTGGACTTCTTGCGACGTCGGGCACGGTGGAGAGTCGGGTATATCACGATGCTGCCGCAGGGCAGCTAGAACTGATCACACCGTCGCCCGACTTCCAGGCGATGGTGATGGAGGCAATCTATGGCCCGACAGGCGTGAAGGCTGGCTACACGCAGGGGCACTGTGCAGCGTCGCTTCGGGCAGCCATCGAGCACCTCCAAAATAAGGGTGCGCAAGTCCAGATCCTCGGCTGCACCGAACTCCCGCTCGTTTTCTCGCAGACCGACAGCTTCCCGGTCGGAAGCGCGAGCGTCGCACTAGTGGACCCAACTGATGTCCTTGCAAAACGGTGCGTCCAGCTAGCGTCCTCCGCCCAGGCGTAGTCACCTACACAATGCTCTCCTCGAGGCGGCCTCACGCCTCGGCCCACGCACGACAGTTCATTGATGCCTTTTTTGCGCTTCACTCGTTTTCTTGCCGCCTCGGCATTTGCTTTCGGCGCCCTCCCCCTCCCCGCAACGGCCGCGCAGGCTCCACAGATTGCAGCACGCTCTTACATTTTGCTCGACAGCGGCTCGCATCGCGTCATGCTCGAGAAGAATGCTGACGAGCGTCTACAGCCCGCGTCGCTAACTAAAATGATGACAGCCTACGTCGTGCTTGACGCCCTGAAGGCGAGCACGATCAAGTGGGAACAGTTGGTGCGTGTGGAGGCCAGCGACCTTGCTCATGTGGGCGGCGACGAGGCAACCATGCGCCTCCAGGCCGGCCAGATCATCAGCATTCAGGACCTACTGACGGGTCTCATTGTTGTCTCAGCAAACGATGCGGCAATGGTCCTGGCCCGTACGGTCGCCGGGTCGGAGGACGCATTTCTAGGGAAAATGAACGATTACGCCAATCGTCTAGGGCTGAGTGCCAGTCACTTCGCCACCCCTTCCGGCATTACCACGCCAAACCACTACTCGACTGCCCGAGACATTGCCCACCTGTCGGTGCGCTTGACGGAGGATTTTCCGGTCTACCTGGCCTTCTCCGCTCAGCGGGATTTCAGCTATGGCAGCTTCACCAGACACAACAAGAATCGGCTGCTGGACGATCCAACTATCGATGGCCTGAAGACGGGCCATACTGCCAAGGCAGGCTATTGCCTGGCGGTCACGGCAAAGCGCTCGGTGGCCAAGGGCAAAGCGATGCGACGTGTTTTCGCTGTGGTTCTCGGCGCACCCTCCAACGATGGGCGCTTCGTCGCGGGCAGGCAACTGATCGATTACGGCTTTCATTGAGCCCGCTGCGGCTCTGAGCCGCTCGTCGCTGGGGATGGTCAACGGCAAGCAGCGGTATAGCCCTCTGACTGCATGTTGTGCCGGCGTATGGGGGCGCGCAATGCGAAGCACGAGAACTCCAGGTCGCCGTTGACGGGAGTTTGTGTAATTCCTGGCACGTTAAGACTCTCCCTCACTAGCGGGTTGACGATGCTCACCCCTGCGCTTGGCGAGCGTGATGCGAACCGGTGCCGGGGCAAACGCAGTCTCATGCCGGATGCGCTAACTCCCCTTTGCCCTGCGCCCGCGCGACGTCGGCTTCGCCGGCACACTTCTCCCATACTCATTCCACCACGCTGTCAGCGCCTCCATCGTGGCCCCCAAGCCGCGCGCCTTTGCCGTGATCTCGTACTCGACGCGCGGCGGCACCTCAGCAAACACCGTGCGCGATATTAGGCCATCCGCCTCCAATTCACGAAGCTGTGCCGTCAACATGTGCTGAGTGATCCCCGGTATGGCCTTGCGCAGTTCCCCAAAGCGATAGATCCGCTGGTTGAGCAGCCACATGATTTCCAGCTTCCACTTTCCCGACAGTAGCGCAAATGCCCGGCGCATTTCCTCGTGCATGTTGATCTCATCGCCGCCATTAGTCTTCTTTTCCATACTAACCACCAGTTTTTCATCCTACTTGCTGACTTTTAGCTTAGACGACATTCTGTTGCGTGTCGATGCAATCCCCCAGCTTTAGGAAACCTCATGACTCAAAGTTACGTGTACTGGATCAGCACGGCGCTGCTCTCCTTGCTCTATCTCGCTTCCGCGACGATGTATTTAGCCAAACGGGCTTGGGTTGTCCAGGCACTTACAGACCTTGGCTATCCCGGCTATCTCGTACCGTTTCTCACTGCGGTAAAGCTCCTGGGCGTGGCCGCCATTTTGGCGCGCGTCAGCGCGCCGCTAAGCGACCTGGCCTACGCCGGCATGTTTTATCACCTGCTGCTGTCTGGTTTGGCTCACCTTGGCGTCCGTGAACTGAGAGGTGCGCTGCCTGCGGTAGTCGGCGTTGTGCTGCTCGTTTCGTCGTTCGCAACACAGAACATCGCTCGCGAGACCCCGTCCCCCTACGCTCCATTTGCGGAGCGCCAAACATCCCTCAACTAACGGAGATCAACCATGGCTCGACTCAACGGAAAAGTCGCGATCATCACTGGTGCCAGCCGCGGCATCGCAAAACTGTTTGCCGCAGAAGGCGCCAAAGTGGCCGTTCTTTCGCGCACCCTGGCCAATGTGGATGCGGTCGTTGCCGACATTCGCGCTGATGGCGGAACGGCAATCGGCGCGCTTTGCGACATCGCCAATGCCGGCGAGATTAAGGCAGCGGTGGATAAAGTCGTCGCTACCTATGGCGGGATCGACATCCTCGTCAACAATGCCTTCGACTCATCCGCGCCGTTCTCTTCCATTACCGATCTGTCGACGGAACAGTTGCAGCGCAATTTCGAGATGGGACCGATTGCGTATCTGCGGACGATGCAGGCGGCGTACCCCTACCTCAAGGCGAGCGGTGAAGGACGTGTCATCAACTTCGGCTCAATGGCTGGTGTCCTGGGCTTGGTGGGATATGGTCCGTACAACATGGCCAAAGAGGCAGTGCGCGCTCTCACCCGCACCGCTGCCCGTGAGTGGGGCCCCGACAAGATCACGGTGAATAATGTACTGCCGGTGGCCGAGACATGGGGTCCGGAAACCAACGTCCCTCCGCCGACCAACCCGCTCGGCCGCTATGGTTCGCCGGAAGACGATATTGCGCCTGTCGTCCTGTTCTTGGCGAGTAAGGATGCCCAGTTTTTGACCGGATACAGCCTTACCCCCGACGGCGGCTCGATCATCGACAGCGCTCGATAGCTCGGAGCAACTGTCCGTGGTTCGAACACGTATGCAATGCTATCAAATTTGATCGGGCCACTAGCACCTGAGGCTGTGAAGCGGCAATTGAGAGAGAGATGAAAGTTACCCTTTTCGGAGCGACCGGGAAAACCGGGCCATCCCTTGTAAACGAGGGCCTGCAGCGCGGCTTCGAACTCACCGTCTTTGCACGTTCCAGCAGTAAGTTTGAGAACGCCAATGTGCAGATTGTCCGAGGCGAGTTTACCGATATTGACTTGTTGCGAGACGCAATCCGTGGATCAGATGCGGTGCTTTCGGCGCTGGGCCCTGCCAGGCAGCCACACCCGAAAGGTATGCCAATCACTACGGCGACCCGGGCAATCATCTCAGCGATGGAACGCGAGCAGGTGAAGCGGTTCATCGCGGTCTCGACCGGGACAGCCGCTGATCCTGGCGATGATTTCGACCTCAAGATCTGGCTGCCTGCCGCAATCATCAAGTTCGCGATGCCAAGTGCTTACGAAGATATGATCGGACTTGCAAGAGCGATCCGTATCTCGTCGCTTGATTGGACAATGGTTCGAGCGGCTGTATTGAAGAATCGCCACGCCGCGGAGCAACTCAACGTCGGCTTGTATGGTCACGCCAAGCATTCGCTGACGGTCGCCCGTGAAGACTTGGCCAAATTCATGTTTGATCAAATTGCGAACCACGATTTCGTTCGCCGGGCTCCCGGAATCAGCACCCGACAATGACTTCGGGGAGGAGACCGCTAAGCGCTTAACTGCCCGGCCCAGTGTTCATGAACGCTGATTTTCCGTCCTGCTTACAAAGCGGTAAAACACATCGATTTCCGGGACTGTTGGGAGTTGCACCGCCTTTCAGTCACGAACTGGACTCTCGGCGCATGAATGATGAGCGACCAAGAGTGTCGTACGGGACGGCGGCATTTGACGTCGGTGAAGGGCGCCTCCTACGGCCGTTCTCGTCAGTCCACAGCGCTGCCTCGAACTCTAATGGATGGCCTCGGCACGCAGCAGCTTCCACGTGCCAATTTGGTGGTCGAATACGGCCCCATCGGGAGCCACCGCAGATCGCACATCCCAAAATTGATACCGGTCTGCCTTCCCGCCGATGGCGATAGTTTGTCCGCGGGCAATGCTCGCGCCCTTCACCAACAAATGCCGGGTAATGATTCCGACAACATTCGCACAGTTTGGGATTTCGGCCGGGGCACTGACTTCCTTCATCCCAAAATTATGCATACCGCAACTATAGGCACCGCTGCCGGCCCCATCGACCGTCACGACAAACGCCCGAAGAATCCCATCGACGCCCTCGCTCGCGAAGTCCAGCCATTTTTGCGGCGTATGGGCAATGCCGACGTGCTCGACGAGCACACCCAGCGCCCCAGCTTGAACCACAGCGCTTGCCGCAGCCATCAGATGCATCATCCGATGCAAACTGCCCCCCGCGCCCTTGATAATGACGCACGACGCGTGCTGCCTCACTGCACGCATCTCGCTGGTGTCGTGCCAGTGCAGACCAAAACACCAAAAATCCAGCACGGTATTCCTACGACGTCCTTTCCGAAACTCGATGAGGACGCTCTCCCCCGTGTGCAAATCCGTGAGCATGCCGTCAACAAGACGATACTTTGGCGCTTGAGAACTTAGCGCGGATAGAAATTCGGCACGGGAGACCCACGCGCCCGGAAGGGAAAGAACAACGAGAGAGTTTTGCATCGGACGGCTACATGAAAGTTGTCGAAGCGGCGGCGGAGCGATGCTCGTCACATACCAACTTCGATTTGATCTAATCGACAAAGCAAGGCGTCGGTTAGCCAGGACAGGAAAGCGCACCATCCGCCGTGTGAGAGACCCTGGCCGTCAGGCGTATCGATCAGCCACCCCGACGACTGGCCCGGCGCGCAATCGAGTTGCCACCGTAGCCATCGACGGAGAGGCACCGTGAACTCCGACGGCACGTCGTCAAGGCGGATGTATTCTTCGGGTTCAGATTTGATGGTTTGCAGTCCGCCCGGCAACCAATTCGCCAATGCGCAGTGTCGTTGCGCTGGTGTCGACGTTCGTTCCTCCCTCGGAGGATCTTCGTAACCTACGGTCACCGCCGTCACGCAATCTTCGCAACTGAGCGCACCATCATTCTTTGCGCGTTGGATGTTGCGCAGAATCTCCTGCGTGCGAAGAAACTGGCGCTCGGAAATCTCCCGGGTCGCCCGGAGCCGGCGATTCGCCCGGTACAACGTTTCCAGCGGGTAGCGTTGGGCGAGTTGGACCACATCAAACAGGGTCGGACGCGCGAGGATGATAGGGATTTCCGCCGGGGTGCCGCGCAGTTTGGGGTTGGACCATAGGTGTGCACCCGCGCGAAACGCCAGGTCTCGGAATACAAATTTTTCAGCCATGGTACCCCTCCCAGCAACTCGAAACCGTCTTAGATCGACTCGCGCGATAGCACGGTGCCCTGCGGCACGTCCTCCGAACGATGCATCGTGCGCTTAACCGGTGCCACGACGCTAAGCGCCATGCCGACCAATTGCATTGGGCGAACGAGGTCCCGTTCCACATTGTCTAGCGATGCGATGGTCCGGAACGTTGTGCGCGGCCCCGGGCCCCGCGCATCGAACTCGTCCATGACGATTCGGTAGGCACCGGTCACCAGCGAATCGCCCGCGATGTTCTCGATCTCAAGCTGCCCAAGTGTTCGGCGGCAGTCTTCCTGTCCGTCTGGAATGAGTTCCACGGTCACGCGTAGCATGGTGTTCACTTCCCGCTGAGCGTGCTTGCGGCCATCCCCTGCAGTCGCTGGGTCAGGTCGCACCGTGTCGACGCGCTCGCAAGCCCCAGCGCCCCATCCGTCTCGACCAAGTGGTCGCGCAGCGCGACGGGCCAGCCCTCGCTGTCGTCGTCGATGGCCAGCCAATGTTCGGCCCGCAGCCCAGATCGCGCAACGTATCGCGCGATCTGGGCATACCGCGTGAGTTCGCTGAACCAGCTCGCGTCGATGCGGTGCGCACCCTCATGGTGTCGCGCCATGGCCGAATGCCAAGTAGCGCCGATCACGCGCGCCTGCAACGCAGCGGGCAGATAGGCTTGGGTTCGGCTGAAGCTCTTGAGCACGCGCACCCACGACGTGGAGAGAACAATCTGGACCTGGGGATAGGGGGCGAGAGCTTCCACGAGAATCGGCGCCCACATGAACAGCGAGCCTGCCGCACGCAATTGAGGCCGGCCATTGACCAGATAGGCCGCATCGGGGTGCAGAACACCGTCGTAGTCCAGAAACAAAATCATCGTGCATCGTGTCGTTGCGCTGACGCAGGGCAATGCGTAGCCGCTCGTGCCTGCCGCCCCAGATCCGCCGTTCGGCGGCAGGCCCTCTCGGTGCTATGCGCGCGGGGCGGCGATCGGTGTGCGCAGCAGTGTGACGCCGCGCGAAGCCCTTGGTTAAGGGCCGCTGCAAAGGCGGCATTGTGTCTCAACGACTACAGAATGAGAAGACCTTGACGCAAGAATATGTTCGGAAAGCCTTGTCTTTCATGGAAACGGCGAGCTTATATAGCAGGAAAATATTGTGACTCAACGACCACTGACAGATAAGGGAACGGTCCGCAATATGGACGCATGTCCCGTGTCCATCAGCCCTCCGCTCGTGAATTGCTCGCCCTGAATATTCGGCGACTGCGCGCGGCCTATGCATGGACGCAGGAAGATCTGGCCTGGCAAGCGGACATGGACCGTTCGTTTCTGGCACACGTCGAAAGGGCGGCCCGCAATTTGTCGATCGACGTCATTGAACGGCTGGCGCTCGCCCTGGAAGTCCCGGTCGCGGAACTGTTTCGCGTGCCAGACGTGACGCCCCCGCGCAAGCGCGCCCCGCGTCATTGAGCCAGGGGCGTTTGGCGCAGATTCCTCAGTCGATCTGAAAGAATTCCGGCTGCTGTCCGGCGTTGATGGCCCGCTGAAACCAGTCGGGACGCTCCCCTCGCCCATCCCAGGTTTGCCCCTCGGCATTTTGCGGTAGCGTGGCCGTGCCGCTGTGGGCGCGAAACAGCCGGCCGCCAATAAATCGGCCAGTGTCAGGCCCGATTGCGCCATCTTGATACGCACCCAGCGAATGGCGTCGGCGCGGGCAATCTCATGGGGCGCGTGCATGGGCGGTGGCTCGAAGCGGTTAGGCGGCGGCCTTGCGCCGTGCCCCGGATCGCACCTTGGCGCCGTCGCGCCAATTGCCCAGCAACTCGCGCGACAGGTCCCGTTCAGTCTCGGCACGCTCGGCCCGCCGGGTCATTTCTGCCAAGGCCTCCTGGGCGGCACCCAGTTGTTGCTGTCCGCTCTCCTGCGCGTCCTGCAGCGCCGCGCAACGTACCTGCGCCGCCTGCGCCTGGGCTTGCCAACTACCCAGCGCTTCGGCCGCGGCCACCGCTTCCTGCCGCTGCATGTCGCGCAAGCGATCCACCTCCACCCGCGCCGCATCGAGTCCCCGGTCACTCTGGCGCCGCGCCGTGCGTTCCTGGTCCAATTCCAGTTGGGCACGCCGCACGGCAGCGTCCCCGCGCGCCTCCATCGCTTCGAGTTGCTCGCGCATGCGCTCCAGCTCCGCCAGGAAATCACTGCGCGCGGCGCCCGCCTGCTCGCGCGCCGCCAGCAGTTCGCTCTGCAAGGCCTCCCGGTGCGTCGATGCGGCTGCTTCGGCGCCGCGCGCCTGCGCCACCTGCTCCTGCAACTGGCGGCATTCAGCCCGCAACGCCTCGCGCTCGCGCTCGAGCGCGGTGAGCGCGGCTTGAGCGTCGGCGAAAGCCATCTGCGCGGCATCCCGCTCGGCCGCGACGACTTGCTCCTGCGCCTCTATGTCTTGGCGCGTCGCGGCGAGTTCGGCCAAGACGGCTTCGCCGGCGGCGCGCCAGATGGTCTGGACGGCGTCGGCAGCCACCTGCTTCAGGCTGTCGGGGAGATCGGGATGGTCAATCGTGACCCGCGAACGGGCGCGCAGGTCTTGCCAGAACTGCTGCAGCGCCTGGGCCGGCGTGCCCATGCTGCCCTTGCGCACCAGTTGATAGAGCTTGTTGGTGGTGGGCGTGATGCCGTAGCGAAAGAACAGCAGCCCGCACACCTCGCGGTAGAGCGTGCGCGTGTCGGCGTGAAGGTGCCGCAACTGCTCGACCTCGGCTTCGAGGCGAAGGGGATCTACAGCGTCTGGCGTCATGGTCGAGCACCTTTTTGGACATTCAGAGTTAAATATTACTACGTAATACGTAGTGGATAACAAGATTCGTGTAAAAGTTTAGACATAAGTACGCTTATGTCTATAATATTGGCTCGAATCGCCTCCCCACGCTGCCCCTGTCGGTATGCATAAATTTGTGCCCTCTTTTTGCAGAATTTTGTTCCCGACCCCCATGGGCACGCCTGGCTGGCGCGCTGGAGCGCACGCACCGGCGGCAGGCGCGGCGTGACTCGGCTAGCTTGCGTGGCACGCCTGACGGCGAACGTCATCGCTTTGCGCAGCTGAATCCCGTCCATCGGATCGCCCCGCGCCGTCGGCGGGGTGAAGGCTGACGACGGACCGATGCGTTGGGGGAAGGTACAAAATTGCTTCAAGTGTCGGCTGGGGGAACAATTTCTTGCAGCGTTTCTCGACGCAATATTGTTACCATCGCCCTGCAATCGGCTTGCTGGCGTGCGACCAGCGGGAACAAATTTGTGCAAACCGACGCTTAGGCCGATACACCATGGAACTGCTCCCGATTAAACCTTTGGATGGCCTGGCCGCCCCGCTTCCCACCCCGCTGGAGCGCCTGCGCCTGACCCCGGCGCTGTCCGGCGCGGCCGGCAGCAACCGCGCGCCCGCCAGCGCCACGCGGATCGCCGCGGCCGACGACCTGGCCGCCGTCACCGCCTGGCTCGCGCGCTATGCCGACAGCACCGCGACGCTCACCACTTATCGCCGCGAGGTGGAGCGGCTGATCCTGTGGACCGTGCTCCAGGTGGGCAAGCCCTTGTCCTCGCTGACGCACGAAGACCTGCTCGCCTACGAGCGCTTCCTCGCCGATCCGCAACCCGCCGCGCGCTGGGTGCTGGCCGGCAGCAAGAAGCTTGCACGCGGCCACCCCGACTGGCGCCCGTTTGCCGGGCCGCTGTCGCCGTCCAGCGTGCGCCACGCGATGGTGATCCTGAACGCGCTGTTCGCCTGGCTGACCGAGGCGGGCTACCTGGCCGGCAACCCGCTTGCCCTCGCCCGCCGCCGGCGCGCCCCCACCCGAGCGCGCATCACCCGCTATCTGAGCCACGACCTGTGGGAAACGGTCAAAGACACCGTCGCGGCCATGCCGACCGAGACCGCGCGGGAACGCCGGCACGCCGCGCGCTGCCGGTGGGTGCTGACCGTGCTCTATCTGGGCGGCCTGCGCGCCTCCGAGCTGACGGCGACCCCCATGGGCGCGTTCTTCTGCCGGCGCGATGGCCAGGGCATCGAGCGCTGGTGGCTCGAGGTGACCGGCAAAGGCAACAAGACCCGGCTGGTGCCGGCGACCGACGAACTGATTGCCGAACTCGCGCGCTACCGTCGCGCCCACGACCTGCCGCCTACCCCGCAGTTCGGGGAGACGCGGCCACTGGTGCTGCCGGTGATTGGCAGAGAGGGTGGCGAGAAACCCCTGTCACGCGGCGCGCTGCACCTGATCCTGAAAGAGGTGTTTGGCATGGCCGCGGAGCGCCTGCGGGCGCGCGGGCCCGAGTGGGGGGCGCAGGCCGCGGTGCTGGCCAGCGCCTCGGCCCACTGGCTGCGCCACACCGCCGGCTCGCATATGACCGACCAGCAGGTCGACCTGCGTTATGTGCGCGACAACTTTGGGCACAGCTCGCTGTCGACGACGAGCGGCTATCTGCACAGCGAAGAGGATGCGCGGCACGAGGCCACGCAGGAGCGGCACCGCATCGGATGGATCAGGAAAGCACAAGGCGCGTCAGCACACCAAGCGAAGTGCATTTCCGCACCGATCTGGGATCGCATCAGAGATTGATGCCCAGCCTGATCGCAGGCCTCTACTACTCTTCCAGCCAGGCGTGCTGTCGCCTGGCCGCGTCCTCGCCGATCTTGGCCGTATGGGCCGCTGCCTGTTCAAGCCAAGGCGCATGCGCCCTGGGAACGACCAGCATCGCCAAACCCAGTCCGTCCAACGCACGCAGGGCGTGCTCGAGATTGACGCCCTTGCCGTTCTCGAGCTTGGACAGCATGCCGACCGAGACCCCGCAATGTCTTGCCGCCTGGTCAATGGGCATCCTTTTCCCTGCCCGCGTTGCTCGAATGCGGTCGCCCAGTTGGTGAATGGTGCGAATCGTCGCACGCGACGGTGGCTTCGGATCAGGTAGTGGTCGTGGCATGGAGGTCGTTCTTGCAAAAGGAACACCAGCGTGGAGAGCGGTTTTCTGTGTTGTTTCACTATCGTGAAATTATACTCTCACAATGGCGGCCGGATGCCGGCAAAGATCTGCGCCTGCTAATAAGCACTTCGCAGAGGGTGGCAATTGCAGACACGGCATCGAAAGACCCCAGAAGAGACCGAACACTACGGTCCTGGACGCAACCTCCGTAGTCTCTACTGGGGCCAGGCCCCAACACCTTGACTGCTCTCGGGAGAGCTAGCGTTCTCTTCGCTGCGTCGGACCCGTCGCGATGAAAGGATGCTTAGAAAGCGGTGAAGCCCGTCAACGCGGATATCTCGCGCGTTGTCCGCAAGACCGGTATCAGGACAGGTGGAGGTTGATCGGTGCGAGTTTAACTTGATAGGACTGGGTGAACGATGACCTCATGTCCACGCGTCGCGGGCGCTCAAAGTGAGCGCTCATCTCATGGAAGAGCGCGCATCATGTTTGTTGAGGAAGCACAACAGCGCTAGGCCGGTGAATGCCGCTGCTGCTTCGATTCCAAGCAACATTCGAACGAGATCATTTGGCCACCCGTCAGCGGAAATGCTGACCAGCCGCCCGAGCACCAGGCCGCTGGTGAACACGACGTTGATCCACATCGAGGGCTTTCGCCACGCCTTCGAGAGTAGACCCAGGGCCAGCAACAGACTGATACCGAGATGCATGCCACCGTAGTTGGCACGGATCTCATTGAAGGCATTCACCGAATGGGGTTGCATATCGAGGCCCGCCATTGCCGTAGCGGGGTCGTGAAACGTATGCAAGCCAATTAGCAGGAAAGCCAGTGCCGAAACGGCCAGGTATATTTGAGAGAGGCGATGCATGAGTTGGCTCTCAGGTAGCGGACGTTGACGGAGTGGGTGTCGACTCACTGCCGGTCGGCTCGTTCCTGTCCACCGTCCATGTGTGGATGGGTTCATGACCACGGCGCACCCATTCCGGCGGCCGCCACAGGTGTTGCAGTCGCTGCCACACGGGCCCCGGTGACATCACGTCACGCCACATGTCGACAAACTCGTGGAGATTCAGCACCAGGATATTGTAGGACTTAATCTGTTGGGTGATGCCGTATTGCACCGTCTCCCGTTCTTCTTCGAAAGTGCCAAACATGCGATCGAAAATGATCAACATGCCACCGTAGTTCTTGTCGATATATTGGTCGTTTCGGCCATGATGGGCACGGTGATGGGACGGTGTATTGAAGATGTACTC
This sequence comes from Cupriavidus sp. SZY C1, assembly GCF_032190535.1. Lineage (NCBI taxonomy): Bacteria > Pseudomonadati > Pseudomonadota > Betaproteobacteria > Burkholderiales > Burkholderiaceae > Cupriavidus > Cupriavidus sp. SZY C1. The sequence continues at coordinate 269,034 of NZ_JAUANU010000004.1, forward strand.
AATCCAGCCAGGAAGGCGGCGGATCAGTTCGGTATGAATGAAATACTGATAGGACAGATTCACGGCCAGGATGAGTGCGACTGCGGCCGGCGGCACACCGAGGAGCACGGGAGGAAGGAAAAAGATGAAACTCCCAGCGACCACATTGAGCATCGATTGTCGTGCCGCCGTAGTGAAGTTCATGTTCTCGCCGGTATGATGAACGACGTGCGCCGCCCAAAACCAGCGGATTCGATGGCTGGCGCGATGAAACCAGTAGTAGCAGAACTCGACCGACAGAATGATTGGGAGAATGGTCCAACCGTCCACCGGGATATCAAACAAACGTTTTGAATATACCCACGCATAGATGGATCCTGTCACAAGAGCCACTCCCAGGGGCTCCATGATCTGGTAAGTGGTGCCCAATGCGATGTTCGCCCACACCTCTTTCCAGTTCAGTGTCGATTCGGCTCTACGCCTTCGATTGATCAGGGTCTCGAGACTGAATGCAATGATGAAGAGAGGAACCATGCTGAGCATGAACGCCTGCTTCCAATCCACGGACTTCCCAAATATGGAATGCAGCCAGTTCATCATATCGGACGGCAATTTAGACTCCTGTTCGCTTGGCTTGCCGACAGTTTGATCAAACTGGTGACCCTCCGCATTGACAGTCCTCGACACTTTCTTGACACTTCGCGACATTGTTCATTGTCATCCCATGTCCGCGCCCACCGCTTACTACGCCAGCACCTACGTGAACCTGCTTTTCGACTACTTGCAGGACCAAGGGCTGGATGCCGTGCATGTGCTGGGGGAATCCAGCCCTAATTGCCAGGAAGTGCGACTCTACGCGCTCGATCACTGGCGGCGTTTGCTTGAGCGTGCCGCCGAGGTTTGCAATGATCCGCTCCTCGGATTGCACGTTGGCCAGCGCATTGCGCCTGCGCATCTCGGCGTGCTTGGATACGCACTTGGGGCTTGCCCTGACGTCGGGGCTGTCTTGCAACGCTGGCAACAGTACGACCGTGTGGTTGCAAACGTTACGCCGGCGGAGCTAAGAACCGAAGGTAAGTCCGTCGTGATGACGTGGCCCCGTTCGACGGAACCAACGGGGCCGCTCGTTGACGAAACGGCCTTGGCTGCGATGACCCGTTTCACGCGAGCCATGACAGATGGTGATGTGAGGCTGGAGGAGGTGTGCTTTGTTAACGCAACACCTCAAGACACCACCCCTTATCTTGCATACTTCGGCTGCCCGGTGAAGTTCGACCAACCGGAGACGAGTCTGCGCTTCCCCGTCGACCTTTTGCAGGCGCCTCTGCGTCAACCTGATGAAGCGCTACTGCGAATCATGGAGCTTCAGGTACAGGCTCTGCTGGGTGCCATGCCGAAGATGGATGACATGGAACATGCCATCAGGCAAGCGGTAGCCGGGCTCGCGCGTCAAGGCGAAGTGAGCCTTGAAACAGTGGCTTCCTCCATGCACATGACCCCCCGCACGTTGCAGCGGCGACTCGACAAACTGGGTCTGAAATTTCGCGAGCTACGTGACGACACGAGACGCCGGATTGCAGAGAATTACCTAAAAGATCCACGGCTTTCGCTCGCTGAGGTGGCCTGGATACTTGGGTACTCGGAGCACAGTGCATTTACTCGCGCATTCCGGAGATGGACATCGCAGAGCCCGCAAGCCTGGCGCCGCGAAATGGATGCGTGATCCGCTACGGGCAACAGCGCAGTCGCCCATGTGATTGCAGCGCTGAAGGTTTTAGGCTGGCCTCCTCGGCCCAAGTCCCAAGCTCTCGCACCGGGTTGCATGGCCTTCCATCGCCGCTACGGCGGAGTAAGCGACCCGCCCTGGCCCGTCGCCTCACGTGGCGGAGAAGCTGTTGAGCTTCTACCCGACTCATCTTTGAGACGACGGGAAAGCAGGTACTTCCATGCCGTCTACTTACTGCGAATCACCTCGGTGATTGGCTCGAAATAGCAACCATATTTGACATCGCCCACCGTGTCACTCATTTGCATCTCCGCTGTGTTGACGCGAGCCTGGATCCCATCTGTGACGACCTGCGGGTCAGCGGCCTCGCAGTTATAGAGTGCCAGGTACTGCCACGGATGAGGCCCCGCTTTTCGCTGCTGCTCCGTGCGACTGAAGCGCTGTGCGCTCACCACGCCCGGTACGCGCAACACGTCTGGAAGGTGCTGCTCGGTATACCAGCGATTGAACTCTTCTTCACGCCCCGGAACCGCGTTCGTGAGTACCAGATAGGTGAACTTGACCATTCTTATCTCCTTAAGGTTATTGAAGTACAGGGAATGTCCAGCGGCCGATGCCCTGTGACGCGCCCGTGATGGGTATGTGTTGACTGGCGAGTCCCTTGTTCACGTGGTCCTCTTTGCTGGAACCCGCGCTTTGGCATTCCGGCGGTTTCGGCGCTTGAGAGAAAGGGTGTGGCCCAACGCTTCCATCAAACGACGCAAGCCCGTAGACGTTCCCATTCGATGCTGGGAAATCTATGCTGCAACCTTTCGTCCCCGTGTAAGGGGACAACCGGGAAGAAGGCGACGGAGCAAGCTCGAAACGCCAGTGAACAGAGTTCTCCGAAAACTTCAACGAGCGGATGTGCGTGAATTTCGTATCAAGTCTGCGGCCTTCTCTGCCATGGCCATAATGGGAAGGTTCGTGTTCCCACTGATGATCGTTGGCATCACAGATCCATCAATTACTCTCAAGTTCTCAACCCCGCGCACTTTCAACTCCTCGTCAACAACAGCGTTGTCGTCGACTCCCATGCGACACGTGCCAACCGGGTGATAGATGGTTTCCGCATGCGAGCGTATCCATGCCTTACGGGCTGCACCGGTGGAGAAAGCATCGATGTCGAGCCTTCGTTTGATGTACTTCCGGAGCGCCGGCTGGTCGACAATCTCGCACGTGCGTTCCACGCCGCGCACCAAACTCTCCAGGTCAGACTCGTCTGAGAGGAAGCGAGGGTCGATTCGGGGAGAATCGGACGGATCTGAAGAACGCAGTCGCAGCACGCCTCTACTTTTTGGACGCAGCTGGCATACGCGGACTGCAAATCCGTGGGGAACTTTTTCGTTAGGCGGTGGATTGCGCAGCGCAATGATCAGATGGGCCTGCCACTCAGGCAGATCCGGATTTCTGTCGGAGTTGTAAAATGCTCCTGCCTCAACGCCTTGAGAGGAAGCCGGCCCGCCTCCTGAAAGAAGATAGCGAGCTCCTGCCATTCCGCCTCTTACCAGGCCGATATAGGGCGTGAGCGTATTGGGCTGCGACGCTTCTAAGCGAATCGCGCAATCAAGATGGTCCTGAAGGTTCTCACCGACGCCTTGCAGATCGACCACGGGAGCGATACCAATCGACTGCAGATGTTTGGCCGGTCCGATCCCCGAAAGCATCAGGAGTTGCGGTGAGGCAATGGCCCCTGCTGTCAGAATCACTTCGCGGTCCGCGCGAAGCTCCACCTCCTCCCATCCATCCTCAATCACTACGCCTTGCGCTCGCTTTCCGGCAAGGAGAATCCTGCGGACTTTACAGTTCGCCATCAATGTCAGATTGGATCGGTTACCTGCTCGATCCAGGTAACGATAAGCACCGGATCGCTTTCCCTCGGCAATCGTAAGCTCGTAGAATCCTGCGCCTACCTGCGACGCCCCATTGAATCCGTTGTTCTCCGGCATACCGGCCGATACTGCGCTCTCTATGAACGCAGTCGATATGGCGTTTTGCTGCGTGCCGTATGACAGGCGAATCGGACCCGCGTACCCGCGATCGTCATTCCTCGCCTTCGTTACCAGTGATGCATCCTCAATCTTTCGAAAGTACGGACGAAGGGATTCATAGTCCCAGCCCGACAGGCCCTGAGATGCCCAGTTGTCGTAATCGGATCGGTTCCCCCGGATAGCAATCATGGAATTGATCGAGGATGAACCGCCCACCACCTTGCCCCGGGGTATATAAATATTCCGATTGTCCAGTTGTGTCTGGGGCTCCGTCCAATAGCGCCAGTTGAATTTTTGGCTCTTATAGAGAACCCGGATCCCTGCCGGCATCTGAACAAAGATGGATGACGCGGGAGCGCCCGCCTCTATCAGCAGTACCTTGACGCTGGGATCTTCACTCAGCCGAGAAGCGAGAACACACCCTGCCGAGCCGGCGCCGATAACAATGTAGTCGTATGTAGCGGTTTTCATAATCAGGAGATCACTCAACGCGAGCCGATGCCTTGAGCGCCATGCGCACGCGGCGAATGTGCTCGTCCGACTGTCCGAGCTCATCAATCGGTACTCGTGACGTTTCAGGAGACGCCAAGATGGCAAAAATAGACAACACTGCGCCCCCCATCATGAAATAGGCGGGTGATGAAGGGTTTCCGGTCAGCTTCGTCAGAGAAGCGCTGATTAAAGGAGCGGTGCCGCCAAATAGCACCATGGCCACGTTGTAGCCTACCGACATGGCGCTGTAGCGTGTGCGTGTCGGAAACAACTCCGTCATCATGCAGAACGGCGCGCTGCCATACATCCCCATCAATACCCCGACGCTAGCCATCGTGGCAATTACCACCTCTGGTGTCGAGCCCACGACGATCCGGAACAAAGGAAGCGCAACGACGAGGTATGCCAATGCCGCCGTAAAGGCGACGGGTCGTCGACCCACGCGGTCGGATAGCGCTGCAGCGAATGGGATCACAATCACTGAACCCAGAAAGGCCAGGCCGGACGCCGCTAGAGCTTGCCCGCTACTCAACCGTCCAGTTGACACGAGATAAGACGGGAGATACGCCAGGATCAAGTAGTAAGGGATGCCGTGTGAGATCGCTACGCCAAGACATTTGACAATGCTTCGCCAGTCGTCACGAAGGGCTTCGCGCAATGGTGCTTGTGCCGCGCCCTCGCGTTCCAAGTGCAACCGGAATGCCGGTGTTTCCTCGATGCGCAGCCGCAGCCAGAACGCACCCAACCCAATCGGACCAGCGATCAGGAAGGGCAATCGCCAGGCCCATGCCTCAACTGCCGTCTGACCAAAAATGCTGGTGATCGCCAGAACAAGACCGGATCCGCTCAACGCACCAATTCCAGCCGACATACCGAAGAACCCGATCACAACGCCACGCCGGCGTGTCGGGGCGTACTCGGCAAGGAATGCGAGTGCTCCACCTGCTTCGCCTCCCGCGGAAAATCCCTGAATCATGCGTAGGGCTACCAGCAGCAAAGGAGCGGCGATGCCAATCGCCTCGTATCCCGGTAGGACACCGACCAACCCCGTCGAAACGCTGATCAAACCAACGACAATCGCGAGCGTATCGCGCCGTCCAAGCCGGTCTCCCAGCGATCCAAAAAACAGAGCGCCGAGTGGTCGGGTAACGAATGCGACGGAGAATGCCGCGAAAGCCGCTATCAGGCTAACGATCGGGTCGCTGCTTGGGAAGAACACCTTCGCCAGGGTGGCGGAAAGATAGCCATACAACGAGTAGTCAAACCACTCCAGCATGTTTCCCACGGCGGCACCGGAGATCGGCTTGAGAACATCCCGGACCCGCTGGGGGGTGGGGGTCGAACCTCTTCGGGGATGATGTTGCATTGATTTTGTCTCCACTTCTATAAGCAATGTTTGAAAAACCGAAGCGCGCTTACTCTTATTTGTGGTAAATATTAGGTAGCCTACCTATTACAATCAAATAGGCGTTTACCCTCCCATCAACGAAGTCAGGTGGCTGATTTTGAGCCGCAAATGACACTTTTACGCTTTATCTTGACAGACCATCGTGGCGACCTACGCTCTATGTAATCGATTGCATCGTGGAATGGGCTATGCGCCGATGCGAACGAGTGTTGAAAGACCTGCTTTTTTCTTGCGGTGGCCCCCCTAACTAAAGTCGATCACCCCGGAGGTAGCTATGTCACTGATGGCAGCGGTACGCGAGGCGTTCAATCAATGGGAGCGCTTTCGATTCATGTCGATGTTCGAGTACCTCAGTGCCGAGTTAGGGGAGAGCTGGAGCCTATTTATTTGATTTGTAGGCTGCCAAAGCGAGGTCGCTTCGGCTTTCTCGCTTGCCTTCTTGCACCGGCTTCACTGTCCCCCCGCGCCTCTTTAACAACGCGTCGTGAGGCTGCCCCCTTGGTCAGCGAGTGGTGGCGATCGCGCACTTCTAACCCCACGTCCATGCGGGTGTTTTTTCACGCCTATGCATAGGTAAGAACCGAAGCCCTGCGATCCCGACCTTACGGAAGGTCCCGGCGTCAAAGGTGGCCTCCAGCAGGTCCCAAGCGGGCCTCCGGCCGCGCCTCACTCGGTACCGACCTCTGTCGTCAGCCAGCCCGGCCGGACCGCATATCTACCCTGGGACGAGCTATAACAACCAGAAGGCAAACAGTCCTCGCGCATACCCAGTGGGTCACCGGCGGCATATCTTGACCACTGAAATCGGCGGTCGCCCGCCTTCAGGCCAACTGGGCTCCCCCAGTCTAGCCACGCCCTCCTCTCCCACCCCTGGTCCCGCTCGAGATTTGTGACGCGAGGTCAATCCTCTGCACCGATTAGGGTAAACCCCTTTTGCATATAGTAGGTAGGCTACCTAATATGTACTCACAATTTCCCATCGGAGACATATTCATGACCGCCCCCCAAACCCCCACGCAGTCGACTGGCTGCCCGTTTCACGCGGCCTCACCTGCGCAGTCCACGTGTCCGATGCACGCTGGCGGGGACAGCGGCATCCCCGACTTTCCGCCCGAACGGGTCGATCCTTTGTCGCCGCCGCCGGTGTACTTCCAGATGCAGCAAGGAAGCGGCTTGGGGCAAGCTAGGCTCTGGGACGGAAAGATCGCCTGGCTGATTACGCGCTATGACGACGTCCGCTCGGTCCTGTCTGACCCTCGCTTTAGTTCTGACATTACGAATCCCGGCTATCCCACTGTCAGTGCTGCAATGAAAGTTGCCCGGGGTAGTAACCGGACCTTCATCACCATGGATGCACCCAAGCATGCAGAGCATCGGCGCATGCTGACAGGTGAATTCTCGATCCGCAAAATCGAGGCCCTTCGCCCGCGGATTCAGGCGATCGTAGACAAGCTGCTGGACGACTTCGCAACAAAGCCTCAACCCTCCGACCTGGTTAGCGCCTTTACGTTGGCTACGCCGGCATTGGCGATCTCAGAGTTGCTTGGCGTTCCGTACGAAGACCATGACTTCTTTCAGGAACTGGCGATGGTCCTGACGTCGAGTAGTGCGACGCTTGAGGAGGCCATCGCCGCAAATCATGAGTTGTGCGAGGTGTACCTGAAGGGCCTGGTGGCGAAGAGATCGGAGAACCCCGGGGAAGATATCCTCAGCCGCCTCATCGTCAATCACGTACGAAAGGGCGATATCACCGAAACGGACGTTGTTTCCCTTGCAAGGCTCTTGCTGATTGCCGGCCACGAGACCACGGCGAATACGACCGCAATGGGAGTGCTTTTCCTCCTGCAACGACCGGATATCTGGAATGAGCTTCGACAAGACACAAGCCTCGTTCCAAATGCGGTGGAAGAAATTCTGCGCTATCTGGATGTCACACATTCAGGAAAGCGTCGTGTCGCGACCGAGGACATTGTCGTGAACGGACAAATGATCCAGGCGGGCGACCCCGTTGTAGTGCTGAGTGTCTCGGCCAATCGCGACAGCTCGAAATTTGAAGATCCGAATGTGTTCGACCTTCGCCGAGATTCAAGGACGCAGGTCTCGTTCGGATACGGCCCGCATCAGTGCATCGGTCAACCCCTCGCACGGCTCGAAATGCAGATCATGTTCACCGCCTTGCTGGAGCGGTTTCCGAACCTCGAGCTTGCTGTTCCCGTGGAAAGCCTTGAGTTCAAGGGCGATTCACTCATGTATGGCGTCAAGGAACTCCCTGTTCGCTGGTAATCCCGACTTAAATGAGAAGCATCATGAAAATCACAATCTACCCCGAAAAGTGCTGCGGTTCTGGTCAATGTGTCGTCAACGCGCCGGATCTGTTCGACCAAAAGGACAATGGCATCGTCATTCTCTTGAACGCAGAGCCGTCGGCTGACCAATTCGAATCAGCACGCCTGGCGGCTGGCATCTGCCCAGCGCTCGCCATCGAGATTCACGAGGATCAGTGATGAACTCCCCCGAGCACATCGTCGTTGTCGGCGCCTCGGCCGCCGGCATCACGGCAGCACGAGCGCTGCGCGCACAGGGCTGGGGAGGGCGGCTCACGCTGATTGGAAAGGAAGGCGGCATGCCCTATGACCGCCCTCCTCTTTCAAAGCGGCTGATGGCAGGAGAATGTCCGGTAGAGGCGCTCAACCTTGTGTCCGAAGACGGCATGAAGGCGCTGAACCTGCACTACCTGGACGGGACATCGGCCACCGGCCTCGATACGGACGCCAGTTCACTGCAACTCAGCAACGGCTCCACACTTCAATATGATCGCTTGCTGATCGCCACGGGCGCGGACGCTCGAGTGATTCCCAACCTCAGCCAGGCGGCGAACTGCTACAGCCTGCGCAACTTAAACGACGCGCTGGCGATTCGGGAACATCTGACTGCCGGAAAGCGGGCACTAGTAGTCGGCGCGGGCTTCATCGGCACAGAGTTAGCGGCGATTGCAAAGACCAGCGGCTGTGAGGTGACCGTCATCGACAAGTCGAAAGTTCCTCTCGGGGCGCGAGTCGGGGATATCGTTGGGAAGCGGATCGAAAAACTCCATGAAGCCAACGGCGTGGTTTTCCACAACGACTGCGAACTCAGGGAGGTGAAATGGCGTGACCGCACCATTACCGAAGTCCGCTTGGACACTGGGGTTGTGATTGCTTGCGACGTAATTGTTGTGGCTATCGGCGCAGTTCCCAGCGTGCAGTGGTGCAGCGGATTAAACATCCGCAGCGGCGTAGTCTGCAATGAATACTGTGAAGCAGCCCCGAACGTATATGCCGCCGGCGATGCTGCAGAGTGGTTTCACAAAGGCTACGGCGAGCACATGCGTATTGAACACCGGACGAATGCAAGCGAACAGGCGATGGCCGCGGCAAAGAACATGCTCGGCTCTCGCGTTGAATACGCTCCGCTGCCGTTCTTCTGGTCGGATCAGTACCAGGTCCAAATCCACAGCTACGGACGCATCGGCCCTCAATACACCGTTGAAGTTGTCGAAGGGGATCAACTGAAAGACGACTCCTGCATCTTTCGCTACTACCAGGGAGACGTTTTGATGGGCGTTCTTAGTTGGAACGCCAGTAGAAAAGCGCGTGAGCACATCAAGCTGTTGAAGGAGGAGTGGACGAAGAGCCACGCTCCAGCTGCGGTAGCAGGTTAAGGCTGTATTTCATAATAAAAGAGGAGACAACATGACAAAACCCGCTTCGGCTATCCGCAGAGCAGTCCTACTCTGCTCCCTGGCCCTGCCCTCCATCCTGTACGCCCAGCAATCTGGCCCGTTGCCGGTCCGGCTCTTTGTTGGCTACGGACCGGGCGGTGGCACCGACGTAGTTGCACGCGCAGTTGGCGAAGAGCTGGCAAAAATCTGGAATCGGCCCGTAATCGTCGAAAATCGGCCAGGCGCAAACGGGGCGATCGCCAGCAAGGCTGTCGCGCGAGCTGAACCGGACGGTTCGATCCTTCTGGTCATGCCCCCGTCCACGTTGATCATCGACGCAAACTTGCGCCCCACTGTTGCTGTCGATCCCACCAAGGAACTCACCCTTGTGAGCGGGCTAGCCGCAACCCCACTCGTTGTGGTGACCCCGGCTTCCGCGCCATACAACAACCTCGCTGACCTCATTAAGGCAGCTCGTGCGGCCAACGGGAAGTTCACGTACGGATGGGCCAACTTGGGCATGCGTGTCGGTATGGAGGAGTTCGCGCAAAAGACCGGGGTAAAGATGACCCCAGTCGGCTACAAGAGTGCTGGGCAAAGTGTCCCCGCTATCGTTTCAGGCGAGATCGATATGCTCATGATCGATATGGCACCGATCGCGCAACTCGTTAAGGCTGGAAAAGTGAAGGCCTTTGCCGTGTCGACGCCAGAACGCTCGCCTATGCTGCCAAACGTCCCTACATTCAAGGAAGCGGGGATTGACGTCCAGCTTACGGGAACCATCGCCCTGTATGCGCCTGCCAAGATGCCCCAGAACGCAATCAAAAAAATGCAGAGCGATGTCGCTACGATTTTGAAGAACGGCGAGCTTCGCACGCGGATGCAAGGCACTGGAATGGAAGTCATTACGCAGTCCCCGGAGGATTTCGAGGGCTACCTTAAGCAGCGCAAGAAGAGCATTGATGCAGTAATTAAGGTCGGTGATTTTAAGCTCGAATAGATCGACCTCCGTCACAAGCACAGAATTTCGTAGCTAACCTCTTAGTCATTGGAGTACACGCTGTGTATCCAGAATTATCCCTTTACATCAATGGCGAATTTCTCGGCATTGAAGGCCGGCGACACCAGGACGTAGTCAATCCTGCGACGGAGGAGGTCGTTGGGCGACTGCCGCTCGCCACCCGCGAGGACCTCGACACCGCCGTCGAGGCGGCTCATCGAGCTTTCCTGACGTGGCGCGACTCATCGCCTTTGGAACGCAGTGCAATCTTGCGTAAAGTTGCGGAGCTCGCCCGTCAAAGGGCGCCGGAAATCGGCCGCAACATGACCATTGACCAGGGGAAGCCTCTGCACGAAGCCGTGGGCGAAGTAACGGTTTGTGCAGAGCATGCGGACTGGCATGCAGAAGAGGCTCGGCGGATCTACGGCCGCGTGATCCCCAGCCGCAACCCTAACGTCCGCCAGCTCGTGCTACGTCAGCCGGTCGGAGTCTGCGCAGCCTTCACCCCTTGGAATTTTCCCTTCAATCAGGCGATCCGGAAAATCTCTGCCGCGCTTGGCGCAGGCTGTACGATCATTCTGAAGGGACCAGAAGAGACACCGAGTGCCGTGCTGGCGATCGCTCAACTGTTCCATGATGCGGGCCTTCCTCCTGGTTGCTTAAACATTGTATTTGGCGTCCCGGCGGAGGTGTCAGCACACCTCATTGCATCTCCGCTGGTCCAGAAGATCTCCTTTACGGGGTCCACTGCTGTTGGCAAACAACTAGCAGCTCTAGCAGGATCCCATATGAAGCGAATCACTATGGAGCTTGGTGGTCACTCCCCTGCAATCGTCTTCGACGATGCGGATGTCCATACCGCCGCCGAGATGCTTGCAAACTACAAGCTGCGAAACGCTGGTCAGGTATGCGTCTCGCCCTCCCGCTTCTTCGTCCAGCGCGGGGCTTACGATAGGTTCCTCAGGCGTTTTACGGACGTCATTGGCGCAGTGCGGGTCGGCAACGGTATAGACAGCTCGACACAGATGGGACCGCTCGCAAACCAACGCCGTGTTGCTGCAATGGAAGGGTTGATTGCCGACTCCAAAGCGCGCGGCGGAAAGGTTGTCGTGGGAGGGACCAGGTGCAGCGACACAGGACATTTCTTCGCGCCCAGCGTCGTTATAGACATTTCAGACGACTCCATGCTCATGACTTGCGAGCCATTCGGCCCTGTCGCCCCGGTTGTAGCGTTCGACGATCTGGATGAGGTGCTGGCACGGGCGAACAAACTGACTTACGGCCTGTCGTCTTACGTGTTTACCGAGTCAGCGAAGACAGCGCATGCTGTCTCTACCCGCCTTGAGGCCGGCATGGTCAACATCAACCACTTTGGAAGCGCTCTCGCCGAAACACCGTTTGGAGGCATTAAAGATAGCGGTATCGGGAGTGAGGGTGGGACCGAGACGTTCGACGGCTATCTCGTCACGAAATTTGTAACTCAAGTGTAGATCGGGGGCCGCAAAGGGCGATACGTCGCCCTTTCCCCCGAAGCTACGTTCCCAGTCAGGTTTTGGCGCCTAAGTGAGTGTTAGGCGCCTTTTTTATTAGCGTATAGGTCGCGGCAGTGCGCCCCATATTGGGCGATGCGGTTGCTCTCGGCGACTCTGACAACTCCCTGCATGGCTCCGCAGTTGCAGCGCAAGCGCGGCCGGCTAGCGATAAGCCTTCTCGAATCGTGTCGTCTTCCAGGAAGATTTCGTTGGTATTACTCGTGGTCCAGCCACGGTTCTCTTTTGAACATCTTATCGATGATGGGGAACATCGCGATCACCGTCTGCAACTCCTCGGGCGTCAATCCCTCCATGCGCTTGCCCAGTGCCGCCGTCCGCTGTGCGGCCAATTTGCCGGCCACAGCCCGGCCTTCATCAGTAATCTGAATCATGTTGTTGTACGAGCCGACGGGTGCGGAGCGCGCGATTAACTCGGCGTCGACCATCCGCCCGACAATCTGCGTCATCGTAGGCAATCTGACGCCTTCATTCCTGGCCAGATCGCTAACTCGCATCGGCCCTCTTACGAGCAATGCACTAAGAACAGCGCTCTGCGCGGGGGGCACGTGCGCCGCTCTCATTTCCCGCCGCAGCGCTACAACGATCCGCATCAAGCGGGGTCTAAGTTCGTCCGCAAGCATTTCAACCGTAGGTTCTGTCATGTCTACAAAAAGGGGGCAATCACTGAGCAGATGATATAACGATTCAGTGAAGAATGATCGCGCGAAGTACCTGGAGGCACCGAGTCGATATGGTCCGACTGGTGAGGGTAGCGACCACGCAGACAGCGGCGGCGCGTGAAGGGGTTCTGTGCCTGTGGCCGGGTAGCAACTCAAGGCCGGGCCTTGTCGCGTTCGTTCGCGATGGCCGGAGCACCAATCTTGATGGAGAGGGATGACGAGACGAGGCGCTGGCTGGCGCTCTCGTCTCAAGGCGTCGACGCTTGATCCGCCGACGCGCGGAGCTTGCTAACTCAGCTTGACCAGGTCCTTCTTGTACGTCTTCGCCTTGTTAATGTAGTCGTCAGCGTTCTTCTCGATCGCAGCTTTGACTTCCTCCGTTAGTTCACGTACCTGCTTTGCAGGTGTGCCCATGACCAAGCCTCCTGCCGGGAAGTTCTTGCGCTCGCCGATCAAGGATCCGGCCCCCACGAGGCATTGTTGTCCGAGTTCGGATCCATTCAGGATCACAGCCTGAATGCCGACCAGACTACGTGCTCCGACCTTGCAACCGTGAAGCATCGCCTGGTGTCCAATGGAGACCATCTCGCCTACCTCGACGGGAAAGCCAGGATCGGTGTGCAACACAGCCCCCTCCTGGACGTTCACGCCTCGCCTAATCGTGATCTTTTCATTGTCGCCGCGGATCACAGCGCCGGGCCAGATGGACACGTCTTCGGCGATTTCCACGTCGCCGATGATTACCGCATGCTCGGATACATACGAGCTCGGATGAATTGTCGGTTCTTTCTCTCCAATTCGATAGATCGCCACAAAATGCTCCTCTTATCTTGATGTGACTAACTTTTCGCCGACCGCGTTACTTGCAGGAGGCGAAACACTACTGCATGGGCCGCTCTCGCAGCCCGTGCCGACTTCGACGCCGTTTCTTGCCCTGCCGCTAGATAAATACTTGTTCCTCTGGTTGGACTGCCGGCTCGATTGCATCATCCAGTACCTCGATCCAGTGCTTTACTGGCGTGGGCGTTCCACTTTGCAAATGCTGGATGCAACCGATGTTCGCGGACACGATGCAGTCAGGTTGCTTCTCGCTCAGATGCTCGATCTTGCGGTCTCTGAGCTGGAGTGAAATTTCGGGCTGCAGAACGGAGTAGGTGCCGGCTGAGCCGCAACAAAGGTGACTCTCCACGCTGGCACGATGAACGGAAAAGCCCAACTGTCCCAGATGCTCCTCCACCACTCCCCGCAGCTTCTGGCCGTGTTGCAGCGTGCACGGCGGATGGAACGCCAAGGCCGGCTTGTCGCACGCTTTGACTTTGCCGCGCAGTCTTGGCAGAAGTTCAGGAAGCAATTCGCTCAGGTCGCGGGTCAACTCGCTAACCCGAGCTGCCTTCTCGGCGTACTCCGCGTCATGCTTTAGCAAGTCGGCGTAGTCCTTCACGGTCGCGCCGCAGCCGGACGCGTTCATGACAATTGCCTCGACTTCACCGCTGGAAATCGCCGGCCACCAGGCGTCGATGTTTCTGCGCATATCATCGAGGCCGCCCTTGTGATCTCCGGTGTGCAGCCGGATCGCGCCACAGCAACCGGCTCGAGGAACACTTACAACCTGAAAGTCGGCTGCATCGAGTACCCGCGCGGTCGCAGAATTGATGTTCGGCATCATCGCCGGCTGCACACAACCTTCGAGCATGAGCACTTTCCTGGCGTGGCGGCGCGTTGGGCGCTGACCCGCAGGTCTGCTCGGCGTAAGCTTGTTGGCGAGCTTGGAAGGAAGTAGCGGCCGAACCATTCGGCCAATCTTCATGGCCGGCAAGAACAATGGCGAAGTTAGCCCCTCACGCAGCAGCCAACGCACCGCGCGGTCTTTTGGCGGACGAGGAATTCGCTCATCGACTAGCTTCCGCCCAATGTGAACTAGCTTGCCGTACTCGACACCGCTGGGACAGGTGCTTTCACAGTTCCGGCACGTCAAGCAGCGGTCTAGATTCTGTTGGGTGCTTGCTGTGACCTCTTCCCCCTCAAGCAACTGCTTCATCAAGTAGATGCGTCCCCGGGGTCCGTTACGTTCATCGCCCAGAAGCAGGTAAGTCGGACACGTTGCCGTACAAAAGCCGCAATGCACGCACTTGCGCAGAATCTCTTCGGCCTCCGCCCCTTCTGGAGTGTTGGCAAACTCATGACTTAGTTTTGTCTGCATATGGAGCCCCTTACAGGCCGGGGTAGAGTCGACCAACATTGAAGATGCCATCGGGATCAAACGCTTGCTTGAGATTGCGATGAATCTCGAAGAGCGCATCGCTCGGTGGCGTGAACACGCCGCTCCTATGATGCGGATCCCTGAACAGCGTGGCGTGACCACCAAGCGATGACGCCATTTCCCGAACGTCCTCGATGGGATCGTCGGTGTATAGCCATCTCAATGCACCACCCCATTCAATAAGCTGATTCGCGGCCAAGAAGGGTTGGGAGACTGCCGGAACGGAAACACGCCAGAGAGGCGCGTCGCTCTGTGAAAAGAAGTCGTGGCGGTGGTCGCGGACGGCATCCCACCAGGACAACGCTTCGTCTGGTTCCAGCTCAGTCCCGCCCAAACGCTTTCTGGCTTCCGTGACAGCAGAGGCTGCACCACTCAGTCGGAGGAACAGCTTTCCGTCGTGCCAGGCACTCGCATTGACTGGCAATGCTTGCCGAGTCAGCCCGTTTAAGAGAGACAACGCCCCTGCTTCGTCGCGTTCAATGAACAGGGTGATCCTCGATGAATGAATGGGCAGAACCTTCAGCGAGACCTCACAGATAACACCGAGTGTTCCCATTGAGCCCGCCAGGAGACGCGAAACGTCATAACCGGCAACGTTCTTCATCACTTGCCCGCCGAATGTCAGAAGCTCGCCTTTGCCGTTAATCATGGTCGCGCCGAGAACGAAGTCCCGAATGGACCCTACCCCGACGCGTGCTGGCCCGCTCAGACCTGCCGCGACCGCTCCTCCGACAGTACTTCCTTTAGCAAAGCGTGGCGGCTCAAAGGCAAGGTACTGATTGTGCTCGGCCAGCACGGCCTCAAGTTCTTCTAGCGGTGTGCCTGCACGAGCGGTGACAACCAGCTCAGACGGTTCATAGCTGCAAATTCCGCTGAGGCGCCGGACATCACACGGTTCACCCGACGGCTCTTCACCGTAGAAGCATTTCGTACCGCCGCCAACGATGTTGAGAGAGGTCTTCGTTTTTCTTGCATGCAGGACTGTCTCAATCAGATGAGACACTTCCGTGGGGATCGTCGTCATTCTAGAACCTCGGGATTTCTGGATGCGGCAGCATCCCACGCCGAACAGTCATGCGACCATATTCGGCACATCGATGCAGCGTCGGAATTACCTTCCCAGGATTCAAGAGCGATTGCGGATCGAATGCACGTTTCAGCGCAAACATTTGTTCTCGCTCTGCGCCTGAGAACTGAACGCACATTGAGTTCAGCTTCTCCACGCCCACACCGTGCTCTCCGGTCACCGTCCCGCCAAGCGTGACGCTTGTTTCCAGAATCTCAGCGCCGAATTGCTCCGCCTGGTGCAGTTCTTCGGGATTGTTGGCGTCGAAAAGGATCAGCGGATGTAGATTCCCGTCGCCGGCGTGGAACACGTTCACGCAGCGAAGCCCATAGCGCACCTCCATCTCGCTGATTGCTCGAAGGATCGCAGCGAGACTCTTGCGAGGAATCGTGGAATCCATGCACAGGTAATCCGGGCTCATGCGCCCCGTCGCGGGAAATGCATTCTTTCGCCCGCTCCAGAAACGAAGACGCTGCGCCTCGTCCTGACTTGCTTCAAGACGAGTGGCCCCGCTGGCGGTGAGGACGGCATTCATCTTCACAATCTCGTCCTCGACCTCCAACGCCGTCCCATCACTCTCGCACAATAGGATTGCGGCCGCGTCCAGGTCATAGCCAGCATGCACGAAGTCCTCTACGGCGGCGGTCATCGGCTTGTCCATCAGTTCCAGGCCGGCTGGGATGATGCCGGCCGCGATGACGTTGGCTACGGCGTCACCAGCGGCTTCGACGGTGTCGAAGCTTGCAACGATGCATCGCGCAAGTTCTGGCTTAGGAATTAACTTGACGGTGACTTCCAATGTCACTGCGAGCATCCCTTCACTGCCTACAACGACGCCGAGCAAATCGAGCCCAGGGACATCAAGGGCTTCCGATCCAAACTCTATCGCCTCGCCCTGAATGGTGTATCCCCGTACTTTCATTACGTTCTGCAACGTGAGTCCGTACTTGAGGCAATGGACGCCTCCGGAATTCTCGGCCACGTTTCCACCGATCGTGCAGGCAATCTGGCTGGACGGATCGGGGGCGTAGTACAGCCCATACGTAGCGGCTGCCTCACTGATTGCGGCGTTGCGTACACCGCATTGGACCACTGCGGTACAACTCACAGGATCTACCCTGACGATCCGGTTAAAACGAGCGAGCGAAAGGAGCACGCCCATCTCATGTGGGAGCGCACCGCCTGACAATCCCGTGCCTGCGCCCCGAGCCACGACGGGCGCACCGAGCGTCTTGCACGTTCGCAGAATGGCAACAACCTGCTCTTCTGTTTCGGGAAGCACCACGACGAGCGGCTGCGCCCGATAGGCCGTAAGGCCATCGCATTCAAATGGCTGGGTGTCCTCGCGCTGCGACAGGATAAGGTCCCTAGGCAGCACGCCTTCTAGCGCGGAAACCACTTCCGCACGCCGGGCTTCCCTCCGCTCAGCGTCAGTAGGATGTGCCAACCAGCCGTCACGCGTCGCATTCATGACTTTGCCCTCCTGGTGCGATGAAGCTGCGTCGTGCTGTGCCGGTCTATTGGATAATCAGTGCGGAGCGACGGCGCGACCGTAGCGAGCCGGCGAACCGCGCAATCAGCCTGGACGGATGCTGCAGCTCCAAGGCGGAGCGTTGCTTCCGGGCGCTGAGGCTCAAACGTTGAGCGATGAATGCGATGCATTGTGTGGGGAGGTTCTAATACACTTCTGTCAAAGGCGTCGACGAGACGCCATGACTTGACTGTAGACAATCACGCGATATAGCAGGTTGAGAGTTATTTGCGGTTGAGTTGCAGAAAACTTGATTGCCGTGTTTGGGCCGCTCAACTTAGCGAGTCGGTGAGCCACTCCATAAAGGCGGCGCACTCCCATCTCTCCAGGGCCCCAGGTTCCCAGCATAAGTAGTGCGCCATCGGTGAAGGCACGGATCGATCCGATATGCGGATGAGTCGCCCCCCCTCTAGCCATGACTGCGCCATACGGGTCCTCACTAGTGCCACGCCGAACCCGCACGCGGCTGCGTCATAGAGAAGCCCTAGATCGTTGAATTGAGCGCCCACATGCGGCTCCGTTCTCGTCAATCCACATGAGGAGAACCATGTCGTCCAAGGCTCAAGCGGGCTACGTATCAGACGCGCCTGGTCGATTTCACCCGCCATTTCGAAGCCTTCGAAGGGGCCGAACTCGTTGAGATAGGTAGGGCTGCAAGCCGGCGCCACCTCCTCCGAGAGAACGACGCGATGATCGACGTCCGCATATCCGCCGGCGCCGTACCGGATTTCCAAATCGGATGGCTCGGCTGTGACGTCCAGGAATGGGATGGAGACCTGCAAGATAAGGTCGATGTCCGGATACTTGTTGCGGAACAGTTCCAGTTTGGGCATCAGGAACTGCCTGGAGAAAGTTGGGGTCACCGCGACCCGCAGTCGCGTGGAAGAGGCTTTTCCATTTTTGACCGGCATCTGCTGTAGCGCAGCGAGGCCGCTTCGGACATTCGCCAGGTACGCTGCACCATGTGCAGAAAGCGTGAAGTCACTCCGCCCGAAGAGTTCAACACCGAGGTGAGATTCAAGCTGGCGGATTCGATGACTCACGGCGCTGGTTGTTACACACAACTCGTCGGCGGCACGTGTGGCGCTCCGAAGCCTTGCAACCGTCTCGAAGGTGACAAGACATTGAATGGGCGGGATGTGTTGCAGGGCCATATCTTCTCTCCGTTTGGTGGGCTACCCAGGGCGGATATGCCGCATGTCATCGCTTGAGGCCTAGGGAGCGGCCACACTTCTTGCTGCTCTGTCGCTCGAGCACCATGCCAACGCTGCAACGAGCAAGCGCCCCCAGATTGCTTGCTCAGGATCGACTCACTGGGTCCTCAGGCAAGGACGTACGTGACGCCCTGCAAGGGAAGACCACCAAGTAAGTCGCTCTCCAACCCACAGTGACCTCGCCGCGGGAAGGTCTCTTAGCGATCCGATCTCTTCGTCGACTCCTGCTCCAACCCATGGCCGCGACTGCGTTAACTGCTTGACATTATGCCGCACCAATCTAAACTTATGTAATCGATTGCACGCAGTGCTGTTTTCGCCTCATCACCGTACTGGCATTGGTTATTTACAGTCTCTGATGCAGGTTACCGTAACGTATGTAATCGATTACCACATCACACAGGAGGCAACAATGCAGGAACGTCGTCGTAAGTTTTACGGGTGGGGCTATGAGGGTGACACCGTCACGCCGGACGAAATCCGGGAGTTCGAGGCAGCGTGGACACGCTTGCTGGGTGTCGAGCACTTCGAAGCGACACCTTTTCCGACGCCCGAAGAAATTTCGCTGCGCAAACCTCGCGTACAGCTGCCCGCGTCGCTTCGCGAAATCTGCACAAGCGATCATTACGACCGCCTGTATCACACCTACGGCGCGGGCACCATGGATGTTGCGCGCGCAATGCGCCGGGAATTTTCCAACCCGCCGGACGTCATCGCCTACCCGCGCACTGAGCAGGACATCGTGGACCTGTTCGACTGGTGCGGGCGCCAGAACGTTGCTGCAGTTCCGTACGGCGGCGGCACCAGCGTCGTGGCCGGCGTGAATCCGCCCGAGCACGATCGTTACCGTGGCGTGGTGTCCATCGACATGAAGCACTTCAACAAAGTGCTGGAGGTAGACCAAACATCGCAGGCCGCGCGCATTCAAGCGGGCGTCCTTGGCCCGGAGCTGGAACGACAGCTCAAGCCCACCGGCCTGACCATGCGATTCTTCCTGCAAGCGTGGGAGTTCTCGTCACTGGGGGGTTGGATCGCAACGCGAGCAGCAGGCCACTTTGCGACCGCGTTCACTCAGATCGACGACCACGTCGAGAGCATGCGAGTGGTAACGCCCCAGGGTGCCATTGAATCCCGACGTTTCCCGGTATCGGGTTCGGGACCCAATCCGGATCGACTTTTCCTCGGCTCCGAAGGCGCACTGGGCATCATTACCGAGGCGTGGGTCAAGCTTCACCGCCGGCCGGTCTTCCGCAAGCAGGTGACCGTACGTTTCCGTGACTATGCGCGCGCTGTCGAGGCCACACGGGTACTGTCTCAATCTGGACTGAACCCTGCCAATGCCCGCCTTGTGGAACGCGAAGAAGCCTTGTACACGGGTTCGAGCGACGGCAGCTATGACATTCTCGTGCTGGGATTCGAGTCCGCCGACCACCCGGTCGAGGCACGCCTGAAGCGAGCACTGGAAATTTGCGCGGAGTGCGGCGGCGAATGGGACGATGATCCGGTCAGCGGAAACCAAGGTGGTGCGGACGCTGCGACATCGAGCTGGCGAAACAAGTTCCTGCGCGGCCCATACCTGCGCGAGTACGCCATTGCTCGCGGCGTCATGCGCGAGACCATGGAAACCGCGTGCACGTGGGACAAGTTCGCCGCTCTTCACGCGCACGTCAAGGCAGAAACGCATCGGGCCATTCGCGAAGTTACCGGCCGCCCGGGTTCGGTGACTTGCCGCTTTACCCACCTCTACCCTGATGGCCCTGCGCCATATTTCACGTGGTTTGCCTATGGCGATAAGGCTCGATTGCCCGAGCAGTTCCAAGCGATCAAACGCATTGGAGAGCAAGCCATGGTGGACGCAGGCGGTACGGTGACCCACCACCATGCGCTTGGTCGGGACCATCGCCCTTGGTACGACAAGGAACGGCCGGAGCTGTTCTGCACCGCGCTAAAGGCCGCCAAGCAGGCCTTTGATCCGCACCAGGTCTTGAACCCTGGCGTGCTGTTCGACCCGAGCTAATTAGTTAGAAACTCAAAAAAGAGGAGTAGGAGATATGGCAGGCCCCCTTGCAGGTATCAAGGTCCTAGACTTGAGCCGGATCCTTGCTGGACCCTGGAGCACGCAACTATTGTCCGACCTGGGCGCTGACGTGATGAAGGTTGAGCGTCCCGGCACCGGCGATGACACGCGAGCTTGGGGCCCGCCGTTCCTTACTCGTGAGGATGGCACGACGACGGAAGAGTCGGCGTACTTCCTTTGCGCCAATCGCGGGAAGCGTTCGATCACTCTGGATGTCAGCAGCAAGGTCGGTCAGGATTTGCTGCACGAGCTAGTCAAAGATTGCGACGTCTTCGTTGAGAACTACAAGTTCGGCGATATGCAACGTTACGGGTTGGACTTCAAGACCCTGAGTGAGATCAATCCTCGGCTCGTCTACTGCTCCATCACCGGCTTCGGGCAGACGGGCCCATACCGCAAGCGGGCTGGATACGATTTCGTGGTGCAAGCCATGGGCGGGCTGATGAGCATCACAGGCGAGCGCGACGGCGTCCCCGGTGGCGGCCCGCAAAAATGCGGGGTGCCCATATCGGACTTGATGACTGGCATGTATGCAAGCGTTGCAATTGTCAGCGCGCTATTTGAGCGAGTCGGCAGTGGCCGCGGGCAGTACATCGATATGAGCCTGCTGGATACGCAGGTGGCGTGGCTGGCAAACCAGGCCTCGAACTATTTGGTGGGCGGGAGCCACCCGCGTCGTTGGGGCAACGCGCACCCCAATCTCGCACCTTATCAGTCATTCCCTGCAAGCGATGGCTCTCTGATCGTAGCAGTCGGTAATGACCGGCAGTTCCGAGCCATGTGCGAAGCGCTGGGTTTAATCAATCTTCCGGATGATGACCGCTATCGACGCAATGCGGATCGTCTAAAGAACCGTGAAAGTCTTGTGGAGGTGCTCTCGGCTCGCTTTGAAGAAGAAGAGAGAGACACGTGGCTCAAACTGCTGGAATCGGTCGGCGTACCTTGTGGCCCGATCCAGAGCATTCCAGAAGCACTGGAGGATCCCCATATCCGGGCGCGTGAAATGGTTTTCTCTTTGCCCCACAGCAGCGGTGCAAGCGCGCCCCAGGTTGCGAACCCTATCAAGTTCTCTCGCAGCAGTATCGACTACCTTCGCGCGCCCCCAGCGCTGGGCGAACACACTGAAACCATCCTGAAAAATGAGCTCGGGAAGTCTGTGGAGCAAATTGAGGCAATGCGCCGCGATGGGACGATCTGACGTGTAATCCGCCCGACCACAGTGATCACCATAAAGATCACGTTCAAAGGAGACAGACATGCATCGATTGCTACGAATTGCGGGGGCATTAGCCGTTTGCGGAGTGACACTGACCATCGGTCTGGCCGCCGCCCACGCTAAGGAATGGCCGGTCCAGCCGATTCGGGTCGTTCTTCCATATCCCCCTGGCGGCGCCTCAGACGTGACCGCCAGGCTCCTAAGCGCTAAGCTTAGCCAGGCATGGGGAGAGTCTGTTGTTGTGGAGAACCGGCCTGGCGCAAACGGCATCATCGCTAATGAAGCCGTTGCGAAGGCGCAGCCTGACGGCTACACCGTGCTGATGGCCAACCTTGGGCCGAATGCCATCAACCCGGCCGTATACGGGAGACTTCCTTATGACACGCTGAAAGACTTTACGCCAGTTGTCTTGGTGACAAAGGTGCCGCTCATTATCGTCACGGCAGCAAATTCGCCGGTGAAGGACCTGCGCCAACTGGTCTCATTAGCAAAGGCCAAGCCAGGACAGATTACCTTTGGATCTGCAGGCAACGGTTCGGGCAGCCATCTGGCCGGGGAACTCCTTAGTACCATGGCTGGCGTCAAGATGAACCACGTTCCCTATAAGGGAGACGCGCCTTCGCTCACAGACGTGCTCGGTCAGCAGATCAATGTTGCCCTTCCCACCGCGCTTGCTGGAATGCCACATGTCAAGAGTGGAAAACTCAGGGCTCTTGCGGTCACGAGCAAGACTCGATTGCCGGCACTGCCCGATGTGCCGACGGTAGATGAAGCGCTCGGGATAAGCGGATACGAAGCCGTTTCTTGGGGTGGATTTATGGTGCCGACCGGGACCTCACCAGCCATCGTTGCTAAGATGAACAGCCAGTTCAACAAAGCCCTTCAGGATCCGGAGGTCCGCGACAAGCTGATGGCTCAAGGCGCGCAGATCGCAGGCGGCACCCCGGAAGCATTCGATGCGTTTCTGCGCACCGAAGTTACGAAATGGAAGCGCGTGGCTGATTCAGCAAAGGTCCGGCTCGACTAGCCCTCACCGGGAATGCCGGTCCGTCGTCGGGATACCCCCCGACGACGGAAACTGCCTGTGGACTACCAAGGTCGTTACAATGACGGCAGTCGGCCGATATCCCAGGCTGAAGATAACCGCTGATCCGATATGGTGAATGTCAAGCAAGTCGCCCTCCTCGCCGGCGTTTCCTCGGCAACAGTCTCCCGTGCACTGACATCGCCGGATCGGCTGCGACCTGACACGCTGGAGCGCGTGCAGAACGCCATCGCAAGCCTCAACTACGTCCCGTCTTCCTCGGCTCGGGACCTGCGTCAAGGGCGCACGCGATCGGTCGGCATCATTGCGCCGACACTGATGAACGAGCTTTACGCGAAAGCGGTCGATACCTTAGAGGCGCAGCTCGATCGGCTCGGATACACCGTTTTATTGACGTGCCACCGGGACGACAGTGAGACAGAACTACGCTGCGCGCGCGCGCTTTTGGAGCGCAGAGTCGACGGAATCGCCATTATCGGGTCACAGCATCACCCTGACGTCTTCTCGCTAATCCACAAGCATGCCATTCCGTATGTCCTAATGTGGGCCGTCGATCGTGAGGGTATGCATCCCACGGTGGGATATGACAATCGCTTGGCGATGCGCAGGTTGACGAGCTATTTGGTCAAACAGGGACATCGAAAGTTTGCCGTCCTCCCAGGGCCACTAGAGACTCAATTTCTCTCCTCTCAACGACTTCTGGGCATCCAAGACGTCCTCAGTGAGAACGGCATTTCGATACCCGACGACCGCATTCTCCCGACACCGTACGAAGCATCTGCCGTCCGGCAAGCGGTTCGGACCTGTCTCGAGCGTAATGACTCGCTGCCGCATCAGGAACAGCCGACTGCCCTGATATGCATCAATGACTTCGTTGCTGTGGCAGCGATCGCGGAGTGCCGCACATTGGGACTATCGGTTCCGAGCGACATCTCAGTTACAGGCTTCGGCGACTGGCAGATGGCGGAACTGATGACGCCCGCACTCACGACCGTACACTCGAATCCCGTTCTGATTGGCGAACTTACTTCTCGTAACCTGGTTGATCAGATTGAAGGCGGGTCCAAACGCATTCAGACCGAGTTCGAGCCTGACCTTGTAGTTCGCGAAAGTACGGCGCCGCCCCAATAGTTGGTGAGCCAAACTACGTTTTGTCGCTACGGACGGAACTCAGCCGTCGCTCTAGCTAGGCCCTCACCGGGCACAAAGCGGTCGAAGCATACGTTGTCCAGCTATTAAATGAAGCGTTGCAGACAACGTTCTGAGGGAATTCTTCAGTCATGCGGGGCGCCTAATGGATATCAGTCTCTGCTCCATCCTGATGTCCGCTTAGGGTGGGCCGGTAAGCGCCGGTCATGCCACTGACCTTTGATTGAGGCGTCAGGGTACCGCCGTTGCCAACTAAGTCGAACGTGTCCCAAAAAGCGGACACATTCGTCCCCTCCGGCGCGAGCCAGAAGCGTCACCGCACGAAAAGGGAGTTCGAACCTATTTCGGCCACCCCGCTTTGGCTGCCGCCGCATCCAGCGCACGAGAAAATCGCCCGATGTCTTCCGGCCGGAACTCGGCCAGAAACAGTTCTTTGACCGCCGCCTCGTAGATGCCCCACATCTTCTTGCGCAAGGCCTTACCTTGCCGTGTGACGGACACGAACGCGGCGCGGCCGTCTTCCTCTGACCGGATACGGGTCACCAGCTCTTCACGCTCCAGCCGGTCAATCAGGCGAGTCAGGTTGTACCGCTCGATGGCAAGCACATCGGCCAGCTCATGCATCCGGCGGCTTTCCTCCGGCCCGCTTTCAATCCCCCACAGCACGTCGTACCACGCGTAGACAGGCAGTCCAGCCTCGGCAAGACGCCGATCCACCTCACGTATCAAGGCCCGGTGCGACCGTACAAACGAAAACCACAAATCCGGCTTCTCAGTCGACATGGTATCTCCAATAGTTGCAGTTGCAATTATGCCGCAGAGCGCTCACAATGCCCAGACGATTGCAACTGCAATTTATTTGAAGCGCAATGGCCACGCCTATCCGACCGGGCCTGATGCGAACCGAAGCCCCGTCAATCCCATGGAGACAGAGATGAATGCCCCGGTGTTGCCGCTACACGTATTGCCGCTGGATGTGGACCCGCAGGAAACCCAGGAATGGATTGAGGCCCTGGCCGCCGTGACCGAAGTGGAAGGCCGCGAACGCGCCCACTACCTGATCGGCCGCCTGCATGAATCGGACGCGGCCCGACACGGGGATTTCCATGGCGCAATCACGACGCCCTACGTCAATACGATTGCCGAATCGGGCGAGCAGCCGTACCCAGGCGACACCTCGATCGAGCGCCGACTGGCCGCCATGGCGCGCTGGAATGCCATGGCGATGGTGTTGCGGGCGGGCAAGCACTCCAACGTCGGCGGGCATATCGCCACATATGGGTTCTCCGCTTTCTTCTGATGTCTACGGGTCGACCTTCGATTCTGTTGTTGAGGGTAAACCCCCCTTTGCGCCACATAGGTAGGCTACCTAACATTAGCCACCAATCGCCCTCGGAGATATTTCCATGACGGAGTCGCCTGCTCCCACCCCTTCCTCCAACCCATCTTCCGCGGTAGAAGGGCGCTGTCCTTTTGATGCGGCTGCGAACGAGCCGAAATCAGCGTGTCCTTTTCACGCTGAGGGCGACAGCGGCGGAATCCCAGATTTCCCCCCTAAGCGCGTAGATCCCTTGGCGCCGCCGCCGGTGTTCTTCCAGATGCAACAGAAGGGCGAATTGGCACAAGGTAAGCTTTGGGACGGAAAGATCGCTTGGCTTGTCACGCGTTATGACGATGTTCGCGCTGTCTTGTCGGACTCTCGCTTTAGCTCCGACGTCTCACATCCGGGATTTCCCTCTTCCAGCGCCGCAGTAAAGGTTGTTCGGAGTAGTAACCGGACCTTCATTACCATGGATGAACCCAAGCATTCAGAGCAACGGCGGATGCTGACCAGCGAATTCACGATCCGAAAGATCGAGAATCTGCGGCCGCGACTTCAGGCCATCGTGGACAAGCTCTTGGAAGATTTTGCGATGGGGCCGCAGCCTTCTGACCTGGTTAGCGCCTTTACATTGGCGACACCAGCATTGGCTATCTCAGAGTTGCTTGGTGTTCCATACGACGATCACGACTTCTTCCAAGAACAGGCGATGATCATGACGTCGAGCACCGCGACGAGGGAAGAGGCTAGCGCCGCGAATCAAGCGTTGTGCGAATACCTGCGTGAACTGGTGGCGAAGAGATCCGAAAGCCCCGGGGAGGACATCCTCAGTCGCCTTATCGTTAATCATGTACGGAAGGGCGATATCACTGAAACAGACGTGGTCTCGCTTGGAAGGCTTCTGCTGATTGCCGGGCACGAGACGACGGCAAATACGACGTCGATGGGGGTGCTCTTCCTACTTCAGAGGCCGGACATCTGGGAAGAGCTTCGCCAGAATCCAAGCCTCGTTCCAAACGCGGTGGAGGAGATGCTACGCTTCCTGGATGTCATACAGTCCGGGACGCGACGTGTCGCACTGGAGGACGTTGTCGTGAATGGGCAATTGATCCGAGCCGGTGATCCCGTTGTCGTGCTTAGTATTTCCGCAAATCGCGACCAGGAGCAGTTCAAAGATCCCCACGTCTTTGACCTCCGCCGTGATGCCCGGACACAGATCGCATTCGGATACGGCCCGCATCAGTGCATGGGACAAGTTCTCGCCAGAGTCGAAATGCAGATCATGTTCACCGCCCTACTGAAGCGCCTGCCGAATCTTCGGCTGGCCGTGCCCATCGAGAGCCTCGCGTTCAAGAGCGATTCGCTCATGTATGGTGTTAGGGCACTGCCCGTTAGCTGGTAAATCCACTACGGCGAATCACGATGAAAATCACAATCTATCCCGAAAAATGCTGCGGTTCCGGCCAATGCGTCGTCAATGCGCCGGATCTGTTCGACCAAAAGGATGACGGAATCGTCATTCTTTTGAATGCCGATCCGTCGGCCGATCAATACAAAATCTGCACGCTTGGCTGCTGGGATCTGTCCGGCGTTGGCAATCGAGATTCACGAGGCTCTCTGATGATTCCCCTAAGCAAATCGTAGTCATCGGGGCAACGGCCGCCGGCATCACGGCGGCACGAGCAGCCTGCGCGCGCGAGGCTGGGGCGGATGGTACTTCCATCGCAAAAGAGGGCGGCCTGCCCAACGGCCGCCCATCTCTTTCGAAGCGGTTGATGGCTGGCAAACGTTCAGTAGAGCTCCTCTAAATAGATCGCCTAGCGGGCATAAAATTTCATTCCGCAAATAACATCTGCCGAAACTTTAAATCTATTATAGAAAGATGACTCAAAGTCATAGGATTGGCTCCACCCAATTCTGTTCGAAATATCCGGTATAGATCTTTCCAGTCCTGCCAATTCGAACAGCGAACGCATAAGCCGCTGCGTGTTACATATTTCCGTGAAGCAATTGCCCTGGCTGAAGAGGGTCCGCCTGACTCTCGAGGATGTTGTCTGCAAACTATCCGCTATATCTGCAATATTCCAAGCTTCCTTTGGATTCATAAACACCGACAATGAAATTGCCTCCCAAAGCGGCCTGGAATCCCACAGATCGTGCATTGGTTGATCACGCACCACAGAATAACTAGTTACATCCAGATCGAAGCTGCAATGCGAGCTCTTAAAAATAGAGCCGCCCAAGAACAGACTCGCAGGAGAAAAAGCGGGGAGCTTCACGAACTTCCCCTCTTTAATTACGCGTGAATAGCCTTGTCGGATGATTATCTGCTCGCCACTCAACGAAGTCACTTTCATTGGAATTGGAAGAAAAATATCATGGATCCCGACTTGGCTTCGTGACTGAAGTTGCGTCTGCATCAATTACGCTACTATCCCGGTCCGATACTATGAGCAGCGCGAGGATGTACCACCGCGCTGCCGGAAACGATGAGGGTCACCCGCCATCGCAATTCATCGAGCACTTACTCTTCGCGGCGCCTTAGGCAGCCTTGTCAAGCTCGGGATGCATGGAGTCCGACATCTGCGCCAGATGATGCAGCGTATCTCCGAACACCGATTCCATTTGGGTAAGGCGTCTAAAATAGTGGCTGACGATATACTCATCCGTCATTCCAATCCCACCGTGCAATTGCACGGCCTGCTGGCCGACGAATCGCATCGACCCGCCCAACTGATATTTCGCTTGTGCCATGGCGCGACGTCTCTGGTTCGCCGGCGCGTTGACGTTGAGCGAGGCGTAGTAGCTCATAGACCTCGCGAGCTCTAGACTCATCTTCATATCTGCGACGCGGTGACGCAACGCTTGGAAGCTCGCGATAGCGACGCCGAACTGCTTGCGCGTCTTCATGTAATCCACCAGAGCCTCCAGGGTTACGTCCATCACGCCCACGGCCTCTGCACACGTCATTGCAATGCCAAGATCCACGGCATACGACAGGCAATCCTGGCCTTCGCGGGTGACTAGCGTGCCCGGCGCCTTCGACAACGTCAGCTCCGCGGCGCGCGAGCCGTCGACAGTTTGATAAGGGTGTACCAATACACCTGGGGCGGAGCGCTCCACAAGGAACGCTCCGAGAGTGTCAGCAATCATGGCGGGTACAATGTACGCAGCAGCATGATCGCCAACCGGCACGAGGCTCTTACTCCCAGTAAGCTCCCAACCTTCCGCCGTCTCGACTGCTCGCGTCTCGCACGTATCGATGCGATAACGATTCGCGCGCTCCTGCTGGGCCAGTACGACCAGACTTTCTCCAGAAGCGATCGTAGGCAGCCACGCCGCACGTACGCTTGCTTCGGCGTAGTTCGACAGCACTGCACCCGCAAGTAGAACTTGCGCCAGCGGTTCGAGTACGATGCCCCGCCCCAGTTCCTCCATAACCACCATAACGTCGACCGGCCCCATACCGACGCCGCCATACTCTTCTGGGACGTAAAGTCCAGTCAGCCCAAGCTCCGCAAGCTCCGAATACGCGTCCGGGGAAAATCCGCCGCTGCTCTCGGAACTGCGACGGTGCTCAAACGTATAGCTACGCTTTACCCACTTTCTTACTGCATCTCGCAGTTGGTCCTGGTCGTCAGTGAATTCGAAATCCATGCTCTACTCCTTTATCCGAGGACCACTTGCGAAACAATGTTACGCTGCACTTCATTGGAGCCACCGTAGATAGTGGTTTTCCGCAGATTAAAATATGTCGCGGCAAGCGGAGCGTTCCGTCGCTCTCCACCTGGGAACTCGCCATCCCACTCCGTCAACATAGCGTCTTGAATAAATGGGAGGCTATAGGGACCTGCAGCCAGCATCATCAATTCACTGTAGCGCTGTTGAATCTCACTGCCTCGGATTTTCAGTAGGCCTGCGATATCCAATGGATTCTTCCCGGATTTTTCTGCCGAGATAACGCGAAGAACCAGCATTTCGAGCGCGATAATATCTACCTCGAGCTTCGAAACCTCGTCTTTGAAACGAGGGTCGTCCATCATGCCTTCTGCAGCCGCGATTCGCTTCAGGCGTCGGAGCTCACGCTTGGCACGCCCGACTTCTGCAATGTTCGAGCGTTCGTGACTGAGAAGGTGTTTGGCATAGGTCCAGCCCTTATTTTCTTCGCCAATCAGGTTCTC
The DNA here is from genome assembly GCF_032190535.1 of Cupriavidus sp. SZY C1. Classification (NCBI taxonomy): domain Bacteria; kingdom Pseudomonadati; phylum Pseudomonadota; class Betaproteobacteria; order Burkholderiales; family Burkholderiaceae; genus Cupriavidus; species Cupriavidus sp. SZY C1. The sequence continues at coordinate 298,641 of NZ_JAUANU010000004.1, forward strand.
AACGGGGACCTCAACATTGTCGAACCAGACCTCATTGACCTCGCACTCGCCGTCCAGCAGCTTAATGGGCCGAACCGTGACGCCAGGCGAACGCATGTCAATGAGCAGGAAACTGATCCCTGCCTGCGGCTTCCCTTCTGTATTGGTCCGGACGAGACAGAAAATCCACTCCCCGTACTGAGCCAACGTGGTCCAGATCTTTTGACCATTGACTATGTACTTGTCTCCCTTTCGCTCCGCTCGTGTCTTGAGCGAAGCCAGGTCGGAACCCGATCCCGGCTCGCTGTAACCCTGGCTCCACCAAACATCGCCCGTCACAATGCCGGGCAAGAAGCGCGCCTGTTGCTCAGCGTTACCAAATGCCATGATGACTGGTGCCACCATGACAGGCCCATAGGGCACGAGTCGCGGTGCTCCTGCCAACGCGCACTCTTCCTCGAATATGTGCCGCTGCACTGGTGTCCAGCCCGTGCCGCCGAACTCGACTGGCCACTTATACGTCAGCCAACCCTTTTTCCCCAGAATTTGGTGCCAACGCTGCATATCGGTGCGGGATAGCTGCAGTCCGTTGTGCACCTTGTGCGAGATCTCCTTCGGCAAATGGGCGTCGATCCACGCATGTACCTCTTTTCTAAATTCCTGCTCTTCTTCTGTGAAATTCAGATCCATTTCTCAGTCCCCTACTGTGTTAGTTAGTCCTAGCGGCCCACGAAAACGGGAGCGCGACGCTCCTTGGCCGCCAACGCCCCTTCCCGGGCGTCTTCACTCCTGGCCAGCATCTGAGCTTGGTACTGGGCGCTATAGCCTGCCTCAACCAGTCCTACCGGAATCGAGTGTCTCGCCGCCTGTTTGAGGAAACGCAGTACCAGCGGCGCTGCGCTCGCAATCTGACGCGCTGTCACTAGAGCTGCCTCTGTTTCGCTTCCTGGTTCACAGAGTTCGTTTACGAATCCGACTTCATAGGCCCGTTGGGCGGATACCGGGCGCCCGGTCAACATGAGCTCCATCGCGATCTTGTGGGGAATCCGACCGACCAGCGAGCTAATCAAGCCGGCTGCCATGCCTAGGCGACCTTCGGGATAAACGAAGGTCGTTGCCGAAGTCGCTACACAAAGATCGCAGAATGCAAGCATCGATACGCCCGCCGCTATCACGGGGCCATTAACCGCTGCAATAACCGGCTTTCCAATGTCAAATGCGACATTGGGAATGGCATGCCAAAAGGAATCCGGTGGATCGTTCGTGTCGAGGCCTGCCGTAAACACCGACCCCTCTGCACGTAGCAGGGCAACGCGATCCTCTGAGCCCGCGAAGTCTTGCCACGCGTCGTGCAACGCGTCGCACATTTCCGAGTTCAGCGCGTTTCTCTTATCCGGCCGATTCATCGTAATGACCCGGACGAAATTTTCTGATTCGATTTTTATCAACTCGGCCATGGCGTTCTTAACGCTTCTTGTTCAGGAAGGATTTGAAGATTTCCTGAGTGGCTTCGGTATTCAAGAGTTCGGCGAACATCTTCACTTCCAGGTCGAGCGCAGAACCCACAGCGGCACGATTCTCGTGGTTCAACATCCGCTTTGTCGCGCGTACCGAAGCCTTGGGAAGCTTTGCCAGTTCGGCAGCCGTTTCGCGCGCCCGTGCAAGGGCTTCCCCGTCCTGCGTCAGCGACGTCAGAAGCCCGGCATCGAAAGCTTCTTCTGCATCAAAGAACTTTCCAAGCATCAACCACTCACGTGCCTTCCGGACACCTACCAGCGATTCGAGCAGGTAGCTGGATGCGCCCTCGGGGCACAGACCCAGCGATACGAACGGCATGCGGAAGCGCGCATCTTGGGATGCGTAGGCAAAATCGACGTGTTGCAGCATCGTGGCGCCGATTCCAATCGCCAGTCCCTCGACTGCTGCGATTAGCGGCACATCGATCGCGGCCATCTTCCGGAGAAGCGTGACAGCAGGGGAATCTTCATTACCCCGCCGGGTCTGGAAATCATTGATATCGGCACCGACAGTGAAGTGTCCGCCCGCACCATGCACGATGACTGCGGCACATTCCTTGTCCGCGTTGGCCTCATCCAGAAGACGGGTCAGTTCCTGGTACATCGCGGCGCTGATCGCATTGCGCTTTTCTGGACGCGCAATGCAAATCTCCAGGACGTTTCCGACATTATTAGCTTGGATGCTCATGATTGCTCCTGAAGTGTCTTTTTTGACGTTTGGCAACTAATCACCCCACGTTCTTCGAGACCGGCGATGTGGTCCGCGGAAAGTTCTAGCAAGTCGGAAAGCACGTCTTCTGTGTGCTGACCGAGTTTCGCGGGCGCCCGAACGTAGTGCACCGGCGTTTTACTGAATTTGATGGGATTGGCGATGCCCCGTACCGAGCCGATACCTTTGTCAACCGGCACGTCGATCGCCATCTGACGGTGGATGACCTGTGGGTGAGCAAAGGCTTCCTTGTAGGTATTGATACGACCGTGCGGGATATCCGCTGCGGAGAACGCGGCAAGCCAATGCTCGGTTTGGCGCGCCGCAAGAACCGACGACACCTGCGCAATTAGCGCCTCTCGATTCCGAATGCGTCCGGATGCGGAATAGAACGTCGAATCCCGGGCCAGTTCTTTGGCGTCGATCGCTTGGCAAAAGCGTTGCCACTGGGAATCGTTCCCCACAGCAACTACCACCTTACCGTCTGCCGTATCAAAGACTTGATACGGTACGAGAGACGGATGCGCGTTCCCCCACCGGTGCGGTTCGGCGCCATTGATCAGGCACGACAATCCCTGATTCGACGACAAGCCAACCAGACAATCGAGCAGTGCCAAATCGATGTGCTGACCTTCTCCCGTGACATTCCTGTGGTTCAACGCGGCGAGGATCGCGACCGTCGCATACAGTCCCGTCGTCAGATCAGCAATGGCGATCCCGACCTTCTGTGGCCCACCACCAGGCTCGTCATCACGCTCGCCCGTTATGCTCATCAGCCCGCTTTCCCCCTGGAAAACGAAGTCGTAGCCGGGGCGGTCAGCGTACGGCCCGGATTGGCCGTACCCGGTGATAGAGCAATAGATCAGGCGCGGATTGATCTTTTTCAGACTGTCGTAGTCAAGCCCTCGACGAGCCAGATCACCAACCTTAAAGTTCTCTACAAAGATGTCGCACTCAAGAACGAGCTTACGGATCAGATCCGCACCGTCTGGGTTGGCGATGTCCACGCCAACCGATCGTTTGTTCCGATTTGCGGAAGCGAAGTAGGTGGAATCCTCAAGCACTTCCGCTTCACTCGTCATCGCATACGGCGGCCCCCACTGCCGCGTATCATCCCCTCGCGATGGGTGCTCAATCTTGATGACATCGGCTCCCATGTCGCCCAGCATCTGGGTACACCATGGCCCTGCGAGCACTCGCGTCATATCCAATACGCGAATGTTCCCTAGAGCTTGTTTCTGCATAAGAGACATCCCGTCATCCCTCGTTCATTTGGATAGATTTGTACTCGAGGAACTCATCCAAACCGACGTGACCCGCCTCCCGGCCAACACCGCTTTGTTTGAAGCCGCCGAAGGGCGCTACGGGGTTGAATCGGGCGCCGTTAATATCGACCTGTCCTGCACGAATCTTCTTAGCGGCGTCGAGTGCGAGGTCAGGATCGCCCCAAACGGCCGCCGCCAGGCCATACACCGTTGCGTTGGCGATGCGGATGCCGTCGTCGATTTCGTCGTAGGGAATCACGCAGAGCACGGGGCCAAACACCTCTTCCTTGGCCAGATAGTTATGTTGATCTGTGAGAAACACCTTCGGGCTGACGAAGAATCCTGCAGGCGGAACATCCTGGCCTGACGCGATGAGCGTGGCGCCCTCCGCTACCCCTTTTTCCGCTAGTTCCTGCACGCGGTCACGCTGCTTGCCAGAAATGAGCGGGCCGATCCGATGGCCTTCGACGAGGCTGGATCCGACAGAGAACTTGGCGAGTTCTTGCTTCACCAGGGCTTCGACGGCCGACACATCACGCGAGTGAACAATCAACCTGGTCAGCGCGCTGCAAGTCTGACCGTTGTTGAGGAAGCAGGAAGCGAGCGTTCCCTTGACGGCCACAGTCAGGTCCGCACCCGGCAATACCAAGGAAGGCGACTTGCCGCCCAATTCCAGCGTCACCTTCTTAATGGTCGACGCGGCCAAGCAAGACACTGCACGACCCGCTTCCGTGGATCCTGTGAAGCTAACCATGTCCACGCCGTCAGCTCGCGCCAACGCTGCGCCCACTACCGCACCCAAGCCGTTCACAACGTTCACCACGCCCGAAGGAAAGCCTGCGTCATTGATGGCATCGCAGATAAGGCGCGTTGTTCGGGGCGTCAATTCACTTGGTTTGAGCACGACTGTGTTCCCGGCCAGAAGCGCGGGCACCACCTTCAGAATGATCTGATGAAGCGGGAAATTCCATGGCGTGATACATGCCACGACGCCGAATGGCTCCCGGACGATGACAGATGGGCCCGTTCGCGATTGCCATGGAAATCCTTCCGCCAGCTTTACGAAGTTCCCAATGTTCCGAATGGGCGAGTCGACTTGAACGATGCGTGAGATCTTCAAGGGCGTGCCAACCTCAGCCGCGATAGCATCGGCCAACGACTCCTGCCGATTTGTGAGTTGGTCTTTTAGGCGATTAAGAATTGCGCATTTGTCCGACACGGATGTTGCGGACCAGCTGGCCAATGCGTTCTGCGCGGCACCCAAGGCGAGACCGACGTCCTCCTCGGTACCTGGAAGAATTTGGGCCGATACCAGGCCAGTATTCGGGTCCTCTACGTCGATGAGCTGTGTGCCAGAAGCACGGCGCCACGATCCCCCGATGTATTGCTGATCGAAGATCTCCGGCATCACGACTGCACCTCTGAAATCTCTTCGACTTTCTCGGGGCTACCGGACCATCCCCACGCCAACGAGGTTCGGGATACACCAAGTAGGACGCCATTCAGCGCGCTCGGATGGATCCAGAGGCCGTCCTGCTCGGGCTTGCCCGTGTCGGTCCTTCGGGTCCACTTTGCGTTGCGCGATTCGAGTCGCCTGATTACGTCCGCCAAATCATGCGTTTCGATGTAGCACATGTAAAGTGCGTCACCTCGCTTGCCCGAAAACCTGCCCATGGCAAAGGCGGGATCATGCGCTTCAGCCAATTCGATGCGATCGAGACGATCCGGCGCGAACATCAGCAGCGTGCCTTCATAGCCAAATCGCGCGAACGTGATGTCTACTGCCTTGTCGCGCTGCAGGCCCAGTTTTCGCGCGTAGCAATCCGCGACTTCTCGCCAGTCGGTGCTGAGAACCATGGTGAGCTCGTACAGAAACGACACAGGACCATTCGCTCGAACCCGCGCTGCCGCTTCGCTGACAACGAGTGGCATGCCATAGAGGCCGCCCGCGTTCAAATAGAGACGGCCGTCGGCTTCAGCAAATCGGATACCTTGCTCGGCAAGGAACCTCTGGCATTCAGCCAGGCTAGCTGTCGAGACCCCTCCAAAGAAGAGGCCTTCCCCGAAGCTATCAAGATGATCACTTACGACCCCTGCTCCCCGCGGGGTCCAAAGTTCGACCGTGCTTTCGCCGATTACCAGGCTACGGCCACGGGCATTCAGATGGTCGCTTGCAAGCTCATCAAGATACTGCGCCCCAAGTACTTCCCTGTAGTTCTGCTCTGCTTGATCGAGGTCGCGCACCGCAACGAGGATTCTGTCAACCGAGTTCAACATTGCTTCTTCCTTAAAGTAACTGACCTACTGCACGGTGATGTGCGCGGTACGAATGAGCTTTTGCCATTTCGCCGACTCCTGCTGGATGAATCGGCCGAACTCATCTCGTCCTGCGCCAGAGATGATTCCGCCGATGTCGCCAATCTTGCTGCGGACGTCAGGCATCTTGAGTACAGCTTGAATTTCGGCATCCAAACGGGTGACGATCGGCTTCGGCGTTGCGGCAGGTACCAAGACGCCGAACCAACCAGTGATCTGATAGTTGCTCAGACCAGCTTCAGTCATCGTTGGGACGTCCGGCAGCAACGGGGAACGGACAGCACTCGTGATGGCGAGTGCGCGAACCTTTCCGCCTTTTACGAGATTCAATGCCGAAGGCATGTTGTCAAACATGATCGGTACATGGCCTGCCATCGTGTCGTTCAGGCCGGGGCCGCTACCGCGGTATGGCACATGAACCATGCGCAGGCCCGCTGTCGAAGCGAACAGTTCACCCGCCAAGTGCAAAGATGTTCCGTTGCCAGGCGTTGCGTACGACAAGGGATTGGGCTGTTGCTTCGCGTACTGAACGAGTTCCTTCACCGATTTGACCGGCAGTTGCGGGTTGACCACCAGCAGGTTGGGAACCTCCGCCAGGAGCGTCACCGGCGCGAGATCTCGCGTGGGAGAAAAGCGAGCGTCGGGAGTAAGCGTGGGGTTGATGGCAATAGGACCAATATTGCCCATAACGATGGTGTATCCATCAGCGGGCTGTTTCGCAACATAGGCCGTGCCAACATCGCCCCCAGCGCCTGGCTTGTTCTCGATCACCACGGGCTGCCCGAGTCGTTCAGAGAGCTTGGCACCGACGATACGTGCCAGCATGTCAGTGGTGCCGCCCGGCGGATACGGCACGACCCACTTGATCGGGCGACTCGGCCAGGACTCGCTGGCGTTCGCAACAGATTGACCGGTCGCTGCCCAGCACCCCACCACAGCGGCGCTAAAGCCCAATATCCATCGTTTCATTCGTTGTCTCCTGACCTCAAGAAGCAGGTTGCATCTCAAGGGCACCTGGTTTATGATGTTCACTAGGTGAACTAGCGGTACACAGGGTGTACGAATGAAGAATAATAGATCGATCCAACGCTGTCTAGCGGTGCTGCGCGCTTTCCGAGAGAACGGGCGACCTACGTTGGCGGAGTTGTCGCGTGCCGTAGACCTGCCGCACCCGACCGTTCTGCGCTTTCTATTGACTTTGGAGGAGGAGGGATATGTCGCGCGCGAGGGCAACCAATGGCGCTTGACTACCCGAGTCTTCGAAATCGGCTTTGCTGCTTTGGAAAGTTTGGGAGTGACAGACTCGGTTCAGCAGATGCTCCAGCAACTGGCTGACACGTACGCAGGAACATCCAACCTGGGTGAAGCGAACCCCGACGGGGTGATCATTATTGGAAGGGCGATGGCACTCGCGGAACGCCGTCGCCTCGTGGTGATGAATCTCCGGGTTGGAAGCATCCTGCCTCCAAGTAGCGCGCTCACACAGGCGTTGACCCTCGGGGTCGGTGAATGGGCGATGGTCGAGTATCCAGAGAGCAATCAGATCTCAGTTGCAGTCCCGCTTGCTCGGGTTGGCAACCGCCAGCTGGCTATCGGGATTTCCACATCGCCAGCCGAGGCGACACCCGAAAGGATCGAGAATGAAATCATTCCAACACTTCAGAATGCCGCAGCGATGGTCTCAAGGCTTGTTGGGATGGGGCCAGCGTAGGGAGTTCGCTCATCGCCCCGGGTGCGGAACCGTCGACTGATCAACACGAATCTGCCCGCTTGGCCGCTGGGATCTGTCCGGCGCTTGCAATCGAGGTTCACGAGGATCTCTGATGATTTCCCGTGAGCACATCGTAGTCGTCGGGACACCCGCCGCCGGCATCACGGCATCACGGCATCACGGCGGCACGAGCGCTGCGGGCGCAAGGGCTGGCCCGGACGCCTTACTCTCATCGGAAAAGTAGGCGGCTTACCCTAGCATGGCGCTCATTGGACACGCCGACGAGGCCAGTTTCGCGACGGCTTGTGAAACGCGACGCATCATACTGACGCACGATTCTGATTTCTTGGATGATCAGCGCTTCCCATTTCACCGTAACCCAGGCGTGGTCGTTCTACTAGCTGCAACTGGCAATGGGACGCTGGAAATCGCATTAGCAGATCACTTGCGCATACTAACGCCCCGTACGGCAACGCCCATGTTGGCGCCAATATCTTCGCAACAGACGATCGAGAATGGACCGTCCGCAGGCATACTCGCGCCGAAGGAACGCACGTTGAAACCCGCATCAAGCTGCATCCAGGAGATGACGCCCTAATTTGGGAGTAGCGGAGGCGTACCTAGCTACGCAGACGATTCTGCGACATGAAAGTTGCCGGGCAGGATCAATCTTCGAAGCTGTTCTGATGCGTGGTGTCTGCGACACTGCCGCTTTGGCTGGCGGTCAACGTAAAGGCATTGAGATCTGGGGCCGCTCAGTAGCCAGTACTTTGAGCCCGCATCCGATACTCCAGATCAATGCGGCCACCTTGGTTGTCAGCGTGCTCGTACTGATGATGGCGCGACAACCCGGTGTTCTGGCGATGCACAACTGTCATAGTTGCTGCGGCGCGATCCGTCACTAGGGAATCGCCTTATGTGGACGCCTCCCGGATTGCAAGCCGATTGACATGGTGGTCGACAGGTGAAGGCAGCACGCCTATGTCCGGCCCTTTTGTGCAGGCCGCTCAGCCTGCTGGCCCATATGGAATTCGCTGGCGAGGTCCTCATCTGATCATCGAGCGTTGCTGCTCACATTCCCTATCGGGTTTTCCTCGCCCCGGTCCAACCTGTTAGCCATCATGCGATCAATGCTTGCGCTCCTTGAGAAGAAGTCAGTTCAGGCGGGCCACGCACCTGGCTATGCAGCCATGGCGGGTGCCGTGTATCTCGTATCCCTTGCTAGCACCGCCCAGATGGTCCGGGCGAGTTTGTTGGCTACGGCAGCCACCACTACATTGAAAGGACGTCGCTGAAGCAATCCGTCGAGCCAGGCGGTTCATGCGCCTTTGATGATCACCGATCTGGCGCCGTGTATGAGTAGGGTGCGCAGGTAGGTGTCACCTCGCTTGCTAATGCCAAGCTGGCGCACGTGACCACCGGTGCCCGTTTGTTTCGGTACCAAGCCTAACCAGGCAGCGAACTCACGCCCGGAGCGAAACGTTTTGGCATCGCCGATCGCAGCCACCGCAGCCGTGGCGGTTAGCAGCCCCACGCCAGGAATTTCAGCGATCTTCTGGCATTCCTGATTGTCGCAAAGCGCAACCTTGAGCCGACGTTCCAGCACAGCGATTTCCTTGTCGGTTGCCTGCACGCGTGCCCATTGCTCTCGTAGGCTGTCGATCAGTATGGCTGGCAAGCGATTCGCGATCTTGGCAAGCGCACCAGAAATTTTTTCGGCAAATTCCCGAGATCCTTCCGGAAGGACTTCACCAAACTCATAGAGTAAGCCGCGCAATGCGTTCGTCTGCATGATCCGGAACTTCATCAGTTGAGCCCGGATGCGGTGCAGCGCCAGAATGGTCTGTTGCTGCTCGCTCTTGATCGCAACAAACCGCGCCTCGGGCTGCTGGACTGCTGTCCAGATAGCTCTGGCATCGGCAGCGTCGGTTTTATTACGCAACACAAAGGGACGAACCGATCGCACAGAGATGAGCTTCACTTCGTGGCCGAGCTTCTGCAGTTCTCGTGCCCAACGGTGGGCGCTGCCGCAAGCTTCGATGGCAATGAGTGAACGCTCCCGCTGAGCAAGGAAGTCGGTGACCTGGCTCCGCTTCAACTTGATGCGCTCGATTTCACCGGTGTTGGCATTCACCGCATGAAGTTGGAAGACATGCTTGGCAATATCCATGCCGATGACGGTAAGCTTCATTTTGGATCGTCCCGATCAGGGTCGTTTGCAATCGACACCTCCACTTTGGCATAGGGATGCCATGGCAGCGAGGACCCTTACAGTTACTCTTGCAGGTAAGCGGCGCCCCGTTGCCGGGGGGAGGCGTCCATACCATCTGATTAAATCAGTGCGCGAGTCATCGAGGCATTGGGTGAGCGCGTTGTCATGAGCGTGTCCATGATTCAGGTCCTGTGATGAAGCGACAGATCAGTTTTGCGGAAGCGGAAAGTCACGGCAAGAAGCGTGTGACGCGCCGCCAGCGCTTCCTGTCGGAGATGGAGAGCGTGGTGCCGTGGGCGCGCCTGATTGCGGCGGTCGAGCCGTACTACCCCAAGGGCAAACGTGGCCGGCCGCCGATCGGCCTTGAGCGGATGCTGCGCATTTACTTCCTCCTGCAGTGGTACGGGCTGTCGGACGAGGCACTGGAAGACGCGCTGTACGACAGCATGGCGATGCGGGCGTTTGCCGGGATCGACCTGGCAGTCGAGGCGGTGCCAGACGCGACCACGCTGCTGAAGTTTCGCCGCCTGCTCGTCGAGCATGAACTGACGCGAAAGCCGACGGCTTCGGGAAGAGTTTGCCAAGTTGCAGGTCGAGGTCAATGAAGAGAAGAGTCGCACGGTGGATTTGGACTGCGGTGAGAGCTTTGGCTTTCTGGGATTCGACTTCCGTCGATTGCGCAGCATAAAGAGACAGGTGTGGCGAGCGCACTATACGCCCAAGTTGAAGAAACGCACGGCGTTGCTGCGCAAACTCAAGGAGGTGTTCAGGCGATACCAGTCGCAGCCGGTGGATCGGGTGGTGCAACTGATAAATCCGGTGCTACGTGGCTGGGTGAACTACTTCGCGGTCGGACACTCCAGTGAGTGCTTCAGCTTCATCCAGGACTGGGTGGAAAAGAAGGTCAGGCGCCATCTGGAGCGCTCCCGGAATCGTCGGGGCTTCGGCTGGAAGACGTGGAGTAGGCGGTGGCTCTATGACGAACTGAAGCTGTTCAACGGCTATCGGGTTCGTCGTCGACCATCGACGAAAGCGGCCCCGGCATGATAGGTCCCATATACCTTGACATGAAGCAAACAGGAAAGCGTAGTGCGGGAAAACCGCATGCTGCGTTTGACGTGGCGGGAGTTGGAAACGTGACTATGGTCGCCGGATTGCGGGCCATCGCGAAAGCGGTGGAATCACCACCGGCACCTGAAGGTGCGCGCGCCAGTTCTCGACCCTACCTTAGGGGGCAGTGGCGCAGAAATGCGCCGCTGCTACCCGACGTCGGCGTGGATGCGGCCTCTGGGCTGGTGCATAGCGTGGTGGGCACAGCGGCCAAGAGTCGGACGTGTCGCAGGCCCATGCCTTGCTGCATGGCCACGAGGAGCATGCGTTTGGCGACGCGGGCTACACGGGCGTGGACAAGCGCGAGGAGATGCAAGGCAAGACCGTGAAGTGGCAGGTGGCCGTCAAGCGCGGCAAGATCAAGGCGATGTGTGACGGAGCCGTCAAGGACTTGCTGATCGCCGTCGAGCGGGTCAAGGCACAGATTCGGTCGCGGGTTGAGCATCCGTTCCACGTTATCAAGAATCTGTTTGGTCATCGCAAGGTTCGCTACAAGGGCCTGTTCAAGAACACGGCGCAGTTGTTCAGCCTGTTTGGTTTGGCGAATCTGGTGTTCGCCAGGAGGCTGTTGTTGTCCTTAGAGGGGAGCAATCCGTCCTGAGCGCGCAAAAGCGCGACCAGGAAAGGTGCGAAACGCGAGAAAGACGGCTTGAATCGGCCCATCTCTCCCGGATTGCGAAAGCTGAAGTCCTTGGCTTGTGCAACATCAAGCGCAAACCTCATTGATCAGCAATTCCTTAGTGACAACGGTGCCGCTCATTATCGTCACAGCAGCAAATTCGCCAATAAAGGACCTGCGCCAACTAGTCTCGATGGCAAAGGCTAGGCCAGGGCAGATCACCTTTGGATGCGCCGGCAATGGTTCGGGCAGCCATCTGGCCGGGGAACTCCTTAGTACCATGGCTGGCGTCAAGATGAACCACGTTCCCTATAAGGGAGACGCGCCTTCGCTCACAGACGTGCTCGGTCAGCAGATCAATGTTGCCCTTCCCACCTCGCTCGCGGGAATGCCGCAAGTCAAGAGTGGAAAGCTCAGGGCGCTCGCGGTCACGAGCAAGACTCGATTACCGTCACTGCCCGATGTGCCCACGGTAGATGAAGCACTCGGGATAAACGGCTACGAAGCCGTTTCCTGGGGCGGGTTCATGGTCCCGAGCGGGACATCACAGGCCATCATTGCTAAGATGAACAGCGAGTTCAACAAAGCCCTTCAGGATCCGGAGGTCCGCGACAAGCTGATGGCTCAAGGAGCGCAGATCGCAGGCGGCACGCCTGAGGCGTTCAATGCGTTGCTTCGCGCCGAAGTTTCGAAGTGGAAGCGAGTGGCAGATTCAGCAAAGGTCCGGCTCGACTAGCCTCACCAGGGATGTCGATCCGTCTTCGGGAACCCTCCAACGACGGGAACTGCTTTCGACTACCAATCGTTACAATGGATGGCAGACGGCCGTCATTCCGGCTGAAGATAACATCTGACCCGATATGGTGAATGTCAAGCAAGTCGCCCTCCTCGCCGGCGTTTCCTCGGCAACAGTCTCCCGTGCACTGACATCGCCGGATAGGCTGCGACCTGACACGCTGGAGCGAGTGCAGAACGCTATTGCAAGCCTCAACTACGTTCCCTTCTCGGCGGCTCGCGAACTACGTCAGGGGCGCACGCGATCGGTGGGCATAATTGCGCCGACACTGATGAATGAACTTTACGCCAAAGCAGTAGATACCTTGGAGGCCCAGCTCGACCGGCTTGGATATACCGTTCTGTTGACTTGCCATCGGGACGACAGTGAGACCGAATTGCGCTGCGCCCGCGCCCTATTGGAGCGTAGAGTGGACGGGATCGCAATAATCGGTTCACAACATCATCCCGAAGTCTTCTCGCTGATACACAAGCACGCTATCCCGTATGTACTAATGTGGGCCGTGGACCGCGAAGGGATGCATCCGACGGTGGGGTATGACAACCGCTTGGCTATGCGCAGGCTAACCACCTACTTAGTCAAACAAGGACACCGGCAGTTTGCAGTGCTCCCAGGTCCTCTCGAAACTCAGTTTCTATCGTCTCAACGGCTTCTGGGGATCCGAGACGTCCTCAGCGAGAACGACATTTCCTTACCCGATAACCGCATTTTTCCGACCCCTTACGATGCATCTGCTGTGCGACAAGCGGTGCGCGTCTGCCTGCAGCGCAAGGACTTGCTGTTGCATCGGGAACAGCCGACCGCCCTGATATGCATCAATGACTTCATTGCTGTGGCGGCGATCGCGGAGTGCCGCACATTGGGACTTTCGGTTCCGAGCGACATCTCTGTCACAGGCTTCGGCGACTGGCAGATGGCGGAACTGGTAACACCCGCGCTAACGACAGTGCACTCGAATCCCGTTCTGATTGGCGAGCTTACTTCGCGCAACTTGATTGAGCAGATCGAAGGAGGAGCCAAAAACATCCAGACCGAGTTCGAGCCTGACCTAGTAATTCGCGAAAGTACTGCGCCACCTCGACAATAAATGGCGGCCTCAAATCAAAAGTGCAACACCTTGCCATCATGCATTACTGTCCTGATCGTCCCAAGGCTTCCCATAGCCGCATGATTTCGCGAGCCTTGGTCTGACGGTCGATGACGTTGAACGGTCTTCCATCGAGGCCCATCGCCTCACGAGGGAATTCCGCACATCCTGCTGGTGCAAGTTGGACGATCGAGATGCCCTTTCAAAACGGCATAAAGCTGCCTTGCGGCAGCGACGCATTCTTGTGGCGTTGTTGCTTGTGACACGACCCCGGTCCCCTTTGATGCAGTGGGTAGGATTTTATCGCGCGAGACCTATGTGCCACACGAGCAAATGGGGCACGAAGCAACTGTAGGCGCAGGCAGGACATGGTTCCAGATGGATCGCGGCGATCCAATCGGGTTACATGGCGGTTACATAGACCGCAAAATGCACAAGGGTTTACAGGAAAACCCCTGTAAACCCTTGATTTTATTGGTGCGGCTGCAGGGCTCGAACGCGCCGCCCGATTTCCCGACACAGCGCAGGCAGCGCCACTATGGATTCAAAGATCCATCGCGCAGGCAGCCCAATGAGGCCCGCCACATCAGCTCGATTCGGTCTGTGCAACTTGCGCAATTTGCTCCTTCAGCCATTGCAGACCAGACATGTGTTGTTGTTGACGGTGCCATATCAAGCTGACCTGCACCGCAGGCGTTTCGAAAGGAAGCTCCGCGAGCTGCAAGCCATAGTTGTGCACGAAATGCCTGGCCAAGTGCCAGGGCACGGTACCCAGCAAATCGGTGCTGGCGACGATGGCTGGAATGGTCAGGTAGTGCGGAACTTGCAACTGCACATGGCGCTGCACTTTGGCCGAGCCCAGGACGATCTCGAGCGGACTGCCGCGGCCGGCTCGCGGCAAGAGCGAGACGTGCTGTGCGGCCAGATACGCCGTCTTGTCGAGGCCTTCCCTGAATGCAGGGTGGCCCGGTCGGCCGATAACTGCGAGGCGCTCTTCGTGAATCGGTTGGTAGAGCAAATCGGCGTCGTCGAAGTACAGGTAATCAATCGCCAAGTCCAGATCTCCGCTGGCCAGTCGCTGCGGGATCAGGGCACCTTCGTCCGACAGTACCTGCAGCTTCACCTGCGGCGCCAGCGCCATCAGCCGGGTCATCAGGCTCGGTAACAGCCGTAGCTGCCCATAGTCATTCATCGACAGTCGGAAGGTTCGCTCCGTGTCCGGCTGAAAACTCTCTTGAACGGCAAGCCCTGCCTGCAGCAAGCGCAGGGCTTGCCGTACCGGCACGTGCAGCGTCATCGCCCCGGCAGTGGGCTCGAGTCCCTTAGCGGTACGGCGGAAAAGAGGTTGCCCCAGTTGCTCGCGCAGACGACTGAGCGCATTGCTCACCGCCGGCTGGCTCTTGTGCAGTCGCTCGGCCGCGCGTGACAGGTTGCGCTCCTGCATCAGCATGTCGAACACGAAGAGGAGATTGAGATCAATCTGCTGCAAATTCTGATTCATCAATAATTCTCATCATCAATATCCATTGGAATGAAAATGATCGCACCAATAGACTACAACACCAAGCGACCTACTGGCGCCAGACGTCAGAAAGGTCCGCGGGGGCTTGGCGGAACTGGCCACGTATCGCGAGCCCGACAGCGCAACAGTCTTTGAGAGCCGATCATGTCTTTTGATACCCAAACCTTCCGGAAGAAATACCGGGCGAACATTTCGCCTTACTACAACCCCTGGCTGCATGCTGGCTTCGTTCTTGTTTTCGGCGTGACCTTGATCCTCTTCTTGCTGAACAAGTTGGACCACGTCAGCGCGGTGGAGTGGCTAACTGTGCCGGCCACCTTAATTTTCTACAGCAGTGGCGAGTACCGCACCCATAAGGGTCTCGGGCACAACAAGAAGCGATTCGCGAAGGCGTTCTACCAGCGCCACACGGGCGACCATCATAGTTTTTTCGCAGATGACCAGATGCGCTACGAGTTCGCCAAGGACTGGCGGGTGATTCTGTTCCCGGCATGGCTGATCGTTGTCTACAGCATTGGCGCGCTGCTCGCTTGGTCGATCATCGGCCTGGTCAATGCGAACGTCGCTGCGCTGTTTGCCGCCACGCTACTGGGCGGCTATCTCAGCTACGAGATCTTTCATGCCTGCGAGCACCTCCCGCCGCAGAATCCGATCTGTCGCCTGCCGTGGATTCGCCACATGCGGCGGTTGCATGAGTTGCATCACCGCCGTGACCTGATGCAGACCAAGAACTTCGCCGTAGTGTTTCCACTGTGGGACTGGATCTATGGAACCCTTCATTGGGAGCCCGAAGAAGCAAGCGAGAGCCTGGTCCCCACCGTCAAGATGCAGCATTCCATTGATATCGCCCGGACGCCAAGCCAGGTACTGGCCTACGTGAGTACTCCGCTTCGTTGGCACGAGTGGCATCCTTACCACGTAGCGATCACCGGGCAGGGAGGGTCGCTGCCGGTTGGGAGCCACTTTGCGTACGTCGGCGGCCGTGCAGGCAAGTTGCAGTGGGAAGTCGTGGAAAGTCTTCCGGATCGGCTCTGGCGAACCCGGGCCCGTGGCAACCGGGGTCTTGAGATGTTCGTCACGTATGAGTGCATCGGCACAGCCACTGGCACGCGCTTCGTGCGGACGCTGGAGTATCGGTTTTCCAGTGTGGTGGCCCGCATGGCTGATCGGCTGGTTTTGCGTAAGCGAATTGAGCGCGACTCTGTTGCCTTGCTTCACAAGCTGCGCAGCGTCTCCGAGAGTGTTCTTCCCGCGGCAGAAACGGATTGTGCTTCCAAACAGGCGACATGAAGGGCATGGGGGCATGCAGGCTCCACCGCGCGTGTCAGGCTGCAATGGAGCAATGGCCAGACGGAGGGTCATGTCAACAGGCTCAAGCTCCTCAAGCGCCAAATGTATGGCCGCGCCAATATCGAGCTTCTGCGGCTGCGGGTTGTTACGTCCCGCGCAATCTGAGGTTTGGGGAGGGCCGTTTATCCCGCGAACGGCTGGGGCGATTTTCTGAACATCTCCGCAATCAGCGCGAGACGCAACGGACATAAGGAAGGCCAGTACTGCTCTGATATCGTGCGATGTTTTCCAGGCGCCACACGACAACCAGAACAGACTGGCCTATGCATCGCATTGTATTTGCGTTTCTCACGCTCGAACAACATCTTCTCGCTATCCGTTGGAGAGCGTGCAAAGGTTGGGGAGGACACCAAGAAAGTGCCGCTTAGGCACCGCGCCGGTTGTATGTGAACTAGGCTGATCGGTATCGCAACGGTGGGAGCAAGCCATGCGGTTGATCATCGAAGCCAGGTTGGCGGACGAGGGCAGCGATATTGGCCATGCCGGTGAGGGCGTTTTGGCAGTGATCGAGCGCCGTGACGGTAGTCTTGCGGATCTGGGCCTGACCCTCGCGGAGGGCCGCTCGCTGTTGGCCAAGGTTCAGACCGAGCTGGTTTCGAAACAAGTCGCGGGATGGCTTTCGGGCCAGACTCATTGCAGGAGTTGCGGGGCGGCTTTGAGCCACAAGGACCAGCGCTCGACGGTGGTGCGCACGGTGTATGGCAAGGTGATGGCAGGCCGCCAAAGTTCTATGCCTATGTGCACCGGGAAGTTACCTCGGCAGTAGCGCGGCTGGATCAATTTCTCACTCGAAACGGTGTGGCGACCGACGAGCGCGTTACCGTGATCAGCGACGACGCCGGTGAATTTGAGAAGACCATCCGGGGCAGTCAGCTCGCACGCGGCAGGATTCTCGATTGGTTCCACATCGCTATGAAGTTCAAAGCGGCGCAGCGTTCCGTGTTCGGCAGTAAGGTTATCGATTCACTGGAACGAGAGTCGATAGAGACCGAAATCACGCACGCCAAGTGGCTCGCGTGGCATGGCAAGGGCCGCAAAGCGTTGGAGCGCATCAAGGCATTGGACGCGCAGCTCCTGACCAGAGCGGGGTATGAATTCAGTACGCTGTGGTGGAATCTAGATAAGGTCTGCGGGTACCTGCGGAGCAACGCGTCTACGTTGGTCAACTATGGCGCCCGGCATCGAAAGGGCTTGCCCATCGTAAGCGCCAGTTTCGGCACACCTTGAGTGCGACGAGCGTATTCAGGCAGGATGCGGCGGGGCGGCTTTCGGCGGGGCGAAGCTGAACGGCAACAGGTCGCTGATGTCGGCGTCTGGCGTTCGCTGTGGCAACTCTGTGAGCACGTGGAGCAGATAGGCATATGGCTCGACGTCACAGGCCCGGCACGTCAGCATCAGGCTATAGATCATGGCGCTTGCCTTGGCGCCGGCCACGGTGTCTGCGAAGAGCCATGCCTTTCGATTATGGAAGCCCTTCCATAATCGAAATTATCGTAAGTTCGCAATTATGGAAGCTTCGCGGGAGCTATATCGAACGAACACGCGTCGATCCATGCCGCGGCCCTGCATTTGCTGGGCTACGGCATCGATGCGGATGCATGTCCCGCCGCGCGTCAGCTATCGACTGCCGATAACTAAAGCGCCTGTGCGTCGGGACGGCGACAACTTCCAGGCCCGGATTTTCTGGCGCAAGGCCGTTTGCCTGCTTGACCCTAACAGCCCCGTCATTCGCGTGGGTTTCGAATCCGGTCCCAAAGGCTTCGACGACGTATGGGTGGAATATGACCCCAGCCGTGCACCAAATGACCCAGAAGGAAAACCAATCCTGCGGGAGTACACGCAATGCAAGTGGCACGTTTCGGTAAGCGACTTCGGACATAGCGACCTCATAGATCCCGAGTGGATCAACGCCAATCGTTTTTCCTTTCTTCAGCGGGCCCGAAATGCTCAGCACGCCCACGCGAAAGACGGGATCGGGGTCCGATTCAAATTGCTAACCAACTGGCGGATCGCGCAGACCGACCCGCTCCGACCCCTTATCCATCAGCGTCACAAAGCCATTCGCCTGGAGCAGTTGTTTGGCACGAAGACCGATGCGTCGGCGACAGGCCGGATCCGGAAACTGTGGCGGGAACATCTGGGCATCGACGATGCCGAATTGCGTCTACTGGCCCGCACGCTTTCGCTCGACACCGACTCCACATCGCTGGATGACCTCCGCGAACTGTTGGACATGCACTTCGAGAACCGGGGACTGCTTCGCATACCGCTGAACGAGAGTAGCTTCCGGTATGACGACATCGTCTTCCAATGGCTCGCCCAGGGTCGCCTCGAGTTCACGCGGGACACCTTTCGGGACGCCTGCCAGCGCGAGAATCTGTTTGCGAAAAGGAACTCTCCAAGGACACTAGTGGGTGTCAAGTCGTTCGAGCACGCGTTCGACCGACTAGAGGAACGATGCAGCACCGTCCTGGACTTGATACCGTATTTCAACGATCGGGCCATTCGCGACCAGCAAGATTGGACCGGCAACCTGTACCCCGCGCTCAAGCGCTTTCTCATTGACGCGGCGCGCGAACCGCAACCGTTACTCCTGGCGCTAGACGCCCACTTGACGCTGGCGTTTGCCGCTGGGTCCGTCGTCAACATCAAGTCTGGACGGCACGTGGAAATCGAGCAGCGTACGATCGACCGGCAAAGCTGGAGCGCGACGGACACTTTCACCAATCCAGACTGGCCGACGTGGAACTTTGAAGTGGAAGACTTGACGTCAGAGTCAGGAGAGATGGCCGTGGCTGTTGCGCTCACCCACGATATTCCCGACGCGGTGCGCGGCTATATTGCCACCGCCTTGCCTGGCGTCAGCAAGCTATTAGTCGCGAAACCGTCGTGCGGATCGGGAGCGCAGTCGGTCGCAAGCGGCAGGCACGCTTTCGAACTCGCCGAAGCCTTGGTTCAGCGCATCAATATGGAGCGGAAGGACGTGAAACCTCCAATGCATATTTTTATTGCGGCGCCCAACGCCTTTACGTTCTTCCTGGGCCAGCGTCAGCCGGGTATGGGACGAACAACCTTGTATGAGTATGACTTCGAGGGCGCGTTTGGCGGCGGCTATCAAGCCTCCCTGACGCTCCCGACCTAGCACGCGCGTCAGGCATTGCCGAATGACTGGGCCGATGTGGCTTTGGTGTGGGACATATCTGGCGAAAGTGATGGCAAAAAGCTACCGAACGGTGAGCCACGTCGATGGCTGGACTGGCCTCCCGCAATACGAGATTCGCGACAACAAGGTCTACCGGGCGGTGTCCCATGTTAGCGGTTGAACTGGCCTGCCTCAGTATGAGATCCGTGGCGATAAGGTGTACCGTACCGTGTCGCATGCAGACAGCTGGAGCGCAGTTCCTCAATATGAAATCCGAGGCAACAAGTTGTATCGCACGTGCTCCCATGCACAGGGTTGGACCGGCTCTGCACAATACGAATTACGCTAGCGCAACCAGCGCGTACGCGGAGTGGCTCACGTCGCATGTACCGTCAGCTTTCTTAGAATCACTCGTATTGGAGCGTGCGGCGGCGTTCCAGCCATTGAAAGCGCCGATCAATGTCCAACGTTGGGTCAGTTGCCGAGAGTTGATCGGGCACTCGGCCTACTGGTCGGTATGCCCTGGAGAAGCTGGCCCGCACAGAATCCATAACAGTTCGAGGCAAGACATCGCTGCCGATCGGGTGACATTCGCTACCTCCGGAACTAGTTTTCGTTCCAGCCTGCCTCCAACGAAAACAAAGTGATGGCGGATACCCGCCAAGGAAGCTCGAAACGCTGCAG
The DNA here is from genome assembly GCF_032190535.1 of Cupriavidus sp. SZY C1. Taxonomy (NCBI): domain Bacteria; kingdom Pseudomonadati; phylum Pseudomonadota; class Betaproteobacteria; order Burkholderiales; family Burkholderiaceae; genus Cupriavidus; species Cupriavidus sp. SZY C1. Next base: position 318,660 of record NZ_JAUANU010000004.1, read on the forward strand.
CGGCACTGACGCAAAGCCCGGCGAGTTCATGAGAAACGGCCGGACGTCTAAACTGTGCTTCCTTCGGCCACACAGCCTCAAATATCGGCCCGTTGAAGGTCCGACCACGCCCTCTCGGGATCATAAGGGGCGTGCTGGCTTTCCCGCTTTCAAGGTGCTTTCGCTGCTGGCGAGTTGGCGCATGACTCCGACCACCACCGTGCGATGCCCGATTTCAGATTTCTTACGCAGAAATGCGGGGAAGATTCGGCAAAGGCCGAAACGGAGCCAAAGGCATTCCCACGGGCATCCGGAATACTACGACTCCCCGCTCGACAGTCTCCGAGTATTGATGGGCCATGACGACACCTTGTACCAGTTCGATCAGACGATCCCATTTCACAAATCCGGAGGTCGCTGCTTCTCGAATCGCACGATGCATTGTCGCATACGCCAATAGAATTCCTGCTCGGGTCGATGCTCTCGAGTTCTCGTCCCTGGAGAGAAACCATCCCAAATCTCTACTTGGCGACACCTGTTCTACTGCTGAATCAAGCGCGATAACACTATTGGCAGGTTGTTCCACAAAATAGCGTAGCAGCAGGTAGGCCTGTACTCGTGCATCCCCTGTGCTGACTTGTATTCCGTCGCCCTTCCTGAAGACGACAAATTGCTTCAGCGGAACCCTCCCGGAGCTCGCAATACCCGCAGCATAAGAACGCAGAAGCCGCAAAGTGCAGCAATAGACAACGCGTATAAGCTCGTCTTCGCGCCGTCTAATAGTAAACAAAGGCACGAATGACATATTTCCCGCCAAATGTCGTTGCCAGAACAGGGCTACGCCGTTGCATGATGGCCGTTCCAATATCTCCGGAGGCTTTGCCAGCGCACATGCAATCGCAAAGGCACATTCCGCATCCGCGGCCCATATTTCGACGTTGGAGTAGGCGATCCAACTGTCACCGCGAGCGGAGACATCCTCTACCCACTCATTCAACGTAGAGAATGCTTGTCGATATATTTTTACGTGGGTTCGATGTTCGTGGAGGTAGCTTTCGACAAAAACTCCTGGACTAAGGGGCGCCCCCGATAATGCACAGTGACATACCGGACAATGAAGCGCCTCTCTGAAGTTTTCCAAAATACCTATATCGGAGAGAAGGCTACTACACTTCATGCAACGATCATGTATATCAACATTGTGAATCGGGCATCGCGCTAACTTGCTACACTGAAACCAGATCGAGTGATATCCGGACTCCAAACAAACGGGACAAAATCTAAGGCGACTAGTAAAAATGGCGCCCAACAAATTTGAAACCTCCCCAGCCACCAGCGAACGCTCCTCTGGAAACCTAGTACTATTGAAGTTAACTCGCTCTATGACATGGCGGATTCGTTTCAGCTTGCCGAAAAAAGTCTGCGTGCGCGTGGGAAAATTCGGAGCATCGAGTAACCTCATTGCGGCTTGCATGCCAACTGCATTCAGCCAACACAACCGATGAAAATACCCGAATGAAGACTCATTTGGTATCGAATCTAATCCACCACCGCACCAGTGAGCGTCTTTCATGCCTAAGCTTGAGAGCAGTCTGGTCTATCCGTGGCATCCGGTTTTTCATCCCAGGCCGATTTAGCTGCAAACTTAGCGGCACTCTGCCAATCTTCCTTTGGAAACTCGAAGTTTGGGCAATCTTTATCCATACCCTTAAACGCTAAAAACCCAAGAGCATCGAAAATACGCCTCGAAAGCAATTTTCCATTTTGACTTGGTTCTGATATTTTATCGTCTCTTATAAGATGTACCTCCTTCATTGCCTGCCAAAATAAACTGGCTTGATTAGCTAGGCGAAAGCCAGAGGCATATCCGAGTGGAAAACAAAATTCTGTCCATGTTGGTCCAAAATCCGTCGGCCATCTTTTCACGTCGATCACCTCAAGCAGATCTTGCAGCTCTTCCAATCCATATCCGCTGAGTCTCAGCCGATGCCTAAAATACCGATCCAGGCAGCCTATTTGCTGCTCACTGGATAAGGTTCTGAATAATTCACGAATTTTTGGAGACTCGCCACAACAAATCACGACGAAATCAATCCTCACCTCTTCTAATTCATTATGCAGATCTTTGATAAAACCGAAATCTATAGGACGAAGGGCCTGCGCTTCGTCAACCAGCATCACAATTAGCTTCCAATTAGTCTCCAGTGCAGAAGCCACAATGTCATTAATCAATCTCCGACTTAATTCGTATGAATTTCCATCAAGAGCAGCATGATTAACCGTATAAAGCAAATCCCTCACAAATCCACCATGAGAAAATATTTCCCTATTTAAGCCTCTATAAGAGAGTACGTGAATTTCGCTGAGATCTCTTGGTAACCGCTCACGAAGGACATTCATCATGATGGTTTTTCCCTCGCCAGCGATCTCTTCTATGAAAAAACTTTGCCTGAGAAACAATAAAGTTCTGGCGTTGTCATAAAAATTCGATATCGGGAGTGTCCATAATGGTGATTCCGCTCTGCTCTTCTTGGATATAATCGGGTGCTGCAGCATTAATGCTCGAAGATGACCCTCATCCATTTCTTTCTCCACGATCGCACGCAATCATTTCTTATTCCCCGAATCCAGCTTGAATATTCCGCGCGGATTTATATTTGGAAGCAGATCGTTATCACTCCCAACATTATTATTGTGGTTATCTTCTTCGGCCGGCTTTAGGGATGCTGATTTCGAACCAGTAAAGCTATCCCGAGCTACTTTCGCTATCGCAAGCGCAGTTTTTTTTCCGATATTTTCGCCGCTATTTTCGCTCGTTACAAACTCATAATCTACTTTTCCGGATCTAGCATAAATATCGGGGCTCCGGCCTCGGGGCCGTCCCTTTGCTTTTGCGCCTACCAGTTCTCTGACCCGCAATGCACATCGCCAGTTTTCCCATTTTTCCTCACCGTATAGCTTGCCCAAATTCTCGCCAGTTTCCGCGTCACTTGCCCATGCCTCTCTCGCATCGAGACGATTGATGTAGACAAACACTTTTCTTCCTATCATAGAAAAATCAGAAGCGATACGAGGATTTGTATATCGGCAGTATGCCGTATTAATGTACGGCCTACGCGTATGGACGCCCCATTCTCCCCTAACCTCCACCTTTCGTCGGTGCATAAGGAGTCGATCATTTGAATTGATAGATCTTGGTAGAGGCTGTGGAACCCATAGAAGCTCATGCTTATCTACGAATCTTTGCAGAACATTAATTACAGTTGCACCATTAAGTCGATCACCGGTTGAGATAGTATTATGTTCACGGACAACGGCATTCAACATATCGACCACAAAATCAAGGTCGATTCCGTCATTTAAACCGAGCTGTTCGACATCGGGGGGCCGGCGAACATCGTCGGGGCCCGACGCGTATGTGGCCTTCAGGCGATGCTCTCCGCGTTCTTTTGAAACCCCAATGATCCTTTCGACTAACGACCTTCCCCACCAGGCACGTGGGGGGCCGAACTCAATGGCACAACCAAATACATCAATAACGTTATTTACAAAATCATTTGCAATATTGCACCAACCGTTATCCACCCTAAGCAAACTGAATGCTTGCCCTGCCAACTGCGGTATCAACGAGCATATCAAGGTGGGGCCGCGTGCAACAAAATCCATATTGGTGCTACGTACCTCAATGCGAACGTCACCAGAATTCCGTGCGTCTAACACGACAGGCACACTGCTCAACATCGTCTGCAACGCACAATCGGCGCTCGGGTTAACTTCCAGAGAGATATGTGCGCCCAAAATTGCGCTTGTTTTTACCTCGACCAGCAACCCTAGATACCAACGAGATATAGGTATCAAATGCCCTGTACCGTTGGGATCAATCACCCTAACATGAGTGGGAATATCAATAACTGTGTAATCAAGCTCTACGACTGCAAACGGGAGAAGTGGCGATATGAGAGCATTAGGACCCATACCATGTCCTAGATTGTTAGTCGCCTCAGCACCCATTCTGGCTTTTACCGCACGCTCTGATCTTTCATTCTTCAAAGAATGAAGGAAGCGCAAAAGGGATCGTCTACCCTTGTCTTCCGTCAGGAAGGGCCATTCATTCTCTCCAACCCCTTTTGTCCGTAATTCAGAAAGAAACTCGCCATGTATTTCAATATAAGGCTGCGGCCCTAACTGCGGCGAACGGCTATTTTTTGACTTCTTTTGTTTATCCGGCTGCAGAAAGAATTTTTGTATTAAATCTTTCTTGACATCAGGAAACTTTTCGAATAACTGCGCCAGCGCGCCAGCGTAACCACTAGAGCGTTGATCGGCCAATGGATGCTTCGCAATAATGGGTTTCGTTCTGAAGTAAGGCTTAATGCGAAAACTCGGAAGCAACGCATAAAATCCTACAATACACCCCTCCCCTGCTGATGCCACGCATCGTCGGAGCAAGCGCCTCACTTCGTTTGGCGAGAATTTTGTCTGTTCTTGAATCTCACCGTAGGGAATATCGGCAGCATATAACTCAACGGCAAGCTTTCGATTCAGAAACGTTCGACGAGTCGCATCGTCAAGAACGGTGATATCGGGATGGGGCCAGTCGACAAGCTCACCGTGATATTGTTGAATCAACGATCTCCGCGCGCCCCCGCCCATTATTCAACCCGTTCTAGAAGGGAACGTCGGTGAAATGCGCTAGTACGAAGTTCGGTTTTAAGTTTCCCGTTTGCCAAGTAGCGCGCCACACTAGCAAGTAAGTGTGCGGGATCACAATCTTCTAGTGCGAGAACCTCCTGGAGCGTGAAGCTACTTCTGGCGCTAATTAATCCTGGGAGGGCCCTGGGATTCGGGTCTATAGCTCCTCTAACGCGTGTTCGATAGGAACATAGCAACATCCAATTATGGGGCAGCCATTGCGCCATTCGGATTTCGCCTTCGGTCTTGGTTATCCTATTCTTGTGTCGCGTGGGTTCCCCGTTCCTAGAGTGATTGAAGTGCCAACACTCCGTCTTGCCAGACTGATATAAAACATCAACTGTTTGTTTGTATTTTTTTTCAGATTTTTCTTTTGGTGGCCTGGATGGAAGATACGACAGTATTTCAGGATTTCCTTCGGCTAGCAATAAATGCGAAAATGCAACCACGCCGAAAATGCCAAAGCGACGATCATTTTTTGGGGAATCAAAAAAATAGACCGACGCGTGGCCGCGATTTGGATTTCTAACAAATTCAGCCGGGCTCAATCTGTGCTGGTCTGCGGCGTGATACATGATGAGTCACAACGGCGAGTCTTGGAGAATATATGGTAGAAAATTTTGTGAGTAGATAACGGTATCAGTAACCCTATGAAACTGGTTGCATAGTGCGCATAATTTTAATATTTTTTATTATCAGAAAATCGCAAAATTCGCATTTAAACCCAAGGACTTTCCCCAAAAAAATACTTTCGGTTGCGGGGACAATGTGTGGAGTGGAGCGGAATGAACTCCATGAACTGCAGGCGATTACTAGGAGCTCTGAGACAAGAGCGCAGAACCAAGGCTTTCGCCGTTTGCCTGCAAGCTCAAGGGAGGTAGGGGCGGGTAGGCGGCGCTCACACGCCAGCGGAGACATAGGCAGCATGACAACGGCTGCGGTCGCTCCCGAAAAAGACACACAATTACATCTTCGGCGTAGAACCGATAGAATATTTCATCCCCAAAAAAGACGAAAATATGTGTTGAATGCAGCGACAAAGTCTACGTAAGTAGATAATTCTTATCAGATTTTACCCCATCACTTTTCTCGTCGTCTGACTCTGTCCCCGAAAGAACAATGCATGTCCCGCTGGATCAAACGGCCGAGCGTGGATTCCCGATACTTGGGTGCCGTCGCGGCCGGCGTTGGCGCGCGCCGGGAAACGAACCTTTTCGGCCTGGCGTGCCAGCCGGGCGCGCAAAGTGTTCCCTCTGAGGTGTGCATGCTCGAACCACGCTCCGCTTTGTCTCCCTTGGCCGCCGTGCCGCCACGACCCGCCCGCATTCCGTATTACTCCTGGGTCGTCTTTGCGCTGGGCTTTGGCCTGCTGCTTTCCGACTACATGTCGCGGCAGGTGCTCAACGCCGTTTTTCCGCTGTTGAAGCAGGAATGGGCGCTGACCGATACCGAACTCGGCGCGCTGGGCGGCATCGTCGCCCTGATGGTCGGCCTGCTGACCGTGCCGCTGTCCCTGCTGGCCGATCGCTGGGGCCGCGTCAAGAGTCTTACGCTGATGGCCGGCCTGTGGAGCCTGGCGACGCTGGGGTGCGCCGTCGCCAACAATTTTGGCGAAATGTTTATCGCCCGCCTGTGCGTGGGCGTGGGCGAAGCGGCTTACGGCAGCGTGGGCATTGCGATGGCGCTGTCGGTGTTTCCGCGCCGACTGCGGTCCAGCCTCAGCGCGGCGTTTATTGCCGGCGGCCCGTTCGGGTCGGTGCTGGGCATGGCGCTGGGCGGTACGCTGTCGGCCCATTTCGGCTGGCGCTGGGCCTTTGCCGCCATGGCGATCTTCGGCCTGGCGCTGGTGCTGGTGTTCCGCGTCGTCGTCACGGAGCCGCGCCTTGCCGTGCAGCGGCGCCATATCGGCGAAGACAGGGGCGACGCCGCCGCGCCCCGGCGCCTGGCGTTGCGGCCGCTGGTCGCCGCCCTCTTCTCGGCGCCTTCCATCCTCTGTACCTATGTCGGCAGCGCGCTGCAGTTGCTGGTGACGGGCGCCCTGCTCTCCTGGATGCCGAGCTTCCTGTCGCGCGGCTACGGCATGGCGACCGACCGCGCCGGGCTGGCCGCGGCCGGCTTTGTGCTGGCCGCCGGCGCCGGCATGGTGGCGTGCGGCGCGCTGACCGACTGGGTGGCCCGTCACGCGCCGTCGCGCAAGTGGTGGATGGCCATCGCCTACAGCAGCGTCAGTTGCGTGCTGCTGGTCACCGCCTTTCATCTGCCGATGGGCACCGCCCAGCTCGCGCTGATTTTCGCCGGGATGTTGCTGGTCGGTGGCACCGCCGGCCCGGCCAGCGCGGTGGTGGCCAACCTGACCCATCCGTCGATCCATGCCACGGCCTTTGCCACGCTGACGCTGGCCAACAATCTGCTGGGGCTGGCGCCGGGGCCGTTCGTGACCGGGCTGATTGCCGATCGCATCGGCCTGGCGGGGGCGCTGCAGATCGTGCCGCTGGCTGGGCTGGGCGCGACGCTGTGCTTTGTAATCGGGCGCCGGTTCTACGCGGCCGACCTGCTGCGCATGGAACGCCAGCGGAACGCCGGCTGAGACCGGAAAAAGGAAGGGGAAAAGCTGGCCTCTCCCGCACGCGGGAAAGGCCAGCGGTCAGGCGCGCAGGAAGCGCAGCACCATCGGTGCCGCTTCGGCAGCGCGCGTCAGCAGGAACAGGTGTCCATCCTCGAAGACATGCAGCGCCGCATCGCGAATGCGGGACGCCAGGATTCTGGCGTTGACCACGGGCACGATGGGGTCGTCGCTGCCGTGCAGCACCAGCGTGGGCTGCACCAGCGATCCCAGCCACAGCAAGCTGCTCCATCCCCAGGTCGCCAGTAGCTGATAGACGTAGCCACGGCCGCGCGGCGGCTGCATGTGCTGGCCGTGTTCATCCAGCAACGATGGATCCGTGCGGAAGGCGCCGCCGTAGATGTCGGCGCCCACGCGCCGCAGATAGTCGGGATCGGTGTAGCGGCGCGCGCCGATCATCTTCGAGAGTACCGACAGCCGGCCCGGCACCATCAGCACCCCCGCCGACGTCCCCGCCAGCACCAGCCGGCGGCAGCGCGCGGGATACAGGCGCGCGAACTCCTGCGCCAGCGCCCCGCCCCACGACACGCCCAGCACGTCCACCTGGCCGGCATAGCCCAGGCGGGCCAGCAGCTTGTCGGCCATCACGCACAGGTTGGACAGCCGGTACGGCAGCAGCGGCGCGGGCGAGCCGCCGGCGCCGGGCACATCGAAAATGATCACTTCCACGCCGTCCAGCGCGTCGACAAACGGCGCCAGCAGCTCAAGGTTGGCGCCGATGCCATTGAAGATCAACAGCGGCGGCCCGGCATCGTGGCCGGGCCGAACGCCTGCGCGCAGCATCTGTCCATCGAGGTCTACCGTCTGGATTTGCATCCTGTGGCCAGCATCGACGCTGGCACCCGAAACTGTCATCAAGTCCTCCTGGAAATACTGCCTGGGCCAACGGGCGATGCGGCACGGCCGCCCAGGGCCGTGCCGGCGCGCTTACTGCCGCGGACGCAGCACGCTCTTCACTTCCTCGACGTTCTCGGCCAGCCGCTTGCCGACCACGGCGAAGCTGTCGGCCTGCGCCTTGTACACGGTGTCGCTCATGCCGCGCAGCCCGGCCACGGCCTTGTTCAGGCTCAGCGGCAGCAGTTCGGTCACGCGCACGGGCGCAGCCTTGGCGTCGTCGCCCTGCTTTGACGACCCCAGCGATTGCAGGTCGGCCGCCGTGCCGCACAGGTACTCGGCCTGCAGCCGGACCAGCGATTGCAGGCCCGACAGCAGCGTCAGGTTCACGCTGGCCAGCGCCTCCACGTCCTTGCGGCGCGATTCCAGGATGGCGGCCGGGTTCAGCCGGTTGTGCTTGACGAAGTCGAACAGCCGCTTGTGCGGCGCGGACGTGCTGGCGGTGTTGCTGGTTTCCATCGTGGAATCTCCTCTGAGGTGGATGGCGTTGAAGAAACGAAGAAAGCGGGTGTCCCGGCGGCCGTCAGGCTTCCAGCACGTAGCGGCCCGGCGCGTCGCCACAGGGCGCGTGGCGGGCACTGCCGGCCGACGTGGGAGCCTTGCGCTTGCGCCCGGAGCGTTGCCGGAGCCAGGCGCTCCAGTGGCCCCACCAGGAGCCGTCGTGCGCGTCGGCGCCCGCCAGCCAGGTTTCCGGATCGGCCGACGCCGCGCCGTTCACGAAGAATTTCACCCTGGCATTGCCAGGCGGATTGACCAGGCTCTGGATATGGCCGCTGGAACAGAGCACGAACTCGGTTTCGCCGCCCAGCGCCTGCGCGGAGCGGAACACGCCCTGCCACGGCGTGATGTGATCGGTCGCGCCGGCCAGCACGTACGTGTCGCACGTGACGCGGGACAGGTCGATGGGCTGCCCCAGCACGGTCAGGCCGCCCGGCGTGGCGAGCAGGTTGTCGGACAGCATGTCGAGCATCTGGCAATGCAGGCCGGCCGGCAGCCGCGTCGTGTCGTTGTTCCAGTACAGCACGTCGAACGCGGGCGGCGCCTTGCCGAGCAGGTAGTTGTTGACCCAGTAGTTCCACACCAGGTCGTTGGGCCGCATCCACGCGAACATGCGGCCCAGTTCCTCGCCATCGAGCACGCCCCGGGCCTGGCTCTGCCGCCGCGCCGTGCTCACGGCCTCGGGCGTGGCGAACAGGCCCAGCTGCGATTGCTCGTCCAGGCCGAACACCGCCACCATCAGCGTGGCGGCGTGCACGAGGTCCTGCCCGCTGCTGGCGCAATAGCCCATCAGCGCGGCCATGGTCATGGCACCGGCGCACGCGCCGTGCAGGTTCACGTCCTTGCAGCCGGTGATGTCGCGGATGGCGTGGATCGCCTCGACCAGCGCGCCCACATAGGTGTCCAGGTTCCAGTCCCGCTCGGCCGCCGTCGGGTTGCGCCAGCTCACGGCAAACACCTGCAGCTCCTGCGCCAGCAGGTATTCCACGATGCTCTTGCCCGGCGCCAGGTCGAAGACGTAGAACTTGTTCACCTGGGGCGGCACGATCAGGTGCGGCCGGGCGTGCACCCTGGCCGTCACGGGCGTGTACTGGATCAGCTCCAGCACCGGGTTGCGGAACACCACGGTGCCCGGCGTGCGGGCCAGGTCCTGGCCCACGCGGAAGGCGGTCTTGTCGACCTGGGACGGCATGCCCTGGTTGGTCAGCGCGTCCGTCACCAGATTGGCCATGCCGGCCAGCAGGCTCAGCCCGCAAGAATCGAACGTCTCGCGCAGCGCGGCGGGATTGCCCAGCAGCACGTTGCTGGGCGCCAGTGCGTCGAACAGCAGCGACGTGAAGTACTGCGCGCGCTCCTTGCCGCGGGCGTCCATCACGGACCGGCTGACCAGGCCCGCGGCGGCGTTGCGCCAGGCCAGGTAGCCCTGCAGCGGCATGCGGAACAGCGGGTTGTCGTGCCACTCGGGGTCGGCAAAGCGGCGGTCGCGCGCCGGCGGGGCGTCGGCCGTGCCGTCCAGCACGCGCCACAGGTCATGGGCCAGTTGGGTCTGCTGGTCGAGCAGCAGCGCCGGGTCCTGCGCGCACTGGGCGCCAATCTGCTGCGCCGTGCCGACCAGATCCTCCGGACGCAGTCCCACAAAGGCGTCGAGCGTCGCCATGCTGTAACCGTCGATTGCCACGGCTGTCTCCTATGGATGTTCAGAACTGCGCGTCGCTGATGGCGAGGTAGCCGTCCGTGCCGGCGGCGCAGGTGATGGCCGCCTCCAGCCCCGGCGCGCGCACCAGGATGTGGTTGGCGAAGAACGCAGCCGTGGCTACCTTGGCGCCGTAGAAATCGGGGTCTTCGTCGCGGCGGTCCGTGGCCACGACCAGCGCGCGCGCCATCTGCCAGCCCGTCAGCACGATGCCGGCCAGCTTCAGGTAGGCGACGCTGACGCCGAACACCGCATTGGGGTCGGTACGCGCGGTGGCGACGATGAAATCGACGGCGTTGCCCAGCGCCGTGTGGGCCGCGCTCAGCCGGCCATACATCGCGCGGCAGGCCGGGTCGGCGCCCCGCTCGGCCAGCGCGGCCAGCGTGTCGTCGATCCGGGCCAGCAGCGCGCGGGCGGCCGCGCCGCCATCGCGCACGGTCTTGCGGCCGACGAGGTCATTGGCCTGGATGGCCGTCGTGCCTTCGTAAATCGGCAGGATCCGGGCATCGCGGTAATGCTGTGCAGCGCCGGTTTCCTCGATGAAACCCATGCCGCCGTGCACCTGCACGCCCAGGCTGGTCACTTCGATCGACATCTCGGTGCTCCAGCCCTTGATGATCGGCACCAGGTACTCGTAGGCCGCCGCGTATGACGCCCGCGTCTGCGCATCGGCGGCGCCGTGCGCGATATCGGCGTACCCCGCCGCCACCAGCGCCAGCGCCCGGGCGCCTTCGGTCAACGCACGCATTTCGGTCAGCATGCGGCGCACGTCGGGATGGCGGATGATCGGCACCGCCTCTTGGGCCGACCCGTCCACCGGCCGGCTCTGCACGCGGTCTTTTGCATAGGCCACCGCCTGCTGGTACGCTCGATCGGAAATGGCAATGCCCTGCACGCCCACGCCAAAGCGCGCGGCGTTCATCATCACGAACATGTACTCCAGCCCACGGTGCAGCTCGCCGATCAGGTAGCCCGTGGCGCCGCCATTGTCGCCAAACTGCAGCACGGCCGTGGGGCTGGCCTTGATGCCCAGCTTGTGCTCGATCGACACGCATTCCACGTCGTTGCGCGCGCCCAGCGAGCCGTCGTCGTTGACCAGGAACTTCGGCACCAGGAACAGCGAGATACCCTTCACGCCCTCGGGCGCGTCGGGCGTGCGGGCCAGCACCAGATGCACGATGTTCTCGGCCATGTCGTGCTCGCCGTAGGTGATGAAGATCTTGGTGCCCGACACCTTGTAGCTGCCATCGGCCTGCGGCACGGCGCGCGATCGCACCAGCGACAGGTCCGAGCCGGCCTGCGGCTCGGTCAGGTTCATCGTGCCGGTCCACTCGCCGGCAATCAGGCGCGGCAGGTAGCGCTGCTTCAGGGTGTCGGAGCCGGCCGTCAGCAGCGCCTCGATGGCGCCATCGGTCAGCAGCGGGCACAGCCCGAACGACATGTTCGCCGCGTTCATCATTTCGATGCACGGCGTGGCCACCAGCTTCGGCAGGCCCTGCCCCCCGAACTCGGTCGGATGGACGATGCCTTGCCAGCCGCCTTCGCCAAACTGCCGGAAGGCGTCGCGAAAGCCGGCCGTCGTGCGCACCTGGCCGTCTTCCCAGCGACTGGGCGCCCGGTCGCCGGCCGCGTTCAGCGGCGCCAGCACCTGGCCGTGGAACCGCGCGGCCTCTTCGAGCACGGCTTCCACCGTCTCCGGCGTGGCGTCCCCGAAACCGGGAAGCGTGGCGATATCTGTCAGTCCGGCCAGTTCCTGGATGACAAACATCATGTCCTTGGTGGGTGCGATATAGCTCATCTCGTGCCTCGTTTCCTGAGATGCAGCGCCCGCCGGCCCACTGGCCCGCTGCGCTGCGACATTGACGAAAGCATCGTAAGGTCGCGCCGCGCGGATTCGATTACCCGAATCGGCCCATTCACTGACAAATCGTGCCGCATTGCGCCATGCGCGCCGGCAGCCGGCCGTCAGGCGGCTGGCGTGGCAGGATCGGCAAGTCGATGGCCAGGAATGGCAGTGCGGGCGGCGCCGCTCAGAGCGGCCGGCGGTAGGCGTTGGGCGTGCTGCCCGTCCAGTGGCGGAATGCGCGGTGGAAGGCGGTGGGATTGTCGAAGCCGACGTCGTAGGCGATCTCGGCGATGGAGTCTTCGGACCGGGTCAGCCTCTGGATGGCGATGTCGCGCCGCACTTCGTCCTTGATGGCCTGGAACGTCGTGCCTTCGGCCGCCAGGCGCCGGCACAGCGTGCGCACCGAGTGGTGCAGCGCCTGCGCCACGGCGTCGATCGTCGGCGACGCGGGCAGGCAGTCGGCCAGGTGCTGGCGCACGCGGTGGCAGGTCAGTTGCTCGGCAAAGGCAACGAAGATCCAGTCCTCGGGCGCCCGCGCCAGGAAGGTTTCCAGGTCCGGCTTGCGCTGGCGGATGGGCAGGTCCAGGTACGCGGCATCGAAGCTGATCCGCGTGTGGGGGCGGTCGAAATGAACCGGGCCGGGAAACAGGTACAGGTGGTCGCTGCTCTGCGGCGGCAGCGGAAACGAGAACTCGGCGCCATGCAGCAGGATGCGTTGCCGGATCAGCCACGACGCCATGCCGTGCACCAGCTTCAGCATCAGCTCGCAGCCCAGCACGCTTACGCCGGGGCCGTCGGGATTGGCGACCAGTTCCACGTGCCCGGCGCCCGCCTCGCGCCGCAGCGTCAGGCGGAATTCGTCCAGGATCAGGTGGAAGAACTGGCCGAACCGGTGCAGCGCCACTTCCAGCCGGGGCGCGTCGAGCAGGCTCAGGCCCAGGAACTTGAGCACCCCGTTACGCAGCGGCCGGCTGAAGATGCCCGGCATCTCGTCATCGAGCTCCATCGCCAGCAGCCGGTATAGCGTGGCGAACTGCTCCTGCGTCACCCGGGCGCCCGGCTCGCGCAGCAGCGCGTGGGCGATGCCCGAGCGCTCGGCCAGCCGCGCAATCGCAGCCGGGTCCGCGCCGGACAGGAAGCCGTTGACGACGGAGATGGGAACGGTAGCGGAGAGGCCAGTCAAGCGGGAAAGCCGGCGCGCGCCGGTCAGGAACGGTGACGACGCATTCTTGCACAGCGCCGGCATGGCGGGTTGTGGCGGCCGCACATGGCCAGCCACGCGCGGCCCTGCCACCCTCGGGAAAGCCCCATACCGCATATTGGTAATACCACTTTACCTGTCCGATACCCTGTCCTAGACTCCGTTGAACTCGACGTGCGCGCGGCCTGGCAGACGGTGGCGCGCATCCGGATCTGCACCCCCTACAAGAAGCAGAACGCAGGAGACCCGAGTGAAGGACGACGACAATCCGTCCGGTGCGCCCAAGCGGCGCAGCCAGGCATGGTTCGGCCGCCTTGACCGCGATGGCTTCATCTATCGGTCGTGGCTCAAGAACCGCGGCATTCCGCACGACCAGTTCGATGGCCGGCCGGTCATCGGCATCTGCAACACCTATTCCGAGCTCACCCCCTGCAATTCGCACTTCCGGACGCTGGCCGACCAGGTCAAGACTGGCGTGTGGGAAGCCGGCGGCTTTCCGCTCGAATTTCCGGTGATGTCGCTGGGCGAGAACATGCTGCGCCCCACGGCCATGCTGTTCCGCAACCTGGCCAGCATGGACGTCGAGGAATCGATCCGCGGCAACCCCATCGACGGCGTGGTGCTGCTGATGGGCTGCGACAAGACCACGCCGGCGCTGATGATGGGCGCGGCGTCGGTGGACCTGCCCACCATCGGCATCTCGGGCGGCCCGATGCTCAGCGGCAAGTTTCGCGGCCAGGAGCTGGGCTCCGGCACCGACGTCTGGAAGATGTCCGAGGAAGTGCGCGCCGGGCATATGTCGCAGGAGGATTTCTTCGAGGCCGAAGGCTGCATGCACCGGTCTCACGGCCACTGCATGACGATGGGTACGGCGTCCACCATGGCGTGCATGGTCGAATCGCTGGGCATGGCGCTGCCCGGCAACGCCGCCATCCCGGCCGTGGACGGGCGCCGCAACATCCTGGCCCGCGCGTCGGGCCGGCGCATCGTGCAGATGGTCAAGGACAACCTGGTCATGTCGAAGATCCTGACGCGCCAGGCGTTCGAGAACGCGATCAAGGTCAACGCCGCGATTGGCGGGTCCACCAACGCGGTGATCCACCTGCTGGCCATCGCCGGGCGCATCGGCGTGGAACTGAACCTGGACGACTGGGACGCGCTGGGCCATGCCCTGCCCTGTCTGGTCGATCTCCAGCCATCGGGCCGGCACCTGATGGAGGACTTCTATTACGCGGGCGGCCTGCCCGCCGTGATCCGCGAGATGGGCCCTGTGCTGCACCGCGACGCGCCCACCGTCAACGGCCGGACGCTCTGGGACAACTGCAAGGACGCCCCGAACTGGAACCGCGAGGTCATCCACGCGTTCGACGACCCGTTCAAGCCCCACGCCGGCATTGCCGTGCTGCGCGGCAACCTGTGTCCCGATGGCGCCGTGATCAAGCCGTCGGCCGCCACGCCGGCGCTGCTGCGCCACACGGGCCGCGCGGTGGTATTCGAGGACAGCGAGCATATGCACGCCCGCATCGAGGACGAATCGCTCGACGTGGATGAAACCTGCGTGCTGGTGCTGAAGAACTGCGGCCCGCGCGGCTATCCCGGCATGGCCGAGGCCGGCAACATGCCGCTGCCGCCCAAGATCCTGCGCAAGGGCATCACCGACATGGTCCGCATCTCCGACGCCCGCATGAGCGGCACGGCCTACGGCACCGTGGTGCTGCACGTGGCGCCCGAGGCCGCCGCCGGCGGCCCGCTGGCGCTGGTGCGCGATGGCGACATGGTCGAGCTGGACGTGGAGGCGCGCCGGCTGCACCTGCACGTCGACGATGCCGAACTGGCGCGCCGCCGCGCCGCCTGGCAGCCGCCCGAGCCGCCGATGGAACGGGGCTGGACGCGGCTTTATTTCGATCACGTCCAGCAGGCCAACCGTGGCGCCGACCTGGACTTCCTGGTCGGCAAGAGCGGCCCCTTCGTGCCGAAGGACAATCACTGAACGACGCAGCACCCCAGGGCTCCACCGCCATGCAGCGCGGTGCCGCACCACACAGGAGACGTGACGCATGGCATCGGTACAGATCCGCGATGTGCAGAAATCCTTCGGCGGCACGCAGGTGATACGCGGCGTCAGCATCGACATTGCCGACGGCGAGTTCACGGTGCTGGTGGGGCCGTCCGGCTGCGGCAAATCCACGCTGCTGCGGATGCTGGCCGGGCTGGAGGAGATCAGCGGCGGCGAGATCGCCATTGGCGACCGCGTGGTGAACCGGCTGCCGCCCAAGGAGCGCGACATCGCGATGGTGTTCCAGAACTACGCGCTCTACCCGCATATGTCGGTCTACGACAACATGGCGTTCTCGCTCAAGCTGGCCGGCGTGCCCAGGGAGACGATCCGGGCCAAGGTCGACAAGGCGTCCGGCATCCTGGGCCTGGGCCAGCTGCTGGACCGCTATCCGCGCCAGCTCTCGGGCGGCCAGCGCCAGCGCGTGGCCATGGGCCGGGCCATCGTGCGCGACCCGCAGGTGTTCCTGTTCGACGAGCCGCTGTCCAACCTGGACGCCAAGCTGCGCGTGCAGATGCGCGCCGAGATCAAGGAGCTGCACCAGCGGCTGCGCACCACGTCGGTCTACGTCACGCACGACCAGATCGAGGCGATGACGATGGCCGACCAGATCGTCGTCATGCGCGATGGCCGCGTGGAGCAGCGCGGCCGCCCGCTGGACCTCTACGACCACCCCGACAACCTGTTCGTGGCCGGCTTCATCGGCTCGCCGGCGATGAACTTCGTGCCCGGCGTGCTGCGGCGCCAGAACGGCGCGGCCCGGGTGCAGTTTCCCGATGGCACGCTGCTGCCCGCCCCGGCCGGCCTGGGCGACGGCGCCGGGGCCGACGGCCAGCGCGTGATCTACGGCGTGCGGCCCGAGCACCTGGCCTGCGGCGCGCCGGGCCAGGGGTTTCCGACCACGGTGACGGTGGTGGAGCCCACCGGCGCCAATACCGAGGTGTATTCGCGCTTTGGCGAGACTGATTTCATCTCGGTGTTCCGCGAGCGCCATGATTTCGCGGCCGGCCAGCCGCTGCACCTGGTGCCCGATCCGCATCACACCCACCTGTTCGACGCCGAATCGGGACAGGCCCTGCCCCGCCAGCCCGCGCGGCAACCACAACCTGTGGCATGACCACGGAGGAGACCCAGCCATGAGCCATTCCGGAAACTTCACCCGACGCGATTTCCTGGTATCGACGGCAGCCGTGGCCGCCACCACCGCGCTCGGCACGCCGGCCCACGCCGCCACCCAGCTCCAGTACAAGCCCGAGGCCGGCGCCAAGCTGCGCGTGCTGCGCTGGAAGCGCTTTGTGCAGGGCGACGAGGACCTCTGGACCGCCAACGCCAAGAAATTCCAGGACCTGACCGGCGTGGAGGTGCGCATCGACAACGAAGGCTGGGAAGACGTGCGGCCCAAGGCGGCCGTGGCGGCCAGCGTGGGCACCGGGCCGGACATCGTGCTGGGCTGGTTCGACGACCCGCAGCAGTACCCCGACAAGCTCGTCGACGTGACCGACGTGGCCACCTACCTGGGCAACAAGCACGGCGGCTGGTACGACGTCTGCAAGAAATACGGCATGCACGGCGGCAAGTGGATCGCGCTGCCGCTGGGCGTGGTGGGCAACGCGCTGGTCTACCGCGAAAGCCACGTCAAGGCGGCCGGCTTCGACGCCATCCCCAAGGACACGGCCGGCTTTCTGAAGCTTTGCCAGGCGCTCAAGGCCAAGGGCACGCCGCCGGGCTTCGCGCTGGGCAAGGCCGTGGGCGACGGCAACAACTGGGCGCACTGGCTGCTGTGGTCGCACGGCGGCATGCTGGTCGACACCAAGGGCAAGGTGGTGGTCAATTCGCCGGAAACCTGGGCCGCGCTGGAATACGCCAAGCAGCTCTACGCCACCTTCGTGCCGGGCACGCTGTCGTGGCAGGACCCGTCCAACAACAAGGCGTTCCTGGACGGGCAGGTCAGCCTGACCGCCAACGGCATCTCGGTCTATTACGCGGCCAAGAACTCGAAGGAGCCGAAGCTGCAGGAGATGGCCAAGGACATCCAGCACGCCCACTTTCCCATCGGCAAGAGCGGCAAGCCCACCGAGCTGATGCAGATTACCCAGATGATGATCTTCAAGTACTGCAAGTACCCGAACGCGGCCAAGGCGTTCCTGCAGTTCATGATGGAGCCCGAGCAGTACAACCCGTGGATGGAGGCCGCCATCGGCTATGTCAGCCAGCCGCTCAAGGCGTACGAGTCGAACCCGATCTGGACGGCCGACCCCAAGCACACCGTCTACCGCGACGCCGCGTCGCTGATGCTCGACAACGGCCACGCCGGCCCGCTGGGCACCGCGTCGGCCGCCGCCATGGCCGACTACATCGTGCTCGACATGGTGGCCGAGGCCGCCAGCGGCGCCAAGACGCCGAAGGAAGCCGCCGCCCGCGCCGCCCAGCGCGCCGAACGCTACTACAAGGGCTGACGCGATGCCGGACACCGCTGCGACGCCGCCCGCCTCGCGGCGGCCCCCTGCCGAGCCGGCCCGGCGCCCGCTGCTGGGCCGGCTGTCCGACAACCGCCACGCGCTGGGGCTGCTGTTCATGCTGCCCACCGCGCTGCTGCTGGTGGTCTTCCTGACCTACCCGCTCGGGCTGGGCGTCTGGCTGGGCTTCACCGATGCCAAGATCGGCCGGCCCGGCGCCTGGATCGGGCTCGATAACTTCACCTACCTGGCGGGCGATTCGGTCACCCAGCTCGCGCTCTTCAACACCATCTTCTACACGCTGGTGGCCAGCGTGCTGAAGTTCGCGCTCGGGCTCTGGCTGGCGCTGCTGCTGAACCGCAACCTGCCGTTCAAGTCGTTCTTCCGCGCCGTGGTGCTGCTGCCGTGGATCGTGCCGACGGCCCTGTCCGCGCTGGCGTTCTGGTGGATCTACGACGCGCAGTTCTCGGTCATCAGCTGGACGCTGGTCAAGCTGGGCCTGATCGACCGCTACATCGACTTCCTGGGCGACCCATGGCTGGCGCGCCTGTCGACGATTGCCGCCAACGTCTGGCGCGGCATCCCGTTCGTGGCCATCTCGCTGCTGGCCGGGCTGCAGACCATCCCGCCGTCGCTGTACGAAGCGGCGTCCATCGACGGCGTCACGCCGTGGCAGCAGTTCCGATACGTCACGCTGCCGCTGCTGACGCCGATCATCGCCGTGGTGATGACGTTCTCGGTGCTGTTCACGTTCACGGACTTCCAGCTCATCTACGTGCTCACGCGCGGCGGCCCGCTCAACGCCACGCACCTGATGGCCACGCTGTCGTTCCAGCGCGCCATCCCCGGCGGCTCGCTGGGCGAAGGCGCGGCGCTGGCGACGATGATGGTGCCGTTCCTGCTGGCGGCCATCCTGTTCTCGTACTTCGGGCTCCAGCGGCGTGCCTGGCAACAGGGAGGCGACAAATGAAGGCGGCCGAGAACGAATCGCAAGGCATGGAGTACCTGCAGTCGGTGCCCCGGCGCTGGGTGACGCTCTACATCCCCATCGGCATCTTCCTGTTCGTGCTGCTGTTTCCGTTCTACTGGATGGGCATCACGGCGTTCAAGCCCGACGGCGAACTGCTGATGCAGACCGCCAACCCGTTCGTGGTGATGGCGCCGACGCTGGCTCATTTCAAGAAACTGCTATTCAACACGCCCTACCCGGCGTGGCTGCTGAACACGGTCATCGTGTCGACGGTATCGACGTTCGCGTCGCTGGCGGCCAGCGTGCTGGCGGCCTACGCCATCGAGCGGCTGCGCTTCCAGGGCGCGCGGCAGACCGGGCTGGCCATCTTCCTGGCCTACCTGATCCCGCCGTCGATCCTGTTCATCCCGCTGGCGTCCATCGTGTTCCAGCTTGGCCTGTTCGACACGCGCTGGGCGCTGATCCTGACCTACCCCACCTTCCTGATCCCGTTCTGCACGTGGCTGCTGATGGGCTATTTCCGCTCCATCCCGTACGAACTGGAGGAATGCGCGCTGATCGACGGCGCCACGCGCTGGGAGATCCTGGTCAAGATCATCCTGCCGCTGGCGGTGCCGGGGCTGATCTCGGCCGGCATCTTCGCGTTCACGCTGTCGTGGAACGAGTTCATCTACGCGCTGACCTTCATCTCGTCGTCCGAGGTCAAGACCGTGCCGGTGGGCATCGTCACGGAACTGGTGGAAGGCGACGTCTACCACTGGGGCGCGCTGATGGCCGGCGCGCTGCTGGGATCGCTGCCGGTGGCGGTGGTCTACTCGTTCTTCGTCGAGTACTACGTGTCGGGCATGACCGGGGCGGTCAAGGAGTAGAAGTGGCGCATTAGGCGCTTGGCGGCCGGGAGAAGCCCAATAGACACCGGCCGCCGCCGGCAGGCACAATCGCCGGGCCCTCCGCTCCGCTTCCGCCCCTCGTGACCCTGCCGCCGCTGCGCCCTGCCCGCCTGCATTTCGACCTGACCACCGTCCAGCTTTTCATTGCCGTGGCCGAACTCGGCAGCATCACGCGCGGTGCCGAGCGGTTGCACCTGGCCGCGGCGGCGGCGTCGCGGCGCGTGCTGGAGCTGGAAGCCCAGCTTGGCGTGGCCCTGTTCGAGCGGCTGCCGCACGGCATGGCGCTGACCGAGGCCGGCCGCGCGCTGCTGGCCCACGCGCGCGGCATCACCCACACGGTGCAGCGCATGCAGGACGACGCCGCGTCGTTCGTCGGCGGCGACCTGGGCGTGGTGCGCGTGGCGGCGCCCAAGTCGGCCGTCATCCAGTTCCTGCCGTTCGATATCCAGCGCTGCGCCACGGTCTGCCCCGGCGTGCGCGTGGACCTGCAGGAGATGAACAGCCAGGAAGTCCAGCAGGCGCTGCGGCGCGGCACCGTCGACATCGGCATCTACGAAGGCAGCCTGGGCATGGTGGACCTGCCCACGGCGCCCTACCGCAGCGACCGGCTCGAACTGGTGGTCGCGCGCGGCCACCCGCTGGCGCGGCGGCGCAAGGTGACGCTGGCCGATATCCTGGACTGCGACCTGATCACGCTGGGCGAAAGCTCGGCCATTTCGATCATGCTCGACCGGCTGGCCGAGGAAGCCGGCCGCGTGCCGCGCATGCGCATGCGCGTGGGCGGCTTCGACAGCATCGCCGCGCTGGTGGCCCAGAGCCTGGGTGTGGGCGTGATGCCGCAGGCCATCGCGGCGGAAATCGCCGCCGGCAGCCGCTTCGTGCGGCTGGCCATCGCCGAGCCCTGGGCCGGGCGCCAGTTCGTGATCTGCCACCGGCCGGCCGATGCGCTGTCGTCGGCCGCCATCGGCGTGCTGGCGGTGCTTGCGCAAAATGCGAAACCTGAAATCCCCAAATAGCGATAGCCCGCGCTGGCCGCTTTCCGCATCATCGGCACCATAACGATGCCTATGACGGAGACACTTCATGCAGCGCAGACAGTTCCTTCTCGGGGCGGCGGCCGGCCTGGCCGTGCCCAGCCTGGCGCTCCCCACCCTGGCCCGCGCCGCCGACATGCCCGGCCCGGTGCGCATCGTCGTGGGTTTTGCCCCCGGTGGCGGCACCGACGTGCTGGCGCGCGTAATCGGCCAGAAGCTCGGCATGATGTGGAACACCAGCGTGGTGGTGGAGAACAAGCCCGGCGCCACCGGCGCGATTGCCGCCGCCTACGTGGCCAAGCAGCCCGCCGACGGCACCACGCTGCTGATGGCGCACGTCAACAGCCACGCCATCGGGCCCGCGCTGCTTGACGTCAAGTACGACCCGGTAGCCGATTTCTCGCCGATCTCGATGGTCGGCGTGACGCCCAACATGCTGACCTGCCGCCCCGAGCAGAAGGTGCGCAGCGTGGCCGACATCGTCGCGCTGTGCCGCAAGAAGCCGGGCCAGATCTCGTTCGGCTCGTCGGGCATCGGCTCCGCGCAGCATCTGGCGCTGGAACTCTTTCGCCTGCAGGCCAAGCTCGATGTCGTACACGTGCCGTACAAGGGCTCCGGCCCGCTGATCGCCGACCTGCTGGGCGGCCAGATCGACTACGCGTTCGACACGATGACCGCCGCCACGCCGTTCATCGCCCAGGGCAAGGTCATCGCCATCGCCCAGACGCGCCTGAAGCGCGCCGCCAGCCATCCCAACGTGCCGACGCTGGCCGAATCGGGCTTTCCCGGCCTGGACGCCGCCTCGTGGTACGGGCTGGTCGGCCCCAAGGGCATGCCGCCCGCGCTGGTACAGCGCATGAACCAGGACGTCAACAAGGCGCTGGCCATGCCCGACGTGGCCGAGAAACTGCGCAGCTTCGGCGCCGAAGACTCGGGCGGCTCCAGCCAGCAGTTCGGCGCCTTCATCGCGGCCGAAGCCAGCAAGTGGGGCAAGGTCGTGAAACAGGCCGGCGTCAAGGCCGAAGCCTGACGCACGCCGCCCAACCCTCTTTCCCGGACGCTTCACGATGACGCCTTTCGATACTTCCTCCGCTACCGCATCCGCCAACGCCAGCCAGGACGGCGCCCGCCCGCTGCCGCTGGCCGGCGTGCGCGTGCTCGACGTCTGCCAGGTGATGGCCGGCCCGTACGCCTGCATGCTGCTGGCCGACCTGGGCGCCGACGTGATCAAGGTGGAGCCGCCCGACGGCGGCGACCAGACGCGCGGCGCCATGGGCTTCAAGATGAAGGGCCCGGACAGCATGGGGTTCCTGAACATGAACCGCAACAAGCGCAGCGTGACGCTGGACCTCAAGAGCGAGGCCGGCCGCCAGGTGCTCTACCGGCTGGCCGAATCGGCCGACATCCTGGTCGAGAACTACCGGCCCGGCGTGATGAAGCGGCTGGGCATCGACTACGACACGCTCGCCAGTATCAACCCGCGGCTGGTCTACGTCAGCATCTCCGGCTTCGGCCAGACCGGCCCGTGGGCCAAGCGCCCCGGCTTCGACCTGATGGCGCAGGCCATGTCCGGCGTGATGAGCGTGACCGGCTACCCGGGCGACGCCCCGGTCAAGTGCGGCGTGCCCGTGGCCGATATCGGCTGCGCGCTGTTCGCCACCTACGGCATGCTGGCCGCCTACATCGGCGCGAAGGAAACCGGCAAGGGCCAGTACGTCGATGCATCGCTGTTCGACTCGGCGCTGGCGTTCTCGGTCTGGGACAGCGCCGAATACTGGGGCACGGGCCGAGAGCCCGAGCCGCTGGGCACGGCCAACCGCATGAGCGCGCCGTACCAGGCCATGCAGGCGTCGGACGGCCATTTCGTGATGGGCGCGACCAACCAGAAGCTGTGGCAGTTGCTGTGCAACACGCTGGACCGGCAGGACCTGCTGGCCGACGAACGCTTTGCCACGGTGGCGCTGCGGCTGGCCAACCGCCCGGCGCTGATCGCCGAACTGGAGCAGACGTTCGGCCAGAAGCCGAGCGACTACTGGATCGAGACGCTGCTGGAAGTCGGCATCCCGGCCGGCCCGATCCTGACCTACCCGCAGGCGTTCGACAGCGAGCACGGCCGGCACCGCCAGATGCGCATCGAGATCGACCATCCGATCGAGGGCAAGGTGCCGAACATCGGCTTCGCCGTGAAGATGGGCGGCACGCCGCAGCAGGTGCGCCGGCATCCGCCGCTGCTGGGCCAGCATACCGACGAGGTGCTGGCCGAACTGGGCATCGGCCACGACGAGAAGCAGGCGCTGGCGGCAGCCGGCGCGTTCGGGGCATGAGCGCGACCCCGCCGCCGGACAGCGGCCAGGTCACGCTGGCCGTCCAGGGACAGGTCGCCACGCTGACGTTCGACCGCCCGGCCGCCCGCAACGCCATGACGTGGGCGATGTACGAACAGCTAGGCAAGCACTGCCGCGATCTGGCAGGCGCGGGCGGCGCCGGCATCCGCGTGGTGGTGATGCGCGGCGCCGGCGGCGAGGCGTTCGTGGCGGGCACCGACATCGCCCAGTTCCGCGCGTTCACCACCGGCGACGACGGCATCCACTACGAGGAACAGATCGACGCCGGCATCGGCCTGGTCGAAGCGCTGCCGATGCCCACCGTGGCCGTGGTCGACGGCTGGTGCGTGGGCGGCGGCCTGGCCATCGCCACCGCGTGCGACTTCCGGCTGGCCACGCCCAACGCGCGCTTCGGCGTGCCCATCGCGCGCACGCTAGGCAATACGCTGTCGGCGCTGAACCTGGCCAAACTGCGCGCCGCATGGGGCCTGCAGCCCGTGCGCCGCATGCTGCTGCTGGCCCAGATCCTGGACGCCGACGCCGCGCTGGCCTGCGGCTTCCTGGAAGCGGTCCACCCAGCGGCCGCAATCGACGCCGAAACCGCCGCGCTGTGCGAGCGCCTGGCCAAACTGGCGCCGGTCACGCAACAGGTGGTCAAGGAAGCCCTGCGCCGCCAGACCGTGACCGCCGTCGCCGACACCGACGACCTGGTCCGCCGCTGCTACGGCAGCGAAGACTTCAGGGAGGGGGTGACGGCGTTTGTGGAAAAGCGGGCGCCGGTGTGGGGTGGGAAGTAGCGACTGTACTGGTCAACCGGGATTGCCCTCGCGGTTTTGCTCCCCTCTCCCGCCGTGCGGGAGAGGGGCCGGGGGAGAGGGCATGGCGGTGCAAATTGCCACCATCGCAACTGGACACGCCGGCCCTCACCCCTAACCCCTCTCCCGCAAGCGGGAGAGGGGAATGTAGTGGTCAAGTTTTTTCAGACAGGTATTAAGGTTGTCTGGCGTTTGAACTTGTCCTCAAACTCCTGCGGCGACT
>NZ_JAUANU010000005.1:0-340387 GCF_032190535.1 Cupriavidus sp. SZY C1
GGGGGTTGGGGGGCTGTCATCGGCGGGAGTCTAGCACCGGCGTCCTCGCGTTGCGATAACTTTTCTTATCGCAATGGCTTGCGGTGCTACCCAAACCTTCCCGCCGCAGTTTGATGGTTAGTGGACCGACTCGCCCCGGATCAGCAGTACCGGCTTGGCCGACTTCGAAATCACGCCTTCGGAGACGCTGCCCATGATCACGCGCCGCATGCCGCGCCGGCCGTGGGTGCCCATCACGATCAGGTCGGCCTGCCATTGGTCGGCGTGGCTGACGATGGTCCCCGAGATGTTGCCCGGCGACACCGGCTTTTCGGCCAGCGCGGTCAGGCAGCGCACCCCGGCGTTCTCGAAGCGCCGCGACGCGGCCGCCAGCGCCTTCTGCCCCACGTGGACCATGCCGTTGACGATTTCGGTGGGATCGATATAGGCGTGCTCGAAGAACAGTTCGCTGTCATCCACCACGAACAGCACCTTGACTTCGGCCTGCAGTTGCTTGGCCAGGCCCACGGCCTGCGCGATGGCCAGTTCGGAGGACGGGCCGCCATCCACCGCCACGAGAATCCGCTCGTACATCGATGCACCTCTTGCGTCTGCGTTGTCGTTGCTACCAAGCATAGTTCCCGCGAAGCCGTGCAAATTGACCTGAATCAAGCGCGACGCAATCGTAGAAACTTTATTTCCAGATGTTCAAAGGGGTGGATCGATCACGATGATCGGATAGGATAGGCAGACGCCGAACGCAATCGACCTCATACGATGACTGTTGCCGCTGTTGCATGCATGACCCGGAAGTTCACGCCGGCCGCACTGCCCACGCGGGTCCGCCGGTCCCTCAATCAGGTGTTCGCCAGCGCCGGCACGGCATGGCTGCTCTGCAGCGCCACCGCCGCCCTGGCCCAGCCCCCGCAGGACCTGCTCTGGTTTGCCGAAGGCCGGCCTTCGCAGGCCGCGCAGGCCGCAATCAAGGCGCTCAGCGATTCGCCAGCCGACGGCCTCGATCCGCGCGACTACGACGCCGAGGGCCTGCAACGCACGCTTGGCGAGCTGGTCGGCGCCCCGGCCGCGTCGCCCGAAGCCGCGCAGCGCTTCGACACCGCGCTGACCCGCGCGATGACGCGCTACCTGGCCGACCTCCATCGCGGCCGCGTGGATCCACGCAAGGTCCACGCGAATTTCTCGGCCAGCAACCTGCCACCGTTCGATCCCGAGGCCTACCTGCGCAACGCCATGACCGCCAACCGGCTGGCCGACGCGCTGCGCGAGGCCGCCCCGTCGTTCCCGCTCTACGGCACGCTGCGCACCGCGCTGGCCAGGTACCGCAAGCTGGCGGCCGAGCCGTACTGGAAGGCGCCGCTGCCCGCACCGGCCGGCGGCAAGCTGACGCCGGGCCAGCCCTACGCCGCCCTGCCCCAGCTTGCGCAACGGCTGGAAGCGCTGGGCGATCTGGCGCCCGGCACCGCCGTGCCGCAGCGCTACGAAGGCGCGCTCGTCGATGGCGTCAAGGCGTTCCAGAAGCGCCATGCGCTGGATACCGACGGCGTGATCGGCGCCGGCACGCTGACGCAGCTCAATGTGTCGCCAGCCGCCCGCGTGGCGCAGATCGGCCTGACGATGGAGCGCCTGCGCTGGACGCCGCTGGCCGAGGGCCCGCGCATGATCGTGGTCAACGTGCCCGAATTCGTGCTGCGCGCCTACGACTATTCCGAAGGCAAGCTAGACATCAAGCTGGAGATGAAGGTCATCGTCGGCAAGGCGCTGGACACCCGCACGCCGCTGTTCAAGGAGGACATGCGCTACATCGAGTTCAGTCCGTACTGGAACGTCCCGTCGTCGATCGCGCGCAAGGAGGTCATTCCGAAGGCGCAGCGCGACCCCGGCTATTTCTCGCGGCAGGGCTTCGAGTTCGTCTACGGCACGCAGGCCAACGCCACGCTGAGCCAGGCGAACATCGACGCGGTGCTGAACGGGCAGGCGCGCATCCGCCAGCGCCCCGGCCCGCTGAACGCGCTGGGCGACATCAAGTTCATCTTCCCGAACAACCAGGCCATCTACCTGCACCACACGCCCACGCCGCAGTTGTTCAAGCGCGAGCGGCGGGACTTCAGCCACGGCTGCATCCGCGTGGAAGCGCCGGTGGCGCTGGCCCAGTTCGCGCTTCAGGGGATGCCCGAATGGACCGAGCCGCGCATCCGTGAGGCAATGACGGCTGGCAAATCGAAGACCGTCGCGCTACAGCAGCCCGTGCCCGTGGTGCTGGCGTACGGCACCGCCGTCGCGCGTGCCGATGGACGGGTATACTTCGTGCCTGACATTTACGGACAGGACAAGTTGCTGGACCAGGCGCTGCGGCAGCGCGCGGGCGCCAGGCCTGCCGTACGGCCTTCCTGAACGCCGCACCGTTGTAAAAGTTTCCATGTCCGATTCCAGCACCTCCCAGCGTCGCCGTTTCTTTCACCGTGCCGGCGCCATCGCGCTAGGCGCGGGCCTGTCGACGCTGGCACCGCGTGCCGCGCTGGCAGCGCTGGGCCCCGATGCCCGCTCGCTTTCCTTCGAACACACCCACACCGGCGAGCACCTGTCGCTGGTCTACGCGATGGGCGACCAGGTGCTGCCGCAGGCGCAGACGTCGCTCAATCGCTTCCTGCGCGACCACTATTCGGGCACGGTCGGCGAGATCGATCCGAAGCTGTTCGCCCTGCTGTTCAGCCTGCGCCGCGAGGTGGGCAGCAACGCGCCGTTCCAGGTGATCTCCGGCTACCGCTGCCCGCTGACCAACGACCGCCTGCGCAAGACGCGCGGCGGCGGCGTGGCCCGGCGCAGCCTGCACATGGACGGCATGGCCATCGACATCCGGCTGCCCGGCGTGCCGCTGGCAGACCTGCGCGACGCCGCGCAGTCGCTGCAGGTGGGCGGCGTGGGCTTCTACCAGTCCGACAACTTCCTCCACGTCGACACCGGCCGCGTACGCCGCTGGGGCTAACGCCGCTCCAGCACCTTGAGCAGGGCCGCCTCGAAGCGCGGGTCCTGCAGCGCGCCGACGTTGTAGCGCGACCACGGCTGCGGCGAATCCGCATCCACGCGGAACACGCGGCCGGGCGCGATCATCACCTTCTCCTGCAGCAGTTGCTCGGCCAGCGCCAGCGTGTCCGGCACGCCCGGCAGCGCGGCCCAGATGTACAGCGACTGCTCGGGCCGCACCAGCACCTCGGCGCCCAGCCGGTCGAACAGGGCCAGCGCTCGGCTCGTGGCCTCGGCCAGCCGCGCGCGCAGCCGCGTGATGTAGCGCTGGTAGTGGCCCTCGCTCAGGATCACGTCGACGGTCCGCTCGCAATATTCCGAACTGCTCACGTGGATCAGCGCCTTCAGGTCGGCCAGATCGCTGGCCAGGTCTGCCCCGCAGGCGATAAAGCCCACCCGCAGCGCCGCCGAGCATGACTTCGAGAAACTGCCGATATAGAGCGTCCGGTCGAGCTGGTCCAGCGCGGACAGCCGCGGCAGCGTGGCCGGCTTGAAATCGGCCAGCGGGTCGTTTTCCACCACCTGGATGTTGTATTTCTGGGCCAGTTGCAGCACCCGGAATGCCTTGGCCGCCGACAGGTCCGAGCCCGTCGGGTTGTGACCCACGGACTGCGTGAAGAACAGCCGCGGCCGTTCGCGGATCAGGATCTGCTCGAATGCCTCCAGGTCCGGCCCATCGGCCAGCCGCGGCACACCGACGATTCGCACACCCGCCAGCTTGAGCTTGCCGAACAGGGGGTAGTAGCCCGGATCGTCCACCAGCGCCGTCTCGCCCGGCTGAAGGAAGTAGCGGATGACCAGGTCCAGCGCGTCGTTGGCGCCGTGCGTCAGCACGATCTGCCGTGCTTCGGCGCCGATGCCCAGGTCGCCCAGCTTGCGCACCAGATGGTCGCGCAGCGGCGCGTAGCCGAACCGGTTGCCATAGCGGAACAGCGCACCCAGCCCGGTGCGCACGACCTTGTGGTGGTACTTGTCCAGGCGCGCCTCGGACAGCCATTCGACGGGCGGAAAGCCGTCGCCCACCGCCAGCACGTCGGGCCGGCTCTTGAGCTGCTCGCGCATCAGCCAGACGATGTCCATCGCCCGGTTCAGCGAGCCGGCATCCTCGTCCGGCTTCGGCCGGGCCGGTTGGGACGTCACGAAGTAGCCCGCGCCGCGCCGGGGCTCCACCAGCCCCCGCCCCACCAGGATTTCGAAGGCGGCGACGATCGTGTTTTTGCTATGGCCCTGCAACTGGGCCAGCTCGCGCAGGGACGGCAGTTTCTCGCCGCTGCGGTAGGCACCGTCCAGGATCTGGCGCTCCAGCATATCGGCCAGCGAGACGGAAATCGGCGTGGATTTTGGGCTCATAGGGGCACAGACCATCACAAGGGGAGGACAAGGTGGGCGCGACTGTCCCGCCAAACTGTACCTTTCGATACTGGTACAGCGTCCCTAAACTGTCTCCATCTTATACACATATGGAGACCTCAATGGCAACCGATTCCGCGCTTCCGAACTTTCGCGCGCTCACTCCGGCCCAGCGGCTCGAACACGTCGCCGCCGTGACCGGGCTGACCGCGGACGAGGCGCGCCTGATTGCCGAGCCCGGCGCGCTCGGCACGGATCGGGCCAACGGGATGATCGAGAACGTGGTCGGCACGTTCGACCTGCCGCTCGGCATCGCCGGCTACTTCCAGATCAACGGCCGCGACTACGTGGTGCCGATGGTGGTCGAGGAACCCTCGGTCGTTGCCGCGGCATCGTTCATGGCCAAGCTGGCGCGCCAGGACGGCGGCTTCCAGGCATCGAGCTCCGGCCCGCTGATGCGGGCGCAGGTCCAGGTGCTGGGCATTGCCGACCCGTTCGGCGCGCGCCAGGCACTGTTGCGCCGGCGCGACGAAATCGTCGCCCTGGCCAACAGCCGCGACAAGGTGCTGATCGGCCTGGGCGGCGGCTGCCGGGACATCGAGGTCCATGTGTTCCCCGACACGCCGCGCGGCCCGATGATCGTGATGCACCTGATCGTCGACGTGCGCGACGCCATGGGCGCCAACACCGTCAACACGATGGCCGAGGCTGTGTCGCCGACGGTGGAACGCATTACCGGCGGATCGGTAAGATTGCGCATCCTGTCGAATCTGGCGGATCTGCGACTGGCCCGGGCGCGCGTGCGGCTGACCGCCGACACGCTGGCCACGCGCGAGCGCAGCGGGGCCGAGATCATCGAGGGCGTGATCGATGCCTACACGTTCGCGGCCATCGACCCGTACCGGGCGGCCACGCACAACAAGGGCATCATGAACGGCATCGACCCGGTCATCGTGGCCACCGGCAACGACTGGCGCGCCGTGGAAGCCGGCGCGCACGCCTATGCCTGCCGCGGCGGCCGCTACACGTCGCTCACGCATTGGGAGAAGGACAACACCGGCGCGCTGGTGGGCACGATCGAGATGCCCATGCCGGTGGGGCTGGTTGGCGGGGCCACCAAGACGCACCCGCTGGCCCGGCTGGCGCTGAAGATTCTCGACGTGGATTCCGCGCAGACGCTGGGCGAGGTTGCCGTGGCGGTGGGGCTGGCCCAGAATCTGGGCGCCCTGCGCGCGCTGGCCACGGAGGGCATCCAGCGCGGGCATATGGCGCTGCACGCGCGGAACATCGCGCTGGTGGCCGGCGCGGTGGGCGAAGAAGTCGACCGCGTGGCGCGCCGCATGGCCGAGGAACACGATGTACGCACCGATCGCGCGGTGGCGCTGCTCCAGGAGCTGCGCAGCCGCTAGTCAGCAGTTCATCCTTGAAGAAAGAGCTGGCCAGGCGTGCAAAGGCATGCCCAGGCCAGCCGATATCGGAGACAAATCATGCATCCACACGAGAATGCATCGGAACGCCGCCTGGTGGAGGTCTGGGGCGACACGGCCGATACGACGCACCTGGCGTGGTCCATCGCCATCGGCGCCGCGGTCAGCCTGACCTGCTACTGGGCCGCGAGCCGGCTGCTGGCCGCCGTGGTGGATTCGCCCGAGCTGGCGCGCGCCTACGCCATGCTGGCCGGCCTGTTCGGCTGCCTGGTAGCCGGCCTGATCTGCGCCATGCTGTTCAAGCCCAAACGCATCGTCGTGGAAAACGAGACCGGCCAGACTGCGGCCCGCCTGGACGCGCTGCGCAAGCTGGCCGAAGACGCCGGCGGCATCGGCCCGATCCACGCGCTGCCGCCCGTGGTGGTGGCCGAACTGCGCGAGCTGCAACTGCTGGAACTGTTTCATTCGCCAGAACATCCCGGTGCCGCACCGGCCGGCGCCCCCGTGGCGCAGGCACTGGCGCAGCGGCAAGCGGTTTGAAGTCCCGGGGAGACCATTCATGATCGAATCCACACTGTTCTCGCATATTCTCGTCGCCGCCGGCATGGGGCTGGCCGGCGCCATCGTCTTTGCCGCCATCGGACTGATTTCCGGCACCGATGAAACCACCACGCTGGCGCCGCTCACGCTGCTGGTGGTGCTGCTGGGCGTGCCGCCCGAGGGCGTGTTCACGTTCTTCCTGGCCGGCGCCGTGGCCAAGCACATGACCCATGCCATTCCCACCGCGCTGCTGGGCATTCCCGGCGACACCATGGCCACGCCGCTGCTGCAGGACGCCAACCACCTGCGCAACCTGGGCGTGCCGCACATCGCGCTGCGCAAGATGATCTCGGGCGCCATTATCGCGGCCTTCGTGGCCGTGCCGCTGGCCGTGCTGTTCGCCGTGCTGCTGGCACCGTTCGGGCCGACCATCACCAAGGCGGCGCCGTGGATCTTCGTGGCGGCGGCCGTGATCATCGCCTACAGTTCGGCGGGCCGCTGGGCGTCGGTGGCCGCGCTGCTGCCGTTCGTGGTGGTGATCGTCGCGCTGCAGACGCTGACGGCCAAGTTCGGCGTCAAGCTCAGCATCAGCTACTTCCTGGGCATCGCCATCGGGCCGCTGATCGCAGACCTGTTCTCGTCGATCTCGCCCGTGGAACGCCCGCGCATGCGGCGCGACAAGGTGCGCACGTTCTCGCTGGCGCCCGACGTCAAGGGCTGGGCGGGCTATTTCCCGAACCCGCTGCGCGTGCTGGACCGCAGCCAGGTCAAGTGGACGCTCGGCACCGCCGTCATCTCCAGCGCCACGTTCGTGTTCAGCCCCGTGGCGATGACCGTGGTGCTGGGCGAACTGGTCGGCTCGCGCGTGCGCCACGCCTACCATCGGCTGACCACGGTGCTGAGCGCCCGCAACGGCGTGACCGAGGCCACCTACATCGCCGAGGCGCTGATCCCGCTGATCGCCTTCGGCCTGCCGCTGAGCCCGGTGGCCGCCGGCCCGGCCGCGCCGCTGTTCAACGCGCCGCCGGTCTACACGGTCGACGCCGGCGGCGGCCAGACCCACAACCTTCACAACCTGCTGAACCACTGGGAATTTCTGGGCTACGGCATGCTCGCCGTGGTGCTCGCGGCGCTGGTGTCCTACCCGTTCGCGATGAACCACGCGCGCCGCGCGGCCCTGTTCGTGGCCCGCAAGATCTCCCACGAGGCGATCATCGCCACGTTCGTCGGCCTGATCCTCGTGATCAGCGTCTGGGAAGGCAACTTCCTGGGCCTGCTGGTGATCCTGACAATGGGCCTGCTAGGCGGCCTGCTGTCGCGCACCATCGGCTTCAACACCGGCGTGCAGTTCATGGGCTATTACACGGCCGTGCTGACGGTGCCGGCGGTACTGAAGCTGGTGGGGTAAGGTCGGGCTGCCCCGCGGCTAGTGTTCGCGCGGGGCGGGCTGGGTCCAGTCTTCGATCTGGATGCCCGGATACGACGCGAAATCGCTCACATTGTTGGTGACGACGACTGCGCCGACGGACCGGGCGTGCGCGGCAATCAGCTTGTCGAGCGCGTCGGACTTTCGATGGCGCGTGGCCTTGCGGATGGCGCCATAGGCGTGGGCGGCGGCAGGCGTCAGCGGCAGCACCGGCACGCGTGCGACGAGCGCCTCCAGTGCGTGCCGGGCATGCTCGGGGGCGCTGGAAACCGATACACCGTATTCGAGTTCCGCAAGCGTAATCACCGACAGCACGACCTCACCCTCAAAGCATTCCGCCAGCCGCGCCGCAACCTGCGGCGGCTGCCGCTTCATCAGGTAGATGCAGATATTGGTATCCAGCATGTAGGTCGGCATCAGAGCGGATCCCTTTCCGACTGCGACTGCTCCTCACGGCCCTCGGCCATGAAGTCGGCCGGAAAACTGGCGAAGACATTCAGCAGTCCGGTGAGACGCCTGCGGGCCGGGCGGATGCGCAATTCATCGCCCACCCGCTCGATCTCGAATGGAATATCGGTATCCGGATAGGCAAGATCGGCGGGAATCCGAATGGCCTGCGAATTGCCGTTTCGGAAGAGTTTCGTGCGGTGCATGGCGGCCTCTGAACAGATAACGAAACCAGTATACGCCGCCGACGCCAGATGTACATACCGTGTGTACATCTGGCTCACATGCATGCTTGGCGTCACATTTCCGAACCATGCCTGGGAATTGGTCAGCTTCTCGCCTCCCGCCGCACCGCCTGCGGCGGCATGCCGAAGCCGCGCAGGAAGGCTTCGCGCATGTGGCGGCGGTCGCGGAAGCCGGTTTCGCGGGCCACTACATCCAGCGGGTGGCGGCTTTGTTCGATCATCAGGCGGGCGGCTTCCAGGCGCAGGCTTTCGATGGCCTTGGCTGGCGACTGGCCGGTCTCTGCCGTGAATACGCGGCTGAACTGGCGGGGGCTCAGGTGGACGGCGGTGGCCAGGTCTTCCACGGTCAGCGCGCGGTGCAGGTTCTTGCGCGCGTAAGCGAGCGCGCTCTGGATGCGGTCGGACTTCGGCGCCAGGTCCAGCAGTTCGGAATGCTGCGACTGCCCGCCCGCGCGGCGCTGGTACATCACGAGCTTGTGGGCCACGGACCGCGCGGCGTCGGCGCCGAGGTCCTTTTCCACCATCGCCAGCGCAAGATCGAAGCCGGCCGTCATGCCCGCCGACGTCCAGATTGGTCCGTCGACGATATGGATGCGGTCGTCCTCCACGCGGATCTCCGGATGGGCGCGCTGCATCTCGCGCGAGAAGAACCAGTGGGTGGTGGCGCGGCGGCCGTCGAGCAGCCCGGCTTCCGCCAGCACGAACGCGCCGGTGCAGATCGACGCCACGCGCCGCGCCCGGGGCGCCGCCTTGCGCATGAAATCGAGCACCGGGGCCGGCGCGGGGGCGGCAATCGGATCGCCCACGCCCGCGACGATCCAGGTGTCCACGGTCACGCGCGCCGTTGCCGGCCGCGCCTCGACCGTCACACCGAGCGACGACCGCACCGGGCCGCCCGGCACCGCATAGACGTCGATCCGGTAGAACGGCTCGCCCGCCACCAGGTTCGCGTACTCGAAAACAGCCTGGGCGCCCAGCGTCATCATCTGGAAGCCGTCCGTCAACAGAAACCCCACCCGGTGCATTCCCGCCCCTCGCCATGTCCGATGTCCTGAAAACGGACTATATACGTCATTTCGGCCAGGGCCAACCTTCCCTACCATGCTTCCCATGGATGCCGCGCATCCCCCACCACCCGAATGGAGAAGCTCATGTCCCCGCAACCCTACCTTGGCACCGCCCTCGTCACCGGCGCATCGTCCGGCATCGGCGCGATCTACGCAGACCGGCTGGCCCGGCGCGGCCACGACCTCGTGCTGGTCGCCCGCAGCCGCGACAAGCTCGACGCGCTGGCGCGGCGCATCACCGACGAAACCGGCCGCGCGGTCGAGGTGTTTCCGGCCGACCTGGGCGACCGCGCGTCGCTGGCCACCGTCGAAGACAAGCTGCGCACCGATGCCAGCATCACGCTGCTGGTCAACAACGCCGGCATCGGCACCCATACGCCGCTGCTGGACAGCGACGTCGACCAGATGACCAGGATGATCGAGCTGAACGTGACCGCGCTGACGCGGCTCAGCTATGCCGCCGTGCCCGGCTTCGTGGCGCGCGGCCAGGGCACCATCGTCAACATCTCGTCGATCGTGTCCATCGCGCCGGAGATCCTGAACGGCGTCTACGGCGGCAGCAAGGCGTTCGTCACGGCGTTCAGCCAGTCGCTGCACCACGAGCTGGCGGCCAAGGGCGTGCGCGTGCAGGCCGTGCTGCCCGGCGCCACGGCCACCGATTTCTGGGAAACGGGCGGCCTGCCGGTCGAGCACCTGGATCAGGCCATCGTCATGCCGGCGGCGGACCTTGTCGACGCCGCGCTGGTCGGACTGGACCGCGGCGAGCTGATCACGATCCCGTCGCTCCACGCGGTGGAGCACTGGCAAGCCTACGAAGCCGCGCGCGGGGCGATGGCCGCGGTGCTGTCGCAGAACACGCCGGCGGCGCGCTACGCCAGGGACTGAAGCCGCTCCACCGCGCGCCGCAGCGCGGCCCGGCTGGCGTCGACAGTGACACGCAGCGCGTCGATGGCCTGCCGGTCGCGCGCCAGTTCGTCGAGCTGGTCGGCCACCTGCTGCCGCACCAGCGCCGGGGCCGGCCCGCCGGCCGACTGCCGCGCCGCCACGCCCTGCACGGGATCGAGACAGCGCGCCACGACCTCTGCATCGACGTCCAGCGCCCGGCCCGTGTGCGCGGCGGCGGCCCGGTTCACCATGCCGCTGTCGATCTCGCTGGCCGGCAGGTAGCGGTCGAGCGCCTCGCGCACCACGGCGCCGACCACGTGGTGCGCCTCGCGGAACGACATGCCGGCGTCGCGCACCAGCATGTCCGCCAGATCGGTGGCCGACGAGAAATCGCAGCGGGCCCGGTCCAGCATGTTTGCGCGACGCGGCGTGGCGGTCTGCAGCACCAGCTTCAGCAGACTCGCGCAGCGCAGCGCCTCGTCGGTAGCCTCCCAGAAGCCGCGCATGCTTTCGCGGTTGCCGTCGCCGGAATGCGTGAAATGGCTGCCCTTGAGCGCCGCCAGCGACGCCGTGAGCATGCCGATCATGTGGCCACCCTTGCCCTTCAGGTACTCCAGCACCACCGGGTTTTTCTTCTGCGGCATGATGCTCGACGTGCCAGCCACGCTGTCCGGAAAGTCGATCAGCCCGAACTCGGGCGTGGCCCAGACGTAGAGGTCCTGCGCCACGCGGCCCCAGGTGACCGTGGCGATGGCCATGGCCGACAGGATCTCCCAGGCGAAATCGCGCGACGCCACCGCATCGAGCGCGTTCGGCGCGTAGGTGCCAAAGCCCAGCCAGCGGGCCGTGGCCCCGCGGTCGATCGGAAACGCGGTGCCGGCCAGCGCGCCAGCGCCCAGCGGGCAGGCGTCCAGCCGGTCCAGCGCCTGGCGCAGCCGCGCGATGTCGCGCCCCAGCGCCTGCGCCACGGCGCACAGGTAGTAGCCATACGTGATCGGCTGCGCGGCCTGCAGGTGCGTGTAGCCGGGCATCACGGCATCGGCGTGGGCATCGGCCTGCCGCAGCACCACGTCGCGCGTGTCGGCCAGCGCGGCCAGCAGCGCCAGCACGGTGTCGCGGGCGCGCAGGCGGTCATGCGTGGCCAGGATGTCGTTGCGGCTGCGCGCCACATGCAGGCGGCCGCCCGCGTCGGCGCCGGCCATCGCCATCAGGTGCGCTTCGTAGTTGAAATAGGCGTCCTCGCGCTCGGGGTCCAGCGGCACCGCATCGGGGCCGTCCTGCTCGATCCGCAGCAGCGCCCGCGCCAGCGTGGCGGCCACGTCCGTCGGCACCAGTCCGGCGCCATGCAGCATGACCAGGTGCGCCGCGTTGATGTCGGTGAGATAGCGAAAGCCGGGGGCGAACTCGCGCGCCAGGCGCGGCAGGTAGATATGCGCGCAAACCTCGGGGGCGGTGGCTTGCGTCAGGCGGCGGCTGACCTTCGATTCCATGCAACTCTCCTCGTTGATGGCGCCGAGTATGGGAATCGCACGGTCATACCGTCAAATCACAGTTTGCACGGGGGTCATACGGTTTTGTTATGCGCCTGGCCGTGGTCTATCGTGAAGGACGTCCACCCCGGACGCCCCGCCGGAGCCCGCCGTGCCCACTCGCCGCCGCCTGCTTGCCCTCCCCGCCGCCCTCTGGACGGCCACCCTGCCGGCGCTCCTGCCGCCCCGCGCGCACGCGGCAACGTCGCCCGTCGACCTGACCCGCCCGAACGTCGTGGTCGTGCTGCGCCATGCCCGCGCGCCGGGGGTGGGCGATCCCGCCGGTTTCCGGCTCGACGACTGCGCGACGCAGCGCAACCTCTCCGCGGGCGGGCGCGAGCAGGCGCGCAAGCTGGGCGAACGATGGAAGGCGGTCGGATTCCGGCCCACGCAGGTGCTCAGCAGCGCCTGGTGCCGCTGCCAGGACACGGCGCGGCTGATCGGCCTGGGGCCGGTACGCGTGGAACCGATGCTGAATTCGTTCTTCGGGTCAGACGCCGCCGCGCGTGACGCGCAGATCAAGCGGCTGTCGCGCTATATCGACCAGCTCGACCCGCGCGGCGGGCCGTACCTGCTGGTCACGCACCAGGTGGTGGTCACGGCGCTGACCGGCCATGATGCCGACAGCGCCGGCGGCGTAACAATCGAACTGCCGGTGGCGGGACAGGCGCGGCGCGTGACTGTGCTGCCCGCGCCCGAAGTGGCCGACTAGCGTCAGGTGGAGCCGCGCTCGACGATGCGGAAGCCGACGTCGACCACCGGCTGCGCCACCGTCTCGCCGCGGCAGCGCGCCAGCAGCAGCCCGGCCGCCAGCGTGCCCATGCCCGCGCCATCGACCTGCACGGACGTCAGCGACGGCACCATGTGCGCGGCAAAATCGGCGTCGCCAAAGCCGCAGACGGCCAGATCCTCGGGCACGCGCAGGCCGCGCGCCCGCGCTTCCTCGATCACGCCCTGGGCCAGTTGGTCCGAGCTGCAGAAGATGGCCTCGATGCGCGGGTCCTGCGCCAGCAGATCGCCCAGCGCCTGCCGTCCGAGCCCCAGGCTGCTGGGCGCCGGCACGCGCGCCACGGGCACGTCGTGGCCCAGTGTCGAGACAAAGCCTTCGCGCCGCACGGCGGCCCGCTGGTCGTCGCCGGTGGCGATGCCAAAGCGCCGCCAGCCCTTCGACAGGAAATAGCCCGCCACGGCGCTGCCGACCTTCAGGTGCGAGAACCCCACGGCCATGTCCACGGGCCGGTCGCTCAGGTCCCAGGTCTCCACCACGGGAATGCCAGACCGCCGCAGCCGGTCGCGCGAGGCCTGCGCGTGGACCAGCCCGGTGACGACGATGCCGTCCGGGCGGCGGCTGATCATCGTGCCCAGCAGCGCCTCCTCGCGCGCGTGGTCGTAGCCGGTCTGGCCCAGGATCAACTGGTAGCCGGCCGCGTCCAGCGCATCGGTCAGCGCCTTGACCGTCGGGATGAACTGCGCCACCGCGATATTGGGCACCAGCGCGGCCACGGTCATGGTACGGCGCGACTTCAGGCCGCCGGCCAGCAGGTTCGGGATATAGCCGGTGGCCTCCACCGCCTGGCGCACGCGGGCGATGGTCTTGTCGGAAACCAGGCCGGGGTTGCTCAGCGCGCGCGAAGCGGTAATCAGTGACACGCCGGCCTCGCGGGCGACGTCGTGCAGCGTGACAGACTTGCTGCCGGATGAATCGGACATAAGGGGTTTGCGGTGCGGGTAAACGACTACGCCAGGTGCGGCCCGCCCCGATTGACCGGGGCGGATGACAACGTTAGCATTCTTTCCATTCGCTGTCCCGGCGACGTGTTGCCGGTGACGCGAAAGCAGCTTTGGGCCATCGCCAGTCAATGCATGGCCCCGGATGATAGCAATGCCCGTGCGGCCGGTTTCGGCCGTTTTTTGACAACGATGTCATACGATGTCTGAAGTCTGGAACCTGGTTCCGACGCTTTACTGGATGCGCCCGCCCATGACCGCCCCGTCTGTCTCGCCCGCTTCGCAACGCCCCTCCGCCGCCGACGCCATCACGTCGATCCGGCTGTCGTCCTGCTACCTGCCGCTGGCCACGCCGATCAGCGACGCCAAGGTGCTGACCGGGCGCCAGAAGCCGATGACCGAAGTGGCCATCCTGTTCGCGGAAATCCGCACCGCCAGCGGCCACGAGGGGCTGGGCTTCAGCTATTCCAAGCGCGCGGGCGGCCCGGGCCAGTTCGCCCACGCCCAGGAGATCGCCCCTACCCTGCTGGGCGAAGACCCGAGCGACATCGGCAAGCTCTGGGACAAGCTGTGCTGGGCCGGCGCGTCGGTAGGCCGCAGCGGCCTGTCGACGCAGGCCATCGGCGCGTTCGACGTGGCGCTGTGGGACCTGAAGGCCAGGCGCGCGGGGCTGTCGCTGGCCAAGCTGCTGGGCGCCCACCGTGACGCCGTGCGCTGCTACAACACGTCCGGCGGCTTCCTGCACACGCCGCTGGACCAGTTGCTGGTCAACGCGGCCGCGTCGGTGGAGCGCGGCATCGGCGGCATCAAGCTCAAGGTCGGCCAGCCCGACGGCAAGCTCGACATCCAGCGCGTGTCGGCCGTGCGCGAGAAGCTGGGCGATGCGGTGCCGATCATGGTCGACGCCAACCAGCAGTGGGACCGCCCCACCGCGCAGCGCATGTGCCGCACGTTCGAATCGTTCAACCTGGTCTGGATCGAGGAACCGCTGGACGCCTACGACCACGAGGGCCACGCCGCGCTGGCGCAGCAGTTCGATACGCCGATCGCCACCGGCGAGATGCTGACCAGCGCCGCCGAGCACTGGGATCTGATCCGCCACCGCGCGGCCGACTACCTGATGCCCGACGCGCCGCGCGTGGGCGGCATCACGCCGTTCCTGAAGGTCTGCGCGCTGGCCGAGCATGCCGGGCTGATGATCGCGCCGCACTTTGCGATGGAGCTGCACGTCCACCTGGCCGCCGCCTATCCGCGCGAGCCGTGGGTCGAGCATTTCGACTGGCTGGAGCCGCTGTTCAACGAGCGGCTGGACATCGCCAACGGCCGGATCATCGTCCCCACCCGCCCCGGCCTGGGGCTGACCATCAGCGACCAGGCCCGCGCCTGGACGCGCGAGCAGGCCGAATTCGGCACGCGCTGACCCGCGCTGCCGGCCACACGCACAACACACGCACAACACACGCACAACACACGCACAACACACGCACAACGAAGGAGACAACGATGATGAAGAAAGCGCTGGTATCGCTACTGCTGGGCGCCACGATGGCCGCCGCCCACGCGGCCTGGCCCGAAAAACCCGTGACGATGATCGTGCCGTTCCCGCCGGGCGGCTCCACCGACAACATCGCGCGCATCCTGAGCGCCAAGTTCCAGCAGACGTTTGGCGGCAGCTTCGTGGTGGACAACCGCCCGGGCGCGGCCGGCATGATCGGCGCGGCGGCAGCCAGGCGCGCGCCGGCCGACGGCTACACGCTGTTCGTGTCGTCGCTGGGCCCGTTCGTGATCGGCCCCCACCTGACCAAGAACGCGGGCTACGACCCGACCAAGGATTTCGACTACATCAGCGTGGC
The DNA here is from genome assembly GCF_032190535.1 of Cupriavidus sp. SZY C1. Taxonomy (NCBI): domain Bacteria; kingdom Pseudomonadati; phylum Pseudomonadota; class Betaproteobacteria; order Burkholderiales; family Burkholderiaceae; genus Cupriavidus; species Cupriavidus sp. SZY C1. The sequence continues at coordinate 15,516 of NZ_JAUANU010000005.1, forward strand.
CGTGCAGGCGCCGAACGTGCTGGCCGTGCCGGCCGCATCGCCGCACAAGTCGCTGCAGGACGTGATCGCGTTCGAGAAGGCCAACCCGAACAAGATGTCGTTCGCGTCGGCCGGCAACGGCACCAGCGACCACCTGACCGCCGAGCTGTTCTGGCAGCAGACCGGCACCACCGGCGTGCACGTGCCGTACAAGGGCGGCGCGCCGGCGCTGAACGACCTGCTGGGCGGCCAGGTGGATGCCACGTTCATGAACATCAACACCGCCGTGCCGCACCTGAAGGCCGGCAAGCTGCGCGCGCTGGCCATCACCAGCACCAAGCGCTCGCCGATCCTGCCCGACGTGCCGACCATGGAGGAACTGGGCTACAAGGGCGTGACGGTCTACTCGTGGCAGGCCATCGCCGCGCCCAAGGGCCTGCCGGCGGATATCAAGGCCAAGCTCCACAATGCCGTGGTGGCCGCGATGAACGACCCGGCCAACAAGCCCAAGCTGCTGGAACTGGGCTTCGAGGTCGTCGCCAACACGCCGGAGCAGTTCACGGCGTTCCAGGCGTCCGAGTTCGCGCGCTGGAAGAAGGTCATCCAGACCGGCAACATCACGGCCGACTGATTCGGCCGTCGTCCCCCTCCTACCACGCCTGCGGGGCGCCTTCATGGCGCCCCGTCTTATTTCGGTGATGTCGCCACAGTTTTACATTCGGTTTCACGAAGCGGCGATTGCGTCACTGGCCTGTCACGTTCCCTCCTTAGCCTTGCGGGGCTTCCGGCCATCTGCCGGAGCAAGACAACCCCTCCAGTCGAAGGAATCCCCATGCCATCCCTGCTGCGCCCTGCCCGGGTGCTGCTGGCCGTCTGCCTGACGGTCGCGGCACTGTCCGCCTGCGGCGGCAACGACGACGCCCCGGCACCGTCGAATCCGACCAACCCCGGCAACCCGTCGAACCCCTCGGACCCGTCCACCCCGTCCCAGCCCGTCGAGAAGCGCTGCGCGCCCTGATCGCCTGCCCCGCACCGCCACCAACCCTTGCCCGTTTCCAGAACATGACATCCCGCCGCAAATTCCTGCAGGCCAGCGCCGGCGCCGCCTTCTCGGCCGCAGCCCTCGCCACCTTTCCGCCCAGCATCCGCCGCGCGCTGGCCATTCCGGCCAGCAACGTCACCGGCACCATCATGGACGTCCAGCACGTCGTGATCCTGATGCAGGAAAACCGCTCGTTCGACCACTACTTCGGCACGCTCATGGGCGTGCGCGGGTTTGGCGACCGCATCACGATCCCGATGCCGAACGGCCGCAAGGTCTGGCAGCAGGAACGCGCCAACGGCACGCTGATCACACCGTACCACCTGGACGACCAGGCCGGCAACGCCCAGCGCGTGTCCGGCACCCCGCACGCCTGGGCCGACAGCCAGCAGGCGTGGGACAACGGCCGCATGTCGCGCTGGCCCGTGGCCAAGACCGACACGTCGATGGGCTACTACAAGGAAAAGGAAATCCCGTTCCAGTTCGCCCTGGCCAATGCGTTCACGATCTGCGACGCCTACCACTGCGCCATGCACACGGGCACCGACGCCAACCGCTCGTTCCACATGACCGGCACCAACGGCGCGATGCCGCAGGGCGTGGCCTTCGTCAACAACGAGTGGGACGCCATCAACGGCACGGCCGGCGACGCCAACACCGGCTACACGTGGAAGACCTACGCCGAGCGCCTGGAAGAGGCAGGCGTGAGCTGGATCAGCTACCAGAACATGCCCGACGAATGGGGCGACAACATGCTGGGCGCGTTCCGCACGTTCCGCCAGGCCAACCTGAACTCGGGCTTCCCGGTGTCCAGCGGCGGCGCGCCGGGCGCCCCGTACAACAACACGGGCCAGGCGCTGCCGTACCACGCCTACAACGCGGCCACCGACAACGCGGCCAATCCGCTGTACAAGGGCATCGCCAACACGCTGCCGGGCGCGCAGCCGGAGCAGTACCTCGATGCGTTCCGCCGCGACGTGATGAACGGCACGCTGCCGCAGGTGTCGTGGATCAACGCGCCGTCGATCTATTGCGAGCATCCGGGGCCGTCGAGCCCGGTGCAGGGGTCGTGGTTCCTGGCCGAGGTGCTGGACGCGCTGACCGCCAACCCCGACGTCTGGAGCAAGACCGTCCTGCTGATCAACTTCGACGAGAACGATGGCTACTTCGACCACGTGCCGTCGCCGTCGGCCCCGTCGCGCAACGTCGACAAGAGCTACGCCGGCAAGACCACGCTGTCCGAGGACGACCTCAAGGCCGAGTACTTCGACCACGGCCCGCCGGCCGGCAGCACCAGCCAGCCGGCCAAGGACGGCCGCGTCTACGGCCCGGGCCCGCGCGTGCCGCTGTACGTGATCTCGCCGTGGAGCCGGGGCGGCTGGGTCAACTCGCAGGTGTTCGACCACACGTCGGTGCTGCGCTTCCTGGAAGCCCGCTTTGGCGTCAAGGAGCCGAACATCAGCCCGTACCGCCGCGCCGTCTGCGGCGACCTGACCAGCGCCTTCAACTTCAAGTCGCCGAACACCGAGCCGCTGCCCGCGTTCAGCGGCCCGTCCACGCGCACCCAGGCCGACCAGATCCGCGCCGCGCAGCAGGCCCTGCCGCAGGTGCCGGTGCCGCGCGACATGCTGCTGCCGCAGCAGGCGCAGGGCACCCGGCCGTCGCGCGCGCCGCCCTACGAGCTGCACACCAGCGCCCGCTGCCACGCCAGCGGCCAGGTGGAACTGGTCTTCGCCAACACGGGCGGCCAGGCGGCCGTGTTCCACGTGTACGACGTCAACAAGCTCGACCGCAACCCGCGCCGCTACATGGTGGAAGCTGGCAAGACGCTGACCGACAGCTGGGACGCCGCGCTGGACAACTTCGGCAAGTACGACCTGTGGGTGCTCGGCCCGAACGGCTACCACCGCCGCTTCACCGGCGACGTCAAGACGCTGGGCGCGGCGCAGGCAGCGCCCGAGATCCGCGTCTGCTACGACATCGCCAACGGCAACGTCTACGTCGACCTGATGAACCAGGGCGCCAGGCCGTGCACGTTCACGGTCACGCCGCTGGCCTACCGGACCGACGGCCCGTGGAAGGCTGACGTGGCCGCCGGCGGCACGTCGACGCTGGACTGGAAGCTGGCCGACAGTGCCCAGTGGTACGACTTCGCGGTCACGTGCAGCAGCGACCCGACGTTCTACCGCCGCTTTGCCGGCCGCGTCGAAACCGGCCGCCACGGCATCAGCGACCCGGCGATGGCATTGGGTTGAGCGTGGATTGAGCTGATGGGTGGCGCCCCTCTCCCGCGCGCGGGAGAGGGGCTTCGGGAGAGGGCGTCGAGGTTCTGCTTGCCGAGTGGTGGCAACTTGTACCGCCGGCCCTCACCCCCGGCCCCTCTCCCGCGCGCGAGAGAGGGGAGAAACCCTCAGCTTGAGATGCGGGCTGTCAGAACACCAGCGTCGCCGTGGCCAGGAAGGTTGCGGTGCCGTCGAGCCGGTTCTTGCTGGCGACGGTTGGCACCCAGCGCAGGCTGAACGACAGCGGATGCTTGCCGGCCAGCCTGGTGTCGTAGGTCACGATCGGGCCGATCGCGAAGTCGTGGCCGCGAAAGCCGTTCAGGCGGTCGGCCACGGGGCCGGTATCGTCGCCGAGCTGCTGGACCGTGCCCATCACCACGCCGGCGCCCCAGGCGCCGAATTTCTTGACGCCCATGACGTCCAGCGTGAACAGCGGCGCGTTCTGGTAGTCGGTGGCGCTGTTGCGCGTGTAGAACTGAAACGCGGCCACCGCGTTGAATTCCAGCCCGTACTGCGGCATCAGGTGGGTGAACGCCACCTGCGGCACGAAGGTCCAGGTGTTCAGGCCCGGGTTGGCCAGCGCGTTCTTGTCGTACTGGCCGGTGGGGGCCCAGATGTTGAAGCTCAGCGCCATGTGGCTGGTCTTCGAGAAGTGATAGCCGGCGATGACCGGCGCGAAATAGATGTCGTAGAGGTTCGATGCCCGGTCCGAGCTGCCGCGCGAGAACGCGCCGTTGGCGCCCGTGAAGGCCGTGGTGGCGTGCACCGACGTCCAGACATAGGGCAGCGTGAAGCTCGTGGCAAAGTTCCAGGCGCCCGGGCCGGTGTTCCAGACCTTCATCACCGTTGCCAGCGTCAGCGCCAGCTTGGCGTCGATGCCGGCCGTGGTGCGTCCGCCGATGGCTACCTCGCGCCCGCCGCTGACCGACCCGTCCAGGTAAAGCTGCTGGAGGTTGCCGATCCAGACCGGCTGGTCCGGGATCACCCCCACGTTGGGCGACACGCTGGTGCCGGCCACCGGCCGCCCGAGCGCGCCTTCGGTGGCCTGCGCGGCCAGCGGTGCCAACAGCCCGGCGGCCGCCAGGGCGCCCAGACATGCGCGTTTCATGAAGGTCTCCTCGTGGGTGCGGGCAAGCCCGCCTGGACGGTGGCGAATGCCGCATCGTCGCAGATTCCACGCGGATTGGAAGTCAGTTTTCTCGGTGGGTGATTTCAATAGTTTTTGTCAGAGCCGGCGGCCCCGGCGGCCACGTATCGGCCGCCGGTGGTGCGCCAGTCAGACTCAGACCGCGCCGCGTGTTTCCACGTACAGCGCGTACACCGAATGGCTGCTGGCCATGTACAGGCGGTTGCGCTTGGGCCCGCCGAAGCACAGGTTGGGGCAGCGCTCGGGCAGGTGGATATGGCCGATGGCCTTGCCCTGCGGGCTGAACACGCGCACGCCATCGAGCTTGGCCGGGTCCGCGCCGGGCGCCCCGCTGCTGCCCCAGCCGGCCCAGATGTTGCCGTCCACGTCGACCTTGAAGCCGTCCAGCGCGCCGGGGCCGTTGGCATCGATCACGCGCGTCTTGCCGCTCAGTTGGCCGTCGGCGCCCACGTCATAGGCCCACATCACGCGGTACGGCTGCGCGCGGGACTCGATCACGTACAGCTTGCGCTCGTCGGGCGAGAACGCCAGGCCGTTGGGGCCGTTCAGGTCGGCGATGACCTGCGTCACGCTGTTGTCCTTGGGGTCGATGCGATAGACCGCGTGCGGCAGTTCCGACGCGGCCTTGTCGCCCTCCCAGTCGCCGGCGATGCCGAACGGCGGGTCGGTGAACCACAGCGAGCCGTCGGACTTGCAGACGATATCGTTGGGCGAGTTGAAGCGCTTGCCCTGGTAGCGGTCCGCCAGCACCGTGATCGAGCCGTCGTACTCGGTGCGGGTCACGCGCCGCGTCAGGTGTTCGCAGCTCACCAGCCGGCCCTGCCGGTCGCGGCAGTGGCCGTTGGTGAAATTGGCCGGCGACCGGAACACGCTCCACTGGTTGGTCGTTTCGTCGAACTTGATGATGCGGTTGTTCGGAATGTCCGAGAACAGCAGGTAGCGGCCATCGGCAAAGTACACCGGCCCCTCGACCCAGCGGAACCCGGTGGCCACCTGCTCCACGGTGGAGCTGAACAGGCGGTACTTGCCAAAGCTCGGGTCCAGGATCTCGACGGCGGGGTCGGGGTAGCGCTGGGCCGGCTTGAATTCGAAAGCCTGGGCCAGGGCCTGGCCGCTCGCGGCGGCGGCGCCAAGGGTCGCGCCGGCCTTGAGCCACTGGCGGCGGCGGGTATCGACGTTGGACGGATGCGATGCCATGCGGTCTCCTCTTTGGGATGCCGGACGGGTGCGTTGGAGGCCGCGTCCAGCGTCGTTATAGTTGTCCGACATCCTATGAGAAAGTGCGCCGCGTGACAAGCACTTGTATGATGACTGGCCGGTCCCTATGGCTTGCCCATAACCCCAGCACGGGAAAGGCTCGGTGCTATTGTCTGGTTGTGCGCGTCCGGGACAGGACGCCTGATCCGCCTTCTCAACTCCTCTGAAGCACGCCCTACCCTCATGGCAAGCGCTCTCCTGCTCGAAAACATCCACGCCAGCGGCCAGCAACTGCTGGGCCGCCATCAGATCGACGTCGCCACGCAATCGAAGGCGCTGGCCGGCGACGCCCTGCTTGCCGCCGTCCGCGACCACGACCTGCTGGGCATCCGCTCCGCCACGCACCTGGGCGCCGAACACTTTGCCAACGCCCAGCGGCTGCTGACGGTTGGCTGCTTCTGCATCGGCACCTCGCAGGTGGACCTCGGGGCCGCGGCCCACGCCGGCATTCCGGTGTTCAACGCGCCGTTCTCGAACACGCGCTCGGTGGCCGAGCTGGTGATCGGCCAGACCATCATGCTGATGCGCCGCATCCCCGAGAAAAGCCGCGCCGCGCACCAGGGCCAGTGGCAGAAGACGGCCAAGGGCTCGTTCGAGATCCGTGGCAAGACCATGGCCGTGATCGGCTACGGCAATATCGGCGCCCAGGTGGGCATCCTGGCCGAGGCGATGGGCATGCGCGTGGTGTTCTATGACGTCCGCCCGCGCCTGTCGATTGGCGGCGCGGTGCCGATGCACTCGCTCGAAGACGCGCTGGCGGCGGCCGACGTGGTGACGCTGCACGTGCCCGCCACGCCCCAGACGCGCAACCTGCTCAACGCCAAGGCGCTGGCCGCCATGCGGCCGGGCAGCATCCTGCTCAACGCGTCGCGTGGGACGGTGGTCGATATCGACACGCTCGCCGCGATGCTCGACAGCGGCCACATCGCCGGCGCCGCCATCGATGTGTTTCCGGAGGAACCGCGCAGCAATACCGATCCGTTCGTCACGCCGCTGCAGGGCAAGCCGAATGTGATTCTGACACCGCACGTGGGCGGCAGCACCGAGGAAGCGCAAGAGAACATCGGCGTCGAGGTGGCCACCAAGCTGGCCAACTTCCTGGAAACAGGCGCGACGATCGGCGCCGTGAACCTGCCGCAGATCCAGCCGAACCCGCTCGATTCCCCGGCGCGGGTGCTCAACATCCACTACAACCGGCCCGGCACGCTGTCGCACCTGAACCAGGCGCTGGCCGAGATTGGCGCCAACATCGAGGCCCAGCAACTGCAAACCGAGGGCGACATCGGCTACGTGATTACCGATATCAGCCTGGTGCCGCCGGCCGGCTGGGCCGACACGCTGATGCAGCACGAGGCATTCATCCGGTCGCGCGTGATTGTGAACAGCTAGGCCAGCCCACCCGCATGCAATGCAGGCTACGCATGCGGGCGATGAAATCGGTGGATAAGCGCGGGACCTGCGCAAAGTCCCGATGGCGAGGCGTCTCCGGGGTTGTCATACTGGCCAAACAACCTCGCAGACCGGACATGACAGATCCGGCAGACAACCCAGGAGACCCTCATGCAACGACGACGCTTGCTTGGCGCCGCGCTGGCCCTGTCCGGGCTGACGCTGGCCGCCGCCGGCCCCGCCCTGGCGGCCGACGAATTCCCCACCCGTCCCATCCGGCTGATCGTGCCCTACGGCGCGGGCGGCGTGACCGATCAGGTGGCACGCGCGCTGGCCGATGCCGCCGGCCGCGAGCTGGGCCAGTCCATCGTGGTCGAGAACAAGCCCGGTGTCAGCGGCACGCTCGGCGCCACGCAGATGGTGACCACCGAGCCAGACGGCTACACGCTCAGCATGGCGCCCGTGGTGATCTTCCGGCTGCCGCACGTGCAGAAGATGCGCTACGACCCGCTCAAGGACCTGACGTACGTGTCGATGATCGCGGACTACAACTTCGCGGTGGCGGTGCGCAAGGACGCCAAGTGGCAGACGATGCAGGAGCTGATTGCCGACGCCAAGGCCGACAAGAAGGGCATCAGCTACGGCACCACCGGCATCTACGGCAGCCAGCATCTGACGATCTCGGAACTGGCGCGCGTCACGCAATCGAACTGGACGCACGTGCCGTACAAGGGCGACGCCGAGGCCATCACCGCGCTGCTGGGCGGGTCGTCGGACGTGGCCGTGCTGTCGAACACGCTGCTGCCGTACGTGCAGAACGGCCAGATGCGCGTGCTGGCCACGCTGTCGGAGAAGCGGGCGGCCGATTTTCCGAACGCGCCGACGCTGAAGGAGATCGGCTATCCGGTCTGGTCCAATTCGCCGTTCGGCATCATCGGCCCGGCCAACATGAAGCCGGCCGTGGTCAAGCGGCTGGACGACGCCTTCCGCACCGCGCTCAAGGACCCGAAGTTCCTGACCGTGACGCGCCAGTACGGCATGGACACCAACTACATGGGCCCCGACCAGTACGCCGCCTACGCCCAGAAGGCGTTCAAGACCGAAGGCGAGATCATCCGCCGGCTGGCCGACGCGATGAAAAACCAGTAGCGCCCGGCCGCGCCGGGGAGGCGGCGGCCGGGCGCGGGACGCGGCAGGGTCATGGCAAGCCGCTCCGGGTCAGGCTCCGTCGTAGAACGCGTTGCGCGGCAGGTCGATGCGCGGCACCGTGTTGGCGGCGTGCATGCTCGCCATCGGCTGCACCGTCTGCACCGGCTGCTTCACGCCCTGTTCGGCCGCGACCTTGGCCTCGGCGCGCTGCAGGTCGACCGGATAGTCGTCGTCATTGCGGCCCGGCTGGTAGCCGGCCTTTTCCAGCGCGATCAGGTCGGCCCGCACCTCGGCGCGGGTCACCGGCGCCTGGGCGCTCTGCACGCTCTGGGCGAACGACATTGCGGGGATTGCCACGATCGTGGCGCCAATCAGCATCTTCCATGTGTTCATGATTTGCTCCTTGTGTCAGCAGGGGTTGCGAACAAGCTGAATCATGGACGTCAAAGGCCAATCGGCTTTTTCAGTTCGCACGACGGTTGTTCCGTTGTCACGGTCCGCGGCGCGCGGCCCCAGGGCAGGCGCCGGGCTCCACGTGCGCGCCCGGGCCCTCGCCGGCCATCACATCCTGCGGATTGCGTAGCGGACACGCCTTCAGCGACAGGCAGCCGCAGCCGATGCAGCCGTCGAGCTGGTCGCGCAGCAGGGTCAGCATGCGGATGCGGGCGTCCAGGTCCTCGCGCCACGCGGCGGACAGCCGCCGCCAGTCGGCCACGGTTGGCGCCTTGCTGGCGGGCAGATGCGCGAACGCGTCGGCGATCGTCGCCAGCGGCAGCCCCATGCGCTGCGCCACGCGGATGACGGCCAGCCGGCGCAGGATGCCGCGCGGATAGCGGCGCTGGTTGCCCGCGCTGCGGGTGCTGGCGATCAGCCCCTTCGATTCGTAGAAATGCAGCGCGGAGACGGCAATGCCGCTGCGCTCGGCCACCTGGCCGATGGTCAGCGGGTCTTGCGCCCGCAGCCTCGGCGCGTCTGGTGTCTTGGTCATGGTCGTCATCGGAAAGCCCTTGCACCGCGCGATGGTATCGCAACCGCGCTTGACCTCAAGTGCGCTTGAGGTCTGATACTGCCGCGACGCCTTTCCGTGGACCCTCACCCCCTACCCCAGGACCCTGCCATGCTGCTCGAATCGCCCCGCGCCCCCTATCTGCAGTTCATGAACCCGCCCGACCTGTACGACCCCCGGCTCAACGGCTATTCCCACGTGGCCGTGGCCACCCGCCCGGCCCGGATCATATTCGCCGCCGGCCAGGGCGGCGAGGACATGTGCGGCGGGCTGCGCGCCGACTTCGCGGCGCAGGTCAACCAGGCGCTGGCCAACCTGCGCGTGGCGCTGCAGGCCGGCGGCGCCGACATTCCGGACATCGCCAAGATCACGGTGCTGATCGTCGACCATTCGATGGAGCGCCTGGCCGTCTTCAGCCGGGCCTGGCAGGCGCTGCTGGGCGAATGGCCGGCGCCGCCCTGCACGTTGATCCCGGTGCCGCGGCTGGCGCTGGACGGCATGCTGTTCGAGATCGAGGCGGTCGCCGTGCTGCCCGAAGCGCCGGGGGATTGATACCGCCGTTCGCCGGACCGGCACGCGGCTTGCAACTTTTCCGATCATGCCCGGCTATACGGCCGGGTTGCCCTTCCTGACCGGCCGGAGTTGCAACCGTATGGAAATTCCACACCCCCTGACCATCATTTCGCCCCATCTGGAAGACGCGGTATTCAGTTGTGGCAGCCTGCTGGCCGCCAGCCGGCGCGCCATGGTCATCACCGTGTTCGCGGGATTGCCCGATCGCCACCAGCCCGCGCGGGCGCGCGACAGCGCGGCGGGTTTCACGTCCGCGCGGCAGGCCATGGAGGCCCGCCGCCAGGAAGACGCCCGCGCGCTGGCCACGCTAGGCGCCCAGCCCGTGTGGCTGGACTTTCTGTCGCAGGACGAAGGCCCGCGCTACGACCCGGTAACCATCGCCGTGCGGCTGGGCCGGCTGCTGGCGCTCCAGCCCGGCAGCACGATCCTGGCGCCGATGGGGCTGCGCCACGCCGACCACATGCTCGTCAATGCCGCGTGCATGCTGGTGCGTGAGGCCGCCTATGTCGACGTGCCCGAGACCGTGCCCAGCACGCACCCGACCGTCGCGTCATCGTTCCGCTGGATCTTCTACGAGGAAGCCATCCACCGCCGCGTGCCCGGCGCGCTGCAGAGCCGCATGGCCAGGTGGTGGCAGGAGGGGCTGCTGGCGTCGCCGGTGCACATGCCCGTTGGCGTGTTCACCGCGCAGAAGGCCCGCGCGGTGCAAGCCTACGAGCGCCAGCTAGGGCTGTTCTCGCCGGCACAGCTTGCCGACGTCTGCGCGCCCGAGCGCTATTGGTCGCTCGACGCGGCCGATCTGGTGCGATAGCCGATGAACCAAGCCCAGGCCCCGCGCGTGGCGGGGGCCCGGCATCGGATTGCTGCGTTGGTTACGGCCGCTTGGCCGGCGCCGTCTTCGGCGCGGAAGCGGGATAGTCGTAGGTCTGCGCCGCAGAGGCGCCCTGGTTCGACGCGGTGCCGCTGCCCGACTTGCGATGGCCGTCCTTCGACACACCCGTCGACGGCGCACCGGGCGCCACGTCCGACGCGGCCATGCCCGGCCCGCGATTATCCACCTTGGGCGTCTGGGTAGACGTCTGGGCGTGGGCCACGCCGTACATGGCCAGCAGCGCGATGGCGCTGGCAGCTATCGAATGTCGCATGGTGTCCTCCTCTCAGGAACGGTTGTCGACCGGCGGAGCGTCCGGGTCGCGGCTGCCGGGGTCCAGCAGGTCTTCGCTGCCCACGCCCGGCGGCATCTCGCCGCGCTGCGGCTCGCGCGCGGTGGCGCGTTCCTCGTCGGCCGCGCGGCGGGTGGCTGTGGGGTCCCGTTCCTCGCGCGCTTCGGTGGGGCGGGTGCCGTCCGGCTGGGCGGCGCTGCTTTCCAGCGTGTCGTGGGCGCGCCGGCGGTCGCGGTTGCGGCGGCGACGGGTTCCTGCATAGGCGAAAGGCATGGCATCTCCTCGTTGGAATGGATGGTTGGCGGATGCACGTGCGGGGCGCCACGCGCCGGTCCGGTCAGCACAGGCCGACCAGACCGGCGCGGGCAAACGCGTCGTCAGCTACCCGACTTGCCCGGCGTCGAGCCGCTGCCGAGGCCGCCCGACGTACTGCTGCTGCCCAGGCCGCTACTGCTGGTGCTGCTGCCGATGCTGCTGCCCAGGCTGCCGCTGCTGCCGGACGCACTGGACGCTGCGCTGGTGCCCTGGCCCGACAGACCCTGCGACTGGCCGCTGGTGCCGCTGGTGCCGCTGGCACCACCGCTGCCGCTGCCGCCCGATCCGCTGCCGGCCAGGCCGCCGGTGCGGCTGACACCCTGCCCGCCAGCCGAGCCCGATTCCCGCGAATCGCGCGAGTCACGCGATTCCCGCGCGACGCGGATCTGGTTGTGCACGTCCTTCACGCCGAACACGTCATCGACCATGTCCTCGATGCGGTACTTCTGCTGGCGATCCTGCACCGTGCCGCTCAGTGTCACCACGCCGCCCGAGACCGATACCTCCACCTCGCGTACGTCGACGCGGCTGGTCATCGCCAGCCGTTCGCACAGGTCCTCGCGGATGCGCTCGTCCGAGCGCTGGTAGCCCTTCGGTCCCACCCGCTGCGAGCGGCGCGCCGCTGCCGAACCACCCGCGCCACCGTAGCCACGATTCAGGTCGCTGCGCTCGTCGGCGCCGGTAAAGTGTTCGTACGCGCGTTCGTCGGGGTCATAGCGGCCCCCGCTGCTGCGTCCGCCCGAACCGTAGCCATAGCCGCCCGAGCGTTGCTCACGCCCGTAGGTCTGGCCGCGGAACTGCTCGCCGCCGCCCTGGCCGCTGCCATAGCGCTCGCTGCCGATGTCGGACTGGCCATAGCCGCCGCGATAGTGGGTGCGCATGTCGGCTTCGGATCCGGTCGGGCCCGACCAGTCGTCGCCCCAGGATTGGCCGCCACGCGACTGGCCGCCACCCGCCTGGCCCCCCTGGCTCCATTGCCCCGAGCGGCCGGACTGGCCCGCTTGCCCGAACTGACCGGACTGACCGGACTGACCGGACTGGCCCGACTGGCCCGATTGCCACGACTGTCCGCCGCGCTGGCTACCCGACTGGCCGCCCCATGACTGGCCCCGGCCCTGCGATTCACCACCCTGCGACCAACGACCCTGCCCTTCCCGTCCGCGCTCCCAGCCACCTTGGCGCTGGGATTGCCCGCCGCGTGCCGGCTGGTCCCATGCGGCGCGGCCTTGTCCCCATTCATCGCGCTGGCTGCCTTGCTGGCTCGACCATTCGCTGCCCCGGCCTTCCTGATGCCAGTCGCCCCAGCGCTCGCGCTCGTCGTGCTGCGACTGCGATCCATAGCGCTCGCGTTCGCCGCGCTGCTGGCCCTGCTGCCCGCCGGCCGACTGTCCGCCGCGCCGTTGCTGGTCGCCTTCGCCGTATTCGCCGTAGCGGCCCTCGCCGTAGCCTTCCTCGAAGCGGCGGCCCTGGCCTTCATAGCCGCCGTAGCCGCTGGACTGCGACACCGGCGACGATCCCGATCCCGACGTGCGCTGGCCGCCCCAGCTGCTGCCGCCGGCCTGCTGGCCGCTGCCCTGCCAGTCGCTGCCGGCGCCGGGCTGCTGGCTGCCACGCCCCTGCCCTTCGCTGCCGCCCTGCTGGCGGTGCGTCAGCCAGTCGCTGCCGCTGTACGCCTCCTGCTGGCGCTGGCGGGAACCCTGGCTTCGGCGGTCGTCACGGTCTTCCCGATCCTCGCCCTGGCTGCCGTAGCCGCCCTGGCGGTCGTCGTAGTCACTGTTCCTGCTATTCCCCTGGTTCATGAGCGTCTCCAGTACGTGGGTCAATACAGGGGAGGCGACGCAAGTTCCATACCGCTGCGGCCCGCGGGCGCGGAGTGCGCGCTGCCACCGCTCGCGGCGCGTCCCATGCGCCGCGCGGCACGCAGCCGGCGCGGACCGATTTACATCGGCATATAAATCCTGCCAACGTCCGCCACATGTTGTAGTCAACGACCTACAGGGGTTTCAGTCGGGCCCTCCTGAGCGGGCGGGTGCGCGGGACATATCGTGAAGTCACCGCCACCATTCCTTGGAGACGTACGATGAAACGCTTGCTTGCTATCACCGCCCTCGCGGTCAGTTCCGCCCTCTGCGTGCCTGCCATGGCACAACAGGCGCCTGTCTCGCCCAACGCACCGAACCCCAGCGCCCCGCCGGCACCGGAAGGTCCGTCGACCCAGCGCGGCAGCATGGGCACCACCACCACGCCGGGTGGCAGCGGTGCCATGACGTCCGATTCGACGATGCAGCACGACTCGATGAAGTCGTCCAAGCCCAAGAACACGGGTCAGCGCGCCAAGAAGCCGCGCGAGCAGAACGCATCGCCCACGGCCACGCCGACCGCGCCTTCGGGCCCGAAGGGGGATTCGCCGGACCCGGTGCCGAAGCAGTAACCATCGGTCCACGCAGCGGACCTGACTTTCCCCGATGTGCACGCGGCGCGCCGCACGCAGCTCTCCGGGGCGGCGCGCGGCGCGTTTTTTGCTTCTCCCCGTGGCTGGACTGCAGATTTTTCACAACGGACACGGGCTTGAAACGCTGGCCCCCGGGCGTGCGTCGCCTACATTGAATGCATGAACCGGAGACGGACATGGAAGGACTGAACACCTCGCTGGCGCGGCTCGGCCGCCATGCGATGCAGTGTGCGGAGGCGCTGTCGGCGGTGGCCGCCGCCGCGTCGGACCCGCAGATGCGGGCGGTGTTCGCGCACCGCGCCAACATGCAGCGCTGTGCGGCGGTGGAACTGGCGGCGCGCGCAGGCGCGGCCGCAGAAGGGACGTCGGCGCCGCTGCCCACGGTAGGCAGGCGTCGCGACCCACAGCAGATGCTGCCCCCGTCAGAAGCCGGCGAACTGCCGCTGGTGCGCTATGCGGCCCAGCAGGCCGGACGCGCCGCCGCGGCCTATGGCGAACTGCTGCGCGCGCCGCAGATCGAGCCCGAACTGCGACTGCTGCTGGCCCACTACTACCGGGGCGCGACCGAATTGCAGCGTCTGCTGGAGCAGCGCGCGATGGAGTTCGGCTCGGCCCGCACCGCCGGCATGGCCGCACGGCGCGCCACGCCGCCGATGCACTAGCCGTCAGACCTGCCCCGCCGGGGTCCGCAGCGCGGCCTGGCGCCGTGCGGTCAATTCCTGCTGCGGCTGGTAAGGACGAATCACCACGGCGACATAGTCCTGGTCATCGGGATTGACGACCAGATAGACCAGCCCGGACATCACCAGCGCCACCTCGCCCAGCTGCGCGGCCACGCGCGCCGCCACGAAGTACTGCAGCAGGTTGGGATCCACGGACGTGTCGATGGCCCGCGCCGCCGTGCAGATGGTCATCATGCACTGCTCCACCGCGCGGCACACCACGATCACTTCATCGAGCGCATGGCCGGTCTGGGCCGCCCGGACCAGCACGGACACGCCCTGGCTGGTGTGGGCCCGATGCCAGCCGGGCTTGGCGGCAAACTCGGGCAGCGTCAGCTTGGCCCCGGCCTCCTGGGCCGCGACATTGAATTTCTGCGCAAAGTCGTGCGGGCTGATCGACAGCAACTGCTTTTCGACGGGCGTGGACGATACGGCCACGGACGATGCCACGCTGAGGGTGGCCAGGACGGCAGTGAGGTTCATCGCTTGTCTCCCACGCACGATGCTTCCCTTGCTTCAGCAATAGCCGTTCCAGCCCGCTGGCGGGCAGTGCGGCGCCGGTCCCCTGGCTTCCACTATAGGCGTCCGTTGGCGTCCGCCACGGCTCCGCTGCAACTGGCATGCAACTTGCCGCCTCCTGCTTTTAGATCGACACGCAAAAGGAGCCACGATGAGCAAGACCACCCGACAAGGACGCCCTGAAGCCGCCGCACCGGACGTCGACCCGAGCGAGACCGAGAGCATTCCCAGCACGCTGGACCCGACGCTCGACCCGGAGACCACCGAGGAGCTGGAACGCGAGATCGGCGATATCGCGCCGGAGAATCACGAGCCGCCCGAGGACGAGATTCCCGAGGAAGCGATCTTCGAGGAAGTGCGCCGCGCCGCCGAGGAATTGCCGGCCGACACGCCCGTGGACCGTGCCGACCAGACCGACAAGCGCATGGAGAATCCGCCCAGCGGCAGCGACCTGTAGCCGGGCGCCGCCCAGCAAAAAAGCCCCGGCCAGGCCGGGGCTTTGTCCATGGCGCGCGGGTGGTCCGCGGGCGCCCGTGCGGCGGCCAGGCCGCTATTCCGATGCCAGCACGCCGTACGGGCGCACGTGCAACTGGTTGACGACGTCGGACACGCCATAGGTATCGTCGACGATGTCCTCGATCTCGTACTTCATGCGCCGGTTGTCCACCGAGCCCGTCAGCGTGACCACGCTGCCGGTCACCGTCACCGTGACATCGCTGACGTCGACGGTCGGGGCGTGGGTCAGGCGCTCGCAGACTTCCTCGCGCACCCGCTCGTCCGAGCGCGTGTAGTTCTTCGGTCCGGCCTGCCGCCCGCCGTACGGACGCTGCGATTCGCCGCCATAGGCGTACGGGCCTCGGCCCTGCACGGCGTCGCCGGTGCGCGGGCGTTGGCGGAAATTGCGGCCCGCCCGCACGCCGTAGTCCTCGTAACCGGTTTCATAGCCGCCGCGGGTGCCGGCCCAGCGTTCGTCGCTGTCGCGCGACGGGTTGCGCGCCGAAGAACGCGATGCGGCGTCGTAGCCGTCCTCGTAGCCGCTGCTGTAAGCGCTGACGTAGCCGGGGCTGTGCGGCGAGCTTTCGTCGCGCGATTCCTCGTAGGTGGAGCGGCCCGGGTAGTACACCGTGCCGCTGCGTGACCGCCATCCGCCGCTCAACTGCGCCGTGCGGCCCTGCCGCCACGCGCCTCGGCTGCGCGGGTCCTCGTCGCGGCCGCGCGTGTCGCCGTTGTCGTAGGCGTCATAGGGGTTGCGTTCGGTGGCGTTGCCATAGCGGCCTGCGGACAGGTCACGGTCGCGCCAGTTTCGATCGTCGCCAGGCACGTGGCCATAGCCCTCCTCATAGCCTCCGTAGCGCTGATCGGGCCTGCGGCGACGTCCGTAGTCGTCTGATCGGTTCATTGCCTTGCCTCCGTGTAGCTGGGGCGATACGCCCCGATACCCGGGATGCGGGCAAGTTTCATACCGATGCGCCAGCCCATGAAAAATGGCGCCCGGGCCACGGGCGCCATGCACAATCTACAAGGTCTGCGCGCAGGTCTTGCCCCTGCCGTCCGCCTTGATCGTCAGGATGACTTGCCGGCGCCCTGCATCGCCGCGCTGTCCGCGCTCTGCGGCGTGACCAGCCGCAGCCAGCTTGCGACGGCCGCCGCGGCGGCGAACCCGGCGCCCAGGCCGAGCGCCAGCGTCGGGCCATGCGCGCCGGCAATGCCGAACGACAGCGCCACCAGTGCCGCGCCAGTCGCCTGTCCCAGCAGCCGCGCCGTGGCCACCACGCCGCTTGCGCCGCCGGCCCGCTCGCGCGGCGCGCTGGCCATCAGCGCCTTGAGGTTCGGCGACTGGAAGAAGCCAAAGCCGGCGCCGCAGATCGCCATCCGGATGCCGATGTTCAGCACGCTGGCGTCGGCCGGCATCATCGCCAGCGACGCCATGCCGGCCGCCATGATCGCCAGCCCGATGCCGCCCAGCAGCCCCGGCGGATAGCGGTCCGACAGCCGCCCGGCAATCGGCGCCATCAGCGCCACCACGGCCGACCACGGCGTGAGCAGGAAGCCGGTTTCCACCGGGTTGCGGCCCAGCACGTGTTCGAAATAGAACGGCAGCGACACGAACGCCAGCCCCTGGGCCGCGAACGAGCAGACGGCGGTGGCCGTGGACAGCGCGAACATCGGCCGCTTGAGCAGGTCCACCGGCAGCATCGGCGCCGGATGGCCGCGCTCGCGGCGCAGCAGCAGGCCAAAGGCAATCACGAACACGGCGGCCGCCGCCACCACGTATTGCACCGGCTCGCGCTGCACGCCCTCGCCCAGCGCGAAGATCAGCGCGGCGAACGTGATGGCGTTGAGCACGGCCGCCACGGGGTCAAAGCGGTGCTGGCTGCGCTTGGTCTCCGGCAGCGACGGCCACGCCATGAACAGCGCCAGCAGCCCGATCGGCAGGTTGACGGCGAACAGCCACGGCCACGAGCCAAATGACAGGATGACCGACGCCACGGTCGGCCCGACCGCGAACGACACGCCCACGATGAGCGCGTTGAGGCCCACGCCGCGCCCCAGCCGGTGGATCGGAAAGATCGCGCTGATCAGCGCCGTGTTGACGCTCATGACGGCCGCCGCGCCAATACCCTGCAGCAGCCGCGCGGCCGCCAGCGTCGGCAGCGACCACGCCATCGCGCAGATCACAGACGAGACGATGAACACGATGACGCCGCCGATGTAGATGCGCCGGTGGCCGACCACGCCGCCCAGCGCCGCGAACGGCAGCAGCGTGGCCACCATCGCGAGCTGGTAGGCGTTGATGATCCAGACCGACGCCGCCGGCGTGCTGTTCAGGTCGGCCGCGATGTTCGGCAGCGCGGTGTTGGCGATGGCCGTGTCCAGCGTGGCCAGCGACACGGCAATCATGATCGCGGCCATCGCGCGCTTCTCGCGCGGGGTCATCGGGGAGTCGGCGGGTGGCACGGCGGCTTGGGCAGGCTGGCTGGCGGGGCTGGTCACGATATCGATCCGGGGGCGGCTGGTACGACGGACGGCGGCGTGAATGACGCAGCAATCATTGCGCAGTCAAGCATCGCCAGATCGAGACGATACGCCAAAACGCCAAGGCTTGCTCGGGCGCAAATCGGGACGGGGGGATCGGTCGGACGGAACCGGCGGGGCCGGGCGGGATCGACCATGCAACATGGCCGGCGTTCCGTCGGGAACGCCGGCCAATATCGTGGAACCGAAAAGAAACGAATGCCCGGCTAGTGCGGGCCGTAGCGCATCTGGACGTCGTCCACGCGCTGCGTGCGGACGTTGTAGAGGCAGGTGTAGCGGAAGCCCATTGCTTCCTCGCTGGCATCGGGTTCGAAGGTACCCTCGCCGCTCACGGCTGTCTGGTTGACGGTCTGCTGGGTGATGCGTTCGCGGTCCGGCATCATCATGACGCTGCCCGGCTGCGGGTAGCGCATCTTGACCGCGTCGGCCACGCGCTTTTCGCAGGCGTTGCCGGCAGCTTCCAGCTGCGCGCGGCTGAAGCCGCCCTGGGACGGCGTGGTGATCGTCGCGGGCGCCGTCGGCTGGGTACGCGGCGGCTGCGGTGGCGGCATCGGGGTGCTGGCACAGCCGGCCAGCCAGGCGGCCGTCAGCAAGGCTGCGGCGGTGAAAAAGGGGGTCGGGAAGCGAGGCATCAGGTCTATCCGGAGTCGGCGGGAAACCGTCGGAGGACGGGCTGCAGGTCCTTGGACTCTATGCCAGAAATGCTTTTGGAGCAACCTGGCAGCCGCCCGGCTCAGGCCGCCGGTACCTTGGCCGCCGCCGGACTGGCCATGTGCGAAGCCGCCGACGAGAGCCGGTCGCGCGTGCGATCGTCGGCCGCCGGGCCGGCGCGCATGACGTGGCGCTTGCCCATCTGCAGCGGTTCGCCGGTGGCCGCATCCACCAGCAGCGGCTCCACCACCTTGCCGGTCTCGCGGTCGACGATCTGCACGCTGGCACCCTCGGGCGCGAAATTGCGGTTGCCCCAGGCCAGCAGCGCCAGCAGCACGGGCCGGAAGTCGCGCCCGCAGTCGGTCAGCACGTATTCATAGCGCGGCGGGCGTTCCGAGTACTGGCGCTTTTCCAGCAGGCCCTCCTCGACCAGCCCGTTGAGCCGCCGCGTCAGCATGTTCGGCGCGATGTCGAGATTGCGCTGGAATTCGTCGAAGCGCTTCGTGCCGTAGAACGCATCGCGCAGGATCAGAATGCTCCACCACTCGCCCACGCGCTCCAGGCTGCGGGCGATGGGGCATTGCAGGTTGCGGAATGTCTTGCGTTGCATGGTGTTCGGACCTTTTTTGCGCCTGTGCGATGCCGATGATACGCATCTTTCGTCGCCAGCCCGCCAAAGCACCTGCCCGTCGTGATGAAAAAAGGCGCCGCACCCGATGGGCTGCGGCGCCGCAATGCCTGCGCGTCGTGGAGTTCGCGCCGGCCCCTCGCCTGGCGTTGGCGGCCCGGGCGCCGGGCCCGGTCAGAAGATGTGGCGCATGCCCAGCGAAATGCCAAGCTGGCCGCTGGCATCGGGCGTCTTGTAGTAGACCTGCGACGTCGACGGCAGGTAGCCGACCGACTGGCCGTTGGGCAGGTACGAGATGTTGTCCCAGTTCAGCGACGCATTGCGCGCGTAGTTGACCGCGAAGAACACGTCGGTGCGCTTGGACAGGCTGTAGTCGGCCAGCGCCAGGTACTGCTGCGGGTTCTTCGGATTGGTCGACACGCCGTTGATGCGCGCCGCCTTGATGTCGTCGTAGTAGTAGGCCAGGGTCAGGCGCAGCGCCGCCGACGCGTCCCAGCTCACGCCGGCCCAGTACATGTCGTCGCGATGGGGCAGCAGCGTGGGCGTGCCCGTGGCCGGCGCCACCGAATTGCCCCAGCGATAACCCGCCACCATCTTGACCGGCCCCAGCCGGTAGCTGCCGCCCACCATGGCGCGCATGTCGCGGCCGTGGTCGTTCGACCCCGACGTGCCGGCCGCCTGCGCCGTGTTCAGCGTCTTGACCTCGTCATAGGCCGCCGCCAGCCCCAGCGGCCCGGCGTTGTACTGCAGGCCCACGCCGTAGGCCGAGCCGGCCGCGAACGTGCCCGAGCGCTCGCCGAACGACCAGTGGGCCATCGCCGTGACCGGGCCGAACGTGCCCTGGTACTGGACCATGTTGTTCTCGCGGAAGTTCGGGCCGGCGATGCCCACCACCGGCTCGAATTCCGGCGCGTACGCCACCGGCGTGAAGCTGCCCATCGTCAGGAACGCGGACGTGTACTGGCGCCCGAACGTCAGCTTGCCCCACGGGTTCTGCACGCCCACGAACGCCTGGCGGCCGAACAGCAGCCCGCCGTTGCCCAGCCGGCCGTCGTCGGCGTTGAACTGGTTTTCCAGCACGAACAGGC
Organism: Cupriavidus sp. SZY C1; assembly: GCF_032190535.1. NCBI lineage: Bacteria > Pseudomonadati > Pseudomonadota > Betaproteobacteria > Burkholderiales > Burkholderiaceae > Cupriavidus > Cupriavidus sp. SZY C1. Next base: position 35,914 of record NZ_JAUANU010000005.1, read on the forward strand.
TCTTCAGGCCGCCGCCCAGGTCTTCCACGCCGCGCAGGCCGAAACGCGACTGCGCGATGCCCGACGAGTTCATGAACACGGCGGAGCCGCTGCCCGGCGCCAGCACGCCATTGCTGGTGTTCTGGACGTGGTTGACGTACTGGATGCTGGTGGTCACGACGCCATAGAGCGTCACGGACGATTGGGCCCAGGCGGCTGGCGCCAGCAGCGCGCCGACGACAGCGGCGAACAGCGTCTTCTTCATTGTTTGTGGTTCCGAGAGGGAGTGGCTGATGGCGCCAGTGGTCTCCTCCGTCCGGCGCCCGACGCACGGCCGTTGCCGGCCGCATTCCGCCGGATTAATCCCTTGTATTAATCCGACATGGACGCAGGCTAATGGCATCCGACGGTTCAGATAGCTAGGGCTTTCCCGAAGCGGGTATGAAATTGAAGGAATTACGATGCGGATCAGATGTCGGACATCCGCTTTTTCCGTATCCTTGCGAAGCTTTCATTTCGATAACGACAAGCCTCCACGCAAAGCCCCCATGAAGCTCAAGCAAGCGCGCGCCCTGATCGCCGACGAGCCCCGCACCCCGGCCGCCCCCCGGCCGCGCCGCGCGGCGCCAGCCGAGACGGCCTCGACCGACGACGCCACGGCGCCCGACAGCCGCGACGGGCTGACCGACACCGCGCGGCGCATCCTGGAGATTGCCGAGCGGCTGTTTGCGGAGCAAGGGGTGGAGCAGGTGCCGCTACGGCAGATCGTGGTGGAAAGCGGCCAGCGCAACCGGTCCGCCCTGCACTATCACTTTGGCTCGCGCGAGGCGCTGGTCAGCCACCTGCTGAACCGGCGGCTGCACCAGGTCAACGAGATCCGCCACCGCTACCTCGACGCGCTGGAAGGCCGCGGGCAGCCCATCGACATCCACGGCGTGGTGCAAGCCACCATCCGCCCGCTGGTCGACGTGGTCCTGCACACGGACTGGGGCACCCACTACCTGCAGGTGCTGGCGCAGACCACGTTCAGCCCCGGCCTGCTCAACAAGGGCCTGGTCGACAAGACGGCCATGAGCGCGCTGTACCGCGTGCGCGAGCACGTGTACGGCCTGCTGCCGGACGTGCCGCGGCCCGTCATGAAGCTGCGGCTGATCTGGTTCATGGACACGGTGGTCTATTCGCTCGCCCACTGGGTGCGCGAGCGCGGCAAGCGCGTGCGCAGCGATCCGCCGGTGGAGGAACTGGTCGACTTCTGCGCGGCGGCGCTGGCCGGGCCACGGCCGCCGCCATCGCCACCGGGCCGGCCGGCGCGGACGCGCTAGCCGCCCACGCCCACCCGCACTCGTCCCGCCCGCCCGGCGACCGCTGCCGGTCAGCCCGCCGCGCGCGCCGCGTCCGGTGCGTCCGGCGCCGTGCGTGCCAGCACCGGCACCAGCGCGGCCCCGGTGTGGCTGGCCTTGATGCGCGCCAGCGCCTCCGGATCGGCCGATCCGACGATGGTGCCGCCCTGCGCGCCGCCTTCCGGCCCCAGGTCGATGATCCAGTCGGCCTCGGCAATCACGTCAAGGTCGTGCTCGATCACCACCACGCTGTGGCCGCCATCGGTCAGCCGGTGCAGCACGCGGATCAGCCGCGCCACGTCGGCCATGTGCAGGCCCACGGTGGGCTCGTCCAGCACGTAGAGCGTGTGCGGCGCCTTCTGGCCGCGCCGCGTGATGTCGTCGCGCACCTTCGACAGCTCGGTGACCAGCTTGATCCGCTGCGCCTCGCCGCCGGACAGCGTTGGCGACGGCTGGCCCAGCGTCAGGTAGCCCAGCCCCACGTCCTTCATCAGCTGCAGCGGATGCGCGATCTGCGTGATGGCGGCGAAGAACGCCACGGCCTCGTCGATCTCCATCGTCAGCACGTCGCCAATGTTCTTGCCGCGCCACGTCACCGCCAGCGTCTCCGGGTTGAAGCGCTGGCCATGGCAGACGTCGCACGGCACCTTCACATCGGGCAGGAAGCTCATGCCGATGGTGCGCACGCCCTGGCCCTCGCAGGCCGGGCAGCGCCCCTCGCTGGTATTGAACGAGAACCGCGACGCGCTGTAGCCGCGCGCCTTGGCCTCCAGCGTCTCCGCGAACAGCTTGCGGATCGCGTCCCAGACGCCGATATAGGTGGCCGGGCACGAGCGCGGCGTCTTGCCGATCGGCGTCTGGTCCACTTCGAGCACGCGGTCGATCGATTCCCAGCCGCTGATGGCCTCGCAGCCATGCCAGGCATGGGCCACGCTGAGCTGCCGGGTCGCCGTCGGCTTGCCGGCCTTTTCAGCCGCCGCGCGGGCGCGGCGCGTGGCCGGCGACGACATCACCGAGCGGCCCACCGCATCCAGCAGGTTGGTCATCAGCACGTCGCGCGCCAGCGTGGACTTGCCCGACCCCGACACGCCGGTGATGGCCACCAGGCGTCCAAGCGGAATGCGGGCCGTCACGTCGCGCAGGTTGTGCAGGTGCGCGCCGTGCACGGTCAGCCATTGCGCGGGCTCGGCTTCCTTGCCGGCCCGGGCAGGCCGTACCGGCCGGCGCGGCTGCAGCGGGTGGATCATCGGCCGGGCCAGGAAGCGGCCGGTCGTGGAATCGGGCGCCGCCGCCAGCGCGGCCACGCCACCCTGGGCCACCAGGTTGCCGCCGCGCTTGCCCGCGCCGGGGCCGATGTCGATGATGTGGTCGGCGCGCCGGATCGTGTCCTCGTCATGCTCCACCACCACCAGCGTGTTGCCCTTGTCGCCCAGCTTGCGCAGGGCGTCGAGCAGGATCTGGTTGTCGCGCGGATGCAGGCCGATGGTCGGCTCGTCCAGCACGTAGCAGACACCCTGCAGGTTGCTGCCAAGCTGCGCGGCCAGCCGGATCCGCTGCGCCTCGCCGCCGGACAGGCTCGGCGCGGCACGGTCCAGGCTCAGGTAGCCCAGCCCCACCTCCTCCAGGAACTGCAGGCGGCTGGCGATCTCGGTCACCACGTCGCGGGCGATCTCGGCGTCGCGGCCGGTCAGCCGCAGGCCGTCGACCCAGCGCCGGGTGTCCGATACCGTCCACTGCGCCACGTCGGTAATCGCGTTGGTGTCGAAGGTCACGGCCCGCGCCGCGTCGTTCAGGCGCGTGCCGCCGCAATCCGGACATGGCGTATCGGCCACGCCTTCGGGCTCCTGCTCCTCCGACGGCAGCGTCTGCTCGCGGCCGCGGTCGTCGCCACCCATCACGGTGTCGTCGTAGGCCGCGCGCTGCTCGCCGGTCAGCGCCAGCCCGGTGCCCACGCAGGTGCCGCACCAGCCGTGCTTGCTGTTGTACGAGAACATGCGCGGATCGAGTTCCGGATAGCTCGTGCCGCAGACCGGACAGGCGCGCTTGGTCGAGAACACCACCGTCTCGCACTCGTGCGTGGTGCCGCACTGCATCGCGTCGCTCAGGCCGTCCAGCGGGGCCAGCAGGTGCATCACGCCCTTGCCGGCTTCCAGCGTCTGGTCCAGCAGCGCGCGCAGCGTCGCCTCGTTATCTGGCGAAACGACGATGTCGCCGACCGGCAGCTCGATCGTGTGCTCGCGGAAGCGGTCCAGCCGCGGCCACGGGTCCACGGGCAGGAATTCACCGTCGACGCGCAGGTGCGTATTGCCGCGCGCCTTGGCCCACTTGGCCAGGTCGGTATAGACGCCCTTGCGGTTGACCACCAGCGGCGCCAGCAGGCCCACGTGCTGGCCGCGATAGTTGCGCAGCAGTTGCGCGGCAATCGACGCGGGGCTCTGCGACGTCACTGGCGCGCCGTCGTGCACGCAATGCTGGATGCCCAGCTTGACGTAGAGCAGGCGCAGGAAGTGCCAGACCTCGGACGTCGTCGCCACGGTACTCTTGCGCCCGCCGCGCGACAGCCGCTGCTCGATGGCCACGGTCGGGGGGATGCCATAGACCGCGTCCACCTCCGGGCGGCCCGCCGGCTGCACGATCGACCGTGCATAGGCGTTCAGCGATTCCAGGTAGCGCCGCTGACCTTCGTGGAACAGGATGTCGAACGCCAGCGTCGACTTGCCCGACCCGGACACGCCGGTGATGACGTTGAACTTGCCATGCGGGATATCGACGTTCAGCGCCTTGAGGTTGTGCTCATGAGCGTTGACGATGCGCACCACGCCCTCGCCTTCCACGGCGCGGCGCGCCCGGGCGGCCTGCACCGCCGCCTGCAGCGGCAGGCCGTGGCGGGCCTGTTCCTCGCGCTCCGCCGCCAGCGTGCCGGCCTCGCCGAGCGCCTGGTCGTAGGCCACCAGCGCGTGCCCGGTATGCGAGTCCGGGCAGCCCTTGACCGTCTCGGGCGTGCCCACGCACAGCACCTGCCCACCGGCGTCGCCGCCTTCCGGGCCCAGGTCGATGATCCAGTCCGACGCGCGGATCACGTCCAGGTTGTGCTCGATCACGATCAGCGAGTGGCCGCCGTCCAGCAGCTTGCCGAACGCCCGCATCAGCTTGGCGATATCGTCGAAATGCAGGCCGGTGGTCGGTTCGTCGAACATGAACAGCCGCTTCGGCAGCACCACGGCCTTGCGGTTCTTTGCCGGCTGGGCGGCGGCCGTCTCGGCCAGGAAGCCGGCCAGCTTCAGGCGCTGGGCCTCGCCGCCCGACAGCGTCGGCACGGGCTGGCCCAGCTTCACGTATTCCAGGCCCACGTCGGCAATCGGCGCCAGCACGCGCAGCACGGCGCCGTCGCCCTCGAACAGCGCCGTGGCCTCGCTGACGGTCAGCTCCAGCACGTCGGCCACGCTCAGCAGGCGCGGCGCCTGTCCGCGCGCGGCACGCTCGATCTTGACCTCCAGCACTTCGGCGCGATAGCGGGTGCCGTCGCAGTCCGGGCAACGCAGGTAGACGTCGGACAGGAACTGCATCTCCACGTGCTCGAAGCCCGAGCCGCCGCAGGTGGGGCATCGGCCATCGCCCGAGTTGAAGCTGAACGTGCCGGCCGTGTAGCCGCGCTGCAGCGCCAGCGGCGCCTTGGCGAACAGCTTGCGGATCTCGTCGAACGCGCCCACGTAGCTGGCCGGGTTGGACCGTGCGGTCTTGCCGATCGGCGACTGGTCGACGAACACGACGTCATCGACCAGCTCTGCCCCGGCCAGGTCGCGGAACGCGCCCGGCGACTCGGTGGCCTTGCCGAAATGGCGCGCCATCGCCGGGTAGAGCACGTCCTGCAGCAGCGTGGACTTGCCCGAGCCCGACACGCCCGTCACGCAGACCAGCCGGTTCAGCGGAATCTCGACCGTCACGTCCTTGAGGTTGTGCTCCGTCGCGCCTTCCAGCCGCAGGCGCGGGGTGCCGTCGTCCACGGGGCGCAGCTGCCAGTCCGTGGCGTCGGTCACGCGCCGGCGGCCACCCAGGTAGTCGCCGGTCAGCGTCGGCTCGCCGCGGATGGTCTCGGGCGTGCCGTCGAAGATGATCGACCCGCCGCGCTCGCCGGGGCCGGGGCCCATGTCGATCAGGCGGTCGGCGGCCAGCATGACCGACGGGTCGTGCTCCACCACCACAAGCGTGTTGCCCGCGTCGCGCAGCCGGTGCATCGCCTCGACAATGCGGTTCAGGTCGCGCGGATGCAGGCCGATGCTGGGCTCGTCGAGCACGAACAGCGTGTTGACCAGCGACGTGCCCAGCGCGGTCGTCAGGTTGATCCGCTGCACCTCGCCGCCGGACAGCGTGCGGCTCTGGCGGTCCAGCGTCAGGTAGCCCAGGCCCACGTCGCACAGGTACTTGAGCCGCGTGCGCACTTCGGCCAGCAGCAGCTTGAGCGCGTCGTCCAGCAGCGCAGTGGGCAGCGTCAGGTCGTCGAAGAAGCGCCGGATACGCGCGATCGGCATCAGCATCAGGTCGTGCACGGTCAGGCCCGGCAACGATTCGAGCTGGCTGCGGTCCCAGTCCACGCCACGCGGCAGGAAGCGGCCGGCCGGCGCCAGCACGGCGTCGGCGTTGTCCCGGCTGCCCAGGCGCCACAGTAGCGCCTCGGTCTTGAGCCGGGCGCCGCCGCAGGTCTCGCACGGCGTGTAGCTGCGGTACTTCGACAGCAGCACGCGGATGTGCATCTTGTACGCCTTCGACTCCAGGTAGTTGAAGAAGCGCATCACGCCGTACCACTGCTTGTTCCACTGGCCCGTCCAGTCCGGCGATCCGTGGATGACCCAGTGCTGCTCGGCCTCGGTAAGCTGGTTCCACGGCAGGTCGCGCGGGATGCCGGCCTTGGCGGCGTAGCGCATCAGGTCGTCCTGGCACTCCTTCCAGGCCGGCGTCTGCATCGGCTTGATCGCGCCGTCGCGCAGCGACTTGCGGCCGTCCGGGATCACCAGGCCCAGGTCCACACCGATGACGCGCCCGAAGCCGCGGCACGTTTCGCAGGCGCCATAGGCCGAGTTGAACGAGAACAGCGCCGGCTGCGGATCGGCGTAGCGGATGTCGCTCTCGGGGCTGTGCAGGCCCGTGGAGAACTTCCAGACCGGGCCCTCGCCGTCATCGGTCACCACGTTCACGCTGACCCGCCCGCCGCCGCGCTTCAGCGACGCCTCGATGGCCTCCACGGCGCGGGCTTTTTCGACATTGCCGATGCGGAAGCGGTCTGCCACCACGTCCAGCACCTTGCGCCGGCCCGTGGGCGATTCCACGATCCGCTGGCCGTGCACGCGGGTATAGCCGCTGACCGACAGCCACTGCGCCACCTCGTCCTCGGTGGCCGACTCCGGCAGTTCCACCGGAAACGTAACCACCAGCCGCGCATCGGCAAACGGCTGCCCGGCCGCGGTGCGGGCCTGCAGCTCGGCGTAGATGGTCTCGGGGGAATCGTGGCGCACCGGCAGCGCGCTCTGCTTGTCGAACAGCTCGGCCGCGCGGGCGTAGAGCAGCTTCAGGTGATCGTTCAGCTCCGTCATCGTGCCGACCGTGGAGCGCGAGCTGCGCACCGGGTTGGTCTGGTCGATGGCGATGGCGGGGGGCACGCCGTCCACCTTGTCCACCTGCGGACGGTCCATGCGGTCCAGGAACTGGCGCGCATAGGCGCTGAAGGTCTCGACGTAGCGACGCTGGCCTTCGGCGTACAGGGTGTCGAACACGAGGCTCGACTTGCCCGACCCGGACGGCCCCGTCACGACGGTCATCTGCCCCGTGTGCAGGTCCAGATCAATGTTCTTGAGATTGTGCTGACGGGCGCCGCGGATGCGAATGGTGCCGGAATCTGACAATTTCTTGCCTCGAATCAATAGGTTGGAAGCGAAACCTGAAGTGTTGCATGCACTTGGGTGCGCAGGGCTCCGGAGGCGGAGGTGCCGTAACTATACTGTATAAACGTACAGCCTTCCTGACAGCCAGCAGACAATTCTGATTCTGGCGCCGAGGGATGGACGCGCCGCCGAACCGTCCGCTACATTGCCCTCGACCGTCAAGCCGCCCCCCGGATACAGCAAACTTTGTTTGCAATGAATTAGCTTTATGCTAACCTCGGGATGCAGCACACGATCGACTTCACCAGACAGGCTACACAGCAGTTGTTGGCGATGCCACGAAACATTGCCGCCAACATCCGCGCCAAGATCGACTTGCTGGCGGCCAATCCGTACGCGCCGAACCAGAACGTCAGGAAACTTGCCGGCCGGGATGCCTTCCGGCTCCGCGTGGGCGACTGGCGCGTCGTGTACAGGATCGAGGCCGGGCAACTGGTGATCGTGGTGCTGACCGTCAAATCCCGTGGGAGTGCCTATTCATGAACGCCATCCAATTCATCGAGCGTGACGGCCAACGCGAGTACGCGATCGTGCCGATCGACATCTGGGAGCGGGTCCGCGAACTCGTCGAGGATGCCGAAGACGTGCTGCTTCACGACGCCGCCGTGGCGGCCGACGACGGCTTTCGCGTGCCGTCCGCCGTGGTGGACGCGCTGCTGGCCGGCGACCATCCGGTCAAGGCGTGGCGCATGCACCGCCGCCTGACCCAGGACGCGCTGGCCACGGCCGCCGGCCTCAGCAAGCCCTACCTGAGCCAGATCGAAACCCGCAAGCGCGACGGCAGCGTGGACGTGCTGCGGGCCCTGGCCACGGCGCTCGGGGTGCCGCTCGACGCGCTGGTCGAGCGCCCGGCGGCTAGCCCTGCTGCGGCAGCTTCCAGCCCGGCCGGATGAAGTGGCAGGTATAGCCGTTGGGAATCCGCTCCAGATAGTCCTGATGCTCGGGCTCCGCTTCCCAGAACGGGCCGGCCGGCACGATCTCCGTGACGACCTTGCCGGGCCAGAGGCCCGACGCGTTCACGTCGGCCACGGTCTGCTCGGCCACGCGCTTCTGGGCGTCGTCGCGGTAGAAGATGGCCGATCGGTAGCTGGTGCCGACGTCGTTGCCCTGCCGGTTCCGCGTGGTCGGATCGTGGATCTGGAAGAAGAATTCGAGGATCTGGCGGTAGCTGATCTGGCCGGGATCGAACACGATCTCGATCCCCTCCGCATGGGTGCCGTGGTTGCGGTACGTGGCATTGGGCACGTCGCCGCCGGTATAGCCCACGCGCGTGGTCAGCACGCCGGGGTAGCGGCGCAGCAGGTCCTGCATGCCCCAGAAGCAGCCGCCGGCCAGGATCGCGGTTTCGGTTTGTGTCGTCATGGTCGTGTTCCATCGCAATGCATCGAGCCTCGTAATATACGCACACGCCACGGAATCCGCTTGCCACGATGAAGTCCCCCCACCGCGCCAAAGGTGTCATCGCGTCCCTGCGGCGCGAGATTGCCGATTGCACCCACTGCGCCGCCGATCTGGCCGCCGGGCCGCGCCCGGTGCTGCAGTTCAGCGCCACTGCCCGCATCCTTGTCATCGGCCAGGCGCCGGGATCGCGCGTGCATGCCAGCGGCGTGCCGTTCGACGATCCCAGCGGCGACCGCCTGCGCGACTGGATGGGCATCGACAAGGACACGTTCTACGACGCGTCGCGCGTCGCCATCATGCCGATGGGGTTCTGCTATCCGGGCAAGGGCAGGAGCGGCGACCTGCCGCCCCGCAAGGAGTGCGCGCCGCGCTGGCATGCGCGCGTGCTGGAATGCCTGCCCGCTGACCGTCTGACGCTGCTGGTCGGCAGCTACGCGCAGGCCGCCTATCTGCCGACGCCGGCCGGGACGTCGATGACAGCCCAGGTGGAGGACTTCCGGCGCCACGGGCCGGCCGTATTTCCGCTGCCCCACCCGTCGTGGCGGGTCGTGATGTGGATGCGTCAGCACCCGTGGTTCGAAGCCGAGCTGTTGCCCGCGTTGCGGGCGGCGGTGCAGGCGCGGCTGTAGGCCGGCCCGGTCAGCCCAGCGGCAGCGCCGTGCTGTACAGCACCTGCTTGAGCGCGAAGCTGGAGCGGATGTTGGCCACGCCGGGAATGCGCGTGATGTGGTCGATGATCAGCCGTTCCAGCGCTTCCACGTCCGGCACCACCACGCGCAGCAGGTAGTCGGCGTCGCCCGACATCAGGTAGCACTCCATCACCTGCGGCAGCGCCCCGATCTTGCGCTCGAACGTGTCCAGCGTCTCGCGCCGCTGCTTGTCCAGCGACACCGAGATAAAGACCACCACCTTGAGACCCAGCCGCCGCGCGTCCAGCAACGTTACCCGCCGCGAAATCACGCCGATCTTCTCCAGCCGCTTGACGCGCGCCAGGCACGGCGACGGGGACAGGTTGATGCGGCTGGCCAGCTCGACGTTGGTCAGGCTGCCGTCACGCTGCAGTTCGCCCAGGATCCGGATATCCGTGGCGTCGAGGTCGATATCCAGCATGATTGGCTTGTGGGAAGGGAGGTGGTCAGCATTCTATGCTGCCGATATCGGGATGAACAGTGGCGGACCGCCGCCCCGGGCTCACGGCTGGACCGACGGCTCGCGCTTCAGCGTCCGCAACACGAACGTCGAGTGGCTGTGCCGCAGGCCCGGCAGCTTGTAGAGCTTGTGGCGCAGGAACTCCTCGTAGCCCTCGGTGCCGGCCACCGCCACCTTGATCAGGTAGTCGTACTCGCCCGTCAGCAGATGGGCTTCCAGCACTTCGGGCAGTTCGGCCAGCGCCTCGCCAAAGCGGTGAAGCATGTCGTCGTCATGTCGATCCAGCGTCACTTCGATCAATACGGTGTCGGGCAGGCCCAGGGCCTTCTGGTTCAGCAGCGCCGCGTAGCCGCTGATGACCCCGGCATCTTCCAGGGCCTTCACGCGGTTCCAGCAAGGCGTGGCGGACAGGCCGACGCGCTCGGCCAGCTTGGCGTTCGAAATCCGTCCATCCCGGCGCAGTTCGCGCAGGATGCGGCGGTCCATGTCATCGAGTTTGGGAACGTTTGTCACGAGGTTGTCGGCAAGAAAAAAGAATTCTCCGTAAATATACGCCGAACCACGTATTTCTTCTCCATTTCGAATCGGAATGGAGAAAATTCAGAAGCCCATTTTGCCACCCGGCTGGTAGATTTACCGGACCCCTAGCGAATCACTTCGCGCCACGAACCGGACCCGCCATGCCCGCCCTGCACCTTTCCCTGCAACTCGACAATGCCGACGTCTTTGGCAGCCTGGAATGGGTATTGGCCAACGCCCGTCGCACCGGCCTGTCGCTCGCGCAAATGCATTTCGACGCCAGCCGGGCCAATGCCGTGCGGCTGCACTGCGCGGCGCCGGCCGTGGAATTGCTCGAACTGTTCGTGCGGCGGGTGGCCCACGGCGTGGACCTGGACATCGTCGATGCGGAATTTTCCGACGATGTCGATGCCGTTGAGGCCCAGGAGCCGCTAGCCGCCTGACGGCCCGGCGTCGTCCAGCAGTTCGATGCCGTCCAGCTCGGCCGCGCACGTTTCGCGCACGATCGACACGAAATCGCCCACGTACGGGCGGTCCGCCATCGCCACCGGCAGCACGGCATAGAGCTCGCTCCACAGGCCCTTGGCGCCGATGCGCTTGGCCAGCACGTAGTCGTGATCGACGTAGTTCTTGACGCCCCAGTTGGGCAGCGCGGCCACGCCGCGGCGGCTGGCCACCAGTTGCAGCACCGCCACGGTCAGCTCGGCCGTGCGCCGTTCCAGGTGGATTCCGGCCGGCTCCAGCACCTCGCGGATCAGGTCGATGCGGGTTTCGGGCACCGGGTAGGTAATCAGCGTCTCGCCCGCCAGGTCGGCGGCCTCGATGCGCCGCTTGTTGCGCAGCCGGTGCTCGTTGGCGATGACCGCCAGGATCTCGAAACGGAACAGCGGCGCCACCGCCAGCCCGCGCTTCGACGGCGGCTTCGACCCGATCACCATGTCCGCCTTGCCCTGCGCCAGCAGCGCCAGCGGATCGGCATGAAAGCCGGCCACGAGGTCGATTTCAACTTCGGGCCATCGGCGTCGGAATTCGTCCATTACGGGCATCAGCCAGTCGAAGCAGGTGTGGCACTCCAGCACCACGCGCAGTTCGCCCCGGGTATCGCTCTTCAGGCGCAGCAGGTCGCGCTCGGCGGCGCTGATGGCGGCCAGCGCCTCGCGCGCCAGCGCCAGCAGCCGTTCCCCGGCCGGCGTGAAGCGCAGCCCTTGCCGCGTGCGATCGAACAGCGCCATGCCGTAGTGCGCCTCGATGGCCTTGATCTGGTGCGACAACGCCGACTGGCTCACATGCACGCGCTCGGCGGCCGTGGCGAGCTTGCCCGAATCGGCAATGGCCACCAGCGACCGGAAATGCCGGACCTCGATCATCGCCCCACCCCTGTGACTTGAATGAAATTCATACTTTGTTTAAAACATCTCGCTTGATTCATTCTAGCCGGGAATCGACACTGTGCGCCACGACAGACATCACCGGAGCACAGGCATGGCACAGACACACGTTTTGGGTTTTCCGCGCATCGGCGCACGGCGCGAGCTGAAGTTCGCGCAAGAAGCGTTCTGGCGCGGCGAGACCTCGGAGGGCGCCCTGCGCGAAACCGGCGCCACGCTGCGCCGCCGCCACTGGCAGCTGCAGGCCGATGCCGGGCTGGCCACGGTCGCGGCCGGCGACTTTGCCTGGTACGACCAGATGCTGGGGCTGACCACGCTGCTGGGCGCCCTGCCCGCCCGCTTCGGCTTCGATGCCGCCGCGCTGACGCTGGCGCAGTACTTCGCGCTGGCCCGCGGCAACGCCGAGCAGCCGGCCATGGAAATGACCAAGTGGTTCGATACCAATTACCACTACATCGTCCCGGAACTGGACGCCGACAGCAGGTTCGATGGCGGCACGACGTGGTTCTTCGACGACATCGACGAGGCGCTGGTGCAGGGCCTGCCGGTGCGTCCGGCGCTGATCGGGCCGGTGACCTACCTGTGGCTGTCCAAGTCCCACGTGGCCGGTTTCGACCGCCTGACGCTGCTGCCGAAGGTGGTGGCAGCGTATCGGCGCATCCTGTCGCAACTGCACGCCCGCGGCATCGAATGGGTCCAGATCGACGAGCCCGCGCTGTGCCTGGACCTGCCGCCCGCCTGGCGCGACGCCTACGACCACGCCTACGCGGCGCTGGCCGATAGCGGCGTCAAGCTGCTGCTGGCAACCTACTTCGACACCGCCGAGGACCACGCCGCCCGCGTGGCCACGCTGCCGGTCCACGGCTTTCATATCGATCTCGTGCGCGCCCCGCAGCAACTGCAGGCGTGGCTGGCCGTGCTGCCGGCCACGGCCGTGCTGTCGGTTGGTGTGATCGACGGCCGCAACATCTGGCGCGCCGACCTGCGCAAGGTGCTGGCCACGGTGGCGCCGCTGCACGCGAAGCTGGGCGACCGGCTCTGGCTGGCGCCGTCCTGCTCGCTGCTGCACGTGCCGGTGTCGCTGGACGCCGAGACGCGGCTCGATCCCGAACTCCGAAGCTGGCTGGCCTTCGCCACTGAGAAGCTCGACGAGTTGCACACGCTGGCCACCGCGCTCGTGCATGGCGAGGCCGCCGTGGCAGACAAGCTGGCCGCCGCCGATGCCGCGCTGGCATCGCGCCGCACCTCGCGCCGCGTGGTGAACCAGCAGGTACAGAAGCGCCTGGCCGCCGTGACAGCCGACATGGCCGAGCGCGCCAGCCCGTTCGACCATCGCATCGTGCGGCAACGCGACGCGCTGAAGCTGCCGCCGCTGCCCACCACGACGATCGGATCGTTCCCGCAGACGCCCGCCATCCGCCAGACCCGCGCCGCCTACAAGCGCGGCGACATCGGCGCGCTGGAGTATCTGGAACGCATTCGCGGCGAGATCGAGCTGGCCGTGCGCAAGCAGGAGGCGCTGGGCCTGGACGTGCTGGTCCACGGCGAGGCCGAGCGCAACGACATGGTCGAGTACTTCGGCGAGCAGCTTTGCGGCTATGCGTTCACCGAGAACGGCTGGGTGCAGAGCTACGGCTCGCGCTGCGTCAAGCCGCCCGTGATCTTTGGCGACGTCTACCGGCCGGAGCCGATGACTGTCGATACCGCGCGCTTCGCCCAGTCGCTGACCGACAAGCCGATGAAGGGCATGCTGACCGGCCCCGTGACGATGCTGCAGTGGTCGTTCGTGCGCGACGACCAGCCGCGCGCGCAGACCGCCCGCCAACTGGCGCTGGCCATCCGCGACGAGGTGTGCGACCTGGAAGCGGCCGGTATCCGCGTGATCCAGATCGACGAACCGGCGCTGCGCGAGGGGCTGCCGCTGCGGCAGGCGGACTGGGCCGCGTACCTGGAGTGGGCGGTCCAGGCGTTCCGGCTGTCGGCGTCGGGCGTGGGCGACGAGACGCAGATCCACACCCACATGTGCTACGCCGAGTTCAACGACATCCTGCCCGCCATCGCCGCGATGGACGCCGACGTGATCACGATCGAGACCTCGCGCTCGGCCATGGAGCTGCTGGAAGGCTTTGGCGCGTTCGACTACCCGAACGAGATCGGGCCGGGCGTCTACGACATCCATTCGCCGCGCGTGCCGACCGTGTCCGCCATGACCCGGCTGCTGGAGCGCGCCTGCGAGGTGATTCCGCCGGAACGGCTGTGGGTCAACCCCGACTGCGGACTTAAGACGCGCGGCTGGCCCGAGACCGAGGCAGCCCTGGCCAACATGGTCAGCGCGGCGCGCGCGCTGCGGCAGACGCTGGCCGGACAGGCGGGCACCCAGTGGAAGCGCGCCAGCCGGCCGGCGGCGGGCGTGGCGCATGCCGCCGGCAGCCATGTGCACGGCGCCGCCTGCGGACCAGCTTGCACCGGGCAGGCGGCGCTGTAGGCCGACGCAAACCGGCTGAGCTTATGCGCTGAAGCGCACGTTGCGTCGCTGTGTCGCATGGCGCGGCGGCGTGCGTCTTCGTATGCTTCGGGTCGAGCCAAACAAGAACATGCGAGCCACGCCGGCCTCTGGCGTGGGACTCGACCCAGCGAATGAAACTAGCCACACCTTGGCGCCGCGTTGCGGTGCTGCCTGCCGCCGCGCTGACCGGCGCGGCGTTTGCCCAGTCCGCTACGGTCCCCGGCGCGGAATCTTCATCCATCCAGACCCTTCCCACCGTTACCGCCACCGCGCAGGCCGTCGGCTCGCTGACCGCGCCGGGCCTGGCCCGGCAGCGCCAGTCGCTGTTCCAGTCGGCCGGCTCGGTCGGCTTTGTCGAGGCGCAGTCGTTTGCCAACACCTATGCGTACGACCTGCGCGACGTGCTGAAGGACTCGCCCGGCGTCTACGTGCAGGACCGCTACGGCCAGGAACTGCGGCTGTCGGTGCGCGGCTCCGGCGTGGCGCGCGGGTTTCACACGCGTGGCATCGAGATCCTGCAGGACGGCGTGCCGACCAACTTTGCCGATGGCAGCGGCGACTTCTACCAGATCGATCCGCTGTCGCTGACCGCCGCCGAGGTCTACAAGGGCGGCAACGGCCTGGCCTACGGCAGCACCACGCTGGGCGGGGCGATCAACTTCACCACGCCCACCGCGCTGACCGCCGAGGCGCCCAACATGGTGCGCGTGGACGGCGGCAGCTTCGGCACGATCCGCGGCAGCGGGCAAGTCTCGCGCCAGATCGGCCAGTGGGACTTCCTGGCCAACGCCACGGTCAGCCACGCCGAAGGCTGGCGCAACCACGAGCGCGGCCAGTACGAGCAGATCAACGCCAACGTGGGCTACCGCTTCAGCCCGGCCGTGGAGACGCGGTTCTACTTCGGCGCCTACATCGTCGACCAGCTGCTACCCGGCGCGCTGACGCTGAACCAGGCGCTGACCACGCCGCGCATGGCGTCGGCCAGCGCGCTGGCGGGCGACCAGGCGCGCAACACCCGCACCGAGCGGCTGGCCAACGTCACCAGCATCCGGCTCGACAACGGCCAGATCGACTTCACGACGTGGGGCATCCACAAGAGCCTGTACCACCCGATCTTCCAGGTGGTGGACCAGGACAGCTGGACCTACGGGTTCGCGCCGCGCTACACCGGCACGTTCACGCTCGGCGGCATGCGCAACCAGCTGATCGCCGGCGCGCGGTTCTTCGGCGGCAACAACAACGCGCGGCAGTACGTCAACGTGAATGGAGACCGGGGCGCGCAGACGCTGAACGCCCGGCAGGACGCCTACAACTACGAGGCGTACCTGGAAGACCGCCTGTACGTGCTGCCCACCGTGGCGCTGATGGCCGGCGCCAAGGCCTACCGCAACCGGCGCGAGTACACCGACTTCGGCGGCCTGCCGGCCAATCCCGCCGCCAAGTCGGACGCCACCACGTTCAGCGGCGTCAATCCGAAGTTTGGCGTGCTGTGGGAGCCGAAGCCGGACATCCAGGCGTTCGTCGACATCACGCGCAGCGCCGACGTGCCGGACTTCTCGGACCTGAACCAGACCATCGGCACCACGCAGCAGTTCGTGCCGCTGGCCGCCCAGCACGGCTGGACGCTGGAACTGGGCACGCGCGGCAAGTGGGATCGCTTTGCCTGGGACGTGACCGCCTACCGGTCGCTGCTGCGCGACCAGTTGCTGCAGTACACGGTCAGCGCCGATATCCCGGCATCGACGTTCAACGCCGGCAAGACGGTGCTGCAGGGGGTGGAACTGGGCGCCAGCGCCGAGCTGCTGCGCGACGTGGCCGCCCGGGGCGACAAGGTGACCGTGTCGCAGATCTGGAACTACAGCGACTTCCGCTTCGACAACGACCCGGTGTACGGCAACAACCGCATCGCCGGGGTGCCGAAGCACGTGCTGCGCACCACGCTGGCCTACAGCCGCAACAGCCGCCTGCGCGTGGCCGGCACGATCGACTGGGTGCCCAGCGGCGCCTATGTCGACTACGCCAACACGCTCAAGGTACCGTCGTACGTGCTGTTCGGCATCGAGGCCAGCTACGAGTTCGAGCGTGGCGTGACGCTGTTCCTCGACGCCCGCAACCTGGCCGACAAGCGCTACATCAGTGACTTCAGCACCGTCACCGACGCGCGCACGGCCAACACGTCGGTGTTCTACCCCGGCGTCGGCCGCGCGTTCTACGCCGGGGTACGGTACCGCTTCTGACGGCGGGCTTACACCTTGCCGTCGTGGATCACCACCGACAAGGTGGTGCGCGGCGGCACCGTCACGCTCTCCCGGTACGTCCCCTTGACCTGGCGCCGCACGACTGGCGCCATCGCATACGGCGCCAGCTTGTCCTGTAGCTCTGCGGGCAGCTTGCGCGTGGCGACCTGGGTCTGCAGGTCGATGGCGGGCAGCGGGTAGTCGGCGTCGGTGCGCGCCGGATAGCCGTAGCCGCCGGGCACGGCGGCGGCCGGCACCAGCGCGCCGACACTGGCTGCCCAGCGACGCAGTTCGGGCACCATGCCCGATTCCGGCCGCACCGCACGGATGGCCGCGTCCAGCACCTGTTCGGACGCGGTGTGCGTGCTGTCGTTGAGCAGCTTGCGGAAGAACGGCATGCCGAGTTGCCGGTTCAGGAAGCCGCCCCACGCCCCCCAGACCCCATAGCCGTCGCACGCGTCACCGGCCTTCGGCCACACCGTCACGCTGCAGCCATACATCGGCGTGGTCAGGTACTGCGGCAGGCGGTAGTCGCGCACCTCGTTGTATCCGTCGCCAAGGATGTGGGTCGCATAGTCCTGCACCATGACGGCCGAGCCCTCGTCCAGCCAGTCGGCCAGCGCGTAGTCGGCGCCAAGCCGCACCGGCCGGCGGTAGAAATTCTGCATGTGCAGCGATTCGTGGACCAGCGTCTGGATCGTGGTTCTCATCCCGTCTGGCCTGTCGCCGGACAGCGTGGCGGTATTCAGGAACACCGCGACGGCCTCGTTGCTGGTCGATGTCTCCGTCCCCGGCTCGTTGACAAACGCGTTGGCAGCCAGGAAGTAGCCGGCGGTGCCCTCCTCGGCCAGCCGCAGCAGCACGATGTTGACCGGCTGGCGGTCCGGCGCGATCAGGTCCGACTCGGTGTGCGGGCCCCACATCGGCCCGCCGATGTCGACCAGGAAATCGTGGATTCCGTCGCGACGAGCATAGATCGTCGCGATTGCATCGAGCATGGCGTCGGTCACCTGGCCGGGCCCGTACGCGCTGTCCTCCAGCCAGACGTTGACGACCACGCCGTCGCGCGTGGTCGTCTGGCGGCGCAGCGTGGTATCGCGCGGCTCGCCATCGTCGGTGTACCAGGGCCGCTCCGCGCCGGGCTGGCTGTCGATGACACTGGGCAGCCGCGACCCGCCGTCCAGCGTATCGGCCGCCATCGGCGGCGCACCCTTGCGCGCCTTGAGCCGCTCCAGCCGCTCGATAAATCCGCGCGTGTTGAACGCCCGGATCCGGTCGGCCGTCGACACCCCGGCATAGGCCACCGCGACGCGGTTCATCGCCATCTGCGGCACCTGCGCCGTCGCCGGTGACGACTGTGCCACGGTTGGCGACACCGGCTCCGACTGCGGCTGCGACAGCGGCTGGCCACTATCGTTCGAGAACACCAGCGTCACGTCGTTGCCGGGCAGCGTGCCGATGGCCACCGGAACTGTGACCGGCTGGTCGCTGGCATTGGTGTAGGCCCACACACCAGTACCCCGGCCGGCATAGAGCGTCGGCGCCAGCGCACCACAGTCAGTACACGCCGGCGTCACGGTCGACACGGGCGCCGAGTCGTCACCGGAACATCCGGCAATGCCGACCGCGGCCAGCAACCATGTCAGACGCTTGAATTTGGGGGATTGCATCGTTACTCCTTCTTCCACTTCAGAACGGAGTTAGCGTGCGCGTCACGACGTCCGGGTGATTTGACGCCTTCCTAGGCCGACCCAGCTTTCAGCGAACAGCTATGCATCGCCCCTTCCCAATTTGAGATAGCGCAAAAAGAAAAAGCCCTTCCCACCAGGAAGGGCTTCTTTCCAACCACACCGGCGCCGGTTCAGTTCACGCGCTGCACCGGCGGGGGCATCCACTTGCCGTCCAGCAGTACCTGGTCGGGCCAGTAGGCGCGCATCATCAGGTTGAAGGCGTCAGGCGGGGCGGGCAGCCAGTTGGCTACCTGGTTGGCGGCCGGGCGTTCGTACTGGATGAAGATGTCGAGCGATCCGTCGCGGTTATAGCGCAGGCGGTCGCGGCTGCCGATCGAGTAGCGTTGCAACGGATTTGCGACAAGTGCCTGCTTGTCGTTGTATGCGCTCAGCGACCAGAACGCCTTGGCCGGCGGGAGCTGGCCTTTTTCGAAATGGAGCACGTAGCGGCTGCCGCCGTCGAACGGGCGGCCGGTGGCGTCGGCGCGGGCGATGGGGTAGACGGCGTCCTCGGGCAGGTTGGCGCCCAGGCCGGACATGGCCACCGCGGCGCGGCGGGCGTAGTCGGCGCCGTAGTTGCCGGCGTCGCGCTGCACGCGCCAGCCCGAATTGCCGGCCGCGTTCTTGCGGGCCTCCACGGTGATGGCGGCCAGGGCCGCCGTGGCGCCCTCCTGCACGGCGCGCGCGGTGGACGGCTCCAGCACCGTGGTCTTGAACGGTTCGCCGGCCTTGATGCCCATCCGCTGCATCTTCTCCAGCATCGCCACGTCGTCAGGGCCCGGCGGATTGGTCTGCAGCAGCGCCGCCATGCGGCTGAAGAACGCCTGGGCGTCCATGGCCGCCACCTGCTCGGCGGGTGGGGTCTCGGTGTCGATCAGCCCCACGCGCGGCATGGCCGGCGGCGGGTTGCGATTACCCTTGCGCCAGGCGGACAGCGGCACCAGCCGCAACTGGTCCTGCAGGCGATGGACGTTGCCGTAGTCGCCCTTGCCGTTGGTCTGGAAGCGGCCGATCAGCCAGACCATGCCGGTCGGCGCGCGCACCTCGGTCACGCCCTTGGGCAGGGTGCCCCGCCAGTCCGGCCCGACGATCGCGAACGCGCCGCGCCGGGTGCCGGTGGTGCGCTTGCCCGGCGCCGCGAACACGTTGGTCCAGGCGTCGACCATCTGCATCACGTAGTAGCGGCCGCCGGTGTCCGGCACGCTCAGCACCACCGGCTCGGCCGACACATCGACCCAGGCCGTGGAAATCAGCGTATCGGCATTGGCGCTGACGCCGCTGGCCAGCGCCGCGTCGGGCAGCGCGCGATGATGGTTGAAGCTGTTGGCCGGCGTCCGGGCCGTCATCACCTCGCGGGTGACGTCCATCAGCACGAGCGGATAGCCATAGGTGAACACGTCCGCCGACAACGTCTTCATGGCCTGGTCGGAGGGCGGCTGCTCGGCGGCAGGCGCGGCGACGGGCGCGGGCGTGGTCGTGCAGGCGGAAAGACAGACGGCAAGCGCGAGCACGCTTGCCAGTTGGCGTATCGATAGGTTCATGACCCCGTTTCCCAGTGTGGTGGCGACCTTTCGGGAACAACCGCTGAACGTGCCGGGGGGCGCGTGTTGCTCCGGAGGCGCATCTATTCCGAACGAATGATGTGCCTGCGGCTTGGCGGCTGTCAATGACCCCTGCGGACCGTTCCGGGGGATATCGAACACTGGTATGGCGGGGGCTGCGGCGGGCTGCGCCGCCATGTCGGACAGGCGTCACGCGGCGCGTTTTTCCAGCGGCCGGGCGCGCTGCGGGCGCCGGAAATGACGAAGGGCTTCCATTGCTGGAAGCCCTTCTATATAGGTGGCGCGGCTGGCAGGATTCGAACCCACGACCCCTTGGTTCGTAGCCAAGTACTCTATCCAACTGAGCTACAGCCGCACGCGAGGGACGCATTGTATCGCAATTCGTCGCATTCGCAAGTGCTTTTTGCAGCGGGATGTGGAGCGGCCGGCGCGGCGCGTCACCATCGGTACCTGGCGCCCACCGTGCCCCCCGCGTTGCGGCCGCCGCGTGCCTTGACCCAGAGCTTGAGCCCGGTGGGCGAGTTGCTGTGGGCGCCGACATTGAACGAGAACATGCCGCGCAACAGGTCGGTGTCGATCCGCGTGCCGTTGATGTTGATCGACTTCGTGCGGCTGTCCTGCCACCAGTCGGCCTCGACGAACGGATACACGCCATTGAGCCGCGTCGGCGCCGCGCTGTAGAGCCGCACGGCGAGCCCCGTGGCACTGACCGCGCCCGGCGGCGCGTCCCAGTTGCCGGGCACCGGCGCCATGCCGGGCCGGTACGCCATCTCCACGCGCGGCTGCAGGGTCAGGCCACTGCCACTACGCGACAACGGCGCGTCCAGCGCCAGCGCCATGCTGCGCGCGCGGCTGTCGAGCGTGCCGGTGGCGGTGGTGGCATCGTCGAGATGAACGGCCGGCGCACGTGGCGCGCTGCTGAAGCGGGCCACCACGCGGTCGATCGACGCGAGGTTGATCGTCACCGGCTCGGCGTCGACGGCCGCGTCCGGCGGGTTGCGCGACGCGCGCACGGGGACGGGCAGGTCCGGGCCGTCGTCGAGCATGGCCATGCGCGGTGGCGCGAGCGACGGCGGCGCGTCCAGCGCCTGCGCGGCGGCCACGGCCGGCGGCTCGGGCGGCGGACCCAGCGCGGGCGCGTCCGGTGTCACGGACGCCATCGCCAGCGCGTCGCGGCCCGACATGCCGTCCATCGACTCCTCGGCATGCACCACGGCGCTGAGCATCAGCGCGAGTACGAAATAAAGGGGGAGACTGGCGTGCCCGGGATGCGCGCAGACGCGCCCCTCCCGGCCGGACCATTGCCCGGCACACTCCTCTCTCCCGCACATCAGCTGTACGGACATGGTGACCACCTCGTCGGGCGTTGTAGGAAGCATGCCCGATCAGCTTGAGCATAGGTCAAAGGCCGTGCGACGGTTAGCGTCGAATGTGCGATGGCCCGCCGCCTGAATGGCTGACGTCAGGGGGGAAAAGGGATGAGTTGGATGATGTCGGACGAGAGAAGGAGTCCGGGAGAGATTGCCCTTTCTGTGCGTACAAAAGAAAAAGCCCTGCTCGATGAGCAGGGCTTTTGAATTGGTGCCCAGAAGAGGACTCGGTCACCCGGGCGCGACCCCGGGCTGGGCTTGCAAGCCCAGCCTTTTCGAGTCCTCGCGGGCAGTCCTCAAGGACTGCCCTTTCTGGGCGTACAAATGAAAAGACCCTGCTCGTTGAGCAGGGTCTTGAATATGGTGCCCAGAAGAGGACTCGAACCTCCACAGTGTTGCCACCGCTAGGACCTGAACCTAGTGCGTCTACCAATTCCGCCATCTGGGCTTCGTTTCGCTGCATTGCTGCGGCGATGCGAAGACCGTGATTATGCTGAGCGGGCCAGGGGCTGTCAACACCCTTTTCGCAGAAACCTTAAAAATCGGAAACCGTCAGCCCCGGTGTAGCCGGAAGTCGACTTCGGCCGGCCGGCCCGGCAGCGACAGGCTGGCCGTGGCCGGGGCCGTGCGCGCCAGCACCTTGCCCGCGCGCATCACCAGCAGACGCGTGGCCCGCAGCCGGATGGCCTCGACCGGGTCGCGGGCCTGCAGCAGAACCAGGTCGGCGCGGCAGCCGGGCGTCAGTCCGTAGCCTTCCAGCCCCAGGATCGTGGCCGGGGTTTCCGTCACGGCCCGGAAGCACGCGCGCATGCCGTCCTGCCCGGTCATCTGGGCCACATGCAGGCCCATGTGGGCCACCTCCAGCATGTCGCCCGAGCCCAGGCCGTACCAGGGGTCCATCACGCAGTCGTGGCCGAATGCCACCGGGATGCCGGCGGCCAGCAGTTCCGGCACGCGGGTCATGCCGCGACGCTTCGGGTAGCTGTCGTGGCGGCCCTGCAGCGTGATGTTGATCAGCGGGTTGGCGATGGCGGCCAAGCCGGCCTCGCGCATCAGCGGCAGCAGCTTGGACACGTAATAGTTGTCCATCGAATGCATCGACGTCAGGTGCGACCCGGTGACCCGGCCCTGCAACCCCAGCCGGACCGATTCACTGGCCAGCGTCTCGACATGGCGCGACAGCGGGTCGTCGCTCTCGTCGCAATGCATGTCCACGCGCAGCCCCCGCTGGGCCGCCTCCTCGCACAGCAGCTTCACGGACGCCGCCCCGTCAGCCATCGTCCGCTCGAAATGCGGGATGCCGCCCACCACGTCCACGCCCATGTCCAGCGCGCGCCGCAGGTTGTCCAGCGCGCCGGGCGCGCGCAGCACCCCGTCCTGCGGAAACGCCACCAGTTGCAGGTCCAGGTACGGACGCACCCGTTCGCGCACGTGCAGCAGTGCCTCGGTGGCCAGCAGGCGTGGATCGCAGACGTCCACGTGCGAGCGGATCGCCAGCAGCCCCTTGGCCACGGCCCAGTCGCAGTAGGCCAGCGCGCGCTCGACGATGGCCTCCTGCTCCAGCATCGGCTTCAGCTCGCCCCATAGCGCGATGCCCTCCAGCAGCGTGCCGGACGCGTTGACGCGCGGCAGCCCGTACGACAGCGTCGAATCCATGTGGAAATGCGCGTCGACGAACGGCGGCGACACCAACTGGCCGGCCGCGTCCAACTCCTCGCCGGCCGTGGCCGCCAGCCGGGGCTCCACGGCGGCAATCCGGCCGTCGGCGATGCCGATATCGACATCGGTACGGCCATCGGGCAGGTTGCAGTGACGCAGGATCGTATCGAACATGGGGATGGGTTCCGTGGGATTCGGTTGCAGGGTCAGCGCTCGCCCTTGCGGTACGGCTTCATCAGCGCCTGCGGATAGGCCGCGCGCCGCGCCACCAGTACCAGCGCAAGGATCGACAGGATATACGGCAGCATCAGGTAGATCTGGTACGGCAGCGGCGGCAGCCCCGGCAGGCTGGCGCCGCCCTGCTGCAGCCGCAGTTGCAGCGCGTCGAACGCGGCGAACAGCACCGCGCCCAGCAGCGCGCGCCCCGGCCGCCACGACGCGAACACCACCAGCGCCACGCAGATCCAGCCGCGCCCGTTGATCATGTTGAAGAAGAACGCGTTGAACGCCGACAGCGTCAGGAACGCCCCGCCCACGGCCATCAGCGCCGACCCGGCCATGATCGCGCCGATGCGCACCATGCCCACGCGGATGCCCTGCCCCTCGGCCGCGGCCGGATTCTCGCCAACCATCCGCAGCGCCAGCCCCAGCGGCGTGCGGTAGAGCAGCCAGGCCAGCAGCGGCGCCATCAGCAGGGCCAGCAGCGTCAGCGCGGTCTCGGCGGCCATCACGGTGCCCACCAGCGGCACGCCGGCCCACCCTGTCATCGGCGGGAACGGGGTGATCGTCGGCGGCGTCGATACCTGCGCAAAGCCCAGCCGGTAGGCATAGTAGGACAGGCTCGTGGCCAGCATCGTCACGCCCAGCCCGGACACGTGCTGCGACAGCGCCATCGACACGGTCAGCCAGCCATGCAGCAGCCCGAACGCCAGCCCCACCGCCGCGGCCACCGCCACGCCGCCCCAGAGCGGCGCGCCCTGGTAGACGGCCAGCCAGCCGGAGAACGCCCCGGCCACCATGAGTCCCTCGATGCCAAGGTTGAGCACGCCAGCGCGCTCGCACAGCAGCACGCCGAGCGTGCCGAAGATCAGCGGCGTGGCCACGCGCAGCACCGCGATCCAGAACGGCGCGCCGGCCACGATATCGAACAGTTCCATCAGGCCACCTTCCCGATCCGGTCGAAGCGGATGCGATAGCGGGTCAGCATCGTCGCCACCAGCATGGCCAGCAGCGCCACGGCGACGATCACGTCGGCGATGGCATTGGGCACGCCCACCGCGCGGCTCATGCCGTCCGCGCCCACCAGAATGCCGGCCACGAACACCGCCGACGCCACCACGCCAATCGGATGCAGCCCCGCCAGCATGGCGATCACCACGCCGGTGTAGCCATAGCCGGGCGACATGTCGAGCGTCAGGTAGCCGGTGCGCCCGGCCACCTCCACCACGCCGGCCAGCCCGGCCAGCGCGCCGGACAGCATCGCCGCCAGCAGCGTCACGCGCGCCACCGGCATGCCGGCAAACGCGGCGGCGCGCGCGTTGGCGCCCACCGCGCGCATCTGCAGCCCGAACACCGTGAAGCGGTTGATGGCCCAGACCAGCACCGCCAGGCCGATGGCCGCCAGCAGGCCGCTGTGCACGCGCGATCGCTCCAGCAGCCGCGCCAGTTCCAGCTCGGGCACCAGCGCCACCGACTGCGGCCAGCCCATCGCCAGCGGGTCCTTCATCTGCCCGTCGAGCATCGTCGACACGCCCAGCAGGACAATGAAGTTCAGCAGCAGCGTGGTCACCACCTCGTCCACGCCGAGCCTTGTCTTGAGCATGGCTGGCAGCAGCAGCAACAGCGCGCCGGCCAGCATGCCGGCCGCCACCATCAGGCCGAACAGTACGCCCGGCGGCAGCGAGGCGGCCCACGGCGCCGCCGCGCCATCGACCTGCCCGCCCACAGCCACCGCCGCCAGCGCGCCCAGGTACAACTGTCCCTCGGCGCCGATGTTGAAAAGCCGCGTGCGGAACGCCACCGCCACGGCCAGGCCGGTCAGGATCAGCGGCGTGGCGCGCGTCAGCGTCTCGGACCACGCAAAGCGCGAGCCGAATCCGCCTTCCAGCAGCAACAGGTAGGCCCGGCCGACCGGCGCGCCGGCGGCCGCCACCAGCAGCGCACAGATCAGCAACGTGACGACGATGGCGCCCACCGGCGCCATGACCAGCGCGGTACGCGACACCGCGGAACGGGCTTCAAGCCGCATGGGCCACCTCCGCGTCGGCATGGCTGCCATCGGCGCCGGCCATCGCCAGGCCAATCGTGCCGAGCGTCCAGGCCGGCGTGGCGCGCGCGGCGCCCAGCCGGCCCGCGTGAATCACCGCGATGCGGTCCGCCAGCGCCATCAGTTCGTCCAGGTCTTCCGAAATCAGCAGCACGGCCGCGCCGCGCGCCGCCGCCTCCAGCAGCTGGCCGCGCACGTAGGCCACCGCGCCAATGTCCAGCCCCCAGGTCGGCTGGCTGGCTACCACCAGCACCGGCGCCTGCGTACCGCGCACCGAGAACGCGCGGCCCAGGATCAGCTTCTGCATGTTGCCGCCCGACAGCGCGCGGGTCGGCACGTCGATGCCGCCGCCGCGCACGTCGAAACGCCGCACCAGTTCGCCCGCAAACCGGCGCGCCGCGCGGCCCCGGATCACGCCGCCCCGCACAAAGCCGGGCTGGCCCAGTTGCTCGACGATGGCGTTCTCCCAGACCGCGAGGTCGCCCACCGCGCCCTCGGCGTGGCGGTCCTCGGGAATGCGCGCCACGCCGGCCGCGATCCAGCGGCGCGGCGCGGCCGGCAGCGCCTGCCCGTGCAGCGTGACCTGCCCGGCGGACGCGGCCACCACGCCGCTCATCAGTTCAGCCAGCGCCACCTGTCCGTTGCCCGAGACACCCGCGATGCCGACGATCTCGCCCGCATGCAGCGCCAGCGACACGTCATGGAGCCCCGGCCGCCCGGCCACGGCCGGCACGGTCACGCGGTCCAGCCGGGCCACCACTTCGCCCGTGGCCGTGGGCGCGGCGCGCACCGGCATCTCCACGCGGCGGCCCACCATCAGCTCGGCCAGTTCCGCCTTGCCCGTGGCGCGCGCGTCGCGCTCGGCCACCAGCCGGCCGCCGCGCAGCACCGCCACGCGATGCGAGACACGCAGCACCTCGTCGAGCTTGTGGCTGATAAAAATCACCGACAGCCCTTCGGCAATCAACTGCGCCAGCGTGGCGAACAGGCTGTCCACCTCCTGCGGCGTCAGCACGGCGGTGGGTTCGTCCAGGATCAGCACGCGCGCGCCGCGATACAGCGCCTTGACGATCTCCACGCGCTGGCGCTCGCCCACGGAGAGCGATCCCACGCGCGCCTGCGGCTGCACGGCCAGGCCAAAGCGCCGGGCCAGGTCGTCGATGCGCGCCCGCGCGGCGCCGCGCCGCTGGCGCCAGCGCCACAGCGGTTCGGTGCCGATCAGGATGTTGTCCAGCACCGACAGGTTGTCCGCCAGCGTGAAATGCTGATGGACCATGCCGATGCCGGCCGCCAGCGCGGCGCGCGGGTTGCCCGGCGGCAGCGCCACGCCGTCCACCTCCACGGTGCCGGCGTCGGCCACGTAGTGGCCAAACAGGATATTGACCAGCGTGCTCTTGCCGGCGCCGTTCTCGCCCAGCAGCGCCAGCACCTCGCCACGGTGCAGGTCCAGCGAGATATCGTCGTTGGCCACCAGCGCGCCGAACCGCCGGGTGATATGCGAAAGCCGGAGGACCGGCGGTTCCTGGGACATCGATGTCGGGATAGGCAATGGATACGGCCCCGTCCGCGCGGAACGGGGCGATGCAGGGTGGACCGGCAAACGCGCTTACGGCGTCGACTTCGGCTCGGTCTCCACGACCTTGACCGCGAACTTGCCGTCGAGGATCGCCTTCTCCTTCGCGCGGACCTTCGTCATCACGTCGGCCGGCACCTTGCCCTCGAACGTGCCCAGCGGCGCCAGTTCCGCGCCCTTGTACTTCATCAGCGAATACTGGCCGTAGTCCTCGTTCCTGAACTGGCCGGCCTTGACCTTGGCCAGCGCGGCCGCGATGGTCGGCTCCATGTGCCAGAGCGCGGACGCCACCACGGTCGCCGGATACTGCGGCTGGGTGTTGATGACGTTGCCGATGGCCAGCTTGCCGCGTTCCTTGGCCGCGTCCGACACACCGAAGCGCTCGGCGTACAGCACGTCGGCGCCCTTGTCGATCATCGCGAAGGCGGCTTCCTTGGCCTTGGGCGGGTCGAACCACGAGCCGATGAAGCTCACCGTGAACTTCACCTTCGGGTTCACCTCGCGCGCGCCTTCCATGAACGCGTGCATCAGCCGGTTGACCTCGGGAATCGCGTAGCCGCCCACCATGCCGATATGGTTGGTCCTGGTCATGCCGCCCGCGATCATGCCGGTCAGGTACGACGGCTCCTGGATGTAGTTGTCGAACACCGAGAAATTCGGCGCCTGCGGCTTGCCCGACGACCCCATCAGGAACGCCGTCTTCGGATAGTCCTTGGCCACCTTGCGCGCCGCGCCTTCCACCGCGAACGACTCGCCGACGATCAGCCCGGCGCCCTGCTCGGCGTACTGGCGCATCACGCGCTCGTAGTCGGCGTTGGACACGCTCTCGGAGAACACATAGTCGATCTCGCCGCGCCCCTTGGCCTCGTTGAGCGCCTTGTGGATGCGCGACACCCACTGCTGCTCCACGGGCACCGTGTAGACCGCGGCCACCTTGACCCTGGCCTGCGCGTGGACGGCCGGCGGCAGCCCGACGGCCGCCAGCGTGGCGGCTGCGGCGGCGGCCTTGAGCCAGGTACGGCGAACGCTTCCCTTTTGCATGACTTCACTCCCCTTTTTCTGGTTGGTCGATGGTGATGATGGATAGCCGCCGGCTCAGGCGGCAGGGCTGCCCGGCCCGCTCTCTGGCGGGGCCAGCCCGCAGCCGCGCAGCAGCAGCGCCACCAGGTGCTCGGTGGCGCGCTCGAAGTCCTGCGCGTCCAGCGCGCTGACGTCCAGCACCGCGCAGACCTGCGCCTCGAAATCGGCATAGGTCTGCGTGGCGGCCCAGATCGTGAAAAACAGGTGGTACGGGTCTACCGGCGCCATCTGGCCGGCGTCGATCCAGGCGCGGATCACCAGCGCCTTGCGCGCCACCAGTTCGCGCAGCGCCTGGCGCAGCACGCCGCCAATCTCGGGCGCGCCGTGCAGCAGCTCGTTGGCGAACACGCGCGAGGCATCAGGGTGGCTGGCCGACAGCCGCATCTTGGCGCGGATGTACTGCTCCAGCGCCAGCCGCGGCGGGTAGTCGGCGCTGATGATGTCGGTCTCCGACAGCCACAGGCTCAGCGTATGCGCCAGCACGGCCCGGTACAGCGCCTGCTTGGTGCGGAAGTAGTAGTGCAGGTTCGACTTGGGCACGCCGGCGCGCGTGGCGATGTCCGCCATGGTGGCCCCGGCAAAGCCGGCCCGGGCAAACACGTACTCCGCCGCGCGCAGGATCAGCGCCTCGTTCTCCTGCCGGATGCGGCCGCCCGCCGGTGGGGCGGCGCGCGGCGCGGCGCGTGCGTGGACCCGGGCGTCCATCATGCGTCGTCCATCGGTCGGCCGCCGGTCACTTGGTGCCGTACAGCCGGTCGCCGGCGTCGCCCAGCCCCGGCACGATGTAGCCGTGGTCGTTGAGCTGCTCGTCGATGGCGGCGGTGACGATGGCCACGTCCGGATGCGCGGCCTGCAGCGCGCGCAGGCCGGGCCGCGAGGCGATCAGGCAGACGTACTTCATCGTCGTCACGCCGGCCTCCTTGAGCCGGTTGATGGCTGCCACAGCCGAGTTGCCGGTGGCCAGCATCGGGTCCACGACGATCACAAAGCGCTCGTGGATGTCCTCGGGCATCTTGAAGTAGTACTCGATGGGCTCCAGCGTTTCCGGGTCGCGGTACAGGCCGATATGCCCGACGCGCGCGGCCGGCAGCAGGTCCAGCATGCCGTCCAGGAAGCCGTTGCCGGCGCGCAGGATCGACACCAGGCAGAGCTTCTTGCCCGACAGCACCGGCGACTGCATCGGCGCGATGGGAGTGCGGATGGCGATGGTCTCCATCGCCAGGTCGCGCGTGGCCTCGTACGTCAGCAGCTGGCTGATCTCGCGCACCAGCCGCCGGAAGTTGTCGGTGGTGGTTTCCTCGCTGCGCACCAGCGTCACCTTGTGCTGCACCAGCGGATGGTTGACCACCATCACGGCGGGCGTGGCCGCGCTGGTGTCGGCAAAGGTCTCCACGGCCGTCGGTGCGTGGGTCATGTCGTTCATGGTGCGCTCCTGGTTGTCCGGGTGTCGCCCGGTGCGGGCGCAGCGGGCCGCCGGCCGCCAGGTGGGGCGGCCGGCCGATGCCTGCGCTGCGAATGCTTCGTGGTCCTGCCGCTAGAACACCGTGCCGTCGCTCTGGATCTCGAACGGCGGCGGGCCGCCCGGCGGCCGGCGCTGCGCCGCGATGCGCCGCCCCGCCGCCCAGGTGCCGCCTTCCAGCACGCGCGCCAGCGGAAAATCTTCGGCCTTCAGGCCCAGCGCCTGGCGCACCGCGTCGGCCACCAGATCCAGGCCGGTCACGGTCAGCGCGCGCCATTCCACGATCTCGGGCTCGTCCACCGTATGGGCGCGGCTGGCAAACTCGCGGTCGCGCGGCACGGTCAGTTCGAAGTCGTAGAGCAGGCCGCCGTTGCGGTACTCGGGCAGGCCGGTCAGCGCGTCCAGGCCCACCACGGTCAGGCCGCCGTCCTCCAGCGGCTCCAGCAGCGAATAGGTCAGCCACTGCGTGAGCTTGTGGAATGGCACCAGCCCGCCCGGCGCGGCCGGGTGCCGCCAGCAGTCGCCCAGCGACACGCCATCCATCTGCACGCGGCCCGGCCACACCGGACCCAGCGCCACCAGCAGCGTGCGCAGCACGAACGAGGCTTCGATCCGATGGTCCTGCGCGTGCGCGGCCAGGTAGTCGAACAGGTTGCCCAGCCGCGCCGGCGTGCCGAACACGGCCGGCGTGGCCTGCATCACCTCGCCCAGCCGGCGCAGCAGCCCGGCGCGCCCTTCCAGCCCCACCAGCGGGTTGTGCTGGGCCACCTGGAACGCCGTGGCGATGGTCGACGCGTCGATGCGGGCCAGCCGCTCGGCATCGGCGCGCAGCGGATCGCCCGGCTCGGCCGAGAAGCCGCCGCGCGCGAACAGGTCGAAGCTGGCCACGCCCAGCCCTTCGGACCGCGTCAGCATCATGTCGCTGGCCGGGTCGCGGTAGCGCCAGTCCGGCCCCGCGCCGGCATCGAGCAGCACGCTCGGGATGACGAGGTCGATGCCGATGCGCGCGCGTTCCGCGCAATGGTCGGCGCCCGACATGCCCGCGCGCTCGCACAGGATCTGCCAGCGGTTGATCGATTCCTGGCCCGGCCCGCCGCTCTCGAAATGGCGCCAGCGGCTGTGGTACGGCACCTTCAGGTCCGGGTAGCGGCGCCGGATCGTGGCGGCCACGTAGTCGGCGATGGCATGCACCCGGTCCGGATGCCAGGTAAAGCGTTCGGACTCGCCGGATGCGACGAATTCGGTCACGGCCGCGCAATGCGTGCGCACCGCCTGGCCGCTCAGCAGCGCCGCGGCGGGGTGGTCGGCCGGCACCGGGCTGTGCCAGCCGCTGCCCGTGCCGGGGTCGTGTCCGGTCGTACCTCCTGCGGGATGTTCGTTCATTCGTTCAACCCCCTGCCCTTTGCCAGGGCGAGTTCGTTGGCATCCGGCGGCGTGTAGCTGGTGAAGTAACCCGCCGCCACCTTCGCATCGATTTCCACGCGCGCATCGGCCGGGATCAGCGCATCGGGGATGGCCACCTGCTCCACCACCTCGATGCCCTGCGCGGTCAGCGCGCCATGCTTCATGTTGCTCATCGAGGCCCAGCGGTCGATGCGCCGGATCCCGAGCCAGTGGAAGACGTCGGGCATCAGTTCCTGGAACCGCATGTCCTGCACGCCGGCCACGCATTCGGTGCGCGCGAAGTACGTCTCCGCGCGATCCCCGCCCACCTGCCGCTTGCGAGCGTTATAGACCAGGAACTTGGTGACCTCGCCCAAAGCCCGGCCCTCCTTGCGGTTATAGACCACGAGCCCCACGCCGCCCTGCTGGGCCATCTCGATGCACACCTCGATGCCGTGCGCCAGGTAGGGCCGGCAGGTGCAGATGTCGGAGCCGAACACGTCGGAGCCGTTGCATTCGTCGTGCACGCGGCAGGCCACGCGCGTCTCGGGCTTGCCGAGCTGGCTGATGTCGCCGAAGAAGTAGAGCGTCATGCCGCCGATGGGCGGCAGGAAGACCTTCAGGTCCGGCCGCGTCACCAGTTCCGGAAACATGCCGCCGGTTTGCTCGAACAGGCTGCGGCGCAGGATGCTTTCCTTGATGTTGAAGCGCCGCGCGATGCCGGGCAGGTACCAGACCGGGTCGATGGCGGCCTTGGTCACGCGCACGTCGCCGTTCGGATAGAGGATGTCGCCATCGGGCTTGAGCCGGCCGGCCGCGATGGCGGCGCCCAGCTCGGGCATGTTGATGTGGGCGCGCGTGATGGCGATGGTCGGGCGGATGTC
Source organism: Cupriavidus sp. SZY C1 (assembly GCF_032190535.1). NCBI lineage: Bacteria > Pseudomonadati > Pseudomonadota > Betaproteobacteria > Burkholderiales > Burkholderiaceae > Cupriavidus > Cupriavidus sp. SZY C1. The sequence goes on from NZ_JAUANU010000005.1 coordinate 67,335, forward strand.
GAAGCCGGCCGCGATGCGGTCCGCGAAGACCGTGGAGACCAGGTGGCCCCAGGGGTCGAGCGAGACGATCTTGTCCGGGTCGCCCCATTGTGCGTGCGGGCCGATGGCCTCGGCCGGCGCGGTGTCGGTCAGGTCCGGCCGGTGCGCGCGCTGCAGGCTGCCCGACGCCACCGCCAGCGCGCGGTAGATCGCATAGGCGCCCGCATGCGTGCCGATGACGTTGCGCTGCGCGGGGTCGGTCAGGCTGGCGATCACGGGGCCCCGCTCCGCGGCGGTGGGCGCGCCCCACTGGATGGGCTCCGCCGGCTTGTCGCGCCGCGCGTGCGAAGTCAGGACGATGTGATCGGACATGGTCGCCTCCCCGGTGCTGCACCGGAACACGAATCCTGACCAGATGGTCAGGTTTACATGTTCATACTAGGCAACGTCCATGCCAACGCCCAAGTGGGGTTGTTACGGTTGGTGAGGACCCGTACGCACCGGCCGGGTGCGGCGGGGGACGGACATGCGGGGCCGCGCGGGTACTTCGCGGTGCACGTGCACCAGCATCCACCGGCCGGCCCGCCATAAAAAAGCGGCACGATCCGGTAAGGATGCGTGCCGTTTCTGGCGCTTAAGGGGGCCGGGTCAGCCGCCGGCCCGCTGCCCCAGCCGCCCGCGCGCGCGGTTCGGCAGCCCGGCCGTCAGCCAGCCCACCACGGCGCGCACCGGGTTGCCGGCCTCCACATAGCGATGGAAGACCGCGCCGGCGGCGTTGCTGGCCACCCAGGCGAACACCATGCCGGCTGCGTTCAGCATCGGCCGGCCCGGCGCCACGTGCGTGACCACGGCGTTGACGACCAGGCAGACCGGAAAGTGAACCAGGAACACCGAGTAAGAGATCTTGCCGAAGTACGCCGTCAGGCGGCCGCCCGGCCAGTGTTCGAGCCAGCCGCCCCGGCGCGACACCGCCAGCAGCACCGCCGCCGCCAGCGCCACCGCGATCCGCGTGCGGAAATCGACGGCCAGCGCCGCCAGGCCAATCGCGGCCAGCGCCACCAGCGCCCAGCGCGAGCGGTCAGGATGCGACGCCCAGAACGCCAGCGCGCCCAGCCCGTAGGCGCCGAAGAAGTAGACGGCCCAGATGTCCCAGGCCGCGTCGCGGTTGAACCAGAACAGCGACGCGCCGGCCAGCACGGCCACCAGGGGCACCGCCAGCGGCAGCGCCTGGCGGGCCACGGCGCGCGACAGCCAGAGCACCGCCACCATCAGCGCAAACAGCTGCAGGTCGATGGCGATATACCAGACGCCGGCCGACAGCGCGTCCACGTCCAGGATGTTGTGCAGCAGCAGCACATGGGCGACGAACTGCGCCAGATGCGGCGCGGCGGGAATGGAATCGTGCTGCATCCACGTGCGCGCGATGGCGGCGCCGGCAATCGCCACGAGGATGGCGGCCGAGAACGGCACCACCAGCTTCTGGTAGCGCCGCCAGACGGTCAGGACGGGATTGGCCACGGTCAGGTAGCCGTCGGGGGCCAGGCTGCGCGCGGCCAGGAAGCCGCTGATGACCAGGAAGACCTGCACGGCGATGCGGGCGTAGTCGGCCAGCCAGCCGATCAGGCCCGGCGCCAGAGGCTGCGCGGCGTCCGACATCGGCCCGTAGAACGCCAGGTGATGCCACACGATCAGCTGCGAGCTGACCGCCTTCAGTGCGTCCACACAGGCCAGACGGGAAGGACGGGGGCTCATTTTCGTTATTTTGTTATGCGGAAGATACAAAGTGGCGGCATTGTACCGGAACGGTGCAGCCGGAAATCCGGCGGCGCGGGGGTCGAGGGTAACGGGATGTAAGGCGAGCGGCCGGATGCCGTATCCGCCACTGCACGCGGGCCGTGGCGCCCCGTTTCCGTGCATTAGCTAATAAGAAACAAATTCTTCGCGCGGGCCGGGTGCGGGTATACCCTTGCGGCTTTCCCTGCCTGACCCCGACCATGTCGCTGACCGCTGTCCTGCCTTCCCTCCGACGCCTGCTGGCCGCCGTCGCCCTCGCCGCCGCGCTGCCCGCCGCGTTTGCCCAGAGCCCCGTGCTCGACAAGATCCGCGAGACCGGCACCATCACGCTCGGCTACCGCGAATCGGCGCTGCCGTTCTCGTTCGCCGACGATCGCGGCCAGCCCGCCGGCTACGCGGTGGACCTGTGCCTGCGCGTGGCCGACGCCGCCAAGCAGAAACTCGGCCTGAAGGACCTGAAGGTGCGCTGGCTGCCGCTGACCCCGCAGAACCGCGTGCCGGCCGTCGTCAACGGCCTGGCCGACCTGGACTGCGCGCCCAACACCAATACGCTGGAGCGCCAGAAGCAGGTGGCTTTCAGCGTGTCGCACTACGTGTCGACGGTGCGGATGCTGGTGCGGGCCGATTCGGGCATCCAGTCGTTCAGCGACCTGCGCGGCAAGACCGTGGTCACCAGCGCCGGCTCCACGGGTGACCGCCATGTGCGCCGCCTGAAGGGCGAGTACGGCTTCCACGACGTCTACGCCAAGGACCACGGCGAATCGTTCCTGCTGCTGGAAACGGGCCGCGCCCAGGCTTTCGTCATGGACGACGTGCTGCTGGCCGGCCTGCGCGCCAAGTCGAAGGACCCGTCGCAGTACGTGATCGTCGGCCCGGCGCTGTCGGTGGAGCAGAACGCGCTGATGATGTCGAAGGCCGATCCGGCCTGGAAGCAACTGGTCGACCAGACGCTGACGCGCACATTCGCCAGCCCGGACGCCGCCGCGCTGCAGAAGCGCTGGTTCCAGCAGCCGATCGGCAATCGCGGCACCAACCTGGCGCTGGCGCCGTCCGCCGAGGTCGTCAACGCCTGGAAGCACCCCTCCGACGCCGTGACGGAATAGCCATTTCCGGGGCGCCGCCCCCGGATAACCCCTGAGTTGACGCCCCGCCAGCCCTTGTCCACACTGGCCCGAGCCCGGTTCTACCGTCCGGTAGGCCAGGCGACAACACGAACCGCCTTCGTGGAACCCACCGGCGGCAACTCAGAGGAGAACCCGATGCACAAATTGATCGCCACCGCCATCGCCCTGGGCCTGGCCACCGCGTCCGCAGCCGCCGTCGCCCAGGACAAGAAGTCGTTCGATCCGTACTCGCAGGGCGCCAAGGCCGGCGAGAAGTTCGACACGTACAGCCAGGGCGCGAAGTCGGGCGACAAGTTCGACCCGTACTCGCAAGGCGCCAACAAGAGCACCCGCGCCGACCTGACCGACCAGACCACGGCCGCCCCGAAGCAGCCGAAGGCCAAGAAGTCGACCAAGAAGGCGGCGCCGGCGAATTGAAGCGCGGTCGGCCAATGTGCGGCCGATCATCAAAAAATGGAGCCGTGTCAGGCTCCATTTTTCTTTCCGGGCGGTCGGGCAAGCTGCGGCGGCTACCGGCCCGCCTCCACCGGATCCATCTCCAGCGCCGTCACGTCCACCTGGTACACCTCGTTGTTCTGCCGGATCTGCGTGCGGAGCACGAATGCTTCCATCGGGCAGTACCAGTCGGTCACGTGCAGCACGCTCGGTTCCAGTTGCAGGATTTCGTCGCCCACCATCAGCGGCCCCAGCGACGTGCGTTTCTCGTAGGTGATCGGCATGCACTCCTTGCGGCCCATCACCGTGTTGATCATCTGCTTGCGGCCGACGTGCCGGGAGCCGACGATGATCGACGCATGCAGCGCCTGCATGCTGCCAACCACCTCGTCCTTACCCAGCGGATAGATCTTCAACGCCACGCTGGACTGGAAGGTCTCGCCTTCCAGGATGGCGCCTTCCTTGATGTCCACGCCGGCATAGTTGAAAACGCCGCTGCCCGTGAACGACGCCTCCCCGAACATCCGCGCATAGCGGGCCCGGGCGTTGATGACGGCGTTGCGGCTGTCGATGCGGGTGCGCGAGGTGGCCGCGTTGCGGTCGATGTTGATCTCGTGGACCTGGTCCATGACCACCGGCGGGCCCATCAGCGCCGCAAAGGCCGACTTGGAGCGGACTTCGAGCTGGGCGCTGCATCCGCGTGCCGTTCGCATCACTTCACGCAAGGTCATGGTGATCGACAGCGGCATTGTCCCGTCGCCCTCCATCTGGACGCGGGAACCCGAGCGGAACCACGGCGCGTCGCAGAGCGCGGCGGCGGCGGGCATCGGCGGCGACATGCCGGACACCGGCGCGGCATCGGGCGCCGACGCCTGCGCGAATGCCGCCGGCGTCACCGCGGCAAGCAGGGACATCACGGCGGACAACAACAAGAGCCTCGGCGCCCGGGTCATGGGGATCTTTCCAAATCAGTGGCCGGCGGCCGCCAGGTCAGTGTCTGCGGGGGTAGGTGCCGGAATGGCGCAAGTATTGCGCGAAATCCGCGCGGCGGAAATGGGGCTTCGGGGTCAATTTCCGTGAACGCCCGGTCGCCGCGCCGGCCTGACCCGAAACGGCCGGCGGCGCCATGCGCTCGTGCTAACATTGCGCGCCCGTGGATGCCGCCCGGCGCCTGCGTACGTGGCGTGCGGGCCCTGCGGCGCCTGCCGCGCGGCCCGTGTCGGACCCCTTGTCCACCAATTCGCGCCATGCCGCGTTGTGGGGAGTCCGCCACCGGGCCACCTGACGAACAGCCTCCGGGACCCCGGCCATTTCAGGAGAGATATGCGTAGTTCTTCGCCCACGCGCCAAGCCGGGCTGCCAGTCGGCATGGTTGCGCTCGTTGTCATCGGCGTCCTGCTGGTCTGGTTCGGTACCCTCGATGCCCGCCACCTGCTACGCCCGGACGAAGGCCGCTACGCCGAGATTTCCCGCGAGATGTTCGCCACCGGCGACTGGGTCACCATTCGCTACAACGCCCTCAAGTACTTCGAAAAGCCGCCCTTCCACCTGTGGGTGACCACGCTGGCCTACGAGCTGTTCGGCGTGGGCGACTGGCAGGCCCGGCTGTGCGTGGCGCTGTCCGGCATCGCCGGGCTAGGCGTGACGATGCTGGCCACCGCGCGCTGGTTTGGGTGCCGCGCGGGCCTGCTGGCCGGGCTGGCGCTGCTGGCCATGCCGATGTGGAGCGTGACCGGCCATTTCAACTCGCTCGACATGACGCTGTCCGGCGCGCTGGCCTGCGTGCTGGCGAGCATGCTGCTGGCCCAGCACCCCGAGGCCACGCCGCGCGCGCGGCTGGGCTGGATGCTGGCCTGCTGGGTGGCGATGGGCGTGGCCATCCTGACCAAGGGGCTGGTCGGCATCGCGCTGCCGGGGCTGGTGCTGGTGGTCTACACGCTGCTGACGCGCGACTATGGCCTCTGGCGCCGGCTGCACCTGGTGCCCGGCATCGTCGTGCTGCTGGCGGTGACCGTGCCGTGGTTCTGGCTGGTATCGTCGCGCAACCCCGAATTCCCGCATTTCTTCTTCATCCACGAGCACTGGGACCGCTACACGTCCACCGTGCACGCGCGCAAGGGGTCGATCTGGTTCTTCGTGCCGCTGCTGGTGGCCGGCATGCTGCCGTGGCTGGGCCTGGTGCCGCGCATGTGGGACGTGGTGCGCGACCGCGCCGGTGCCGCGCGCGGCGTGGGCGGCAAGCCGTTCCAGCCGGCGCTGCTGAGCCTGGTCTGGTTTGGCGCGATCTTCGTGTTCTTCAGCCTGTCCGGCTCCAAGTTGCCCGGCTATATCGTGCCGGTGTTCCCGGCGCTGGCCATCCTGGCCGCCGTGGCGCTGGACCAGATCAACGAGCGGTCCTGGAAGCGCCAGATCAACGCGCTGCTGGTGCTGGCCGTGGTGGGGCTGATCGCCGCGCCCATCGTGGCCACGCTGGACCGGCCGAGCAATCCCAACGTCGTGTTCCGCGCATTCGCCGTCTATGTGGGCGTGGCGTTTGCGGTGCTGCTGGCCGGGATGCTGCTGGCGCGCCGGCTGCTGGAAACCCGCGGGCTGTTCCCAAGCATCACCGCGTTCGCGCTGTCGATGTTCCTGACCTGCACCATCGGCCTGATGGGCCACGAGGTCATGGGCCGCCGCGCGTCGGGCGTGGACATGCTGCCGGCCATCAAGGCCGTGCTCAAGGACGACATGCCGATCTACGGCGTGCGCATGCTGGATCACACGCTGCCGTTCTATCTTGGCCGCACGCTGACCATGGTCGAAGCTGCCGACGAGCTGTCGTTCGGCACCGAGCAGGAGCCGGACAAGTGGGTCCCGACGCTCGACGCGTTCATCGCCAAGTGGCAGGACGGCCAGCCCGCGCTCGCCATCATGTCGCCGGACATGTATGACAGCCTGGCGGCGCGCCAGGTGCCGCTCTACGTGGTGGCGCGCGACCTGCGGCGCGTGGTCGCCAGCAATTTCCCGCCGCCGGCCCCGGCGCCCCGGAACACCCCATGACCCTGTCGACTTTCGCTTTCATCCTCACGGGCGTGCTGCTCAACGCCTGCGCGCAGCTGCTGCTCAAGGCCGGCACCAACGCCGTGGGCGCCATCACGCTGGAACGCGCGACGATCCTGACCACGGCGTTCCGCGTGCTGACCCAGTGGCCGGTGATCGCCGGACTGACCTGCTACGTGATCAGCGTGGGCGTGTGGATCGTCGGGCTCTCGCGCGTGGATGTTTCCATCGCCTACCCGATGCTGTCGCTTGGCTACGTGGTCAACGCGCTGGCCGCGTGGTGGCTGTTCGGGGAGATGATCGGCCCCTTGCGCATGGCCGGCATCGTGCTGATACTCGCTGGCGTTTTCCTGATTGCCCGTTCCTGACCCCATGACTGCTTCCGCTCCGCAGGATTTCCTGCCGTTCGTCCGCCCCCAGATCGACGACGCGACCATTGCCGAAGTGGGCAAGGTGCTGGCATCGGGCTGGATCACGTCCGGCCCCAAGGTGCAGGCGTTCGAGGCGGCGCTGTCCGACCTGTTCGGCGGCCGGCCCGTGCGCACGTTCTCCAACGGCTCGGCCACGATGGAGATTGCGCTGCGCATCGCCGACATCGGCCCGGGCGACGAGGTCATCACCACGCCGATCACCTGGGTGGCCACGGCCAACGTGGTGCTGGCCGTGGGCGCCAGGCCGGTATTCGTCGACATCGACCCGGTCACGCGCAACATCGACCTGGACGCCGTGGAGGCCGCCATCACGCCGCGCACGCGCGCCATCATGCCGGTGTACCTGTCCGGCCTGCCGGTCGACATGGACCGGCTCTACGCCATTGCCGGGCGCCACGGCCTGCGGGTCATCGAGGACGCCGCGCAGGCCATCGACTCGCGCTGGCGCGGCCAGCGCATTGGCGCGTTTGGCGACCTGGTCAGCTTCAGCTTCCAGGCCAACAAGAACATCACGACCGTCGAAGGCGGCTGCCTGGTCATGAACACGCCCGAGGAAGCCCGGCGCGCCGAGCGCCTGCGGCTGCAGGGCGTGATCCGCACCGGCATGGACGGCATGGACGTCGAGGAACCGGGCGGCAAGTTCAACCTGACCGACGTGAACGCGGCGATCGGGCTGGCGCAACTGGCGCAGCTCGATGGCATCACCGCCCGCCGCGCCGCGCTGGCCGAGACCTATTTCCGCTGTGCGGCGGACCTGGGCCTGGCCGACCTGGGCATCGAACTGCCCGTGCCGCGCGACGCCGATGTCGCCACCACGAACTGGCACATGTTCCAGGTGGTGCTGCCGACCGACCAGCTTGAAGGCGGCCCGGCCGACGCGCGCCGCCGCGTGATGGAAGCCATGCGCGAGCGCGGCGTGGGCACCGGTGTCCACTACCCGCCCGTGCACCTGTTTACCTATTTCCGCTCGCTGGGCTGGCGCGAGGGCATGCTGCCGCATGCCGAGCGCATTGGCCGCGGCATCGTGACGTTGCCGTTGTTCCCGGCCATGCAGGCCGCCGACGTCGAGCGGGTTTGCGCAACCCTCAGCGAAACATGCAAACGTCTCTCTCACTAAGTCCCGTCGAGGTCTCGGTCGTCATTCCCGTCTACAACGAGGAAGACGGCTTGCAGGCGCTGTTCGACCGCGTCTATCCGGCGCTGGACAGCCTGGGCGAATCGTACGAGATCATCTTCGTCAACGACGGCAGCGCGGACCGCTCGCCGGCGATGCTGGCCGCGCAGTACCACAAGCGCCCCGACGTGACGCGGGTGATCCTGTTCAACGGCAACTTCGGCCAGCACATGGCCATCCTGGCCGGCTTCGAGCACACGCGCGGGCGCATCGTCATCACGCTGGACGCCGACCTGCAGAACCCGCCCGAGGAAATCCCGCGCCTGGTGGCCGAGATGCGCAAGGGCCACGACTACGTGGGCACCATCCGGCGCCAGCGCAACGACACGGCGTTCCGGCGCTATGCGTCGCGCGCGATGAACCGGCTGCGCGAGCGCATCACCAAGATCAAGATGACGGACCAGGGCTGCATGCTGCGCGCCTACGACCGGAACATCATCGATACGATCAACGCGTGCCGCGAGGTCAACACGTTCATCCCGGCGCTGGCCTACACGTTCTCGTCGAACCCTGTCGAGATCGAGGTGGGCCACGAGCAGCGCCACGCCGGGGAGTCGAAATACTCGCTCTACCAGCTCATCCGGCTGAACTTCGACCTCGTGACCGGTTTCTCGATCGTGCCGCTGCAGTGGTTCTCGGCCATCGGCACGATGCTGTCGATCACGTCGGCCGGGCTGTTCGTGGTGCTGCTGATCCGGCGTTTCATCCTGGGCTCTGAAGTCCAGGGCGTGTTCACGCTCTTCGCCTTCAACTTCTTCCTGATCGGCATCATGCTGTTCGGCATCGGCCTGCTGGGCGAGTACATCGGCCGGATCTACCAGGAAGTCCGCGACCGGCCGCGCTACCGCATCCAGGCGGTGCTGGAGCGCGACCCCGAACGTGACGGCCAACCGGAGGCATCGTGCGCGCCGTAGTCTTTGCCTATCACAACGTCGGCGACCGCTGCCTGCGCGTGCTGCACGCGCAGGGCGTGGACGTGGCGCTGGTGGTCACCCACCGCGACCGGCCCGACGAGAACATCTGGTTCCAGCGCGTGGCGGACACCGCCGCGGAGCTGAACCTGTCCTTCGTCTATGGCGAGGACCCGGCCGATCCGGCGCTGGCCGACGCGATCCGCGCCGCCGCGCCCGACGTGATCTTCTCGTTCTACTACCGCGCGATGATCCCGGCCGACGTGCTGGCCATCGCGCCACGCGGCGCCTTCAACATGCACGGCTCGCTGCTGCCCAAGTACCGGGGCCGCGTGCCCGTGAACTGGGCCGTGCTGCATGGCGAGACCGAGACCGGCGCCACGCTGCACGCGATGGAAGCCAAGCCCGACGCCGGCTACATCGTCGACCAGACCGCCGTGCCGATCCTGCCCGACGACACCGCCGGGCAGGTCTTCGAGAAAGTCACCGTGGCCGCCGAGCAGACGCTCTGGCGCGTGCTGCCCGCCATGAAGGCGGGCCAGACGCCCAAGCGCCCGAACCGGCTGGCCGACGGCAGCTACTTCTCGGGCCGCAAGCCCGAGGACGGCCGGATCGATTTCCGGCAGCCCGCGGCAGCCGTCTACAACCTGATCCGCGCCGTGGCGCCGCCCTACCCGGGCGCGTTCACTGACCTGGCCGGCCGCCGCTTCATCGTGGCGCAGGCGCGCCGGCTGGACGCCGCCGCCGTCCCCGGCGGGCTGCCACCGGGCCTGCACGTCGTGGACGGCCGCATCGTCGCCATCTGCGGCGACGGCGGCGCGCTACGGGTGCTGCAACTGCTGCAGGGCAGCAGCGCCGACCATGCGGACCCCGTGTCCGCCCCCGAATTCCAGAACATCACCGCACAGCATTGAAAGGATAGCGATGAAAAAGGTCCTGATTCTTGGCGTCAACGGCTTCATTGGCCACCACCTGACGCGCCGCATCCTGGAGACCACGCAGTGGGAGGTCTACGGCATGGACATGGCGTCCGACCGCCTTGGCGACCTGGTGAACCACCCGCGCATGCATTTCTCCGAGGGTGACATCACGATCAACAAGGAGTGGGTCGAGTACAACATCCGCAAGTGCGACGTGATCCTGCCGCTGGTGGCCATCGCCACGCCGGCCACCTACGTCCGCAACCCGCTGCGCGTGTTCGAGCTGGACTTCGAGGCCAACCTGCCGATCGTGCGCAGCGCCGTGAAGTACGGCAAGCACCTGGTGTTCCCGTCGACCTCCGAGGTCTATGGCATGTGCACCGATGACGAGTTCGATCCCGAGGCGTCGTCGCTGGTCTACGGCCCGATCAACAAGCCGCGCTGGATCTACGCCTGCTCCAAGCAACTGATGGACCGCGTGATCCACGCCTACGGCATGGAGCAGGGCCTGAACTACACGCTGTTCCGCCCGTTCAACTGGATCGGCGCCGGGCTGGACTCGATCTTCGAGTCGAAGGAAGGCTCGTCGCGCGTGGTGACGCAGTTCCTGGGCCATATCGTGCGCGGCGAGCCGATCAAGCTCGTCGACGGCGGCGCCCAGAAGCGCGCGTTCGCCGATATCTCGGACGGCATCTCGGCGCTGATGCAAATCATCGAGAACAAGAACGGCGTGGCCAGCGGCAAGATCTTCAACATCGGCAACCCGGCCAACATCCACTCGGTGCGCGAGCTGGCCGAGATGATGCTGTCGATGGCGGCCGAGTACCCCGAGTACGCCGACTACGCGCGCCAGACCCGAATCGTGGAAACGTCGTCGGGCGACTTCTACGGCAAGGGCTACCAGGACGTGCAGCACCGCGTGCCGAAGATCGACAACACGGTGCAGGAGCTGGGCTGGAAGCCCGAGGTGACGATGGAGCAGGCGCTGCGCCGCATCTTCGAGGCATACCGCGACAAGGTGGTGGACGCCCGCACGCTGGTCGACGGCGACAACTGATCCGTCCATGGCCCGCATTTGCCTGAAGGTAGACGTCGACACGCTGCGCGGCACCCGCGAGGGCGTGCCGGCGCTGCTGTCGATGCTGTCGGCCGTGCAGGCCGACGCCACGTTCCTGTTCAGCCTGGGGCCGGATCACACCGGCTGGGCGCTGCGGCGGGTGTTCCGGCCCGGCTTCCTGAAGAAGGTGTCGCGCACGTCGGTGGTGTCCAACTACGGCCTGCGCACGCTGATGTACGGCGTGCTGCTGCCCGGCCCCGACATCGGCCGCCGCGCCGCCGCCGAGATGCGCGCGGCCGCCGCCGCGGGCCACGAGTGCGGCATCCACACCTGGGACCACGTCTACTGGCAGGACAACGTGCGCACGCGCGACGCCGGCTGGACGCGCCGCCAGATGCAGCAGTCGTTCGACCGTTTCACCGACATCTTCGGCGCGCCGCCGCCCACCCATGGCGCGGCCGGCTGGCAGATGAACGACGAGGCGTTCCGCCAGATCGACGACTGGGGCATGGCCTACGCCTCCGACGGGCGCGGCACCGGCCCGTACCGGCCCACCGTGGCGGGCCAGCCGTGCCGGCACGTGCAGATGCCGACCACGCTGCCCACGCTCGACGAACTGATCGGCGTGGACGACCTGACCGAGGACAACGTCCACCACGCGGTGCTCAAGCTCACCGAAGGCGACGCCGACCACGTCTTCACGCTCCACACCGAACTGGAAGGCGGCAAGCTGGCGCCCGTGTTCCGGCGCCTGCTGGCCGGCTGGCGCGCCCAGGGCCACGATCTGGTGTCGATGGCCACCTACCATCGCCACCTCGACGCGGCGTCGCTGCCGGCGCAGCCCGTCGCCTGGGGCGAGATTCCCGGCCGCAGCGGCGAACTGATCCTCCAGCCGCAGCGCTGAGCCTCACCCCTTGCGCGTCAGCCGCAGCCCGTTGAACACCACGAGCAGGCTGGCGCCCATGTCCGCGAACACCGCCATCCACATCGTGCCCAGGCCCATCAGGGTCAGCGCCAGGAACACAGCCTTGATGACCAGCGAGAGCGCGATGTTCTGCCGCAGGATGGTCGACGTCTGACGCGACAGCCGCACGAACGTCGGAATCTTGCGCAGGTCGTCGTCCATCAGCGCCACGTCGGCGGTTTCGATGGCCGTGTCGGTGCCGGCCGCGCCCATCGCAAAGCCGATGTCGGCACGCGCCAGCGCCGGGGCGTCGTTGATGCCGTCGCCGACCATGCCGACCTTGCCGCCCTGCCCGTGCACCTGGTCGGCCAGCGCCGCCAGCGCATCGGCCTTGTCCTGCGGAAGCTGATGGCCGCGCGCCTCGTCGATGCCGACGGCCTTGCCGATGGCCTGCGCCGTGTGCGCGTTGTCGCCGGACAGCATCAGCGTGCGCACGCCCAGCGCGTGCAGTTGCTCGATGGCCTGCCGGCTCGACTCGCGCACCGTATCGGCAACACCGAACAGCGCCAGCGCGCGGGCCGGCTGGCCGCCGGCGGGCAGCGCCGCCAGCATCACGATCGACCGCCCCTGCCGCTCGATGGCCTCCAGCCGCGCCTCCAGCGCCGGCGAGCAAGCGCCGAGGTCGTGGATCATCCGATGGTTGCCGAGCCGGTACGCCACGCCGTCCACGGCACCGCCGACACCCTGCCCCGGCACCGCCGCAAAGTCGGTCACGTCCAGCCGCGCCACGCCGTCCGCATCGGCGGCGATGGCCACCGCGCGCGACACCGGATGGTCCGACCGCCCCGCCAGGCTGGCCGCGATGGCGCGCGCCTGCGGCACGTCATCGGCCAGCAGCGCGAAATCGGTCTGCGCGGGCTTGCCGTGCGTCAGCGTGCCGGTCTTGTCCAGCGCCAGCCACTTCAGCCGGTGGCCCTGCTCCAGGTAGACGCCGCCCTTGATCAGGATGCCGCGCCGCGCCGCCGCCGCCAGCCCGCTGACAATGGTCACGGGCGTGGAAATCACCAGCGCGCACGGGCAGGCAATCACCAGCAGCACCAGCGCCTTGTAGATCCACGCCAGCCACGGCGCGCCCATGGCCAGCGGCGGCACCACGGCGATTCCCACCGCGATGGCGAACACCACGGGCGTGTAGATTCTGGCGAACTGGTCGACGAAGCGCTGGGTCGGCGCGCGGCTGCCCTGGGCCGCTTCCACGGCATGGATGATGCGTGACAGCGTGGAGTCGTTGGCCGGCGCGGTCACCGCGTATTCGAGTTCACCGGACTGGTTGATCGACCCCGCGAACAGCGCGTCGCCCGGCGACTTGTCGACCGGCACGCTTTCGCCGGTGATGGGCGCCTGGTCCAGCGCCGATTGCCCGCGCATGACGCGGCCATCGAGCGCCACCCGCTCGCCCGGGCGCAGCCGCACCGTTGCGCCCACCGTCACCGTGCGGGCCGGCACGGCCTGCCACGTTCCGTCGGGCTGCAGCACCGTGGCCTGCTCGGGCGCCATCGCCATCAGCCCGCGCACCGCGTTGCGGGCGCGGTCCAGCGACGCGGCCTCGATCCGCTCGGCCAGCGCGAACAGCGCCATCACCATCGCCGCCTCGGGCCACTGGCCGATGAACATCGCCCCGGTCACGGCGATGCTCATCAGCGCGTTGATGTTCAGGTTGCCGTTGCGCACGGCGATCCAGCCCTTGCGATAGACGCCCAGCCCCGCCAGCAGCACCGTGGCCAGCGCCAGCGCGGCCGGCAGGTACGGCGTGGCCACGTTGAACCACTCGGCCAGTTCGGCGCCCAGCGCGGCGGCCCCGCCCAGGGCCAGCGGCCACCACGGCTTGCGGGCCTCGCTGGCGGCCACCTGCGTGCCATCGTCGGCGGCACCGGCCAGCGGCTCGGCCTTCATGCCGAGCGATCCGATCGCCTGGACGACCGGGTCAGTGGAATCGAGTGTGTGATGCACGGTCAGCACGCGCTGCATCAGGTTGAAGTCCAGCGCCGCCACGCCCGCCATGCCGCCGAGCTTGTTGCGGATCAGCGTTTCCTCGGTCGGGCAGTCCATGGCATCGATGCGGAACGCCGCAGCGCGGGTGCCGGCCGGCGCCGCCAACGGCGGGGCAACCGGCGTGGCGGTTGCGCCACATTTCCCGCCACAGCAGGCGTCGGCCGGTGGGTGGTCGTGGGGATGATCGTGAGAATGGTCGTGGGAGTGGTTGTGCGGATGGTCGTGGGAGTGGTCGTGCGAATGACCGGGCGCGACCGGTGGCAGGACGTTGTCGGGTGTCGAACGGGCCATGATGGGGTCCTCGTAGCGTATTACCTGCCATTGAAGACCCTGTAGCGGCTACAAGGTCAAGTGGCCGGGGCCGGCAACGGGCCCACCGCGTCGGGGAACAGCAGTTCGAAGACCGTCTCGCCCTCGGCGCTGCGCACGCCGACGCTGCCGCCGTGGAGCCGCATGATCGTGTCGACGATGGCCAGCCCCAGCCCGGTCGACGACGCCGAGTTGCGGCGCGACGGATCGGCGCGGTAGAAACGGCCGAACAGGTGCGGCAGCGCTTCCGGCGCGATGGCCGGGCCGCCGTTGAGCACCGTGATGGCGGTCTGGCTGGCCTGCGGGCAGACGCACATCCGCACCATGCTGCCGGCCGGCGCGTGCCGCAGCGCGTTGTCCAGCAGGTTGATGACGGCCCGCCGCAGCAGCGTCTGGTCGGCCACCACCGTGGCGTACCCCGACACCGACACGGTCACGTTGCGGTCGGCGGCCACGGCCTCGAAATACTCGGCGATCTTGTCCAGTTCCGCGCGCGCGTCGATGGGCCGCGCGCCAAGCGCCACCTGCGCATTGTCGGCCCGCGCCAGGAACAGCATGTTCTCGATCATGCGCGACAGCCGCTCGTATTCCTCCAGGTTCGACTCCAGCACCGCCTCGTACTCGGCCGGCGTGCGGCGCTGGGCCAGCGTCACCTGCGTCTGGCCGACGAGGTTGCTGATCGGCGTGCGGAAATCGTGCGCCAGGTCGGCCGAGAATTGCGACAGCCGCGTGAAGCTGTCCTGCAGCCGCGCCAGCATCGCGTTCAGGGCGCCGGCCAGTTCGCGCAACTCCTCGGGCGCGCCGCCCACGTCAAGCCGCGTGGCCAGCCGGCTTGTCGTCACCGCGGCCGCGTCGCTGGCCATCCGGCGCAGCATCCGCAGCCCGCGCCGCGCCAGCAGGAACCCCAGCGCCGCCGCGACAATCGCGCCGCACAGCACGGCGCCCAGCAGTTCGCCACGGTACTCGCGCATCAGCGCCACGCGGTAGCCGGCGTCGCTGAGCACGATGATCTCGACGGTCCGCTCGGTATTGCCGATCTGGCCCAGCGCCGCCATGCCGCGCGACGGCACGCCATTGCGCGGCAGCCAGGTCTGCAGCAGCGATTTGTCGGGCGTGGTGGTCACCGGCAGCACGCGCAGCGGCGGCAGGGTTTCGTTATGGGGATTGAGGGTGATGAGCGGGTCGCCGTCGCGCGTGCGGACGACGAGGATCAGGCCCTCGTGGCCCATCGCGATATCGGCAAAGCGATGCGTGTCGGTGCGGATCTCGTTCTCGTCGGCCACCTCTCGCAGCAGGTGGCGCACCAGCAGCACCTCGCCCACCAGCTCGCCCTCGTCGCGCGACTGGAGCTGGCTGCCGAGCGCGCTGGACAGGTACGTGGCCACCCCGACCAGGATGGCGGCCGTGGTCAGCCCGTAGGCCAGCGCCAGCCGCGTGGTCAGCGAGGCAGGCATCCATGCATCGATCGCGCGGCGCACGCGCAGCAGCCGTTTCATGCCGGGCCGCTCACACTTCTTCGGATTCGTCGAGCACGTAGCCCATGCCGCGCCGCGTGTGGATCAGCTTCTTCGGGAACGGGTCGTCCACCTTGGCGCGCAGGCGCCGGATCGACACGTCGACGACGTTGGTGTTGCTGTCGAAGTTCATGTCCCAGACTTGCGAAGCGATCAGCGAGCGCGACAGCACCTCGCCGCGGCGCCGCGCCAGCAGTTGCAGCAGCGCGAATTCCTTCGACGTCAGGTCGATCTTCTGGCCCGCGCGCGTCACGCGGCGCCGGATCGTGTCGATCTGCAGGTCGGCCACTTCCATGAACTCGCTCTCGCGCAGCGGGCCGCGCCGCAGGATGGTGCGAATGCGGGCCACCAGCTCGGCGAACGCGAACGGCTTGACCATGTAGTCGTCGGCGCCCAGTTCCAGGCCCTTCAGGCGGTCGGACAGCTCGTCGCGGGCGGTCAGGCACAGCACCGGGGTGTCCTTGTCGCGCCGCAGGTCGCGCAGGACCTGCCAGCCGTCGATGCCGGGCAGCATCACGTCCAGCACGATCAGGTCGTAGTGCTGTTCGCGCGCATGGGCCAGGCCGTCCACGCCGTCGCGGGCCAGGTCGGCCACGAAGCCGGATTCGGTCAGCCCCTTCAGCAGATAGTCGCCCGCCTTCGGTTCGTCTTCGACAATCAGGATACGCATGGTGCTTCTACGGACCGGCCTGCTGCCGGCCCTGCCTTTCAGTTTGCAATGGAGACCCTAGACACTATCCGAGGTTAGCCGCTTTTGGGGCAACATTGCACGAATGTCATCGTGATTTGGCGAATTTTCTGCATCCAACGCAGTACAATGCCGGCTGCCCACCCCCGGGCCCTGCGGCGCCCCCTGGACGCAGGCCAGCCTCTCCATCCCAGCATGAAACGTCAGATTGCCCAATCCCTGTTGTGTCTCGCCGTGTTCGCGGTGCCCGTGCAAGGCGCCCTGGCGTCAGCCATGCCGCGCTGTGCGGGCGTGACGGCGATCGGGCTGTCGATGCAGGAACGCCATGCGGCGATCAAGGCCGAGGCGGAAGCCGAAGCGGGGATGGCGGCCCGGGAGCGCGCCCGGTGCACCGAGGCGTCCGCGCGCGAGGGCCGCGACCTGCCGGTCTGGCACGATGCCCAGCCCGCCGGCCGCACTACCGAGCCGCCGGCTGACACTTCGCATCATGTGTATCGGGGCGCGGAATACTGTCACGCCTGCGTGGCAGAAGCGGCCAGCACGATGGTGCTGCCGGAACTGCCGCCGGCGGCCCTGCAGCACAGGCGCCACGCGCTGCCGCTGGCCAGCGCCACCGCGCTGGCGGACCTGCCGGCCTGCTGAAGGATGGAAACCGGGCGCCTTGCCGGCGCCCGCGCATCGTGACGTTCAGTCGACGCGGTAGAAATCGATCGACTGCCCGGCGTTGACCGCCCGCTGCAGCCAGTCGGGATACTCGCCGGTGCCGTCCCAGGTCTGACCCATTGCATTGCGATACATGACGCGCCCTGCCCCGGCCTCTGCGGCCTTGTTGGCGGGGGCTTCGGCGTGCCCGGCCGGCCCGGCCTCGGCTTCTTCCTCGTGATCGGCAAAGCAGCCTGCTTCGACAAGGTGGTCGATTGTCAGGCCATGGTGATCCATCTGCTCGCGGATCCAGGCCACCGCGGCTTGTTTGGCTGCATCAGACTCGGACATGACGTATCGTGCGCGCCGCCACGAAAGCGGGGCGGACTGGGGAAATGATTGCGGGGAACGGTCCGCGCAGAAAAAAGCCGGCGAACCAGAACCCGATTCTACAGGGTGTTGCGGCCGGCATCGGTGGAATCGTCTGAAAGCCGCGCCAGCGGCCCTGCCGGCATGCGTCCGGCGACGCATGACACTGATGTCATGCGTGGGTCATGTTGACGTGTACGGCCGTTGCCTAGACTTGCCGGCAAGGTCGCACTGACGGCCGAGTCATCAAAGACCGCAACATTTCCTCGATCCAAGCCTCTCGAACCAGGAGTTCACCATGTTCAAGAAAGCCCTGCTCTATACCGCCCTGGCGACCACGCTCGCCGGCGCCGCCACGATGGCCAACGCCGCGCCCCGCAGCGCCGATCCGTACACCGACGGTGCCCGCGTGACCAACCGCGACGGCTACGTGGAACGCCTTGGCACGCGTGACGTCTACACCGACGGTGCCCGCGACGTGCGCGACGCCCGCAACCCGTTTGTCGACGGTGCGCACGACGTACGCGACGCGCGCAGCCCGTACACGGACGGCACCTGATCCTTCCCGAGACGCCCGGCAAACGGGCGGTGACGGCCCTTTCGGGCCGCCGGCGGCGCTCAATGCGCCGCCATTTCTTTCATGAACTGCGCCGGCGGCACCGGCCTGCCCAGCAGGTAGCCCTGCAGCGCGTCGCAGCCCAGCCCCGCCAGGAACGCGCGCTGCGCCGGCGTCTCCACCCCTTCCGCCACCACCTGCAGGTTCAGCGTACGGCCCAGCGCGACAATGGCCGACACGATGGCCGCATCCTCAGAATCCTCCGCCAGGTCCCGCACAAAGCCGCGGTCGATCTTCAGTTCGCTTGCCGGAATCCGCTTCAGGTGCAGCAGGCTCGAATAGCCGGTGCCAAAGTCGTCGATGGCGATGCGCACGCCCATCCGGTCGAGCTGGGTCATGATCGCCAGCGTTTCCTCCACGTCCCGCATCGCCGTGCTCTCGGTGATCTCCAGCGTCAGGCTGGCGGCCGGAATGGCGTGGCGCGCCAGCACCTCCGCAATCGTGTCGATCAGCCCGGCATGGCAGAACTGCAGCGTCGACAGGTTCACCGCCATGGTCCAGTCCGCGTGGCCCGCCGCATGCCAGATGGCAAGCTGGCGGCAGGCTTCGTCCAGCACCCACTTGCCGATCGGCACGATGGCGCCGGTCTTCTCGGCCAGCGCGATGAACTGGTCGGGCATCAGCAGCCCATGCACCGGGTGCTGCCAGCGCAGCAGCGCCTCTGCGCCCACCGGCTTGTTGGTCGATGCCGAGAACTTGGGCTGGTAGTGCAGCGCCAACTGGCCCTTGCGCGTGACGCCGCGCAGGTCCTGGATCAGCATCTGCTGCACGCGCGCCTGGTGGTTCATCGACCCTTCGAAGAAACAGTACGCGTTGCGGCCCGACGCCTTGGCGTGGTACATCGCCGCGTCGGCGTTGGTCATCAGCGTGTCCTGGTCGGCCCCGTCGGCCGGATAGAGCGCGATGCCGATGCTGCCCGACACATGCAGCGCGTGCCCGGACACCGTCACCGGCTCGCGCAGCGCCTCGATCAGCTTTTCCGCCACCACGCCTGCGTCGGCCGGGTCCTCCACGCGCACCAGCACCACGAACTCGTCGCCGCCCACGCGCGAGATCGTGTCCTCGGACCGCGTCGACGCCCGCAGCCGGCCGGCGATTTCCACCAGCAGGCTGTCGCCCACCTGGTGGCCGTAGGTATCGTTGACGCCCTTGAAGCCGTCCAGGTCGACGAACAGCACGGCAAACGTGGCCGGCTGGCGTGCCGCGCCCTGGATGGCCTGCTGGAAGCGGTCTTCCAGCAGCACGCGGTTGGGCAGGTGGGTGAGCTTGTCGTGCAGGGCCAGGAACTCCAGCTCCTTGTTGGCCACGCCCAGCGCGTCGGCCAGCATGGCCGTGCGCATCTCCAGCCGCATGTCCAGCACCGAAGTAATCAGCGCCACGGCAATCACGCAGACCGTGATGACGATGATCGGCAGCGCCAGCGTGGCGCTGTCCACGCCCGTGCGCGCCGCGCCGCAGATGCTGCCCAGCGGAAAGCGGGCCGCCGCCATGCCCGTGTAGTGCATCGACGCAATGGCCCCGCCCATCACCACCGCCGCGCCAAAGCGCAACTGGTGCACGCGCGGCATGGCCCGCCGCAGCCGGAACGCGATCCACAGCGCCACGCCCGACGCCGCCACGGCAATGCCGATCGACAGCATGAACAGCGCCGGCTCGTAGTCGATGGCCGGGCGCATGCGCAGCGCCGCCATGCCCGTGTAGTGCATGGCCGAGATGGCCGCGCCCAGCACCAGCGCGCCCAGCGCCAGCCGGCGCGGCGGCAGGTATTCCTGGCTGACCAGATGCAGCGCGAACGCCGACGCCAGCACCGCGATCAGCAGCGACGCCCCGGTGATGGCCGGGTCGTAGCCCAGCGGAATCGGCAGCCGGAACGCGAGCATGCCGATGAAGTGCATCGACCAGATGCCCACGCCCATCGCCACCGCGCCGCCGGCCAGCCACATCCGCGCGTAGCGGCCCCGGCCGGCGGTGGAGATGCGCCCCGCCATGTCCAACGCCGTATAGGACGCCAGCACGGCAACTAGCACGGAAAACAGGACCAGAATCGCGTCGTAACTCGGGGACATCATCGCAGCAGGTGACGGGGCAGTGGCTTGGCAGGCCCGCCATATTGAGGGGAGTGGCGATCCGGGCGTGAATCTCCCGCCATCCTCAAGGGTTATCGGTCGTTGCAGCCCAGACTGAAGCGGGATTGTGCATCAGCGGCGTTGCTGCCGCACGGACTACCCCGTTTGTTGTCTTGACACACCAGCCGGGCCGATTCGGACCCGTCCGACAAACGCCGACACCGCAATCAGCGCGCACCGGAGATGCCGCCGGGGCCGAGCCAACTATGCTTGAGGCGTGGTGAACAACACATGGCGACGCGCAACGCAGAAGGAGAACCGGGCGGCGCCAGGCAAGGAGAACACATCATGTGGAAACGACTGACGGCGATCATCGCGGTAGGCGCATGTGCGTGGGCGATGTCGGGCTGCACGGCGACCGGCGCGGTCGCGGGCGGCGTGGTTGGCCATGAGGTCAGCGACGGCAGCGCGCTCGGCACGGTTGGCGGCGCCGTGGTTGGCGGCGTGATCGGCCACGAGCTGGGCAAGTAATTTTCGATTTCCGCGGCCGGGACGGCGGGCAGGGTCGTCCAGGTTTGCGCGGCATGGGCTCTTAGATGGGAAGACCATGCCGCCGCGCGCCGCGCCATGAGCGTCGGCCGTTGCGCCCTTCAACGATGATTTCGGACGTTTTCATCGCTGAAAGGCACAGCGGCATCCACGGCGAAAGATCCTCACCGATCGTCATGGCGCGGCAGCGGGAAACCTGCAACGGGAAAACCCCGGACGATTGCGTCCGGGGTTTTTTCTTTTGCGCGCGGCTTCTGCAATGGCGATCGGTGGTCTCCGCTCTCCCGCGAAGCGGAAGGCCGGGGCAGAGGGCCGGTTCCAATGGCGACAAGTCGGCAAGCAGAACCTCAACGCCCTCACCCCCAACCCCTCTCCCGCTCGCGGGAGAGGGGAGCGAAAACACCCCGCCCTTCAACCACCCGCAATACAAATTCGGCAGCCCCATCAACCACCGTCAATACGACTTCGGCAGCCCCAGCACCCGCTCTGCAATGTGGCACATGATCAGCTGGGCGCTGACCGGTGCGATACGCGGGATGTACGACTCGCGCAGGTAGCGCTCCACATGGTATTCCCGGGCGTAGCCCATGCCGCCCAGCGTCAGCACGGCGGTCTGGCATGCCTGGTGAGCGGCCTCGGCGGCCAGGTACTTGGCGGCGTTGGCCTCGGCCCCGCACGGCTTGCCGTTGTCGTAGAGCCATGCGGCCTTCCAGACCATCATGTCCGCCGCCTCCAGCGCCATCCACGCCTGTGCCAGCGGGTGCTGGATGCCCTGGTTCTGGCCGATTGGCCGCCCAAACACGGTCCGCTCGCGGGCGTAGCGCGTGGCCGCGTCCAGCGCGGCGCGGCCCAGGCCCACGGCTTCGGCGGCGATCAGGATGCGCTCCGGGTTCAGCCCGTGCAGGATGTATTCGAATCCCCTGCCCTCCTCGCCAATGCGGTCCTCGGCCGGCACCATCAGCCCGTCGATGAACAGCATGTTCGAATCCACCGCGCCGCGCCCCATCTTGTCGATCTCGCGCACCTCGATGTGGTCGCGGTCCAGCGCCGTGTAGAACAGGCTCAGGCCCTGCGTGGGCTTGGCCACCGCGTCCAGCGGCGTGGTGCGCGCCAGCAGCAGCATGCGCGTGGCCACCTGCGCCGTGGAAATCCAGATCTTGCGGCCGTCCACGCGATAGGCGCTGCCATCGGCCGTACGCACCGCCTGGGTCTTCAGGTGCGTGGTGTCCAGCCCGGCATCGGGCTCGGTCACCGCAAAGCAGGCTTTCTCGTTCCCGGCAATCAGCGGTGGCAGCGCGGCCGCCTGCTGGGCCTCGTTGCCGAACACCACCACCGGGTTCAGGCCGAACACGTTCATGTGGATGGCCGACGCCCCCGAGAATCCCGCCCCCGACGCCGACACCGTCTGCATGATCAGCGCGGCCTCCGTGATCCCCAGGCCCGCGCCGCCAAAGCGCTCGGGCATGGCGATGCCCAGCCAGCCGGCGCCCGCCATCGCCTGGTGAAACGCTTCCGGAAAGCGGTGCTCGCGGTCCAGTCCGGCCCAGTAGTCGGGCCCGAAGTCGGCGCAGAGCTGCGACACCGCCTCGACGATCGCGTTTTGTTCGGCCGTCCTTTCAAAGTTCATCTCCGCTCCCGTTCATTCCGGCTGGATGCCCGCGTCCTTGACCAGCTTGGTCCACTTGACCAGCTCCCCGGCCACGAACCCCGCAAACTGCTGCGGCGTCTGCCCGAACGCCTCGAAGCCCAGCGCCTCGAACTTCGGCGCCACGTCCTTGCTGTTGGCGATCTTCGTCAGCTCGCGGTTCAGCCGATCCACCACCGGCTGCGGCGTCCGGGCCGGCGCGAACACGCCGTTCCACGACGTGATGTCGAAACCCTTGAGCTCCGGCGTGTCGCCAATCGGCGGCAGGTCCGGCAGCAGCCGGCTGCGCTGCGCCGTGGTCACCGCCAGCGCGCGCATCTTGCCGGCCTTGACGTTGGCGATGCCGGCCGCCACGTCGACGAACATCATCGGCACCTGCCCGGCGATGACGTCGGTCATGGCCGGCGGCGTGCTCTTGTACGGCACGTGCAGCAGGTCGACCCGGGCCATGCGGCCCAGCGTGGCGCCGGACACGATGCCGGTGCTGTTGCCGCTGGCGTACGACATGCCCGGATGCGCCCTGGCGTAGGCAATCAGCTCGCCCACGGTCTTGACCGGCAGCTTCGGATTGACCACCAGCATGAACGGCAGGTTGCCCATGCGCGCCACCGGTGTGAAATCCTTGATCGGGTCGTACGGCAGCTTCTTCATCAGCGACGGATTGGCCGAATGCGTCGTGTTGGTGGTCATGAACAGCGTGTAGCCGTCCGGCGCGGCCTGGGCCACCAGCTCGGCCGCGATCGCGCCATTGGCGCCGGGCCGGTTGTCGACCACCACGTTCTGGCCCAGCGCATCGCCCAGTTCCTTGGCGGTGATGCGCGCCACGGCGTCGGTGCCGCTGCCGGCCGCGAACGGCACCACCAGCCGGATCGGCCGGCTGGGCCAGGGGTCGGCGGCCTGCACGGCCAGCGGCAGCGCGGCCGCGGGCAACGCCAGGATGGCGGCGACGAGCGTGCGCCGCGCGCGGAATGTCAGCATGGGGGTTCCTCCAGGTTATCGGCGTGGCTGCCGGTTCGATCGGGCGTCGCTCAGGCCGGGCGGATCACGCGGTCCGGCGATTCCTCGTACGGCGGGGCGTAGATGACCAGCAGCTTGACGGGCTCGTCGCTGATCACCGTGAACACGTGCATCGCATCGGCCGGAAAGAAGCAGCAGTCGCCGGGCCCCAGTTCGCGGGACTGGCCGGCGACCTCGGCCCGCGCGCGGCCTTCCAGCACGTAGCAGACCTGCTCGATGCCCGGATGGGCATGCGGCAGCGCGCCCTTGCCGCGTTCGATGGTGCCGTGGATCACTTCGAGCTGGGTGGCGCCGACGTTCTCGCGCCCGATGATGCGGCGGTTCAGCGTGCCGACGTGGTTGGCGGGGTGATACCCGGCCACGTCCTCGGTGCGGACGAAATAGGTGGGGGCCGCCTTGGCGGCGGACGATGCTGTCATGGGTAGGCTGTCTCCAACATCGGCGCCGTGCCGGCTGGCCGGCGCCTGTTTTCATGGTTGTGAAACAGATTTTATGCTCATGAAATCTGCCGTCAACTAGGGGTTGGTACCGATGCACCCCGGTGCAATACCGGCCGGTCGGGCTTTCCCGATCCACATCAAGGTCCGCGCCGTGGCACGCACTAGACTGGCTCGGTACGGGCCGCGCCCGTGCGTTTCGCCGAAGTCTCCAAGGAGTCCACCCATGACCACCATGCGCGCCGCAGTCTTCCAGGGTCCCGGCAAGATCATCCTGCAGGAAAAACCCATCCCCGCCGTCGGCCCCGGTGACGCCCTGATCCGCATTACCACCACCACGATCTGCGGCACCGACGTCCACATCCTCAAAGGCGAGTACCCGGTCCAGCCGGGCCTGACAATCGGCCACGAGCCGGTCGGCATCATCGAGAAACTGGGCAGCAACGTCACCGGCTACCGCGAAGGCCAGCGCGTCATCGCCGGGGCCATCTGCCCGAGCTTTCATTCCTATGCGTGCCAGGACGGCTGCGCGTCGCAGGACGGCCAGGCGCACGGCCACGGCTACAAGCCGATGGGCGGCTGGCGCTTCGGCAACACCATCGACGGCACCCAGGCCGAGTACGTGCTGGTGCCCGACGCCCAGGCCAACCTTGCCCCCATCCCCGACGCACTGACCGACGAACAGGTGCTGATGTGCCCGGACATCATGTCCACGGGCTTCGCGGGCGCCGAGCAGGCCAACATCAAGATCGGCGATATCGTCGCGGTCTTCGCGCAGGGGCCGATCGGGCTCTGCGCCACGGCCGGGGCCCGGCTGCGCGGCGCGTCGAAGATCATCGTCGTCGACGGCATCGAGGAACGGCTGGCGATTGCCCGGCTGATGGGTGCCGACGCCACGGTCAACTTCCGCCAGGTGGACGTGGTCGACGAGATCCTGCGGCTGACCGACGGCCGGGGCGTCGACGCCTCGATCGAGGCGCTCGGCACCCAGGCCACGTTCGAGGCGGCGCTGCGGGTGCTCAAGCCCGGCGGCACGCTGTCCAGCCTGGGCGTGTACTCCACGGACCTGCACATCCCGCTGGGCCCGTTCGCGGCCGGGCTGGGCGACCACCGCATCGTCACGTCGCTGTGCCCGGGCGGCAAGGAGCGCATGCGCCGGCTGATGAACGTGATCGAGACCGCGCGCGTGGACCTGGCGCCGCTGGTCACCCACCACTACAAGCTTGACGACATCGAGGCCGCCTACGACCTGTTCGCCCACCAGCGCGACGGCGTGCTCAAGGTGGCCATCACGCCCTGACCCGCCGGGGGCGCCTGGCGCCCCCAAACCATTGCCAAATCAACGGCTTGCCGCCCCCGCCGCCCCCTTTCACTAAATAATCCACGGCCCCTTTCGTCCAACAGGGTGATGCCGCCACCAGCGCGCGGCCCCGCCACTCCGTACCGAAAGGGAGCCTTTCATGAGTTTCGACCGCGACGACGCCACGTTCCTGGTTCTCGTCAATCACGAAGAGCAGTACTCGATCTGGCCCGACTACAAGCCCGTGCCCGGTGGCTGGCGCGCGGCGGGCTTCAGCGGCAGCAAGCAGGCGTGCCTGGACCACATCGAGCGCACCTGGACGGACATGCGTCCGCTCAGCCTGCGCCGGTTCATGGAGGAGCCAACGCGGGCGGATGCCTGACCATGGCCGCCCTGCAACTGTTCTGCCTGCCCCACGCCGGGGCCAGCGCCACGGGCTACCTGCGCTGGCGGCGCCTGCTGCCGGCCGATATCGCGCTGGTGCCGCTGGAGCCGCCGGGCCGTGGCGCGCGGCTCGACGCCCCGCTGCTGCGCGACTTCGAGCCGCTGGCCGCCGACCTGGCCGACCAGTTGAGCCGCCTTCGCACTGCCCCCACGCCGTTCGCGATCTTCGGCCACAGCATGGGCGCGCTGCTGGCCTGGCGCGTCTGCCATCTGCTTCATGAGCGGGGCCAGCCGCTGCCGCGCCGGCTGCTGGTGTCCGGCTGCGCCGCCCCGAGCCGGCGAGACCCGCAGCGCCTGGCCGCATTGCGTGGCGATGCCGCGCTGATGGCCGATCTGCGCAAGCTCGGCGGCACGCCCGAGACCGTGTTTGCCGAGCCCGAGCTGCTGCGCCTGACGCTCGACGTGCTCGATGCCGACTACCGCGTCTGCGAGCGCTTTCGCCGCGCCGACGCCGCGCCGCTGCCCGTGCCGCTGCACGTGTTCGCCGGCCGCGACGATCCAATCGCACCGGCCGACCTGCACGCCTGGGCCATCGAAACCGCCGCCGGCCACACGCTCGACTGGTTCGCCGGCGGGCATTTCTTTCTGCACGACGACCCGGCCGCCGTGGTGCAACGGCTGCTTGCCCACCTGGACCACCCCGCCGCCTTGCCGTCGCTCGCGCCCGCCTGAGCCCCGCCGACCCTGCCGCGCCGCGCCCGCCCATCGCCAACCGTCTTCCCTGGAAAGCAGACTCCATGCCGTCCGATCCGAACGTCCCGGCCACGCTGGTGGCCCACCTCGACCGTCTGGCCGCCCAGCGCCCCGATGACACGGCGCTGATCGTCATCGACGCCGAAGACGAGACCCGCTACGACTACGCCGCGCTGCACGTCCGCGTGCGCGCGCTGGGCGCCCACCTGGCCGCGCAGGCCGCCCCCGGCGACCGCGCGCTGCTGCTGATGGACAGCGGCATCGACTACGTGACCGCGTTCTTCGCCTGCCTCTACGCGGGCCTGATTGCCGTGCCGGCGTTCGAGCCCGGCGCCGTGCGGTCAGCCCAGGTGGCGCGGCTGCGCGCGATGGCCGCCGACGCCGAGCCGTCCGTCCTGATCGCCACCGCCGCGCAAGCCGCCGCCCATGCCGATGCCCTGGCCGACATCGCGCCGGCCGCGCGCATCGTCCACGCCGACGCCGCGCACGCGCCGGCCCCGTCCGGCTGGCAGCCCTACCGCGCCGAGCCCCGGACGCTGGCCTTCCTGCAATACACGTCCGGCTCCACGGCCGCGCCCAAGGGCGTGATGGTCAGCCACGGCAACGTCATGGCGAACGAGGCGGCCATAGCGGACGGCATGGGCATTGGTCCGCACGACGTGATTGCCACGTGGCTGCCGCTCTATCACGACATGGGGCTGATCGGCGGCCTGCTGCAGCCGATGTTCGTCGGCGTGCCGGTGGTCATGATGTCGCCGCAACGCTTCCTGGAACGCCCCGTGCGCTGGCTGCAGGCCATCAGCCGCCACCGCGCCACGGTCTCGGGCGGGCCGGACTTTGCGTACCGGCTCTGCGTCGAGCGCGTGCGCGACAGCCAGCTCGACGGGCTAGACCTGTCGAGCTGGGCGGTCGCCTACTCGGGCGCCGAGCCGGTGCGCGCCGACACGCTGCGCGCCTTCGTCGACCGCTTCGCGCCGGCCGGCTTCCGCGCCCCGGCGCTCTACCCGTGCTACGGCCTGGCCGAAGCCACGCTGTTCGTCACCGGCGGCCCGCGCGGCGGCGGCATGGCCTGCACCACGTTCGATGCCGGCGCGCTGGCGCAAGGCCGGGCCGAAGCGGTGGATACGGGGCTCGAACTGGTGGCCTGCGGCTTTCCGCGCGCCGGCCATGCCGTGCGCATCGCCAGCCCCGACGGCACGGCGCTACCCGACCACTGCGTCGGCGAGATCGAAGTCAGCGGGCCCAGCGTCACGCACGGCTACTGGCGCAACGCCGACGCCACGGCCGCCACGTTCGGCGCCGAAGGATGGCTGCGTACCGGCGACCTGGGCCTGCTGCGCGACGGCCAGCTCTACATCGCCGGCCGCCGCAAGGACCTGATCATCGTGCGCGGCCAGAACCTCTATCCGCAGGACATCGAGCGCGCGGTGGAAGCCCGCGTGCCCGCCGCCCGACGCGGCCGCGTGGCCGCCTTCGCCGTGCAGACGCCCGACGGCGAGGCCATCGGCGTCGCCGCTGAAATCTCGCGCCCGGACCAGAAGCGGCTGGGCCACGATGCGCTGGTGCAGGCGCTGGCGCTGGCCGTGGGCGATGCCTGCGGCGAACCGCTGGCCGTCGCGCTGCTGCTGAACCCGGGTGGCCTGCCCAAGACCACCAGCGGCAAGCTGCAGCGCAGCGCCTGCCGCCAGGGCTGGATCGACGACAGCCTCGACGCCTGCGCCATCTGGGCCCATGGCCGCTTCACGCGCGGCGGCATCGGCGGCCCCGTTGACGCCGCGGAAGCCCCGCGCGGCGACACCGAAATTGCGCTGGCCGCGCTATGGCAGGAACTGCTCGGCACCGCGCCCGCCAGCCGCCACGCGCACTTCTTTGCCAGCGGTGGCAGCTCGCTGACGGCCGCGCAACTGGTGGCCCGGCTGCGCGCGCAGTACGGCGCCGGCATCGCGCTGCGGCTGCTGTTCGATCATCCGACGCTGGCCGCCTGCGCCGCCGCGCTCAACAGCCATTGCGCCGATATGCCGGCTGGCGCCGACCCCCAAGTCGCCGCCATCGCCCCGTCCCCGCGCACCGGCCCGCTGCCGCTCGCGCCGGCCCAGCACCGGCTCTGGCTGACCGACCGCATCGCCAACCCGGCCCAGCGCTGGACGTACAACATGGCCGGCGGCCTGCGCCTGACCGGACCGCTCGACACCGCCGCGCTGCACGCCAGCCTCAACGCACTCGTCGCGCACCATGAGATCCTGCGCACCGGCTATCCCGCCGATGCCCATGGCGATCCGTACGCGCACATCGTGCCCGCGCTGGCCATCGACCTGCCCGTCAGCGACATTTCGGGCCTGAGCCCCGCCCGGCGCGACGCGGCGCTGCAGGAACTGGCCGAGGGCCAGGCCCGCGAGCCGTTCGACCTGGCCCAGCCGCCGCTGCTGCGCGCCCGGCTGGTGCGGCTGGCGGACGACGACCACGCGCTGCTGGTCACGCTGCACCATATCGTCGGCGACGGCTGGTCCATCGGCGTCCTGCTCGATACACTCGCCACCGCCTATAACGCCGCCCGCGCCGGCCAGCCCGCCACGCTGGCGCCGCTGCCGATCCAGTACGTCGACTACGCCGCCCACCAGCAGGCCGAAGCGCGCCACCCGCGCAGCCAGGCCGACGCCGACTACTGGCGCACCGCGCTCGACGGCGCGCCACGGCTGCCCACGCTACCCACGCCGCATCGCCGCCCGCCTGTCGCCGCGTCCGATGGCGCCGCCTGCCACGCCGAGCTGCCCGCCGCGCTGCTGGCCCAGGTCGACGCGCTGGCGCACCG
Source organism: Cupriavidus sp. SZY C1 (assembly GCF_032190535.1). Taxonomy (NCBI): domain Bacteria; kingdom Pseudomonadati; phylum Pseudomonadota; class Betaproteobacteria; order Burkholderiales; family Burkholderiaceae; genus Cupriavidus; species Cupriavidus sp. SZY C1. The sequence continues at coordinate 96,253 of NZ_JAUANU010000005.1, forward strand.
CCACGGCGCCACGCGCTACATGGTGCTGCTGGCGGCGTTCCACCTGCTGCTGCATCGCCTGGGCGATGCCCGCGACCAGCTCGTCGGCATCGACGTGGCCGGCCGCACGCGCCGCGAGCTGGAAGGGCTGATCGGCTTCTTCGTCAACGTGCTGCCGCTGCGCGCGCAGCCGCGCCCGGACATGCCGTTCGGCGACCTGCTGGCGCAGATCCGCGCGCAGACGCTGGCCGCCTTCGACCACCAGTCGCTGCCGTTCGACCGCATCGTCGAAGCCGCCGGCGTGCCGCGCGAGCGCGCATGGCATCCGCTGGTGCAGGTGCTGTTCGTGCTGCACAACACGCCGGCCGCCGCCCGTGCGTTCGATGGCCTGCAGGCCCGTCGCCTGCCCACGCCCGTGCATGCCGCCAAGTTCGACCTGGCGGTGTTCCTGGACCCCCACGCCGACGGCCTGCGTGCCGAATGGGTCTACGCCACCGCCCTGTTCCCGCGCGCCACCGTGCAGCGCCTGGCCGACGCCTACGGCGCCGTGCTGGCGCAAGCCGTGACCAACCCCGCACGCGCGCTGTCCGGCTTCGACGTGCCGGCCGGCCTGTGCGATCCCGTTCGCGACGCCGTTCGCGCCCCTGTTTCCGAGACGCCCGCCATGCCCACCGCCCAAGTGTCCAGTCCCAGCAAGCTCGACAAACTCGACAAACTCGCCAGGCTCGGCAAGGCCGCCAGCAAGCCGCCGGCCGCGGCACCGGCCGGCGCGCCCGTGCGCACGTCGTTCCTGTCGCCGGGGCAGACCTTCCCGATCGTGATCGAGCCGGCCTCGCCGGACCTGGACCCCGTGGCCTGGGCGCTGGCCCATCGCGACGAGATCGAGGCCACGCTGTGCCGCCACGGCGGCATCCTGCTGCGCGGCTTCGGGCTGCGCACGCCGCAGGAGTTCGAGGCGTTTGCCGAATCGATCGAGCCGGGCCTGTACGGCGCCTACGGCGACCTGCCGAAGAAGGAAGGCGGCCGCAACACCTACCGCTCCACGCCGTACCCGGAGCGCGAGATGATCCTCTATCACAACGAAAGCGCGCACCTGTCGCGCTGGCCGCGCAAGCAGTGGTTCTTCTGCGAGCTGCCGTCGCCGGTGGGCGGCGCCACGCCCATCGTCGACTGCCGCGAGATGTACCGCCGCCTGCCGGCCGACCTGGCCGCCCAGTTCGAGGCCAGGGGCCTGCGCTACGTGCGCACGTTCAACGACAAGCTCGACGTGAGCTGGCGCGACTTCTTCAAGACCGACGACCGCGCCGAGGTGGAAGCCCGCCTGCGTGCATCGGGCACCGATTTCACGTGGCTGGATGCCGACACGCTCCAGACGCGCGAGCGCTGCCCGGCCGTGATCGCCCACCCGGTCACCGGCGAGCGCAGCTTCTTCAACCAGGTGCAGTTGCACCACACGGCCTGCCTGGACCCCGAAGTGCGCCGCGACCTGCTGGAGATCGTCGGCGCCGACCGCATGCCGCGCCAGGTGACGTTCGGCGACGGCAGCCCGATTGGCGACGACGTGATGGCGCTGCTCGGCGCGCTGTACGAGGCGTGCGCCGTGCGCTTCGACTGGCGCCAGGGCGACGTGGTCATGCTCGACAACATGCTGGCCGCCCACGCGCGCGACCCGTTCGAGGGCCCGCGCAAGATCGTGGTGGCGATGGGCGACATGTTCGAACGCCGCGACCTGCCGCCGCTGGCCGCCGCGCCCGCCCGTCAGGACGCCGCCGCGCTGGAGGGCTGAGCCATGAACGCCATCGTCCAACCGTACGCCACGCTGGATGCCCACGCCCAGCCGCTGGGCCGCGAGCAACGCGCGCTGGAAGCGCACGCGGGCACGCCCGTGACGCTGACCGCCACGGTCGACGGCCCGCTCGACATCGCCCGGCTGGAACGCGCACTGGCCGGCGTGGCCGCGCGGCATCCGGCCACCTGCCTGGCCTTCGGGCGCGTCGACGGCCTGCGCGGGCTGCGCCAGCACTTTGGCGCCGGCGATGACCTGCCCGCGCTGGGCTACCACGTCCGCACGCCCGCACCCGCCCGTACCGCGCTGACGCTGACCGCCCACGCGCTGGCCATCGACGGCCCGAGCCTGCGCACGCTGATGCGCGAACTGGCGCTGGCCTATGCCAACGACGCCGCCCCGGCCGACGCGCCGCCGCTGTCGTACGCCGACTATCTGGACTGGACCGCCGGACTGGCGCAGGAAAACATCGACGCCGGCCGCGACTACTGGCACGCGGTACGCGACCGTCTGGCTTCACTCGACGCGCCGCGCCTGCCGTGGCGCCAGCAACCCGGCGACGCCACCGCGCTGCAGGCGATCCCCGTCGCGCTCGGCGCCGAAGAGGCCGCCACCATCGCCGGCTGGGCGGCCACGTTCAACGTATCGCCCGCGCACGTGCTGCAGGCTGCATGGTGGCTGCTGCTGGCCCGGCTCGATCCCGCCGCGCCGTTCTGCGCCGGCTGGGTCAACGACTGCCGCGACGACTTCGAGGCGCTGGCGGGCGCCGTGGGCCGCTATACGTCGGTGCTGCCGGTCACGGTGGCGCCCGATCCGGCGCGGCCCTTTGCCGACTGGCTCGCCGCGTTCGGCGGGCAGCTTCAGCAGCACATGGACTGGCGCGAACACGCGCCCGCCGACATCGCCACCGCCGCCGCGTCGCGCTACGTGTTTGCCGTGACGGCCGCCGATCCGGCGCATGTGGCCGGCTGGCACATCGGCTGCCCCGCGCTGCTGCTGCCCGGCACCACGCTGGCGCTGGAAATTCAGACGCACGGCAGTGGCCAGCCGCAAACGTTGGTACTGCACCATGACGCCAGCTTCCGCGCTGACGACGTGGCGTGCCTGCTCGACCAGTACCGCACGCTGCTGCACACGCTGCGCGCGCAGCCCGACACCGCCGTCGGCGCCCTGCCGCTGGCCACCGCCGCCGACCGCGCCCGCGCCACCGCGCTGCACGCGCCGGCGCAGGACTTCGGCACCGCATCGCTGCCGCAACGGCTGGCGCGCTGGGCCGCCGAACGGCCGCAGGCCGCCGCGCTGTCGGCTGATGGCCGCACGTGGACCTATGCCGAACTGGCCGCGCGCGTGGACGCCATCGCCGCACAGCTGCCGGCGCTGGGCCTGCGTCCGGGCCAGCCAGCCGCGCTGGCGCTGCCGCGCTCGGGCGAACTGGTGATCGCGCTGCTGGCGGTCATGCGCGCTGGCGGCGCCTACCTGCCGCTCGATCCGGCCTGGCCCGCGCAGCGCCGCGCGCAGATTGCCGCCGATGCCGGCGCCACGTGCCTGATCGAACCGGCCGACATGGCCGCGCTGATGGCCGCGCCCGACGCGCCCGCCGCGCTGCCGCTGCCTGACCTTGCTGCCACGGCCTACGTGCTCTACACGTCGGGCTCCACGGGCACGCCCAAGGGCGTGCCGATCGCGCACGGCCAGCTACTGAACTACGTCGCCGCCGTGGGCCATGCGCTGCGCCTCGACGCCTGCCAGCGCTTTGCGCTGACATCGACCGTCGCGGCCGACCTTGGCAATACCACGCTGTTCGGCGCGCTCTGGCATGGCGCCTGCCTGTGCGTGGCAAACGATGCCGACATGCAGCACGCGGCCGGCTTCGGCGCCTTCCTGGCGCGCGAGCGGGTGGACTGCCTGAAGATCGTCCCGTCGCACCTCGATGCGCTGCTCGACGCATCGGGCGACTCCCTGCCGCTGCCGACGGACGCCGTGATCGTGATCGGCGGCGAGGCCGCCTCGCCTGCGTTCCTCGCCCGCCTGCGCGCGCAGGCCCCGGGCGCGCGGCTCTGCAACCACTACGGCCCGACCGAAACCACGGTGGGCATCCTGGTCCACGACGCCGGCCCCGTGGCCGACCTGTCCGGCCAGCCGCTGCCGCTGACGCGCGTGCTCGCCAACGGCGTGGCGGAAATCCGCACCGCCGCGGGCCATCTCGCGACGGCCGGCGAAACCGGCGAGCTATACCTTGGCGGCACCCAGCTTTGCGCGGGCTACCTCGGCGGCGCGCACGCCGACGCCTTCGTGTCCAATCCCGAGCATCCCGGCCAGCGCCTGTACCGCAGTGGCGACCTGGCGCGCTACCTGCCGCACGGCGGCATCGAACTGGTCGGCCGCGCCGACAGCCAGGTGAAGGTGCGCGGCTTCCGCATCGAGTGCGGCGAGATCGAGCAGGTACTGGCCGCACTGCCGGGCGTGCGCCACGCCGTGGTGCTGCCACTGGCCGCCGCGGACGGCACCACGCAACTGGCCGCGTGGCTGGTGCCGGCCGACCCCGCACAGCCGGCCACGGCCGCCCAGCGCGGCGCGCTCAAGCAGGCACTGGCCGAGCGCCTGCCCGACGCGATGATCCCGACGCAGTGGTCCGTCATCGACGCGCTGCCGCGCCTGCCGAACGGCAAGGTGGACCGCCGCGCGCTTGCCCAGGGCGCCGTGGCGGCCCAGCCCGCAGCCGGTGAACCGGCGCGCGAGCCCGCAACGGCGCTCGAAGCGCTGCTGCTGGACCAGATGCGCGACCTGCTGGGCGCCGGCCAGCTTGGCGTGACCGACGACCTGTTCGAAGCCGGCGGCCATTCGCTGCTGGTCATCAAGCTCGTGGCGCGCGTGCGCAAGCTGCTGAAGCTCGACATCGCGCCGGCCGTGGTGTTCGACGCGCCAAGCGCCGCCGCGCTGGCCAGCGCGCTGCAGGCCGCCAGCCCCGACCCCACCGCGCTGGAAACGCTGGCCGGGCTGCAACGCCAGCTAGCCGCCATGTCGCCCGAAGCCCGCGCCGCGCTGCGCGCCAGCGCCACTGCTTGACGCCATCCATCAGGACCCGAATTCATGACGCCCTCGCCCTCCGCCGAGCAGGCCGCATTGCTGGCGCTGCTGCTCGAACAGGACGCCGACACCCCGCCGGAGCCCGCCACTGACGCCGCGCAGGACGCGCCGCTGTCGTTCTCGCAGCAGCGGCTGTGGTTCCTGCTGCAGTACGAGCCGGGCAGCACCGCCTACAACCAGACGCGCGCGTTCGTGCTGCGCGGCGCGCTGGACCGTGCCGCGCTGGACCGCGCGCTGCGCGCCGTGCTGGCCCGGCATCCCGCGCTGCGCACGCGCTTCGTGGCCGATGGGCAGGCGCCGGGCGCGCTGCCCCGGCAGGTGGTGGAACCGGCGCCGGCCTTCGCGCTGGCCGAGGCGCCGCTGGCCGCCGGTGACGCCGCGCTGCACGCCCGCATCGACGCCGAAGCGGCACGCCCGTTCGACCTCGCCCAGGCGCCACTGCTGCGCGCCACGCTGCTCGCGCGCGGCGCCGACGACCACGTGCTGCTGCTGTCGCTGCACCACATCGTCTCCGACGCCGTGTCGAACGCGGTCATCGCGCGCGACCTGTCCGCCGCCTATGCCCAGGCGCTGGCCGGCCACGAAATCGCGCTGCCGGCACCTGCCGCCACCTTTGCCGCCCATGCCCGGCAGCAGCGTGCGGCACTGGCCAGCGGCGCGCTCGACGCCCAGCGCGACTGGTGGCAGCGGCTGCTGGCAGCCACGTGCCCGCGCTGCAACTGCCGACCGACCGGCCGCATGGCGCCGAGGCCGAACGGATCGCGCGGCGCGTCAGCACGCCGCTGCCGGCGCCCATCGCCAGTGCGCTGCGCACGTTCTGCGCCGCCCAGCGCGCCACCCCGTTCGTGGCGCTGCTGGCCGCGTGGCAGGCGCTGCTGGGCCGCTACGCCGGGCAGGACGACTTCGCGGTCGGCGTGCCGCACGCGGGCCGCGACGGCGACGGCTTTGACGACGTGGTCGGCTTCTTCGCCAACACGCACGTCTACCGCTCGCGCCTGCTGCCGGGCATGACCGGCCGCCGCCTCTGCGAGGCGCTGCGCGCCGACGCGCTGGGCGCGCTGGGCCACGCCGCGCTGCCGTTCGAAGTGCTGCTCGACGGCATGCAGGTGCCGCGCGACGCCGGCCGCACGCCGCTGTTCCAGGTCATGTTCAACCTGCGCAATACGGCAGGCGCCGCCCCGCTGGCGCTGGCGGGCCTAAGCACCGAAACCGTCGAGGCCCGCGAGACCGGCGCCAAGTTCGACCTGATCCTCGACGTCGAACAGGCGCCCGACGCCACCACGCTCCATCTCGAATACGACACCGCGCTGTTCGACGCCGCCACCGCGCAGCGCCTGCTGCGGCACTACGTCACGCAGTTGTCCGGGCTGCTGGCCAATCCCGACCTGCCGCTCACGGCCACGCCGCTGCTCGATGGCGAGGCGGCCGACGACGCCGCCGCGCTGGCGCATCAGCGCGCCGCAGGCCGGCCCGCGCAGCGCGTGGCCGACCCCGAGCCTGCCCATCGGCAGATCGCGCGCCACGCGACGCAGCGCCCGGACGCCATCGCGCTGCGCCACGGCGACACCACGATGACCTACGGCGAACTGGACCGCCGCGCCAACCGGCTGGCCCATCGCCTCATCGCGCTTGGCGTGGGGCCGGAGTCGCGCGTCGGCATCGCGCTGGAGCGTTCGCCCGCGATGATCGTCGCCATGCTGGCGATCCTCAAGGCCGGCGGCGCCTACGTGCCGTTCGATCCCGCCTATCCGGCCGAGCGGCTGGCCTACCTGTTTGCGGACAGCGGCATTGCCGCGCTGCTGACGCAGGCCAGCCTGCGCGGCCTGCTGCCCGCACGCGACGCCCTGCCGGTGCTGCTGCTCGACGGCGACGACAACGACGGCTGGCCCGACCACGCGCCCACCGTCGACGTGCGGCCCGACCACCTGGCCTACGTGATCTATACCTCGGGCTCCACGGGCCGGCCCAAGGGCGCGCAGCTCCAGCACGGCAACCTGTCGCGGCTGCTGGCGGCCACGCAGCACTGGTTCGGCTTTGGCGCCGACGATGTCTGGACGCTGTTCCACTCCTACGCGTTCGATTTCTCGGTGTGGGAAGTCTTCGGCGCGCTGTGCCACGGCGGCCAGCTCGTGATCGTGCCGTTCCACGTGAGCCGCTCGCCGCAGGACTTCATCGCGCTGCTGCGGCAGGCCCGCGTGACCGTGCTGAACCAGACGCCGTCGGCGTTCCGCGCGCTGCTGGCCCAGCCCGAGCTCTATGGCGCACCACTGGCGCTGCGCCACGTGATCTTCGGCGGCGAGGCACTGGACCCGCAGGCGCTGCAGCCGTGGATCGACCATTTCGGCGATGCGTCGCCGCGCCTGATCAACATGTACGGCATCACCGAGACCACGGTGCACGTCACATACCGGCCAATCACGCGCGCCGACCTGGACCCAAGCAACCGCGCGCGCAGCCCCATCGGCGCCCGCATTCCAGATCTGGGCGTGCGCGTGCTCGATCCGGGCCTGAACCCCGTGCCGCCCGGCGTGGCCGGTGAACTCTATATCGCTGGCGACGGCCTCGCGCGCGGCTACCTGAACCGCCCCGCCCTGACCGCCGAACGCTTTATCCCCGACCCGTTTGCCACCGATGGCGCGCGGCTCTATCGCACCGGCGACCTTGCGCGCTGGCTGCCCGATGGCGAACTCGAATACCTGGGCCGCATCGACCAGCAGGTCAAGATTCGCGGCTTCCGGATCGAGCCGGGCGAGATCGAGGCGCGGATCATGGCGCACGGCGGCATCGGCAACGCCGCCGTGCTGGCCGTGGACGGGCCGTCCGGTGCGCGGCTGGTGGCCTACGTGGTGCCGGTGGCCGGCAGCACGCCCGACGTGCCGGCGCTGCGCGCGGCGCTGGGCGACGAACTGCCCGACTACATGGTGCCGGCCGCGTTCGTGGTGGTCGACGCGCTGCCGCTGACGCCCAACGGCAAGCTGGACCGTCGCGCGTTGCCCGCGCCGGGCTTCGACAACGCGCAGGCGTTCGTCGCGCCAGAAGGCGACGCGGAAACCGCGCTGGCCGCCATCTGGGCCGAGGTGCTGGGCCTGCCGCGCGTGGGCCGCGCCGACAACTTCTTCGAACTGGGCGGCGATTCGATCCTGAGCCTGCAGATCGTGGCGCGCGCCCGCGCGGCTGGCTGGCTGCTGACGCCGCGCCAGTTGTTCGAGCGCCAGACGCTGGCCGAACTGGCCGCCGTGGCCACGCGCGCGCCCGGGGCCGTGGACGATGCCGTGCCAACCGGTGCCGTGCCGCTGCTGCCAATCCAGGCCGACTTCTTCGCGCTGCCGCTGGCCAATCGCCATCACTGGAACCAGTCGGTGCTGCTGGACTGCCACGCCGCTCCCGACTTGGCGGCGCTGTCGCAGGCGCTGGGAGATCTCGTGGCCCATCACGACGCGCTGCGGCTACGCTTCACGCAGCGCGACGGCGCGTGGCAGCAGGTCTATGCGGCCGCCGAGCCCTGCACGGACCTGCTCTGGGTGCGCCACGCCGATGACGAATCCGGGCGGCTGGCGCACTGCGAGGCGGCCCAGCGCAGCCTCGATATCGCCAACGGTCCGCTGCTGCGCGCCGTGGCGCTGAAAACCGGCGGCGCATGGCAGTTGCTGCTCGTCATCCACCACCTGGCCGTCGATGGCGTGTCGTGGCGCGTGCTCGTGGAAGACCTGCTCGGGGCCTATCGCCAACGCTTGCAAGGCGAGGCCCCCAAGCTGCCGCCGCGCACCGCGTCATACCAGCGCTGGGCGCTGGCCCTGCGCGACCACGCCGGGCGCCGGGCCGACGAATTGCCGCACTGGCAGGCGCTGGCCGCCATCGACGCCGCGCTGCCGGCCGACGATGCCACGGCAAGCTCGACGCTCGCCAACCGCGCCGACGTCACGCTGACGCTGCCCGCCGATCTGACGCAGGCGCTGCTGCAACGCGCGCCGGCCGCCTACCGCACGCGCGTCAACGACCTGCTGCTGACGGCCGTGACACGCGCGCTGGGCAACTGGGCCGGGCGTCCGCAGGTGCTGGTCGATCTGGAAAGCCACGGCCGCGCGGCCGGTGTCGACGACGCCATCGACCTGAGCCGCACGGTCGGCTGGTGCACCACGCTGTTCCCGGTAGCGCTCGACGCCAGCGGCGACCTGGGCCACGCCATCCGCGCCGTCAAGGAGCAATTGCGTGCGGTGCCCGGCGAAGGCATCGGCTTTGGCCTGCTGCGCCACTTCGGCACGCCCGCGCAGCAACAGGCGCTGGCCGCCGTGCCGCGCCCGCAGGTGGTCTTCAACTATCTGGGCCAGTTCGACGCCACGCTGGCCGACGACGCCCCGTGGCGGCGTTCGTCAGGCGCCACGGGCACCGCGCAAGACCCGTCCGCGCCGCTGTCGCATCCGCTGTCGATCAGCGGGCAGGTGTTCGACGGCCAGCTTCACCTGACGCTGGCGTTCAGCCGTACGCGGCATCGCGGTGCCACCATCGAACAACTGGCCGACGCGATCCGCGCCGAGCTGGCAGCCGTCATCGCGCACTGCACCTCGGGCGCGCAGGGCATGTCGCCATCGGACTTCCCGCTGGCGCGGCTGACGCAGGCCGGGCTCGACGCTCTGGGCCTGGACGCCGCGCAGGTGCAGGACATCTACCCGCTCTCGCCGATGCAGGCCGGCATGCTGTTCCACTGCCTGTACGCGCCCGCCGGCAGCGCCTACACGAACCAGCTACGTGTGGACGTGGACGGGCTGGACGCAGACCGCTTTGTCGCCGCATGGCGCGCCGCGCTGGCGCGGCACGACAGCCTGCGCAGCGGCTTTCTCCATCGCGGCGACCAGCCGCTGCAATGGGTGGCCAAGGACGTGGCGCTGCCCGTCACGGCCGAGGACTGGACCGGCCGCGACGCCGCCGCGCTCGACCGCTTCGCGCAGGACCAGCTCGCGCAGCGCTTCGACCTGGACCGCCCGCCACTGATGCGGCTGGCGCTGCTGCGCAAGGGCGCCGCTCGCCATCATCTGGTCTGGACCGTCCACCACCTGCTGCTGGACGGATGGAGCACCGCGCAACTGCTGGGCGAAGTGCTGCGGCACTACTCCGGCGAGCCGCTGGCCGCGTCGGGCAGCCGCTTTGCCGACTACATCGGCTGGCTCCAGTCGCGCGATGCCACGGCCAGCCAGGCGTTCTGGCAGGTCAGCCTGCGCCCGCTGGAATCGCCCACGCAACTGATGGCGGCGCTGCCGGCGCCGGCGGCCCACGCGGCCGGCCATGCCGAGCAGCACCATCTGCTCGATGCCGCCGAGACCGCCGCGCTGGCCAGCTTTGCCCGCGCGCAGAAGGTGACGCTGAACACGCTGGTGCAGGCCGCGTGGCTGCTGGTGCTGCAACGCGCCACGCGGCAGGACGGCGTGGCATTCGGCGCCACCGTGGCCGGGCGCCCGGCCGACCTGCCCGCCGCGCAGCAGATGCTGGGCCTGTTCATCAACACGCTGCCCGTGGTGGCCGCGCCACGCGCGCAGCAGACCGTGGGCGACTGGCTGCGCGAGGTGCAGGCGCTGAACCTGGCGCTGCGCGAGCACGAGCACACCCCGCTCTACGACATCCAGCGCTGGGCCGGCCACGGCGGGCAGGCGCTGTTCGACTCGATCGTCGTGTTCGAGAACTACCCGGTGGATGCCGCGCTGCGCACCGCGCCGGGCGGGCTCGCCTTCGGCAACGTCACCAACCGCGCCGAGACCAACTATCCGCTGACGCTGGTGCTGGCGCAGACCGACGTGCTGCGCCTGACCTGCCGCTTCGACCGCGCGCGGATCGATGACGCCCAGGCGCAGCGGCTGGCGCAGAGCCTATACCACGTGATGCGGGACATGGCGCGCGATGCGGCGCGTCCGCTGGGCCAGATCGGCCTGTCGCCGACATCGGTGGCCGCGCCGCCCGCGCCGGTGCCGGTGCAGCCGCTGGCCCACTACCGGTTCGAGGCCCACGCGGCCACCACGCCGGACGCCGTTGCACTGACCGCCGACGGCCAGACGCTGAGCTACCGCGAGCTCAACCGCCGCGCCAACGCGCTGGCCGCGCGGTTGCTGGCGCGCGGCGTCGGGCCCGACGTGCCGGTGGGCGTGCTGGCCGAGCGCTCGGTGGAAATGGCCGTGGCACTGCTGGGCATCCTCAAGGCCGGCGGCGTCTACGTGCCGTTCGATCCAGACTACCCGGCCGACCGGCTGGCCTACATGGTCGACGACAGCCGCGTGACGCTGCTGCTGACGCGCCACGCCGGCCTGCCGCAGACGGCCGCGTGCGCCGTGCCGGTGATCGACCTGACGGCGCCGGCGCTGTACGACGGCGACGCGGCCAACCCGGCCGTCGACCTCGATCCGCGCCATCTGGCCTACGTGATCTACACGTCCGGCTCCACCGGCCGGCCCAAGGGCGTGGGCATCTCGCACGCCGCGCTGGCGCACTACCTGCATGGCGTGCTGGCCGAACTGGCGCTGCCGCCGGGCCTGCGCATGGCGATGGTGTCCACGCCGGCCGCCGACCTGGGCCACACCGTGCTGTTCGGCGCGCTGGCCAGCGGCGCCGCGCTGCACCTGCCCGAGCGCCGCTGCGTGTTCGATGCGGCGGCGTTTGCGCGCGACATGGCCGGCCATGGCGTCGACGTGCTCAAGATCGTGCCAAGCCACCTGCGGGCGCTGCTCGATGGCGCGACGGCGGCCGGCGTGCCAGAGGCCGACGTGCTGCCCGCGCATACGCTCGTGCTCGGCGGCGAGGCCACCGACGCCGCGCTGCGCGCGCGCATCCACGCGGCGCGGCCGGACTGCCGGCTCGTCAATCACTACGGGCCGACCGAAACCACGGTCGGTGTGCTGGTCCATGTGGCCGGCACCACGCCCCGGCCCGGCGCCGGCCTGCCGCTGGGCCAGCCGCTGGCCGGCACCGTCGCCCACGTGCTGGACGCCGACTTGCAGCCGCTGCCCGATGGCGTAGCCGGCGAGCTGTACCTGGGCGGCCCGGCCCTGGCGCGCGGCTACCTGGGCCGCGCGGCACTGACGGCGGACCGCTTCGTGCCGGACCCGTTCGCGGCCGACGGCGCGCGCCTGTATCGCACCGGCGACCGCGTGCGGCGCCATGCCGACGGCCGCTTCGCGTACCTGGGCCGCATCGACGACCAGGTCAAGATCCGCGGCTTCCGCGTGGAGCCCGGCGAAATCGCCGCGCAACTGGCCGCGCTGCCGGGCATCCGGCAGGCCGCCGTGGTCGCCGCTTCGGCCGACACCGGCGTGCAGCTCGTGGGCTATGCCGTGCCCGACGCCGGCGCGCAGCCCGATGCGGCCGCGCTGCGCCGCGCGCTGGCGGCCGTGCTGCCGGGCCATATGGTGCCGGCCGCCATCGTGCTGCTCGATGCGCTGCCGCTGACCGCCAACGGCAAGCTGGACCGCCGCGCGCTGCCCGCGGCCAATGCGCCGCTGGCCACCGCCGGCGAGCCGCCGCAGGGCGACGTGGAGATCCGGCTGGCCGCCATCTGGCAAGACCTGCTGCACGTGCCCGTGGTGCATCGCCATGACAACTTCTTTGCCCTGGGCGGCCACTCGCTGCTGGCCGTCCAGCTTCTCTCCCGCATCCAGGGCGAACTCGGCATCGACGCGCCGCTGGCGCTGCTGTTCGGCGCGGCGACGCTGGTCGAACTGGCCGCCGCGCTGCCGTCGCAGCAACGCCATGCCGACGAAGCCGCCCTGCTGGAGCTTGAAGTGTTTGCCAATTCCCTGGAGTCAGTCTGAATGATCGAAGCCAACACCGCGGCGCGTCTGGCCGCGCGCTTTGCCACGCTGGCGCCGGCCCAGCGCCGCGCCTTCCTCGACAAGATGGCCGAGCAAGGCATCGCATTCGCGCAACTGCCGATTCCCGCGCTGCCGCGCGCCGACGCCGGCGCCGTGCATGACGCGCCGCTGTCGTACGCGCAGCAGCGGCAGTGGTTCCTGCACCGCTTCGAGCCGGACAGCGCCGCGTATCACATCAGCAGCAGCGTCGACCTGCGCGGCACGCTGGACGTGCCCGCGCTGGAAGCCGCCTTTGCCGTGCTGGCCCAGCGCCACGACGCGCTGCGCACCGCCTTTGTGGCCGATGCCGATGGCCAGGTCACGCAGCGGGTGCGCCCGGCGGTGACGATCGCGCTACCGGTCACCGACCTGTCCGCCGACCCGTCCGCCGCCGATGCCCGCGCCGCCGCCATTGCCGAGGCACCGTTCGACCTCGGCCACGCGCCGCTGCTGCGCGTGCACCTGCTGAAGCTGGGCACGCAGGCCCACCGGCTGGTGCTGGTGATGCATCACATCGTCTCCGATGGCTGGTCGATGCAGTTGCTGATCGACGAACTGGCCGCCGCATACCGCGCACAACGCGCCGGCCAGGCGCTGGCGCTGCCGGCCCAGCCCATCGGCTACGCCGACTACGCGGCCTGGCAACGCAACTGGCTCGAAGCCGGCGAACGCGAGCGCCAACTGGCGTGGTGGTGCGACACGCTGGCCGGCGCACCCGACGTACTGGCGCTGCCGACCGACCGCCCACGCCCGGCCGCCGCCGCGTACGTGGCCGACCGGTGCGAGATCGACCTGCCCGACACGCTGGCCGCCCGGCTGCGCACGCGCGCACAGGCTCAGGGCGGCACGCTGTTCATGGCGCTGCTGGCCGGCTTCCACGCGCTGCTGCACCGCTATACGGGCAGCGGCGACATCTGCGTCGGCGTGCCGGTGGCCGGCCGCAACCGTATCGAGACCGAGCGCGTGGTGGGCCTGTTCGTCAACACGCAGATCGTGCGCGGCCGCATCGACGGGCGCCAGCCGCTGTCCGCGCTGCTGGACGGCATCCGGCAGGCCGTGCTGGGCGCGCAGGCGCACCAGGACCTGCCATTCGAGCAACTGGTGGATGCGCTGCAACCGGCGCGCAGCATGAGCTACCACCCGCTGTTCCAGGTCGTGCACAACCATCGGCGGGGCGACCGCGCCGCGCGGGTGTCGCTGCCCGACCTCGAACTCGAAAGCGCGCCCGTGGGCGAGCGCAGCACGGCGCTGGAACTGACGCTCGACACGCGCGAAGACTCGGCCGGCCGCATTCACGCGTCGTTCCTCTACGCGCGTGAACTGTTCGACGCGGCCACCGTGCAGCGGCTGGCACGCCACTACCTGCGGCTGCTGGGGCAACTGGCCGACGACCCGTCCGTGGCGCTCGGCGCCGTGGACCTGCTCGACAGCAGCGAACGCGACGCACTGCTGCAGATCGGCCACGGCATCGCGCCGGACGACGACTGCCTGCCCGTCCACGCCCATATCGCCCGCCATGCCGCCGCGCAGCCTGACGCCATCGCCGTGATCTGCGGCGAGCAATCGCTGCGCTATGGCGATCTGCTGGCCCGTGCGGACCGGCTGGCGGCCACGCTGCGTGCGCGCGGCATCAGCGCCGAGGATCGCGTCGGCATCGCGCTGTCCCGCTCGCCCGACATCATCGTCGCCCTGCTGGCCGTGATGCGCGCCGGGGCGGCATACGTACCGTTCGACCCGAGCTATCCGAAGGACCGGCTGGCGTACCTGTTCGACGACAGCGCAATCCGGCTGCTGGTGACCGAGCCGGCGCTGCTCGACGTGCTGCCAGCCCCCGCCGCGCTGCCTGTGCTGACGCTGGACATGGTCAGTGCCGATGTGGCGCCGCTGGGCGAGGTCGCCGTCCATCCGGACCAGCTGGCCTACGTGATCTACACGTCGGGCTCGACGGGCCGGCCCAAGGGCGTGTGCGTGTCGCACGGGCCGCTGGCGATGCATGTGGCGGCGACCATCGAGCTTTACGAGATGAGCCCGGCGTCTCGGGAACTGCACTTCCTGTCGTTCGCCTTCGATGGCGCCCACGAGCGCTGGCTCTGCGCGCTGGCCTGCGGCGGCTCGCTGGTGCTGCGCGATGACACGCTCTGGACGCCGGAGCAGACCGCCGAGGCCATGGCCCAACACGGCGTGACCAACGCCGGTTTTCCGCCGGCCTACCTGCGCCAACTCGCCGAGCATTGCGAGCAACGCGGCGAGCATCCGCCGGTGGCGCTCTACTCGTTCGGCGGCGAGGCGATGCCGCGCGGCGCCTTCGCGCAGGCGCGCCGGGCGCTGGGTGCCCGGACCTACATCAACGGCTACGGCCCCACCGAGACCGTGGTCACGCCGATGGTGTGGAAGGTCCGCGCCGACGCGGCCGACTTCACCGGTACGTATGCGCCGATTGGCCGCCCCGTGGGCGACCGCCGCTGCTACCTGCTCGATGCCGAACTGAATCTCGTGCCGCCCGGCGTGGCCGGGGAGTTGTATATCGGCGGCGAGGGCCTGGCGCGCGGCTACCTGAACCGCGCGGCCATGACGGCCGAGCGCTTCGTACCGGACCCGTTTGCCGAGGATGGCGCGCGGCTCTATCGCACCGGTGACCTCGCCCGCTGGCTGCCGGACGGTCAGCTTGAATACCTGGGCCGGATCGACCAACAGCTCAAGATCCGGGGCTTCCGGATCGAACCGGGCGAGATCGAGGCGCGGATCGTCGGGCAGGCTGGCGTTGCCCATGCGGCGGTGCTGGCGGTGGACGGGCCATCCGGTGCGCGGCTGGCGGCCTATGTCGTCGCCGCCGACGGTGCGCGCATCGACGTCGAAGCAATCCGCGCCGCGCTGGCTGCCGAACTGCCCGACTACATGGTGCCGGCCGCGTTCGTCGTACTCGACGCGCTGCCGATGACGCCGAACGGCAAGCTCGACCGCCGCGCGCTGCCCGCGCCGACGTTCGACAGCGCCCAGGCGTTCGTCGCGCCCGAGGGCGATGCCGAGACCGCGCTGGCCGCCATCTGGGCGGCCGTGCTGGGCGTGCCGCGCGTGGGCCGGGCCGACAACTTTTTCGAACTGGGCGGCGATTCGATCCTGAGCTTGCAGATTGTCGCGCGTGCCCGCGCGGCGGGCTGGCTGCTGACGCCACGCCAGTTGTTCGAGCGCCAGACGCTGGCCGAACTGGCCGCCGTGGCGGTGCCGGTGGGCGCCGACGTTGTCGACGACCATGCCGCGCCGCGTGGCGCCGTGCCGCTGCTGCCGATCCAGGCCGACTTCTTCGCCCAGCCGATGCCGCGCCGCGACCACTGGAACCAGTCAGTGCTGCTGGACTGCCGCGACGGCCTGGATACCGACGCGCTGCGCCGGGCCCTCGACGACATCGTCACCCACCACGACGCGCTGCGGCTGCGCTTCACCCCTGATGGCAGCGGCTGGCAGCAGGTCTATGCCGACGCGGAGCCGTGCGCCGATCTGCTGTGGGTGCGCCATGCCGATGACGAATCCGGGCGGCTGGCGCACTGCGAGGCGGCCCAGCGCAGCCTCGATATCGCCAACGGTCCGCTGCTGCGGGCCGTGGCGCTGGAAACCGGCGGCGCGTGGCAACTGCTGCTGGTGATCCACCACGTCGTTGTCGATGGCGTGTCGTGGCGCGTGCTCGTGGAAGACCTGCTGGCGGCCTATCGCCAGCGCCTGCAAGGCGACACACCCGCGCTGCCGCCACGCACCGCGTCGTACCAGCGCTGGGCGCTGGCGCTGCGCGACCACGCCGCGCGCCGGGCCGACGAGTTGCCGCACTGGCAGGCGCTGGCTGGCATCGACGCCACGCTGCCGACCGTCAATGCCGACGCGCCGTGCACGATGGCAGCGCGCGCGCACGTCCATCTGACCCTGCCGGCCGACCTGACGCAGGCGCTGCTGCAACGCGCGCCGGCCGCCTACCGCACGCGCGTCAACGACCTGCTGCTGACCGCGCTGGCTCGTGCGCTGTCGGGCTGGACGCAACGCGCGCAGGTGCTGATCGATCTGGAAAGCCATGGCCGCGCGGCCGGCGTCGATGACGCCATCGACCTGAGCCGTACGGTCGGCTGGTTCACGACCGTGTTCCCGGTGGCGCTGGATGCCAGCGGCGACGTGGGCCACGCCATCCGCGCCGTCAAGGAGCAACTGCGCGCCGTGCCGGGCGAAGGTATCGGCTATGGCCTGCTGCGCCGCTTTGGCACGCCCGCGCAGCAGCAGGCCCTGGCCGCCGTGCCGCGGCCGGAGGTCGTCTTCAACTACCTGGGCCAGGTCGATGCCACGCTGGCGGGCGACGCCCCGTGGCAGCGCGCGGCCGGTGCCACCGGCGCCAACCAGGACGCCGCCACGCCGCTGTCGCATCCGCTGGCCGTCAGCGGGCAGGTGCAGGATGGCCAACTGCGGCTGTCGCTGGCCTATGCGCGTGGCCGCTACGCCGCCTCCGCCATCGACGCGCTGGCTGCCAGCCTGCGCGCGGCGCTGGAGGACGTGGTCAACCACTGCACGTCGGGCGCCGTCGGGCTGACGCCGTCCGACTTCCCGCTGGCGCGGCTGTCGCAGGCCGAGCTGGACGCGCTGGCGCTGGACCCGGCCGCCACGGCAGACCTGTACCCGCTGTCGCCGATGCAGGCCGGCATGCTGTTCCACAGCGTGTTCGGCGAGCACGGCAGCGCCTATACCAACCAGTTGCGCGTGGACGTGACCGGTGTCGATCCGGCGCGCTTCACGGCCGCGTGGCAGGCCGCGCTGGCGCGCCATGACAGCCTGCGCTGCGGCTTTCTCCATCGCGCCGGCCAGCCGCTGCAGTGGGTGGCCCGCGACGCGGCGCTGCCGGTACGGATCGAAGACTGGACCGGGCGCGACGCGGCCGAGATCGACGCCTTTGCCGCCAGCGAGCGCGCCATGGGCTTCGACCTTGCCCGGCCGCCGCTGATGCGCGTGGCGCTGCTGCGCACCGGGCCGGACCAGCACCATCTGGTCTGGACCGTCCACCACCTGCTGCTGGATGGCTGGAGCACGGCCCAGCTACTCGGCGAGGTGCTGCGCCACTACGCCGGCGAGGCGCTGCCCGCTACGGCGGGCCGCTTTGGCGACTACATCGGCTGGCTCCAGTCGCGCGATGCCGACGCGAGCCGGGCGTTCTGGCAACAACAGCTTGCGCCGCTGGACGCCCCGACCCGGCTGCTGGCCGCGCTGCCGGCGCCGGAAAACGGCCAGGGCCAGGGCGAGCACCATCACCAGCTCGATGCCGACGAAACCGCCGCACTGGCCAGCTTTGCCCGCGCGCAGAAGGTGACGCTGAACACGCTGGTGCAGGCCGCGTGGCTGCTGGTGCTGCAACGCTGCACGAACCAGCCGTGCGTGGCGTTTGGCGCCACGGTGGCCGGGCGCCCGGCCGACCTGCCGGCCGCGCAGCAGATGCTCGGGCTGTTCATCAACACGCTGCCCGTGGTGGCCGCGCCGCAAGCCGCCATGACCGTGGGCGACTGGCTGCGCGAGGTGCAGGCGCGCAACCTTGCCATCCGCGAGCACGAGCACACGCCGCTCTACGATATCCAGCGCTGGGCCGGCCACGGCGGGCAGGCGCTGTTCGACTCGATCGTCGTGTTCGAGAACTACCCCGTGGATGCCGCGCTGCGCCGCACGCCGGGCGGGCTGGCGTTCTCGGGTGTGCGCAACCTTGCCGAGACCAACTACCCGCTGACGCTGCTGTTCGCGCAGAACCAGGCCGATCCGCTGCACCTGACCTGCCGCTTCGACCGCGCGCTGCTGGCCGAGGACCATGCGCGGCAACTGGCCGCCAGCCTGTTCGCGGTGCTGCGCCAGATGGCCGCCGACGCCGCGCGCCCGCTGGCGGGCATCGGCCTGCTGGCGCCGGCCGAAGCGCGTGCCGCGCTGGCGCAAGGCGCCGTGGCCGAGCCGTATCCGCCCAGCCAGCCCGTGCATCGCCTGTTCGAAGCCCACGCCGCCGCCCAACCCGACGCCATCGCGCTGTGCCTGGGCGACCAGTCGCTGACCTACGGCGCGCTGAACCGCCGCGCCAACGCACTGGCGCACCGGCTGATCGCGCGCGGCGTGGGGCCGGACGTGCCCGTGGGCGTGCTGGCCGAGCGCTCGTTCGAGATGGTGGTGGCGCTGCTGGCCATCCTGAAGGCCGGCGGCGCCTACGTGCCGTTCGATCCCGACTACCCGGCCGACCGCCTGCGCTACATGATCGAGGACAGCGGCGTGGCGCTGGTGCTGGCGCAACGGCCAGACGCGATGCCGCCGCTATCGCACGCGATCACGCCGCTGGACCTGCGCGCAAGGGCCGGGCACGACGATGGCGACGCGGGCAATCCCGCGCCGGCGCTGTCGCCCGAGCATCTGGCCTACATCATCTACACGTCGGGGTCGACCGGTCGGCCCAAGGGTGCCGCAAACCGCCACGGCGCGCTGTTCAACCGGCTCTGGTGGATGCAGCGGCAATACCGGCTCGATGGCGCCGACACCGTGCTGCAGAAGACGCCGTTCAGCTTTGACGTGTCGGTCTGGGAGTTCTTCTGGCCGCTGATGACCGGCGCGCGGCTGGCGCTGGCCGCGCCGGGCGATCATCGCGATCCGCAGCGCATTGCCGCGCTGATCGCGCAGCATCGGGTCACGACGCTGCACTTCGTGCCGTCGATGCTGCAGGCGTTCGTCGCCGATGCGGCCGTGGCGGACGCCTGCGGCACGCTGCGTCATATCGTCTGCAGCGGCGAGGCGTTGCCCGCCGACCTGGCGCGCCGCACGCTGGCGCTGCTGCCGCACGCGGGGCTGCACAACCTGTACGGCCCCACCGAGGCGGCCATCGACGTCACGCACTGGACCTGCCGCACCGACCCCGGCCACGTGGTGCCGATCGGGCACCCGATTGCCAACGTCAGCGCCCACGTGCTGGACGCGGCGCTGCAACCGGTGCCCGATGGCGTGGCCGGCGAACTCTATCTTGGCGGCGCCGGGCTGGCGCGCGGCTATCTGGGCCGCGCGGCGCTGACGGCCGAGCGCTTCGTGGCCGATCCGCACGGCTCGCACGGCGAGCGGCTCTATCGCACCGGCGACCTCGCGCGGCGGCTGGCCGGCGGGCAGATCGAGTATCTGGGCCGCCTGGACCATCAGGTGAAGATTCGCGGGCTGCGCATCGAACTGGGCGAGATCGAGGCGCGGCTGCTGGCGCACGACAGCGTGCGCGAGGCCGTGGTGATCGCGCAGACGCAGGACGGCCCGGCGCGGCTGGTGGCCTACGTGGTGCCGGTCGCCGGTGCCACGGCGCAGGCCGACACGCTGCGCCAGTGGCTGGCGCAGGCGCTGCCGGACTACATGGTGCCGGGCGCGGTGGTCGTGCTGGACCGCATGCCGGTAACGCCGAATGGCAAGCTGGACCGCCGCGCGCTGCCGTCGCCCGACTTTACGGGCACGGCCGCCTACGAGGCGCCACAGGCCGGGATCGAGGAAACGCTGGCCGGGGTCTGGCGCGACGTGCTGAAGGTGGCGCGCGTGGGCCGGGCCGACAACTTCTTCGAACTGGGCGGCGATTCGATCCTGAGCCTGCAGATCGTGGCCCGCATGCGGGCGCTGGGCTGGCACCTGACGCCGAAGCACCTGTTCGAGGGCCAGACGCTGGCCGTGGTGGCCGCGGCCGCGACCGTGATGGCCGAGTCAGCGGCAGCCGCCCCGCAGGCGCCCCGGCGCCGCGACGCGCTGCGCAGCGGCGATTTTCCGCTGGCGCGGCTGTCGCAGCCGCAACTGGACAGCCTGGGCCTGGACGCCGCGCGCGTGCAGGACATCTATCCGCTGTCGCCGATGCAGGCCGGCATGCTGTACCACAGCGTGGCGCGGGCCGATGCCGGCCATGCCTACATCAACCAGTTGCGCGTTGACATCGACGGGCTGGACCCGGCCCGTTTTGCGCGGGCGTGGCAGGACACGCTGGCCTGCCACGACACGCTGCGCACGGGCTTTGTCCCGCGCGGCGAGCAGCCGCTGCAATGGGTGGCGCACGACGTGGCACTGCCGATTGCCGAGCATGACTGGTCGGGCCGCGACGACCACGCGGCCGCGCTGGACGCCCTGGCGGCCGACGAACTGGCACGGGGCTTCGACCTCGAACAGCCGCCGCTGATGCGGCTGGCGCTGGTGCGCACCGGTGCCGCCCGCCATCATCTGGTGTGGACGGTCCACCACCTGCTGGTCGACGGCTGGAGCACGTCGCAACTGCTGGGCGAAGTGCTGCAGCGCTATGCCGGCGAGCCGGTGAACGCGCCGGCGGGCCGCTTTGCCGACTACATCGGCTGGCTCCAGATGCGCGATGCCGATGCGGCACGGACGTTCTGGGCCGGTGCGCTGGACGGTTTCGACACGCCGACGCGGCTGGCGGAGACCGTGCAGGCGCCCGGGTCGGGCCAGGGCTACGGCCTGTTGCAGCAGGCGTGCAGCCAGGCGATGACCGACCGGCTGGCCGCCTTTGCCCGCGCGCACAAGGTGACGCTGAACACCGTGGTGCAGGCCGCGTGGCTGCTGCTGTTGCAGCGCTACACGGGCCAGCGGCGCGTGGCGTTCGGTGCCACCGTGGCGGGCCGTCCGGCCGACGTGCCGGGCGCGCAGCAGATGCTGGGGCTGTTCATCAACACGCTGCCGGTCATCGCCACGCCGCGCGCCGAGCAGGATATCGGCGAGTGGCTGCGGCAGCTGCAGGCGTTCAACGTGGCGGCGCGCGAGCACGGCCACACGCCGCTGTCCGATATCCAGCGCTGGGGCGGCCAGGCCGGGCAGCGTCTGTTCGACAGCATCCTGGTGTTCGAGAACTTCCCGCTGGAAGACGCGCTGGCGTCGGCCACGCGCAGCGGGCTGCGGCTGGAGACCCAGGGCAGCACGGGCCTGACCGAGTACGAGATGGACGTCGAGGTGAGCCTGCGGCAGACGCTGCGGCTGAGCTTCACGTACATGCGGCGTGCGTTCGACGCGGCGCAGGTGGAACGGCTGGGCGCACAGATGATGGCGCTGCTGGCCGGCATCGACACGGCCGGCACGGTGGGCCGCTGGAGCCTGCTGACGCCGGACGCGCTGGCGGCACTGCTGCAGATCGGCCACGGCATCGCGCCGGCCGATGACTGCCTGCCCGTCCACGCCCATATCGCCCGCCATGCCGCCGCGCAGCCTGACGCCATCGCCGTGATCTGCGGCGAGCAGTCGCTGCGCTATGGCGATCTGCTGGCCCGTGCGGGCCGGCTGGCGGCCACGCTGCGTGCGCGCGGCATCAGCGCAGAGGATCGCGTCGGCATCGCGCTGTCCCGCTCGCCCGACATCATCGTGGCGCTGCTGGCCGTGATGCGGGCCGGGGCGGCCTATGTGCCTTTTGATCCCAGCTATCCGAAGGACCGGCTGGCGTACCTGTTCGACGACAGCGCAATCCGGCTGCTGGTGACCGAGCCGGCGCTGCTCGACGTGTTGCCGGCCCCCGCCGCGCTGCCCGTGCTGACGCTCGACATGGTCAGTGCCGATGTGGCGCCGCTGGGCGAGGTCGCCGTCCATCCGGACCAGCTGGCCTACGTGATCTACACGTCGGGCTCGACGGGCCGGCCCAAGGGCGTGTGCGTGTCGCACGGGCCGCTGGCGATGCATGTGGCGGCGACCATCGACCTCTACGAGATGACGCCCGCCTCGCGCGAGCTGCACTTCCTGTCGTTCGCGTTCGATGGCGCCCACGAGCGCTGGCTTTGCGCGCTGGCTTGCGGCGGCTCGCTGGTGCTGCGCGATGACACGCTCTGGACGCCCGAGCAGACCGCCGAGGCCATGGCCCGCCACGGCGTGACCAACGCCGGTTTTCCGCCGGCCTACCTGCGCCAGTTGGCCGAGCATTGCGAGCAACGCGGCGAGCATCCGCCGGTGGCGCTCTACTCGTTCGGCGGCGAAGCGATGCCGCGCGGTGCCTTTGCGCAGGCGCGCCGGGCGCTGGGTGCCCAGACCTACATCAACGGCTACGGCCCGACCGAGACCGTGGTCACGCCGATGGTGTGGAAGGTCCGGGCCGACGCGGCCGACTTCACCGGTACGTATGCGCCGATTGGCCGCCCCGTGGGCGACCGCCGCTGCTACCTGCTCGATGCCGAACTGAACCTCGTGCCGCCCGGCGTGGCCGGGGAGTTGTATATCGGCGGCGAGGGCCTGGCGCGCGGCTACCTGAACCGCGCGGCGATGACGGCCGAGCGCTTCGTACCGGACCCGTTTGCCGACGACGGCGCACGTCTCTATCGCACTGGCGACCTCGCCCGCTGGCTGCCCGACGGGCAGCTTGAATACCTGGGCCGGATCGACCAGCAGCTCAAGATCCGGGGCTTCCGGATCGAGCCGGGCGAGATCGAGGCGCGGATTGCCGCGCAGGCTGGCGTTGCCCATGCGGCGGTGCTGGCGGTGGACGGGCCATCCGGTGCGCGGCTCGCGGGCTATGTCGTCGCCGCCGACGGGGTGCGCATCGACGTCGACGCAATCCGCGCCGCGCTGGCTGCCGAACTGCCCGACTACATGGTGCCGGCCGCGTTTGTGGTGCTCGACGCGCTGCCGATGACGCCGAACGGCAAGCTGGACCGCCGCGCGCTGCCCGCGCCCGAGGCCGTGACGACCGACCAGTTCGTTGCGCCGCGCACCGAGGCCCAGCGCTGGCTGGCGCAGGTCTGGCAAGACGTGCTGGGCGTGGCGCGCGTGGGGCTGGACGACAACTTCTTCACGCTGGGCGGCGATTCGCTGCTGAGCCTGAAGGTGATTTCGCGGGTGCGGGCCAACAAGACGCTTGGCATCGACCTGAAGCTGCGCGACCTGATGCGTACGCCGACCATCGGCCAGTTGCTGCCCGACGGGCAGGCCGAGGCACCGTCCGCGCCGACGGCGCTGCGCGTGCTGGTGCAGGGGCCGGCCGCCGGCGCGCTGCCGCCGGTGGCGGTGGTCCACGCGGCGCTCGGCACGCTGTTCGACTACGACGCCATCGCCGCCGCGCTGGGGCGCCACTGCACCGTCTACGGCTTCCAGTCGCGCGCGGTGGGCGATCCGGCGTGGCGCGACACGTCGCTGGCCGCGCTGGCGGCCGACTACGTGCGCGAATGGCGCGCCGCGCAGCCACAGGGGCCGTATCGCCTGCTCGGCTGGTCGGTCGGCGCCACGCTGGCTACCTGGATGGCCCGCGAGCTCGAACAGCAGGGGCAGGCAGTGGAATGGCTGGGCCTGGTGGACCCGTTCGTGCCCGAGGCCGCGCCAGCGGACGATACCCAGGCACCGGGCTGGCCCGCCGCGTTGCAGGCGTTCGCCGCGCGCCTGCTGCCCGGCAGCGCGCCGCTGGCGATCTCCACGCCGGTGGCCGCCGCGCCCGATGTGGCTGGCGTGGCCGCACTGCTGGTGCCACTGGTGGCGTCGACGCAGGGGGTGCCCGGCGCCGACGAACTGGCCCAGATGTTCGTCGCCGCGCATCGGCTTGGCGGGCTGGTATCGGCGGAGGCGGCCGTACCTGTCGTACAGGCGCCACGGTTTGTGTGGTGGCGCACGGGTCGTGACGATGCCATCGCACGGCTGGCGCAACGGGCTGGCGAGCCGGCCGGCCAGGCCGTGCTGGACGGCGTGGACCACCACGCCATCGTCCGGGATCCCCGGCTGCTGGCCGATCTTGCCCGCTGGCTCGATGCCCCCGCGCCGGCGCCTGGCACGACAGGGTCCGCCGCCGACGTAGCAGACCGCCGTGCCGCAACCCTCCCGACGTAGGTATTCCGCAATCGCCTCGCAATAGAAATGCGAATGATTTGTATTTAGAATGTGCGCGCCATCAGAAAAACTGCAGAAATCAGGAGAAATATGAAAAGGGGTAGAAGCGGTGGGTCGAGCCAGACCCAGGGGAGCCGTCAACCGTTCGCGCTGACCGCGCTGGCATTGGCCGTATCGATGCAGGCCGCGTACGCGCAGACCAGCGCACCGGCCACGGGTAGCGAGACCACGCTGCCCACGGTCAGCGTACGCGCCGACACCGTGGCCGAAAACTACGGGCCGGCGGGCAAGAAGTCGACCTCGGGCACCAAGTCCGACGTGCCGATCGAGGACACGCCGCAGTCGATCAGCGTGATCACGGCGGACCAGATCCGCAGCCAGGGCTCGACCACGGTCGAGGAATCGCTGCGCTACAGCGCCGGCGTGCGCACGCAGCCGATCGTCGACACGCGGCGCGGCACGTTCTACATCCGCGGCTTCAACGCCGCGCAGAACGGCCAGTACCTGGACGGCCTGAAGCTGCCGTGGTCCGGCGGCTATGCCTACTGGGACATCGACCCGTACAGCCTGGAGCGCGTGGATATCGTGCGCGGGCCGTCGTCGGTGCTGTACGGCCAGACGTCGCCGGGCGGGCTGGTGAACCAGGTCAGCAAGCGTCCGCAGGCCGAGTCGTCCAACGAGATCAACCTGAGCTTCGGCAACTACAACCGCAAGGAAGTCTCGGGCGACTTCACCGGCGCGCTGGACCAGGACGGCAAGGTGCTCTACCGCGTGACCGCGCTGGCGCGCGACAGCGGCACCCAGACCGACCACGCCGACGACAACCGCTTCTTCATCGCGCCGCAGATCACGTGGCGCCCGACCGCCGATACGAACTTCACGTTCTACACGCAGGTCCTGCACGACGACGCCGGCAACAGCGCCAACTTCCTGCCCGCGCTGGGCACCATCACGCCGCTGGCCAACGGGTCGAAGATCCCGACCAGCCTGTTCACCGGCGAGCCCGGCTTTGACCGCTTCAAGCGCGAGCAGTACGTGGCGGGCTACGAGTTCTCGCACCGCGTCAACGACACGCTGACGCTGCGCCAGAACCTGCGCTACGCGCACCAGTACGCCAGCTACGAGAACATCGGCAGCAACAGCGGCCTGGTGGCGAACCCGCCCAACGGCCCGTACCTGCTGCGCCGCCTGGGCCTGCGTTCGAGCGAATCGTTCGACGTGTTCACGGTGGACAACCAGGCCCAGGTCAAGGTCAAGCACGGCATCTTCGATCACACGATCCTGGCCGGCGTGGATTATTCATGGTCGCACTTCGACCGGCTGCTGGGCCAGACCGCCGTGACGCCGGCCTCCGGCATCCCCACCGCCACCACCGAGCCGCCGCTGAACATCTTCAACCCGCAGTACGGCAACTTCGTGCGCACGGCCTACCAGACCGACAGCGACGTGCGCCGCAGCCAGATCGGCTTCTACCTGCAGGACATGCTGCGCGTGGCGGACCGCTTTGTCTTCCAGGCCGCCGGCCGCTACGACAAGGCCCGTGTCGATACCGATACCAAGACGCTGGCAACGGGTGCGGTGGCCAACACCGGCACCAACGACGGCAAGTTCACCGGCCGCGCCGGCGTGCTGTGGGAAGGCCCGTACGGGCTGTCGCCGTACTTCTCGTACTCCACGTCGTTCGAGCCCACCGGCGCCACCACGCTGTTCGGCGGCGGCACGCCCAAGCCCACCACCGGCAAGCAATACGAGGCCGGCCTGAAGTTCCAGCCCGCCGGCAGCCGCAGCTTTGCGCAGCTGTCGCTGTTCAACCTGACGCAGGAAAACGTGCTGACCACGTCGCCGGTGTCGGGCCAGTTCTCGCAGATTGGCGAAGTACGCTCGCGCGGCGTGGAGCTGGAAGGCACCTGGGCTGTCACGCCGAACCTGAACGTGCTGGCGTCGTACACGTACACCGACGCGGAAGTCACCGCGGCCGGCCCGAGCGCGCCGAACGCGGGCAAGACGCCGCAGTACATTCCGAAGCACATGGCGTCGCTGTGGGCCGACTACCGCCTGGGCAGCAACTTCGGCTTCCTGCAGGGCGTGTGGTTGGGCGGCGGCGTGCGCTACGTAAGCAAGACCTACGACCAGACCAACGTGACCGAGGTGCCGGCGTTCACGCTGTTCGACCTGGCCGCCAGCTACTCGTTTGCCAAGCACTACACGTTGCGCCTGAACATCAACAACCTGTTCGACAAGACGTACGTGGCGGCCTGCGACAGCGCGACCAACTGCTACTACGGCCGCCGCCGCACCATCATCGGCACGGCCAGCTACCGCTGGTAAGCTGCGCGTCACCGGCCTGAACGGCCCCGCCTCCGGTACCTGCCGGCGGCGGGGCCGCGCCGCTCAGGAGCCCACATGAAAGCCCCCACCCTGCGCATCTGGTATGCCATCCACCGCTGGACCAGCCTGCTCTGCACGCTGAACCTGCTGGTGCTGTGCGTGACCGGGCTGCTGCTGATCTTCCACGAGGACATCGACGCCCTGCTGGGCCAGGAGCACCACGGCCTGGTGGCCGCCGAGCGCACCGTGGCCGTGCCGGCGCAGCGTCCGCCGCTGCAGTCGCTGGTCGATGCCGCACAGGCCGCGCATCCCGGCCAGGTGGCCAAGTCGATATCGTTTGCCGACGACGATGCCGATGCCGTGGGCGTGCGCGTGGGCCCGCCCGGAGAGCCGAAGCTGCGCAACGGCACGACCACGCAGTTCGACGCGGCCACGGGCGCCACGCGCAAGCCGGGCCCGCCGGGCGAGACGTTCAGCGGCTTCATCCTGAAGCTCCACCTGAACCTGTTCCTGGGGCTGCCCGGGCAGTTCTTCATCGGCTTCATCGGCGTGCTGTTCGTGCTGAGCCTGATCAGCGGGCTGGTGGTCTACGGGCCATTCATGCGCAAGCTGGCGTTCGGGCTGGTGCGGTTCGGCAAGCCGGTGCGGATCGTGCAGGCCGACCTGCACAACCTGTTCGGCATCGTCGTGATGGTCTGGGCGCTGGTGGTGGGGCTGACGGGCACGTTCCTGTCGTTCTCGCCGCTGATCATCGGCGTGTGGCAGAAGACCGAGCTCCAGCACCTGATCGCCACGCTGCCCGGCCCCACGCCGGCCACGTTCGTGCCGGTGGACCGCGCGCTGGAGCAGGCGCACCGCGAGGTGCCGGGCAAGGACCCGGCCTTCGTGTTCTATCCCAATACCGAATTCTCGACCGGCCGCCACTATGGCGTGGTGCTGCGCGGCCATACCGAGCTGCAGAAGCGCGTCTATGCCATCGTGCTGGTCGACGCCGGGGACGGCAGCGTGGCCGCCGTGCGCGGCATGCCGTGGTACCTGCAGGTGCTGCTGCTGTCGGCGCCGTTCCACTTTGGCGACTATGCGGGCCGGCCGTTGCAGATCCTGTGGGCGCTGCTGACCGTCATCACGGCCGGCGCGACGGTCACCGGCTTCATCTTCTGGCTCAAGCGGCCGCGCCGCAGCCGCGAGGACGCGCGCGCGCCGCTGCCACCGCAGTTGTCGGGAGACCAGGCATGAAGCTGATGGACGATACGTGGCCGATGCCGGGGCTGCTGGGCGCGCTGTCGCTGGCAGGGCTGGCCGCCGGCATCTTTGGCGATGGCGCGTGGGACGCGCTGTGCTGGGTCGGGCTTGGCGTGCCCGTGGCCGTCACGGCGTGGTGGCTGTGGCGCCAATGGCGCGCGCGGGACGCGCAGCACTGACCGCCACGCGCGGACACGTGCCGCAGTGGCCTTCCGCCGGCAGCCGGTAGCTGAGGCAGCAGATGCGCCGCACCGGCGCCACGCCCGGCACACCGGGCTCCGCGCCGGGGCGGAACGCGCCATGCAACGGATTGGCGAGGCCGTCGGCGGACACCGCGTGGCCGATCCACGCCAGCACTTCTTCCCTTGCCCCGGCGGACAGCGCCGGATGGACCGCCACCTGGCGCGCGATGCCGGTTGCGGCGACGCCCCCGGTGCACCAGAGCAATCGCTCGGGCACCCTGGCAGCCGCGGCCAGCGCCGCGACGACCTTCGGCATTTCCACATGGACCAGCGGTGACAGCAAGGCCGGCAACGGGGTACCGGCTGGCGCCTGCTCGCCATCGTCGGGCAGGTTCAGGCGGCCGAGATACCCGTTTGCCGCGAGCTGCAGCGACGCCCGGTCGAACGGCAGGCACCGCCGATACACGGCCGCCGCCACCAGCGCGCCCGGCAGCACAGCCTTCGTGTAGTCGCGGAACCACGCAGCCGCCAGCGGGCGGCGATCGGCGCAGCCCAGCGCCTGCGCGACGCGTGCCAGCGCCTCGGTGACCCACGGCTGCGGCACGGCGTCAGCCGGCGCCGCCAGGCACAGGCGGTCCGCGAAGGGGCGCAGCGGGCCGGGGAAGTAAGGGGCCAGGAAGGGAAGCATGGGTTGGGCTTGAGGGTGGCGGTGCTGGAGGCGCTGGCCTTTACTCCCGGCCCCTCCCCCCGCGTGCGGGAGAGCGGAGGAAACATGGCGCACCGCTTTCCACAGCAGACGGATAGCCCGCCGCGAAATTTACCCCTGCCTGGGCCCTAACTTTCGGCCGTCGCCACCCGTCTTCCAGACAGTGTCGATCCGATCCCCTTCCCGCATGTCGCTCATTGCTTCGTTGCCGCGCAAACTGCGGCTGACCATCGTCCTGGCCGCCGGGGCCAGTCTTGCCGCGGGCCTTTGCGCCGTCAGCATGGTCGCGCTGATCAACCGTGTGCTGGCCACCCAGGGCGCCGACGCGCCGCGGCTGGCGCTGCCGTTCGCGGCGCTGGCCATTGCGGTGCTGGCCTGCCGCACGCTGGC
Organism: Cupriavidus sp. SZY C1; assembly: GCF_032190535.1. NCBI lineage: Bacteria > Pseudomonadati > Pseudomonadota > Betaproteobacteria > Burkholderiales > Burkholderiaceae > Cupriavidus > Cupriavidus sp. SZY C1. The sequence continues at coordinate 125,584 of NZ_JAUANU010000005.1, forward strand.
GTCCACGCTGTTCGTGCGCGTGAGCCAGAGTGCGCTGGCGCGCATCCGGGCGCAGATCTGCGAGCGTTTTATCGGCGCGCCCTACCCCCACATCGAGCAGACCGGCAACGCGCGCGTGCAGGCCGCGCTGGCCGACGACAGCCAGCACGTGGCCAATGGCCTGTCGGTGATTCCCGTGGTGCTGACCAACGCGATGGTGGTGCTGGGCTGCCTGGGCTACCTGGCGTGGCTGTCGCTGCCGACGTTCGGCATCGCCTGCGCGATCCTGGGCATCGGCTCGTGGGTCTATCACCTGAACCACCGCCGCGCGCTGGTGCACCTGAAGCAGGCCGGCACCGCGCAGGATGCGCTGCACGGCCAGTTCAAGGCGCTGGTGGCCGGCGCCCGCGAACTGAAGCTGAACCACGACAAGCAGCGCAGCTTCCTGCGCGACAGCCTGGGGACCACGCTCGAAGCGGTGCGCAGCGCGCGCACGCGCGGCCTGTCGATCTTCTTCGTCGCGCTGGGCTTTGGCAGCTTCCTGTTCTTCGCGGTGATCGGCGGCGTGCTGTTCGCGCCGCGCGCCACGCCGCTGGACCCCGCCGTGATGACCGGGTTCACGATCATGTTCCTGTACATCATGTCGCCGCTGGAATCGCTGCTCAACGCGCTGCCGGCGCTGAGCATGGGCCGCGTGGCCTACGCGCGTATCGAGGCGCTGGGCGCCGATGCCGAGCCGGAGGCGCCACCGCGCGCGCCGGCCGCCGCGCCGTTTGCGTCGGTGGCGCTGGACGGCGCCAGCCATCGCTACTTCCACGAGGCCGAGAACAGCTTCTTTGCGCTGGGGCCGGTCGATTTGACGCTTCACGCCGGCGAGATCGTGTTCCTGGTGGGCGGCAACGGCAGCGGCAAGACCACGCTGGCCAAGCTGATTGCGGGGCTGTATCCGCCGCTGTCGGGCCACCTGCTGCACAACGGCCGGCCCGCCGATGCCGCGCATCTGGCCGACTATCGCGCGCTGTTCTCGGCCGTGTTCTCGGACTTCCACCTGTTCGACACGCTGCTGGCCCACGACCCGCAGGACGAGGCGCTGGCCAACCGGCTGATCGCGCGCTTCCAGCTTGGCCACAAGGTCAGCGTGCGCGATGGCCGCTTCAGCACGCAGGCGCTGTCGCAGGGCCAGCGCAAGCGGCTGGCGCTGATCGTGGCCTGCCTGGAACGCCGCCCGGTGCTGATCCTGGACGAATGGGCCGCCGACCAGGACCCGCTGTTCAAGGACATTTTCTATCGCGAGGTGCTGCCGGAACTGCGCGCGCAGGGCAAGGCCGTGCTCGTGATCTCGCACGACGACCGCTACTTCGACCTGGCCGACCGCATGATCAAGATCGAGAACGGCCAGATCGTGGCCGATTCCGCCGCGCCGACGCACAGCCAGCCGCTGCCCGTGGCGTCCGCCGCCTGACGCATTCCCAGCCCCGTATCCCATGCCCCTGCATCCCGATCTCGAAGCCCTGCTCGACATGGTGGAAATGGCCACCGCCACGGGCAAGCGCCCGGTCATCCATGAACTGACGCCGGCGCAGGCGCGGCGCGAATTCGACGCGGCGTCGACAGCGCTGGATCTGCCGCCCGCCCCGCTGCCCCGCGTCGAGCCGTTGTCGATTCCCACGCGCGACGGCCAGCGCATCGACGCCCGGCTTTACGCCCCTCGCGCGCATGGCGATGGCGATCCGCTGCCCGTGCTGCTGCACTTTCACAGCGGCGGCTTCACGGTGGGCAGCCTGGACTCCCATGCAGCGCTATGCAGTGCGCTGGCCGCGCGCACGCCGTGCGCCGTGGTGTCGGTAGCGTACCGGCTGGCGCCCGAGCACAAGTTTCCGACGGCCGTGCATGACGCCATCGACGCGCTGGCGTGGCTGGGCGCGCAGGCGCCGGCGCTGGGGCTCGATCCGGCACGCGTCGCCGTGGGGGGCGACAGTGCCGGCGGCACACTGAGCGCCGTGCTGGCACTGGCCGCGCGCGACGATCCGGCGCTGCCCCGGCCTTGCCTGCAGGTGCTGTGCTACGCGGGGCTGGGCGGCACCACGGACACGGCTTCGCACCGGCAATACGGCCAGGGCCACCTGCTCGATACCGACACGATCGAGTGGTTCTACAGCCAGTACCTGCGCGACGCGCGCGACCGCGAGGACTGGCGCTTTGCGCCGCTGCGCGCGGCCGATCACGCTGGCGTGGCGCCCGCGTGGATCGTGCTGGCCGAGTGCGACCCGCTGTGCGACGAGGGCCAAGCCTACGGCCGCAAGCTGGCCGCAGCCGGCGTGCCGATGACCGTGCGCGAGTACCCGGGCATGGTCCACGAGTTCCTGCGCATGGGGAACATCGTGGCCGAGGCCGGGCAGGCGCTCGACGACATCGCCGGGGCGCTGGCCCGGCATTTCACGGCGACGGTGCAGCAGACGGCCGACGCGCTGTAAATCGCGCGCCACGTCCATCGTCTCAACAGGCATGCCGATCCACGCAGCGATGCCCGCTCATTCCGCAGGACAGTAACGATGCCGACTCCGATTCCCGCCTTCACCCACCTATCCTTTGCCGCCCAGCCGGCGCTGCGCTGCACGAGCCGCCATGACGGCCAGTGCCTCACGGTGACGCAGGACGAGCGCCAGCTCGCGCGCTTTGCGCTGGACACCAACGCGCTGCAACTGCTCGAAGGCGACGCCGACGCGCTGGTGCCGGCGGCGATGGCCGCGCTCGATGCCGCCTTTGCCCATGGCGCCGCACGCACGCTGCGGCTGCGCATCGAATCGCGCGACGCCGAGCGGCAGCTTGCCAGCCTGGGCGTGTTCGACAACGGCAGCGCGCACGCCAGCCAGCTCTGGCAGCGGCCGGAGCTGTACCTGGCGCCGTCCGCCGGCCCGTATCCGCTGCGCTACGCGATCACGGACGGCAAGCGCCACCCGCAGCGCCCGCCCAAGCCGTCCGGCGTGGTCTACGCGCGGTACATCCCCTGGCTGGGCCAGACGCTGACGCTGCGCGCCGCCGAACTGGCGCGCGACCTGCCGCTGCTGCATCGCTGGATGAACGACCCCGACGTGGCGTACTTCTGGAACGAGGAAGGCGACGAGGCCAAGCATCGCGCCTATCTGCAGGGGCTGATCGACGACCGCCACATGCTGCCGCTGATTGCCGCGTTCGACGACACGCCGTTCGGCTACTTCGAGGTCTACTGGGCCAAGGAAAACCGCATCGCGCCGTTCTACGACGCGCAGGATCACGACCGCGGCTGGCACGTGCTGATCGGCGAGCCGGCGTTCCGCGGCAAGCAGTTCCTGACCGCGTGGTTCCCGGCCATCCAGCACTACCAGTTCCTGGACGATCCGCGCACGCAGCGCATCGTCGGCGAGCCGCGCGCCGACCACGTGCGCCAGATTGCCAACCTGGACAAGGCAGGCTTCTCGAAGATCAAGGAGTTCGACTTCCCGCACAAGCGCGCGATGCTGGTGATGCTGCTGCGCGAGCGGTTCTTCGGCGAGCACCTGCTGCTGCCGGCGCCGGACGCCCCGCGCCCCTGATTCCCCTGCCAGCCCGCGGGAGCCGTCCCGCCCTTCCCGACTTGTTTCAGCCAAGGACCGAACCCATGACGCTTCGCGACCTCTCACCCGCCGTCCATGACGTGATTGGCATCGGCTTCGGGCCGTCCAACCTGGCGCTCGCCATCGCGCTGCAGGAGCAGGCCGATGCCGGCCGCCCGCTGGACGCCCACTTCCTGGAAAAGCAGCAGCAGTACCACTGGCACGGCAACACGCTGGTATCGCAGAGCGAGATGCAGATCTCGTTCCTGAAAGACCTGGTGTCGATGCGCAACCCCACCAGCCCGTACAGCTTTGTCAACTACCTGCACCGGCACGGCCGGCTGGTGGATTTCATCAACCTGCGCACGTTCTATCCGAGCCGGATGGAATACAACGACTACCTGCGCTGGGCCGCCAGCCACTTTGCCGACCAGTGCAGCCTGGGCGAGGACGTGCAGCGCGTGGAGCCCGATGGTCAGCGCGGCGCCGATGGGCGCATCGACCGCGTGCGGGTGGTGTCCGTCGACGGCCAGGGCCGCGAGCGCGTGCGGGTGGCGCGGTCGGTGGTGCTGTCCACGGGCGGCACGCCGCGCATTCCGGCAGCGTTTGCCGGGCTGCGCGGGCATGCCCGCATCACCCATCACAGCGGCTACCTGAACTGGGTGCGCCAGCAGCCGTGCGCGGCCGGCGAGCCGATGCGGATTGCCGTGGTCGGCGCGGGCCAGAGCGCCGCCGAGGCGTTCATCGACCTGCACGACAACTATCCGTCGGCCAAGGTGGACTGGCTGGTGCGCGGCGCGGCGCTGAAACCGGCCGACGACAGCCCGTTCGTCAACGAGATCTTTGCGCCGGCCTACACCGACGTGGTCTACGAACAGACGCAGGCCGGCCGCGACCGGCTGATCGACGAATACCTGAACACGAACTACTCGGTGATCGATGCCGACCTGATCGAGCGCATCTACGCGATGCTGTACCGCCAGAAGGTGAGCGGCCAGTTCCGCGTGAACCTGCTGACCTGCAAGGCGGCGCTGGCCGCCCACGCGGGTGCGCATGGCGTGGAGCTGACGATCGGGTCGACGGCGCCGACGGCGATGTCCGGTGCGGACGGCGGGTCCGGGCGCGCTTCCGGCGGGGCATCCGATACCGAGACGCGCCGCTATGACGCCGTGGTGCTGGCCACCGGCTACGAGCGCGAGAGCCACCGGCGGCTGCTGGCGCCGCTGGCGGACCACCTGGGCGACTTTTCGGTCGACCGCAACTATCGCGTGCAGGCGTCGGCGGAACTGGCCGTGCCGGTCTATCTGCAAGGCTTCTGCCAGAGCAGCCATGGCCTGAGCGACACGCTGCTGTCCGTGCTGCCGGTGCGCGCCGAGGAAATCGCCAGCGCGATCCACGACGCGCTGCACGCCGGCCGTGGCTGGACGCCTCAGTCGGCGGCCGCCGCAAGCCAGGCCGCCGCGGCCTGAGCGCCAGCCTTCCACTCGCCCGCTTTCCGGGTCCGCATCGGCACATGGCCGGGCGGACCCGCCCGCCTCGCCTGCCGCCCGTCCATCGCGGCGATCCCCTTCCGTCGACAAGGCTTTTTGCCGGAGTTGCCCCGGCGCCACAGCGGTCTGGCGCTGTCCGCGACCAGCCCGGTGTATCCCTAATCGAATGGTGACGAGCGGCGCGGTCGGAAATTTAATCGAGCCGCTCCCGCATGGCCGTTTCCCTAGACGAACCAGCCATCGCGCAATTTAATGGCTTCCACATGCTGGAATCGTGACAGTTTCGGCGCCTGAAGTAACAACAGGGTTACAGTTTAGTTAATTGACTATCATTCTCATTATTATTAACGTACCTGCTCCTGACTGCATCAGCCCCTAGGAGCCGCCCCCGTGATTCCCGCAACCGAAGTTGAGAAACGCCCCGCCGCGCCCGTGGGCGCAGACACGCTATTAGGGTTGTTCATGGAAAACCGGCGCGCGCTGGTGGGTGCCGCCGCCCGCATCGTCGGCTCGCGCGACGTGGCCGAAGACGTGGTGCAGGACGCCTTCCTGCGGCTGCGCGACATGACCGACGACGGCGCCATCCGCTGCCGGCTCAGCTACCTGTTCCAGGTGGTGCGCAACCTGGCCATCGACACCTATCGGCGCCAGTCGCTGGAGCAGCGATGGATGGCCGACGAGGACGAGGGCATCAACGCGCCGTCGCCCACCACCGCGCCGGACCTGATCATGATCGGCCGGCAGGCGCTGTGCGCGCTGGCCGGGGCGCTGGCGGAGCTGCCCGAGCGCACCCAGCGGGCGTTCGAGATGTGCCGCGTGCAGGGGATGGCGCAGAAGGACATCGCGTCGCAGCTGGGCGTGTCGCCCACGCTGGTGAACTTCATGGTGCGCGACGCCTGCATCCATTGCCGCGCCCGGCTGACGCGCCAGCAGGCCATCTGAGCGCGCCCGGCGGCGCCGCGTAGAATGCCGGGCCTTGCCTGCGCACGCGGGCCGTACCGGAGCTTTCCATGCAAGACACCGACATCGACGCGATCACGCAGGCGTTCGCGCTCGTCAGCGAATTCGGCGAAGGCCGCAATCCGCGCTACCGCCCCGCCAGCGAGGCCGAGGCGCTGAAGCTGGCCACCCATCGCCATTACAAGGGCGGGCTATACCGTCGCGTCTTTGAGGCGAAACATTCGGAAGACGGCGACGTGCTGACTGTCTACGTCCATCTCTGGCCGCATGACACGTCGCCGTGGGTGCGCCCGGCGGAGATGTTCCACGGGCGGCTGGAAGACGAGCGGCTGCGCTTCGCGCCGCTCTGAGCCGGGACTGACCGGGCGGCCGGCGGCTCAGGCCTGCGCCGGCACCTGGAACGACGACACCGAGGCGCGCAGCACGTCGGCCTGTTCCTCCAGCGCCTGGGCCGCCGCGGCGGCCTCTTCCACCAGCGCGGCGTTCTGCTGCGTCATCTGGTCCATCTGCGTGACGGCCTTGCCGACCTGGTCGATGCCGGCGCTCTGCTCACGCGACGCGGTGCTGATCTCGCCCATGATCGACGTGACGCGGCCCACGGCCTGCACCAGGTCCTGCATCGTCGTGCCGGCCTTGTCCACCTGCCGCGTGCCGGCTTCCACCTGATCGACAGTATCGGTAATCAGCTGCACGATCTCCTTGGCCGCCGACGCCGAGCGCTGCGCCAGTTCGCGCACCTCGCCCGCCACCACGGCAAAGCCGCGGCCCTGCTCGCCGGCCCGCGCGGCCTCCACGGCGGCGTTCAGCGCCAGGATATTGGTCTGGAACGCGATGCCCTCGATCACGGCCGTGATTTCGCCGATGCGGCGCGACGCCTGCTGGATGCCGCTCATCGTCGACACCACGTTGCGCATGTCCTCGCCGCCGCGCGACGCGGTGTCGGACGCTTCGGCGGCCAGCAGGTTGGCCTGGTGGGCGTTCTCGGCGTTCTGGCGCACGATGGCCGTCAGTTGTTCCATGCTGGCCGCCGTTTCCTGCAGCGCGCTGGCCTGCTGCTCGGTGCGCTGCGACAGGTCCAGGTTGCCAGCCGCGATCTGGCGCGTGGCCGTGGCGATGGCGTCGCTGCCACCGCGCATCGTGTGGATGGCATCGACCAGCCCCGACTGCATCCGCTGCAGGCCCTGCGTCAGGTCGCCCATTTCGTCGTGGCTGGTGGCGCGGATGCGCTCGGTCAGGTCGCCCTGCGAGATACGGCCGAAACTTTCCAGCATGCGCACCAGCGGCACCGAGATGGCGCGGCGCAGGCCGATGGCGCAGGCCAGCGCGCCGGCGATGCCCACGCCGATGGCACCGATCACCATCCACAGGAACCGTTGCGAGCGGGCCGTGGCGTGCTCGTACATCTGCTGCGCCTGGTCGCTCTGGTTGCGTTCCAGCGCGTTCACGGCGGCGGTCAGTTCGACGAACATTGGCGGGATGCGAGCCATGACCTGCTGGTCGACGGCGGCCGTGTCGTGGGCGCGCAGCGCAGCCACCAGCGGCTCGACACCTTCGGTGAAGAACCGCTGGCGCAGCGCCGCCACCTTGTCGGACAGCGCCTGCTCCTCCGGCGACTTGGCCAGCGCCTGGTAGGCGCGCCACGCCTGCTCGGACTTGTCGCGGTAGGCGGCGGCCTTGTCAATGGTGGCCGGCACGTCGGCCGCGTCCGGGTGGAACACGGCGCGGTCCAGCGTGGTGCGCACCACGGCCGCGTTCAATTGCGACGCCGCCACGTAGCGCGTGGAGGCAAGCTGGTTGGTGTAGATCTCGCGGATATCGGCAATGGACGCCCGCATGCCGAACACGCCGATGATGCCGATCAGGGTCAGCAAGGCGGCCAGCACGGCCAGGGCCGCGTTGAGGCGGAAACGGATCGAAAGTCTGGTGGGCATGGTCGCGTATCAGGAAAACCGTTGTCGATGCTGCAGCGCACTAACGGCCGGCCGCCGCCCCGGCTGAAGCTTTTACACGCATGTAGACATATGTAGACATTGGCGCGCGGCGTCGGGCCCACATTGCAAACAATCCGTCCGGATGGTATCTTCCGCCGCCATGAGCGAAGCCCACCGCCGCCCCAAGCAGCCCCAGCTGATCCGCGACCGCCTGATCGCCGCCACCATCGACCTGCTGGTCGAGGAAGGCATTGGCGCGGTCACGCTCAACGCCGTCGCGGCCCGCGCCGGCGTGTCCAAGGGGGGCCTGCAACACCACTTTTCGAGCAAGCAGGAACTGCTGCAGGCGCTGTCGAGCGAGGTGCTCGACCATTTCAAGCGCCAGGTGGAGACCGTGGCGGCGTCTGATACCGAACCGCACGGCCGCCATACGCGCGCCTACCTGCGCGCGTCGGCCGACGGCTTTGTCGAGGCCGGCGAGCGCGAGCTGTGGAAGGCCGCGATGATGCTGGTCATGGCCCGCCCCGAATTCCGCATGCCCTACCAGGCATGGGAGGCCGCGTCGCTGCAGCATGACGCCGCGGGGTGCGACGATGCCACGCGGCTGCTGCTGTGCCGGCTGGCCGCCGACGGCCTGTGGCTGGCCGACCTGCTCGGCCATCGCTCGATCGATCCCACACAACGCGCGGCGCTGGTGCGCCAACTCGAACAGATGACCCGCCCGCGCCCGGCAACAGAACAAGCATGACGCCCCAAGACATTCCGGCATCGGATCTCGATGCCGCGCTGGAACGCGCCCGCGACGCCCTGCTGGACCTGCAGCAGCCCGACGGCCACTGGTGTTTCGAACTTGAATCGGACGCCACGATCACGGCCGAATACATCCTGATGATGCATTTCGTCGACGAGATCGACACCGCGCTGCAGGCCCGCATGGCGCGCTACCTGCGCGCGCTGCAGCGACGCGACCGGCACGGCGCGTGGGACCTGTACTACGGCGGCGACGTCGACGTGTCGTGCAGCGTCAAGGCGTACTTTGCGCTGAAGGCCGCCGGCGATTCGCCCGACGCTCCGCACATGGTGCAGGCGCGCGACGCCATCCTGGCGCACGGGGGCGCGGCGAAATCCAACGTCTTCACGCGCATCCTGCTGGCCACGTTCGGCGAGGTGCCGTGGCGCGCCACGCCGTTCATGCCCGTGGAGTTCGTGCTGTTCCCGCGCTGGGCGCCGATCCACATGGACAAGGTGGCGTACTGGGCGCGGACCACGATGGTGCCGCTGCTGGTGCTGTGCTCGATGCGGGCGCGCGCCAGGAATCCGCTCGGCATCCACGTGCAGGAACTGTTCGTCACGCCGCCCGAGCTGGAGACCGGGTACTTTCCGCGCAAGCGCGGCCTGCAGGGCCTGTTCCTGAAGCTGGACCGCGTGGTGCGCCACGTGGAACCGCTGATCCCGCGCGCGCTGCGCCGCAAGGCCATCGAGCGGGCGGTGCGCTGGAGCGAGGAGCGGATGAACGGCGAGGACGGCTTCGGCGGCATTTTCCCGCCCATGGTCTACGCCTACGAGATGATGGTGCTGATGGGCTATGCCAAGGACCATCCGATGCGGCGCGACTGCATGGACGCGCTGAAAAAGCTGGTGGTGCATCGCGACGACGGCGTGTCGTACTGCCAGCCCTGCCTCTCGCCGGTCTGGGACACCGCGTGGAGCCTGATGGCGCTGGAACAGGCGCCGGCCAGCCCGCGCTCGGCCCAGGCCATCGCGCGCGGCTACGACTGGATGACCGCGCGCCAGGTGCTGGACCTGACCGGCGACTGGCAGCACAACGCCGCGCCGGGCACCCGGCCGGGCGGCTGGGCGTTCCAGTACGAGAATCCCTACTACCCCGACATCGACGATACCGCGGTGGTGCTGGCCATGCTGCACGCGCACGGCCAGCGCACGGGCCAGGCGGAACGGTTCCAGCCGCACGTGGACCGCGCGCTGGACTGGTCGATCGGCCTGCAGTCGAAGAACGGCGGCTTTGGCGCGTTCGACGCCGACTGCGACCGCGACTACCTGAACGCCATCCCGTTCGCCGACCACGGCGCCCTGCTGGACCCGCCGACCGAGGACGTGTCCGGCCGCATGCTGCTGGCCATGGGCGTGACCCGCCGCCCACAGGACGCCACGGCGCGCGACCGCTGCATCGGCTACCTGCGCGACACCCAGCAGCCCGACGGTAGCTGGTGGGGCCGCTGGGGCACCAACTATATCTATGGCACGTGGAGCGTACTGGCCGGCCTGGCGCTGGCCGGCGTCGACCGCAAGCTGCCGATGGTGCGCAAGGCGGTGGACTGGCTGCGCGGCAAGCAACTGGCCGACGGCGGCTGGGGCGAGACGAACGACAGCTACCTGCATCCCGAACTGGCCGGCACGCACGCGGCCGGCAGCACGGCCGAACATACCGCCTGGGCGCTGCTGGGCCAGCTTGCGCTGGGCGAGCATGAATCCGATTCGGTGAAACGCGGCGTGGCGTGGCTGGTGCGCAACCAGGGCGACGACGGCTTCTGGACGCACCCGTTCCACAACGCCCCGGGCTTCCCGCGCATCTTCCACCTGAAGTACCACGGCTACACGGCGTACTTCCCGCTGTGGGCGCTGGGCCGGTACCGGCGGCTGGCCGGCAGGCGGCCGGCAGAAGCCACCCGTCCGGCAGCGGTGCCGGAGCGGGAACTGGCCTGAGGGGCTGGGAGAAAGAAAATGGGGCGCCGGAGCGCCCCATTTTTCCATAGCGCCCGCCATGGGCGCCCTTCCATTCGCGTCAGGCTGGCACCTGCGTACCCGCCCTCTGCTCGTCCGCGTATCGCTGTTTCGCGGCCGCCACGTGGTTGGAGAACACCGGTCTCAGTACCGTGAACGCCAGGAACGCGGCCATCAGGTCCATCGTCGCCACGGTGTAGAGCACAGTGGACCATGTGCCCGTGGCCTCCATCATCAGGTTGCCGATTGGCACGAACAGCGCGCCGATCCCCTTCGCGGTATAGAGCACCCCGTAGATCTTGCCGATGTGCTTGGTGCCGAACGCGTCGCCGGCCAGTGCCGAGAACAGCGAATACACCTCGCCCCACGCCAGGAACACCAGCCCCGACAGGATCAGGAACGCGTACGGGTTGCTGCCGAAGTAGCCCAGCGCGATGATCCCGATGCCTTCGAGCGAGAACGCGATCACCATCGTCTTCTCTCGGCCGATGTTGTCGGAAATCCATCCGAACAACGGTCGGGAGATGCCGTTCATCACGCGGTCGAGCATCAGCGCCAGCGGCAGCGCGGCCATCGTGAAGAAGTACAGGTTGACCTTGAACTCCTTGACGCCGAGGTCCTTGGCAATCACGCCCAGTTGCGCCACGGCCATCATGCCGCCCGTCACCACCAGCACGAACATCACCAGCATCAGCCAGAACAGCTTGGTGCGCAGCGCTTCGCCCAGCGTGTAGTCGCGCGTGGACTGGTAGATCTTGCTGGACGCCTTCACCTCGTTCGCCTGCGGCGCGCGCAGGAACCACGCGGCCAGGAACGCCAGCGAGCCCTGCAGGATGCCGAAGAACATGAACGTGTGCTGGAAGCCCTGCGACTCGATCATCGCCGCGATCGGCAGGATCGTGGCCGCCGAGCCCGCGCCGTAGCCGCCGGCCGTCAGGCCCACGGCCAGGCCGCGGCGGTCCGGGAACCATTTGATGGCGTTGTTGATACAGGTGGCGTAGATCGACCCCACGCCCAGCCCGCCCACGGCGGCGCCAACGTAGAAGCCCATCAGCGTGGTGGCCTGCGAATTGATCACCCAGGCGAAGCCGATGAATAGTGCGCCAAACGCCACCATCAGGCGGGGCCCGAATTTATCGATGAAATACCCCTCGATCGGCGCCAGCCAGGTCTGCACCAGCACGAAGATCGTAAAGGCGATCTGGATATTGGCGCGTGACCAGCCGAATGTGTCCTGGATTTCCGGCACGAACAATGTCCAGGCGTACTGGATATTGGCCGTGGCGATCATGCAGACCACGCCGACCAGGAGCTGCAGCCAGCGGCGGCGTTCCGAAACCTGCGGATTGGGGCGCATGGCCCCCGACGTTGCGTAAGTCATTGCGCGCTCCCTGTAATCGAATGGCCTGCCTTTGTGGGAAATGTCGTTCGATACACCGGCACCGTGCGTTCGAACCTTAATGCGGTCGTGTGCATTTGCGTGTCTCCTGTGTCATCGTTATTTTTGTTGTTGTGCTTATGGATTTGCTTGAAATGCTGCGCAGGACCGCCATTGCCCGATTGCGAGTTGGTACCGAAGCGCGCCAGAACTGTTGCCCGGTGGTGGATCCCAGGCACCGCACCAACGTGTTATTCGTATCCCATATCAAACCTCCGACATATTGAAAAACGCCGAATGAATTACAGATTTGTAATGTTCGACGTAATGTTCGCGTAATCGTGAGCCGCGATAGGTATAAGGTATGTGATATGCCAGGTTAGTCAAGATAAAGGCTGGGCAGGGTTTTCACCATGCCGGGAGGGATTGATGCGGGGGAAAGATCAACCATTTGCCATTAATAATCGCGGGGAATGCATGGATTATCGACAGGCAAAAAAAAGCCCGCAGGCTAGCACAAGCGGGCGGAGGCGTGGAGCGTGACACCAGTTCGCAACACGTAGGCATATTTATAGGTGAAGTTTTGCGGCGCGAAAGGTATATGCAGGGTTTTCGCCAACCATTAATGCATTACATTTTTGTCAGAATTCAAATAGGCGCGGGAAAATAACCCGTTTGCAGTACCCGCCCGCCACGGGCCAACCCGAATGGCCCGGGCATCACAAACCGTGGCGCCCTATGTCTGTGTTGTTCGCGCAACGTATTCCCTCCGCGTGATATGCCCATTTATTTGACAGACGCGTCAGCTTTCTGTTAATAATAATGATTCTCATTTGTGACAATAGTTAGCTGCATGGCTCGCCGGAGACCGCTCACGGGGCTGCGTGTAGTCGACCCACGACGGGCTAGATCATGAGTACGCCAGGCTCCCTCTTTCCTTCGACCATCGAGTCGCTCTATTGCGACCACCATGCATGGCTCAAGGGCTGGCTGCAACGGCGGCTGGGCAGCGCCGAGCAGGCGGCCGACCTGGCCCACGACACCTTCGTCCGGCTGCTGCACAGCGAACGCGTGCCGGCCCGTCTGGACGAACCGCGCGCCTACCTGACGACGGTGGCGCGCAACCTCGTCTCCAACCACTGGCGCCGCGAGCAACTGGAGCGCGCGTATCTGGAAGCGCTGGCCCTGGCGCCGCGCGACGTCGAACTCTCGCCGGAAGACCGCGCGATCCTGTTCGAAACCCTGCTGGAACTCGATCAGTTGCTCGACGGCCTGCCACCGCTGGTGCGGCAGGCGTTCCTGCTGTCGCAGCTCGATGGCCACACGCACGCCCAGGTGGCCGAAGCCCTGGGCATCTCGATTCCCACCGTCAAGCGCTACGTCGTCAAGGGGCTGCAGCAATGCTACTTTGCCGACCTGTCGTTCGTGAGCTGACCGGTGCCCGCATCTTCCTGGTACCGGGCGACCGCCGACGCGGCGACGATTCCCCCGCACGTGGCCGAGCGCGCGCTTGAATGGCTGGTGGAATTGCAGGCCGAGCCCGTCTCGCCGCAGGTGCGGCAGGCGTGGATGCGCTGGCGCGCCGAACATCCCGATCATGAACGCGCGTGGCAGCGCATTGAATCCGTGCGCGGCCGGCTGGCGCCGCTGTCCGCGCCGCAAACGGCCGGACTGGCGCGCGCCGCCCTGGCCACGCCACGCCCGAAGCCACGCCGCCAGGCCATGAAGACGCTGGCCGTGCTGGCCTTTGCCGGCGGGCTCACCTGGACGGCCCGCGAGCACACGCCCTGGCGCCAGTGGATAGCCGACCACCGCACCGCCGTGGGCGAGCGGCGGACCGTGGTGCTGGCCGATGGCACCCGGCTGCAGCTCAATACCGATACCGCCGTGGACGTGCGCTTCGACGCCACCGCGCGCCGCGTGCGCCTGCTGGCCGGCGAAATCCTCGTCACCACGGCAAAGGACCCGCAGGCCGCGCCGCGTCCGTTCTTCGTCGAGACCGCCCAGGGCAGCGCCCACGCGCTGGGTACGCGCTACGCCGTGCGACAGGACGATGCCGACACCGAAGTCTGCGTGTTCGAAGGCGCCGTCGAGATCCGCCCGCACGCGGCGCCCGACCGGCCGCGCGTGCTGCAGGCCGGCGCCTGCGCGCGCTACAGCGTGCAGGCCATTGGCGCGCCCTTCCCCGCCGAAGCGGCGCGCATCGCCTGGGCCGACGGCTTCATCGTCGCGCGCAGCATGCGGCTGGATGCCTTCATCGCCGAGTTGCGGCGCTACAGCCGTGCCGCGCTGTCGTGCGATCCGGCCATCGCCGGCGTGCGCGTGAGCGGGTCGTTCCCGCTCGACGACCTCGGCAAAGTGCTGCAGACGCTGGCCAGCACGCTGAACCTGCGCAAGGAAACCACCACGCGGCTCTGGGGCCAGGACGAGATCCGCCTGGTACCGGCGCCGCGGGCCTGACTGCCGTGCTGTCGCACCGATCGAAAAAAAATGCGCTGGACCTGATCCGTTTTCGAAACTCGCGGGTCAAGGAGGGCAAGAACGTCATTTCACCTCCTATTCGAAAGGTCTGATCATGGGTCCGGTCCCTGCGCGCCAGCGTCCATCCAATCGTGTTTTCCGCCGCAAGCTGCTGACGACGCTGGTCGGCCGCGTCGCCTTTGGCGCCGTGGTGGCCGCGCCGGCGCTGTCCGTGCCGATGGCGGCGCACGCCCAGGCCGCCGCGCGCGCCTACAGCATCCCGGCGGGCTCGCTCGAAGACGCGCTGAGCCGCTTTGGACGCGATGCCGGCATCATGCTGTCGTTCAAGCCCGAAATCACGGCCGGGCGCCAGAGCGCCGGCCTGCAAGGCACCTACACCCCGCGCGCCGGCCTGGACGCGCTGCTGGCCAACACCGGCCTGGAAGTGGCGCAGCAAGCCAACGGCAGCTACCTGATCAACGGCCCGGCCGGCGGCGGCACGGCCGATGGCGCCCGCACGCTGCCGGTGGTCACCGTATCGGCGGCCGGTGCCCATGACCTGCCCGGCGCCTACGCCGGCGGCCAGGTGGCGCGCGGCGGCGGCCTGGGCGTGCTCGGCACGTCCGACGTGATGGACCAGCCGTTCAGCACCACCAACTACACCAGCGACATCATCGAGAACACGCAGGCACGCACGCTGGCCGACGTGGTCATCAACGACGCCTCGGTGCGCACGCTGACGTCGCGCGGCGGCTTTGGCGAGGACTTCCAGATTCGCGGCTACACCGTGGCCAGCGGCGACGTGGGCCTGAACGGCCTGTACGGCATGGCATCGTCCAGCCGCATGCCGGCCGCCATCATGGAGCGGGTGGAGGTGCTCAAGGGCCCCGGCACGCTGATGTACGGCATCGGCCCCAACGGCAGCATCGGCGGCGCCATCAACGTGGTGACCAAGCGCGCGGGCGACGAGCCGCTGACCCGCCTGACTACCACCTACGAGAGCAAGTCGCTGTTCGGCGTGCAGGCCGACGTGGGCCGCCGCTTTGGCGAGAACAAGGAATGGGGCGTGCGCGTCAACGGCGTGTTCCGGGGCGGCGATACCACGCTCGACGACGGCCGCCAGAAACAGGGCGTGGGCGCGCTGGCGCTGGACTATCGCGGCAAGAAGCTGCGCTGGTCGCTGGATACGTACACGCAGCACGAAGGCACCGACAACTTCCGCCCGCAGATCGGCTTCCAGGCCGGCGTGACGAAGATTCCGGACGCGCCGTCGGGCCACCGCAACTTCTACCCCGGCACCGAGCTGTGGCTGCACGACACGGCCGTGATGTCGCGGCTGGAATACGACATCCTGCCGAACCTGACCGTCTACGCGGCCGGCGGCTACCGCGACGGGTCGGCCTACCAGACCTTCCCGCTGGGCCCGGCCAACGCGCAGGGCAACTTCAACGTCACGAACGCGTTCTACGACTCGTACAGCAAGACCTGGACGGCCGACGTGGGCGCGCGCACGTCGTTCAGCACGTTCGGCATTGGCCACACGGTCACGGCCAGCTTCTCGCGGCTGGAGCAGGAGCTGGGCAACGCCTACGTGCCGTCGTCGGCACCGGCCCAGGCGTCGAACCTCTACAACCCCGTGCCGCTGACGCCGGTGGTGGGCACCCGCATCGACGCCACCAAGGCATCCGAATCGGCGCTCACGAGCTTCACGCTGACCGATACGCTGGCCATGTTCGACGACCGCCTGCTGCTGACCGGCGGCCTGCGCCACCAGCGCGTGGGGTTGGACAACTTCAGCACCACCACGGGCGCCCGGCAGTCCAGCTACGACGAAAGCGCGGTGTCGCCGCTGGCGGGCATCGTCATCAAGCCGGTGAAGAACGTGTCGCTGTACGGCAACTTCACC
The DNA here is from genome assembly GCF_032190535.1 of Cupriavidus sp. SZY C1. NCBI lineage: Bacteria > Pseudomonadati > Pseudomonadota > Betaproteobacteria > Burkholderiales > Burkholderiaceae > Cupriavidus > Cupriavidus sp. SZY C1. Next base: position 142,002 of record NZ_JAUANU010000005.1, read on the forward strand.
TCGGGCCTGTCGCGCGGCGGCGTGGCACCCACCACGGCCGCCAACGCGGGCCAGGTCTTCCCGCCGTACAAGTCCAACCAGTACGAGGGCGGCGTGAAGGTGGACTGGGGCACGGTCACCACGACGGTGTCGGCCTTCCAGATCGAGCGCCCGAGCGCCATCACCGACCCCGCCACCAACCTCTACAGCTTCGACGGCGAGCAGCGCAACCGCGGCATCGAGCTGTCGGCCTATGGCGAAGTGGTGCGCGGCCTGCGCCTGATGGCCAGCGCCACGTTCTACGACGCCAAGCTGACGCAGACCGCCGGCGGCGTGAACGACGGCAACAAGGCCAACGGCGTGCCGAACAACGCGTTCAACCTGGGCGCCGACTGGGACGTGCCCTGGGTGCCGGGCCTGAGCGTCAACGGGCGGATCATCCACACGTCGTCGCTGTACTTCAACGCGACCAACACGCTGAGCATGCCGAGCTGGACCCGCTACGACATCGGTGCCCGCTATCGCACCAAGGTCATGGGCAAGTCGGTGGTGTTCCGTGCCAACATCGAAAACCTGTTCAACTCGAACTACTGGCTCGTGAGCGGCACTTACGCTACTGTTGCGGCACCGCGCACGGTCTTCCTGTCCGCGCAGTTCGATTTCTGACCCAACACGACGAGGCCCTATGCACCCGCGCATTACCGTAGCTGCTGCCCTGCTTGCCCTGACCGGCGCCGCCCAGGCGCACCAGATCTGGATCGAACAGCCGGCCGGGCAGCCGGCCACCATCCGCTTCGGCGAATTCGGCGAGAACCTGCGCGAAGTCTCGCCGGGGCTGCTGGACAAGTTCGTGGCGCCCACGGCCACGCTGATCTCGGCCAGCGGCGAGAAAACCGCCACCGCCAGCAAGACCGGCAACGGCCTGCAACTGCCGTTCACGCTGGGCGAGCGCGACGCGCTGGTGGCCGAGGACGCCCGCTACCCGCTCTACACGGGCAAGCGCGCCGACAAGGAATTCACGAACCGCTACCATCCGGCCGCGCGCTGGGTGTCCGACTTCGCCGCCCAGCCGCCCCGGCTGACGCTGGATCTGGTGCCGGCCGGCCAGCCGGGCGCGTTCAAGGCGTACTACCAGGGCAAGCCGCTGCCCAAGGCCAAGGTCGCGCTGGTCACGCAGTCGGGCTGGGCCAAGGAAGGCCGCACCGACGAGCAGGGCCTGGTGACGTTCGACATGCCGTGGAAGGGCATGTACGTGGCCGAGCTGCAGCACAACGACCCCGCCGGCGGCGAGCGCCAGGGCACCAACGGCGTGGAGAAGTACACGGCGGCCAGCTACGTCACGTCGGTGACCTACGTGAAGCGCGACGGCATCGACCCGATCCCGGCCGGCCCGGCGGCCACGCCGAACAAGTAAGCCGCCCGGCCTGCCTTCGCTTGCTGCCGGCGGTTGGGTGTCTGGCTGCTGCGCGGTGTCGCGATGGGGAACGCCGGCCCTCTCCCCCACCCCTCTCTCGCGCGCGGGAGAGGGGAGCGCATAACCAAGTCACGCGCCTTGCGGCAGCGCGCGTCCGTCTACCTGCCTGCTACCGTCCCTTCACCGTCTCCACCGCGTCCAGGATCACCTTCGCCACGTCGGCCGGGCGCGATTGCTGGGGGACGTGGCTGGTCGGCAGCGTGGTGACCTTGGCGTCGATCCGCTTGGCCATCGCGCGCTCCAGGTCGGGCGGGATCATCCGGTCGTTGGCGCTGACGATGTACCACGACGGCCGGCTGGCCCACGCTGCCACGGTCGTTTTCTCGCCGAACGCCTTGGCCTGGATCGGCCCCTGCGTGGCTGCCATCACGCGCGCCTGCGCCGCGGGCACGTCCTGCGCAAAGTCGCTGGCCACGGCCTCGGGCGGCAGCGACAGGTAGCCGTCCTTGTCGGCCACGAGCTTGCCGATGCCCGGCGCGGGCGGAAATGCCTTGCCGGCTTCCTCGGTGGACTGCCCGGCCTCGGGCGCGAACGCGGCCACGTAGACCAGCGCCGATACCTTGTCGTTGGCGCCCGCCTCCGTAATCACCGTGCCGCCCCAGGAATGGCCCACCAGCACCACCTTGCCGGGCTGGTTGTCGATCGCCCGGCGCGTGGCCGCCACGTCGCCCGCCAGCGATTCCAACCCGTTCTGCACCGCCTGCACCTTCACGCCGCGCGCCTGCAGCAGCGGGATCACCTTGGCCCAGTCCGAGCCATCGGCAAAGGCGCCGTGGACGATGACGACGGTGGGCGTCTGCGCCTTGTCGGCAGCCTGCGCCGCGGGCGCGGCCGAGACCGCCGACGCCGCGCCCAGACCCAGGGCAGCCACCGCCAGCGATGCAATCGTTCGTTTCAACATGGGATCTCTCCAGATTCACTATTGGGTGAAGGCCGGCATGGAGCGCGCCTGCCACGCGACGGCCAATGCCGCGCACGCGGTAGCCACGGCGAGCATCGCCGCGGCCAGCGTCAGCCCCTGGAGCGCACCGGGCGGCAGCGACGAGAACGCGGCCCTCGCCATCTGCACCGCAATATTCCATTTCGACATGGGTGGCTCCTGCCTGACCGTGGTTTGGCGGCGCCCCGTGCGCCGGCCATGGAGCCTATTGGAAGGGATGGACGTATCGCGCCCGTGTGTCGCACCCGGCCGTTGCGTGTGCCGACGTATCGCCGGTCCGCGCGGATACAGAACGGTACAAACCGGGCGCCGGCACCGGCCGGCCAGACCTCAGATGCGCCGGGCCTGCGCGCGCAGCCCGGCAAAGACGCGCTCGGCCACGTCGGCGGGAAATCCGGCGGGCAGTTCGCTGGCCGTGGCGTCGATGGCCGGCGCCACGGCGTCCTTCAGGCCGGCCAGGATGGCCTCGACCTCGTCGGCGGGCAGCCCCACCCGGCGCCCCTGCTCCAGCCAGTGCCGCCGCAGGATCTGCGCCACGCGATAGTGGTTCTGGCTGCCGCGTACCGCCATGGCCAGCCGCGCCTTCTGCGGAGCCAACTGGTTGGTGCCGCTGCCCATGATCGGATACGCGGAGAGCACGTCGTAGAGCGGCGTGGACCAGTAGCGGCCGCCGGGCCCGATCGACAGGCTGAAGTTCTTGGCATGGCCGTCCGTGGCGGCCAGCAGCCAGAACAGGATCTGCGCGGTGAAGAACTGCCGCCGGTCATGGCCCGGCGTCTCGGACCCGGCCAGCACCGCCATGATGTCGGCAATGCCCGGCCCGCCGTCGGCCTGGTACTTCGACAGCGGCGACAGGCCCAGCGCCTGGCAGAAATCCTCCTGGGGCAGGCGGATGATCCAGCTTCCATCGGGTGCCAGCCGGCGGTCGAAGCGCGTCACGGCCAGCACCTTCTGGTCCTCGAACGTGGCGATGGCGCAATCGGCCACCGCCAGCCCGAAATGCCGCACCAGCCGCGCGCACAGCCATTCGTTCTCCACCGACGTGCGCATGTCGGCCCGCATGTTGCCCACCAGCCCCAGCGGCAGCTTGAGGATGTGCGAGGTTGGCGTGCTGCCGTGGGGCAGCAGCCAGCGGCCTTCGTGATACAGCAGCGCGGTCTTTTCCTGCGCGCCGGCGATCGACAGGCGCAGGTCGCTGTCGTCGTCGTGCTGGCCCAGCGGCACGCTGCGCGTGGCGTCGCGCAGCAGCCGGGCGATGGCGGCTTCGTCCAGCGGCGTGCCGTCGATGCTGCGCAGGTGCTCGGGCGCCGCATCGGCCGGCAGCAGTTGCAGCGCGCCGACGCAATCGCGGCCCAGCGCGGCCAGCAGCTCGAACGGCCCCGTGCCCTGCGTGCGGTGCCGCTGGGCCAGCCGGCGGCGGATGGCGTCGCTGTCGGGCAGCAGGTTGTCGAAATAGTCGGTCACCACCCGGCCACGGTACGGCAGCGCGTCGGAGCGGAACGGCAGCGACAGCGATAGCGGCCGGCCCTGGCTGCTGGCCATCCAGTCGGCGTCGTAGGCGAAGGACTCGCCGTCCGGGCCGTGCTCCCAGATGCCGGTCAGCCAGCCGTTCATCCACACGCCCAGCCGGCGCCGCAGCGCGCGTCGACCCATTTACCAGTCCTCCCCCGGCGCCGTCCGGGGCTTGCGCGAACGGGCCGGCCTGGCTGTCTTGGCGGCGGGCGGGGTTTTCGGGGCGTTGGCTTTCGGGGCTTTCGACGCCTTGGCCGCCGTCCCGGCATCGATCTGGCCGCGCGGCGTCAGGGCCAGGTCCACCTCCAGTGCCTGCAGCGCCGCCAGCACGCGTGCCATGCTGGCCCGGCCGGGATTGGCTTCCAGCCGCGCGTAGCTCTGCTGGCTGACGCCCAGCCGCGCGGCCAGTTCGGCCTGGGTCAGGCCGCGCGCCTTGCGAAACCCCTGCAGCACGGGGCTGAGCTGGCTCAGGATGCGGATCGGGTAGGTCGTGGACATGGCGGGACAGGATGGATGGGGGCGGCCGACATCGTATCGGTTGTAAAGGCGTTTTACACCGTAAACGTTGTATTGGCAATTTACAACGTATTGGTTGTAAAACGTCGATACAACCGATAGGTTGTACGAGTTGGCGTGCCGGGCGCCGCTGGTCGCCTCGTGGCCCGGTGCCGTGCTACAGTCGCGGCCGATGGCGTCCGCCCGATCCGAACCCGAACCGCCGCCCATGCCAGAGCGCCCAGAGCCCACCAAGACCCCGGCGATGAACGTCAAGACCGCCTTGCGCGTGATCGAGATCATCGAGACCTTCGCGCGCGAGCGTCGCGCGCTGTCGCTGTCCGAACTGGCCCGCCTGCTGGCGGTGCCCGCGTCGAGCTGCCTGGCGCTGATCCGCACGCTGACCTCGCTCGGCTACCTTTACGAAACCGCGCGCCGCCAGGGCTACTACCCCACCGGCCGCCTGCTGGCGATGGCCCAGCAGATCGCCCGGCACGACCCCGTGCTGGACCGCGTGCACGGCACCATGAGCGAACTGCGCGATGCCACCGGCGAAACCATCGTCATCGGCAAGCTCCACGAAGGCACGGCGGTGGTCTATCTGGACGTGCTGGAGTCCCCGCACGCCATCCGCTACATCGCCACGGCCGGCGAGCGGCGCGAGCTGCATGCCAACTCCATCGGCAAGGCGCTGCTGGCCGCGATGGACGACGGCGAGCGCGCGGCGCTGCTGCCCCGCCTGACGTTCCAGCATTTCACGCCGCGCACGCTGACCACGCCGGACGCGCTCGAAGCAGACCTGCGCCAGGCGCGCGAGCGCGGCGCCTATGTCAATCTCAGTGAATCGATGCCCGACGTGGGCGCGTTGGCGTGGCCGGTGCGGCTGTCCGGCGAGTGCTACGCGATCTCGATTGCCGGGCCGGTGTACCGGATCGAGCCGCATCTGGACCGCTACGCCGCCATCCTGCGCGCGGCCTGCGCGTCGCTGGAAAAGACCTGAACCGGCCGGCGGCCGGGGCGTTCAGTCGACCGTTTCGCGCGCATCCAGCCGCCAGCCCGTGGCCTGCGGCAACTCCAGTTCGTCGACCAGCGTGGCAGCCGCCAGCGCCAGCACGGCGTTCTTGCGCTGCCAGGTCAGCCCGTTGGCCTGTTCCAGCGGCGCCGGCACGGCCTGCACCACGTGACCCACCATCGTCTGGAACAGGTTGCCGCCATGGCACTTGATCCACGCTTCCTTGAGCGTCCAGAGCTGGAAGAACGCGAGCATGCGCGCATCGTCGTCGCCGCGCGCCAGCAGCGCCGGCAGCGCGGCCCGCTCGGCCTCGGTCGTGGTGGCCTCGATCAGCGTGTCGAGATGCTTGCGCGGCTGCAGTTCCTCGATGTCGACACCGACAGGCATGTCCGACACCGCGCACGCCAGATGGTCGCCCGAGTGGGCAATCGACACGAACACCGGCGTGCCCACCATCCCGCCCGTGTGCGTGGCCAGCGGCGGCGCATCCTCGGCCGCCGACAGCGCCCATTCGGACGCATCCCCGCCAAACGTCACCGCCAGCAGCCGGCGCGCCAGCCAGCGCCCGGCGGCAAACTGCTCCGCGCGCTGCTGCGCCCGCATCTCGGCCAGCCGCGCCAGTTCCTCCGGCGACATCCACCGGCTGACAGGCGGCGCCATGGCGGCAAAGGCCATGACCGATCCGGTGCGCAGGGCGAGCGGCATGGCTTTGGTCTCTATGGGCGGCGAGGCTGGGGGCGCCGTGCGTTACTGCGCCACGCGGGCGAAGGTGCCCTTGAGCGCCACGCCCACCACCACGGCGCCGGCATGGCATTCGTAGTCGGTGGCGTTCGCGTTGGTGTCCTTCCTGTAGTAGCTGACCATGTCGATCACGGCGTTGGCGCCGAGCGTCCTGGCCTTGTCCTGGAACGAGATCAGCGCCGACAACGCGGCCCATCGGCAGGCATCCTCGTCGCTCTTGCCCACGCCGTTCGTCTTGCGGTTCGATACGTCGCTGTCCTTCTTCTCCAGCACCGTCGGCGTGGGCGCTCCCGCCAGGTAGAACTTCACCGAGCCGTCGAGCTTTTCCTTGGCCTCGGGCATGTTGAGCACGTCTGCCAGCGGCAGCATGTACTTGGTATCGCGCGCCGCGGCGGGCGTCGAAAGCAGCGAAGCAGCACAGGCCACGGCGGCCAGCGGGAGGGCGAATTTCATTGATCTTCCTTTTTCTGGTTGTGGATCAGGTTGAAACAACTGCCGTACGGATGACTTGACTGCTGCCACTGGCGGGGCCCGCCCACCTTCAATCGGTCCAGCGGCGGAACACCAGCGAGGTGTTGATGCCGCCGAACGCGAAATTGTTGCTCATCACATGATCGGTGTCGATCCGGCGGCCCTCGCCCATGATGTAGTCGAGCGGCGCGCAGCGCGGATCGGGGTCCGACAGGTTGATCGTCGGCGCGAACCACCCGTCGCGCATCATCTCGATCGACATCCACGCTTCCAGCGCCCCGCAGGCGCCGAGCGTATGCCCCATGTAGCTCTTGAGCGAACTGACTGGCACGCGGGCGCCCAGCACCTCGTGCGTGGCATGCGATTCGGCCACGTCGCCGTGGTCGGTTGCCGTGCCATGCGCGTTGACGTAGCCGATGGCCTCGGGCGACAGGCTGGCGTCTTCCAGCGCAAGCCGGATGGCATCGGCCATGGTCCGCGCCTGCGGCTGGGTGACGTGCGCGCCGTCGCTGTTGGTGCCGTAGCCGACGATCTCCGCCAGGATCCGCGCGCCGCGGGCCCGCGCATGCTCCAGCTCTTCCAGGACCAGCGTGCCGGCGCCCTCGCCAAGCACCAGGCCGTCGCGGTTCACATCGAACGGCCGGGGCGTGGTTTCCGGCGCATCGTTGCGCGTGCTCGTGGCAAACAGCGTGTCGAAGACCGCCGCTTCGGTCGCGTCCAGTTCTTCGGCGCCGCCCGCCAGCATCAACGTCTGACGGCCCGCGCGGATGGTCTCGAACGCGTACCCGATGCCGTGGCTGCCCGACGTGCACGCGCTCGACGTGGTCAGGATGCGGCCCGTGATGCCGAAGAAGACGCCGATATTGACGGCCGTGGTGTGGGGCATCATGCGGATGTACGTGGTCGCGCTGATGTCCTCGGTGGTCCGGTCGACCATCATGCGGGCGAAATCCTGCACCGCCGCCGGCGAGCCGGTCGACGAACCATAGGCCACGCCCATGCGGCCACCGGTCACCAGCGGGCTGCCCGTCAGGCCGGCATCGGCCAGCGCGGCCTCGCTGGCCATCACGGCCATCAGCGACACGCGTCCCATCGACCGCGTCAGCTTGCGCGTGTAGTGCGACGGCGGCGTGAAAGCGGGCACGGGCGCGCCCAGCCACGTGTTCAGGCCGCGGATGTCCTCCCAATCCGGCATGCGGACCACGGCACTGCGCCCGCCGGCCAGGCGTTGACGCACCGTGGCCCAGTCATTGCCCAGGGCGCTGATCGCCCCGGCGCCGGTTACGACGACCCGCTTCATCCGAACATCCCCCCGTTCACCGAAATCACCTGCCGTGTAATGTAACCGGCATCCGGCGACAGCAGGAAAGCCACCGTGGCGGCCACCTCGTCCGGCGTTCCCATCCGCCGGGCGGGGATCATTTTCAGCGCCTCCTCCAGCACATGCGCGTCCACCATCTCTGTGTCGATCAAGCCCGGCGCCACGCAGTTCACCGTGATCTGGCGCTTGGCCAGTTCGATCGCCAGCGCCTTGGTGGCGCCGATGATGCCGGCCTTGGCGGCGCTGTAGTTGGTCTGGCCCCGGTTGCCGACCAGCCCCGATACCGAAGACAGCGTGACGATACGGCCGGGCTGCCGCCGCTGCACCATCGGCATGACCAGCGGATTCAGCACGTTGTAGAACGCGTCGAGGTTGGTGTGCACGACGTCGTCCCATTCCTCGCCCGTCATGGCGGGAAATGCCGCGTCGCGGGCAATGCCGGCGTTGCACACCACACCGTAGTAGCAGCCGTGCTTCTCGACGTCCGCCAGCAGCACTTCCGCCGTGGCGTCGCGCTGCGCGATGTCGAAGGCGAGCACGCGCGCGTTGCGGCCGAATGCGCGCACGGCATCGGCCACGGACTCCGCTTCGTCGCGGCGCGAGCGGTAATGCACCACCAGGTCGTAGCCGTCGCGCGCCAGGCGCAATGCGATGGCGCGGCCAATGCCCCGCGAGGATCCCGTGACCAGCACGGTCTTGTTCGTCATGCTTGCTGCCCCTGGAGAAAAGCCTCCGCATCCCCAGGCTGGAACACGGAAACGTTGGCGCGGGCCACTTCACGGCCATCCAGCGCCAGTGTGCAGGCGAACATGCCCAGGCCGTTGTCGCCCACCAGTTCGGCCTGCACGGAAATCGTCAGTACGCCGCCGACCGGGAATGCGGCCACGTCGCACGCGTAGCGGCGCGACCCGAGCAGAAAGCCGATGCCGGGCGCCCGCCCCGCCGCACGGTCCTTCACCCCGGCCCATGCCGCGATCGTCTGCGCCATGTACTCGATGCCGACCCAGCCAGGCATGCCGTCGTCGGCCACGAACAACTGCGTGGGACGCACCGTGGCACGCGCCACACAGTGCTCCGCATCCGCCTCGACCAGTTCGTCGATCAGGCGCATGGCCCCGGCATGGGGCACCACCTCGGCCACCGGGGGCAACGGTATATGCGATATCGGTTCGGTTGTCGCCATCTTTACCCCTCCGCCAGCACCAGCACGCTGTTGCTGCCGCCAAACGCAAACGAATTGCTCATCACATGGCGCACCGGCCGGCCCAGCGATTCGTCCGCACCCACCACATGCAGGGCCGGAAGCGTGGCGTCGGCCGCGCGATCCCACCAGTGCGCGGGCAGGCGCCCTTGCGAATTGTCGGTCAAGGTCAGGAACATCAGCGCGGCTTCCACCGCGCCGGCCGCCCCCAGCGTGTGGCCGGTCTGCGGCTTGGTGGAACTGACGGGCACGTCGGCGCCAAGCAGGTCCATCACGGCGCGGGACTCCATCGCGTCATTCTGTTCGGTCGCCGTGCCATGCAGGTTCAGGTAGTCGATATCGGCGGCCTGCAGGCCCGCGCGGTGCAGCGCCTGCGCCATGGCCGTCCGTGCGCCCAGCCCGTCCGGATGGGGCGCCGACATGTGATGCGCATCCGAAGTCTCGCCCCAGCCGGCCAGGCGCACCGGCCCGGCTTCGCGCGACATCAGGAACAATGCCGCCCCTTCGCCGAGGTTGATGCCATGGCGATGGGCGGACAACGGATTGCAGCGCTCCGCGCTGATCGATTCGAGCGAACGGAACCCGGCAATCGTGAAGGCGCAGAGCGTGTCCACGCCGCCGGCAATGGCGACGTCGACCACGCCCTGCTCCAGCAGCCGGCCCGCCGCCGCCAGCGCCTTGGCACTGGAAGAACAGGCCGTGGAAATGGTATAGGCCGGCCCGGCCACGCCCAACGCCAGGGCGAGATACTGCGCCGGCGACCCCAGTTCCTGCTGGCCGTAGTGGAACGCCGCCGGCCACTGACCGGTCTGCTGCCGTGCCCGCACGGCTGTCTCGCCGTCGCTGATGCCCGACGTACTGGTGCCGAGCACGATTGCCACCCGCGTCGGGCCCACCCGCGCGACGGCGGCGTCCACGGCCGGCCGCAACGCTGCCAGCGTGCGGTCCAGCAGCGCGTTGTTGCGACTGAACAGCGCCGGTGGGACGCCTTCGGGCAGGTCGGACGCCGCAATCGGTTCGCGTACCGTCCCCAGGTGCAGCGGTGTGCCCGGCGTATAGCGGTCGGTGGTTTCGCCACCCGACGGCCCGTCGGTCCGCCAGAGCGCCGCGCGCACCGCATCGTTGCCGCTGCCGAGCGCGCAGATCACGTTCATCGCATTGAGATAGACCGTCATCGCGCGCCTCCTGTCTCCTGCAGCGTCCGAATCGTCAGCCGGTAGCCGTCGCGATGCTGCACGAACAGCGTGGTTCGGGCATCGGGATAACGGATTTCCGCGACGACCTCGTCACCGGCGCGCAACTGGCGCAACCCTGGCGAGGCATCCACCCGCCAGCCAGCGGGCAGTGCGGCCTGGATGGCCGGCACGGGCCACAGCGACAGTTGCAGATCACTGAGGATACGCTCGGGCAGCAACTCCTGGGGCGCCCACGGCGCGCGCGTGACGCGCAGGTCGCGCCCGTCCCAGTCGAGCCGGGCCAGCACCTGCCCGCCCGCCACGGCGGCAAGCCGCGTGCGCTGTGCATCGGCCTCAAGCAAGGCCACGATGTCGCGCGTCTGTTCGCCTTGGGGCGACGGGTACTGCACGGTGATCTGCTGCTGCAGTTGCAGCGTCCGGCCCAGCGATGCAGGCGGCAGCCGCAGCAACGGTACCGCTTCGGCGGACTGTGTGCGGGCCGGCGGCTCCACGGCACGCGGCGCGGACGCGCAGCCGGCCAGCGCCACCGTCCCCGCCAGTGCCACCCCTGCGATCCATCGGAGAAAAGGACTCAGGCCGTGCAAAGCTGCTCCAGCACCTTGAGACGCCGCTTCGATTCGGCCACGTACGGGTTATCCCGGTCCCACGCATAGCCGGCCAGGATCGAGGAAATCATCTGGCGGATCTCCGGCGTGCTGTCCGGATAGAAGATCACCTTCTGGAAGGTGCCGTCATACCAGCCCTCCACATAGGTGCGGAAGCAGTCCACGCCGCCCTTCAGCGGCCTGGCAAAGTCCGCGTCCCAGTCGACCTGCTCGCCCGCGAGCTGGCGCGCCACGCATGCCGCCGCCAGGCTGGCCGACTTGAATGCGATGGTCACGCCCGACGAGAACACGGGGTCGAGGAACTCGCCGGCATTGCCCAGCAGCGCATATCCCTTGCCCCACAGCGAACTGACATTGGCCGAGTAGCCGACGATCTGCCGGGCCGGCGTGTCCCAGTTGGCATTGCCCAGCAGCCCGGCCAGCCCCGGCTCCTCGAACACCAGCGTCTTGAGCCTGGCCATTTCGTCGCCGGGATAGCGGTCGAGGAACGACTTCTCCGCCACCACGCCCTGCGAGCAACGGCCATTCGAGAACGGAATCGTCCAGTACCAGACGTCGGTGTGCTCGGGATGCACGCTGATCAGGATCTTGTTGCGGTCGAACGCGCCCACCGGCACGCGATCCTCCACATGCGTGAAGATCGCGGCCCGCACCGGGAAGTTCGACGGGGATTCGAGCTGCAGCAGGCGCGGCAGGATGCGGCCGAAGCCGGACGCATCGAGCAGGAAGCGCGGCTCGACCAGGTAGGATTGGCCATCCGGGGCGCGAACGGTCACCAGCGGCTGGGCGCCATTCACGTCGACGGCTTCCACCACATGCCGGAAGCGGACCTCGGCACCCTGCTTCTCGGCCTCGCGGATCAGCACGTTGTCGAAATCCGCGCGCTGCACCTGGTAGGTGGTGCCCCAGCCGGGCGAGAACTTGTCGCGGAAGTCGAACGCCGTATGGCGGCCCGCGTGCGAGAAGGCCGCGCCGTTCTTGTGCTGGAAGCCGGCCTCGACCACGGCCTGCAGCATCCCGGCCTCCTCGATGTACGCCATGCTCTGCGGCAGCAGGCTCTCGCCGATCGAAAAGCGCGGAAACTGCTCCTTCTCGATCACCAGCACGCCAATGCCCCGCTTGCGCAGCAGCCCCGCCGCCACCGACCCCGCAGGACCGGCGCCGACGATCAGCACATCAACCTGTTCCTTCTTCATGAGGATCAACCCTGTTCAATGTTGTGATGGGGTGGACTGGCCGCCGGGCGAAGCCACGGCGACAAGAACCATACGGCACCCACGCCCGTCAGCATGGTCATGCCAAACGCATGCAACGCCGGCGTCGACGACAGCGCAAGCAGGCCGAACGCAAGCAGCGTGCTGGCCGCGCCAAGGACGATGGCCGTCCACGACACGCCATCGCCCGGATGCTCCAGCAGAAAGATGCCGTAGTCGACACCCACGCCAAGCAGCAGTGCCAGCGCGAGCACCGAGAACAACTGCAACGGCACGTGCAGCCAGCCGAGCGCGGCCACGCTGATGGCCGCCGCCAGCAGCGTGGGCACCAGTGCGCGCCATCCGGCACGCCCGTAGCGCCACGCCAGCAACAGCGCAACCCCGGCCGCACCGGCCAGCAACAGCCAGCTCATCAGCACGCGGTAGTGGCGCAGCAGGCCCGACAGATCCGCGATGCGGTCCACCCATTCGGCGCCCCGCACTTCACCAACCGCCCGCGCGATGCCCGGCATCACCGCCGGCTTGTCCAGCCCGCGCAGCAGCATCACGCTGGCGTAGCCATTGCCTTCGCGTCCCAGCCAGAGGTGGCGCAGCGTGCCGGACACCGGATGCGCGAGCCATGCATCGAGGGTCAGCACGGCATCGCCACCCTTCGCGCCGGGCGCGGCGATGGTACCGCCGAGCGCCCTCGCCACGCTTTGGCGTACCGCAATTTCCTGCCGATCAGCGAGCGCCGCATCGGCGCGCTGGCGGGCAGCGGACGGTACCCAGTCGGACACCGAAAGGAATCCCGCCAGATCGCCGCGCGCGATCGCATCGCCGAGCCTTGCCTTGACCACTTCCTCGCGCGCCAGCACCTCGTCCGGCGTGGCGCCACGCACGAGCACGAACTGCGCCGGGCTGGGCGTGCCGAGCAATCGGCCAGCGGTGCGCTGCGCCTCCACCAGCGCAGGCGGCGAACTCTGCAGTTGGCGCACATCGTCGACCACACGTACCTGCAAGACGCCTGGCACGATGAACAACGCCAGCACGGCCAGCGCCATCCACGTGCGTCGATCGTTGCGGACGCTGGGCCAGCGGCCCAGGCTGCCGGCCAGCCACGTGGACAGCCGGGTCTGGCGCAACGTGCCGCGATCGAGCAGCGGGAACCAGAACGCCACGGTCAGGAAGGCGCAGACAAGCCCGACGGCCGAGAACAGCGCCATCTGGCGCAAGCCAGGAAAAGGTGCGACGCCCAGCGCCATGTACGCCACGACACTCGTGAGCAGCGCAAGCGCGAGGCCCGGCAACAGGAACCGCATCACGGCGGGCGGCGTCGCGCGCGGCATGGACTGCCGCGTGACGAAGTAGTGGATGCCGAAATCCTCGGCCACACCGACCAGACTGGCGCCGAACACCAGCGTGACGAGGTGTACCCGGTCGAAGACGATGGCGGTGGCGGAAACCGCCGCGGCCGTGCCGATCACCAGCGACAGCCCGACCAGCAAGATCGGCCGCAGCGACCGGAACGCCAGCCACACCAGCAGCAGCACGGCGGCCAGCGAGCCCCAGCCGATCACGTTCATCTCCCAGTTGGCTTGCGCGGCGGCGGCCTCCGCATGCAGCGGGATGCCGGCGGCAATCACCCGCACGCCATCGTCGCCCTGCCGCGCCGCGTGCTCGGCCGCGACCAGCAGATCGCTGTAGTCCGTGCTGCCACTGACGGAGAAAGCCGGCTTGGTGATGCGATACGACAGCAGCGCCCACTCCTTGCCATCGCCCGACAGCGATGCCAATCCATCACGCTCGTGCACACGGGTGACGGCCGCGCGCGACAGCCACCAGTCCTGCCAGAGCCCCAGCGGGTCTGCCGCCCAGTCGGTCAGGCGCGGCCCCGTCGACAGCTGGTACAGCCTGGTGAGGGCCTGCTGGGCGAGCGTATCGGCATCGGCCGTGGCAAGCTGCGCGCGCTGCGCATCGGTCAGCAGCCGATCGCGCCACGGCCGGTAGAACGCCAGCGCGGCATCGAAATCGAATGCCGCGATCTTGTCGACGGGCTTGAGCAGGGACGCCTGCCGCGCCGTGGCCGCACTGAACCGCTCGGCGGCGGCGCGCGTGCGCGACCAGTCGTCGCTGCCCACGAGCACGATCACTTCCTGCTCCACGCCTTCGGCCAGCCGACGCAGCACGCGGTCCGCCGTCGCCGTGCGCTCGCTCGTCGGCAGCAGCGCCAGCACGTCGGTATCCAGCCGCGATGCCCGCCAGAACGCCACCTGGTGTGCCACCAGCGCCAGCACGAACAGCAGCCAGCCAACGGCGAGCCATCGCTCGATCCGGGTCAGCCCGCCGCGCATCGCCACGCCCGCCGTCTCACTCAAAACGCTGCTCCTCGGCGGGCGTCAGGCTGGCGGCCGAGACGGGACCGATCATCTTCACGACGGTGCTGTCGCCGCCCGCCTCTTGCAGCCGGACATCGCGCACGAACCTGTCGCCCGCGAGCTCGATGCGGGTGAACACGCGGCGCATGCCGGCGTCGGTCGGCGTCAGCGTCAATGTCCAGCCCGCCTTGCCGACGAGCTTGCCCGTGACGTCAAAGCGCGTCTGCAGGCTACGCAGATCGCCCCGCAGCACGGCGATCATCGATTCGCCAACCACGCGCATCGCCGGCTGCGAATCGGCCTGCATCTGCTGCTGCACCTTGCCGTCCGCCCCCCGCATCACCAACCGGTCGGGCGTGACCAACAGGCTCGACGCAAACGGCTCGCGCGTTGCCCACACCACGCCGCGGCCCTTGGCCAGCACGAAATCGCCACGCGAGACCAATGGGTGGCTGAAACCCGGCAGCTTGCGGGTCTGCTCGAACTGGCCGCGGATCACCGGCGCATCGGCCAGCCGCGCGGCGACATCGCCAAGCAGATCGGCGGCATGGGCTGGCAAGCCCAGCAACATCGCCGCGCCAAGCATCAACTGGCGGCGGTTCATGGCGTGATCCCCAGCTTTTCCAGCAGTACCGGCGGGCAGACGTACAGCATCTCCTGCGTCTCGATGTCCACCGCCACCTGGATCGAGTAGCCCTTCGTCAGGCGCTGGCCGGATGCGGCATCACGGATCTCGTAGTCGATCTTGAGCCGGTTCTCCCATTCGACGATCGACGCGTGCACGACCACCGCTTGCCCGTAGACCAGCGGCCGCACGTACTTGACCCGCAGGTCGACCACCGGCCACGCATAGCCCGAATCGCGCATCTGCGGGTAGTCGTAGTCGATGGTCTGCAGCAGCGCGCAACGCGCCAGCTCGAAATAGCGGATGTAGTTGCCGTGCCAGACCACGTTCATCGGATCGAGATCGTGGAAAGCCGGGGTCAGCGTAATGGCGTGGTGGAAGACTTTTGACATGGGAATCGGTGAGCGCAGGCCGCTCAAGCCTCCTGCGCGCCCTGGCGGCCGACGGTCACGGGATCGTCGGCCCAGAATTCGTAGAAATTGAACCAGTCGTAGGGCGACTGCACGACCAGTGCCTCCAGCCACGCGGCGTAGGCGGTGGCCAGCGCCACGAGCGCCTGCTCGCGGCGCGCCCGGGGCAGGTTCACCTCGTGCGCGATCTCGGTGAAGCGCAGCAGATGGCCCTCGCGCTGACGCACGCAGCCCATCGCATAGAGCGGGCAGCGCATCAGCGCGGCAAGCACATAGGGGCCGACGGGAAAGCGCGCCGGGTCGCCCATGAACGGCACTCGTACCGCGCGGCCACCGTGGGCCGGCGCGCGGTCGCCAGCAATGGCCACGAACTCGCCGGCCTGCACCTTCGCGGTCAATTCCAGCGCCGTGGCGGGCGAGATATCGTCCACCTGGTAAAGCTGCACGCCGGACCTGGGATCGATCCGCGACAGGATGCGGTTGAAACGCTCGGCATGATGCGTGTGGACCAGCACGGTCAGCCGCATGCCGTTGCGCTGGTTGGCCAGCACCCGGCACAGCTCCAGGCAGCCCATGTGCGCGGTCATGATGATGCCGCCCTGCCCGCGCGCGATCTGTTCGAGCAGCACCTCGTTGCCTTCGCGCCTGACGCTGCCGAATCGATACTGGCCGCCGATGGCCAGCAACTTGTCCAGCAGCGTATCGGCAAACGAGAACAGGTGGCGCAGCGTATGCCGCCACGTGGGCCGGCCACCGATGGTGCCGGCGGTGCGCTCCACGCGCGTCAGGAAGTCGAGCGACGAGCGGCGGGCGAGCGGGTGGGTCAGCCAGTAGTAGCTGACCACCGGATAGACGACCAGGCGGAACAGCGTGCGGCCGAAGATCCGGTTCAGGAAATACAGGCACCAGACGCCCCAGACGCATGTGACCTCGCCGATCGTGCTCCAGTGGCGCGAGCGTGCCGCGGCGGCAGTGCTTGCCGGATTCGAGTGCGCCGCGCTCATGCCGCCACCTTGCGCCAGAGCAGGCGCGGCAGACGCCAGACCATGCCGAAGAACAGCCGCGTATGCATGCGCGAGATCAGCACGTTGTCCCGCAACGCCTGGAAATGCGACACGCCGTCGGCGGGATACGTGACGCGCGTGGGCACATTGACGATCCGCACGCCGCGCCACACCAGATGCACGAGCACCTCGGTATCGAACTCCATGCGGCGGCCCAGCCGTACCTCGCGCATCAGCCGCGTGACCGCGGCCAGCGGGTAGACGCGCAGGCCGCACATCGAATCGCGAATCTCGAAGGACAGGGTGTTGATCCACACCCAGACGTGCGTCAGGTAGCGCGCGTACAACCGGTGCTTCGGCACCGACGCGTCGTAGACGGGATGCCCGCAGATCATCGCCTGGGGATCGGCTTCGGCCAGCGCGAGGAACTGGGGAATGCACGCGGCGTCATGCTGTCCATCGGCATCGATCTGCAACGCGTGGGTGTAGCCGAGTTCCGCGGCCGCCTCGAAGCCCGCCATGATCGCGCCGCCCTTGCCCTGGTTCTGCGGCAGGCGCACCAGGCGGATGCGGGCGGGATGGGCGTCGGCAATCTCGCGCAGCACGCGCTCGCAGGCCGGGCCGCTGCCGTCATCGACCAGCAGGCACGGAATCGGATGCCGCAGGATGGCGTCGACCATCGCGCCGATCGCGCCTTCGTGGTCGTAGACGGGCACCAGCACCACGGGCCGGAAGCTGGCATCGGAGCAGGACTGCTGCGTGGGGCTCATGGCGCTTCGGGATGGAACATGATCCGGCCGCTGGCGTGCGGCCCGGCATCGGACGTCAGCCGGAACCCCAGCGCGCGCACGTCGGCCTGCCACATCAGCGCTAGCTGCACGGTACTGTTCGGACGGATGACGGCCTGGAACTTGAGCACGTCGAGCCGGGCGAAGCGTTGACGCGGCGGCACGTCAAGCTTCTGCGGCGCAAGCGCCATGACCCAGTCTACCTGTGCAACGCCGGGCACGATCGGCGCCCCGGGAAAGTGTCCGTCGAACACGGCAAGGTCTTCCGCCACGTACAGCTCGGCGGTCGCCGATGTTGCGTCGTGGTCGAGCCAGCGCACCTCTGGCACCGTGCGGCGGAACACTTCGCGCAGCATCGCTTCAGTGGTCTTGCCTTGCGCGTTGCAAGGCAGCGCGGGCAGGAACGCCCAGCGGCGCGGCAGGGCCACCGGGTCGATGGCGCCAGCCAGATGCTTGCGCAGGACGGCGCTCACCGCACCCCGGCCGTCCGCTTCGAGCTGCGCGTGAGCGGCTTCGTCCAGCACGACGGCGGCGGCCACACGCATGCCGACATCGAGTTCGACCATGACCACCCGCGCTTCGCGCACGCCCGGCGCGGCGGCCAGGGACTGTTCGATCTGGGTCAGCGAGATGCGCTTCTCCTCGATCTTGACGATGCGGTCGGCCCGGCCGGCCAGCACGAAGCTGTCGTCACCGGCAGGCAGCGCGCGGTCCGCGCAGACATGCCAGCCGTCATCGGGCAGGTGCGGCGAGCGGACCGCCAGGTAGCCGTCCTGGAGCCGCCACGCAATGCCGGGCAGCGCGTTCCAGCGATCGGCGTGCACGGTGCGCTGGCGCCATGCGATGCCGCCCGTTTCCGAACTGCCGAACACTTCGATGGGCGAGTGGCCGATATGGCGCAGCACATCGGCGGCGGCTTCGGGCGGCAGCGGTCCGCCCGAAGAAAACACCGCGCGGACCGACCTGCGTACCGCGGCCCAGTCCAGCGCGGCCGGCATGCGCTTCAAATGGGCGGGGCTGCTGACGAACACGGCGGGAGCGGCATCGGCCTGGCATGCCGCGACCAGTTCTTCGTGGAACGCAAACCGGGCTGCACGCATGGGACGCCCCACCGCCAGCGGCCACAGCACCGTGAACAGCAGGCCATAGATGTGCTGGTGGGAAACGGTGCAGAGTACGCGCGTATCCGGGGTGCAGTGCTGCCCGAACGCCTGCTGCAGCGTGTGGACTTCCGCGTCCAGCTGCGCGAGCCGCTTGTGGATCGCGCCCGGCACGCCGGTGGAACCGGACGTGAACAGCGTGACCCAGGTGTCGTGGGTGGCGAGCATCGGCCAATCGACGTCGGGGTCGAGGTCCGCGTCCGTGGCGGCGACGGGCACGCGGGCATCGGGCAATTCACCGGCCCAGCCGTCGCTCTCCGAGCGCAGCGCCGCGAGCGTTTCGGGCCGCGTATCGCCCGGCAGCACCACGTGCTTGCCGGCGTACCAGGCGCCGAACAGCGCGGCGGCAAACTCGGCCACATCCTCGATATGGATCGCCCAGCGCGCGCCGGGCGCATCGGCCAGCATGCGGCGCCACGCTGCGGCACGCGCCACGAAGCGTTGGGCGCCGACACCGCTGGCGGCATCGCCTGCCACGCATCGCGCAACCGGCGCATCGGCCAGCGCCGCCATGACCCCACCCAGGCCGGTCCACGCCGGCTTTCCCTCAACCATGACGTTTCTCCGCGCCGCGCGCCTTGACGCGCTGGCGCACGAGCCATTCGCCGGCAAACATCGCGCCGATCAGGCCATAAGCAATGGCGCCGTTGTAGAGCGCCCAGACTCGGTCATTGGCGGCAAAGGCCGTGATGGCCGCGATCGTGCCGTTACAGACGAAAAATACGCACCATGCCTGCGTGACGCGGCGCGTGTAGGCCACCCCGCTCGGCGGCAGGTCCGGCTCCCGCATCCGCGCCAGGCGCTCGACCAGCGTGGGCGGATAGCGCAGCGTCCAGCCGAATACCCCCAGCATCGCCACGTTGACCAGCACCGGGTACAACTTCAGCGGCAGCGCGTGGCCGGACGCCATGACGACCACTGCAAGGGCGGCCGCCAGCAGCGCCATCACGCGCCAGCCGGCCTGGCGACTCGTCCCCGCGCGCAGCAGCGCGAGCGCGACCAGCGCCAGCGCCATCACGCGCGGCGAGAAATGCTGCAGCCCAAGGTAGATCACCAGCGGATAGGACAGCGTGAGCAGTCCCAGCCCCCACTTGCGCCAGGCCATGCTCGGCGTCAGGCCGTTGCCGGGGAGTCGATCAGCAGCGCCAGCGCCTGCACCACGTCCTGCACGGTGCGCACGGACTTGAACTGCTCGGGCTTGAGTGGCTTGTTCAGCATTGGCTTGAGCTTCACCAGCAGGTCCACCGCGTCGATGCTGTCGATGTCGAGGTCGTCGTACAGACGCGCCTCCGGCGTGATGCGGGCCGGCTCGATCTCGAAGGTTTCCTCAAGAACCGCGGCCACGCGCGCGAAGATTTCGTCATGGGTCATGTCGGACTCCGTGTCTGGGCAGGATTACTGTGTCGATGGATCAGGCCGGCGCCTGCCCGCGCTGTTCGGCCACGAAGGCAGCGAGCGCGGACACGCTGGCAAAGCGGGCGCGAACCGCTTCCTTGTCGCCATTCATGGTGATGCCATAGCGCTTCTGCAGCGCCAGGCCAAGCTCCAGCGCGTCGATGGAATCGAGGCCGAGACCTTCGATGAACAGCGGCGCCGCCGGGTCGATATCATCCGCGGTCACGTCCTCGAGGGACAGCGACGAGATGATAAGTTCCTTGATTTCTTGCTCAAGCGCCTTCACGGCGGATCTCCCTGGAGAAAAATTCGGATAGCGATTGCGTCAGGTGACGCACGGCCAGCGCGTCGTCCAGCCCCGTCGGCACCCATTCGGATACCGCCACGTCGGGATGGACGTCGATGACGAACCGGGGCCGGCGCACCGGCACGTGGTACCACTTCTCGCCCTTGGTCAGCGTGGGCGGATGGCAGCGGATGACCACCGGCGTCAGCGCGAACCCGCCGCGCACGGCAACGTTCGCGGCCCCGCGCAGCAGTTGCAGCGCCTGCCCGGGACGCGTGCGCGTGCCTTCGGGAAAGATGATGAGGTTGTTGCCCGCGCGCAGCGAGGCGATGCAGTCGTCGACCATGGCCGCGCCGGCATCGTTGCGGACCCAGCCGGTGGCAAGCACCGGACCGCGCGTAAACGGGTTGCGCACGAGTGCGGACTTGACCACGCAATCCGGACGCGGTGTGAGCGACATCAGGAACACCACGTCGATCAACGACGGATGGTTGGCAACGATCAGCAGGCCCTGCCGGCGCAGACGCTCGGCATGGCGCACTTCATGGCGGATGACGCCCACCGTGTGCATTAGCCAGACAAACAGACGGAAGGCATGATGGATCAAGCCGCGGCAGGCGCGCTGGCGTGTCTGCGTGGACCACGGCAGGATCGCCAGCACCGGAAACACCAGCACCCGCAGCAGCAGGCCGCCCACGCCGAAGCTGGAAAAGCAGAAGCCGGTGGCGCAGACCCGCCACATGCGGTCCAGGCGTTCAACCATGACGTTGCCACCTCCAGATCGCGCGCTCGCCACGATGCGGCAGTGCCGGTTCGCCTGCCAGCATGAACCGCAGCACGTCGAGCCCATGGGGAAGCGCGTGGCGGACGGGATGGCTGTCGCCAGCGCTGCGCGGCTGCACGATGTCGAGCGTGAAAACAGGTTTGCCGGCCTGGGGACGGCCGATGCGCCAGGCCCAGCCATACAGGCAGCCCGGCTCGTCGGCGAATTCGGCATAGGCCTCGGGCAGCGGCGCGTCGTAGCAGACCAGCAGGACCTCGTCGGCGCCGTCGGCCAGCAGGGCGCAGGCCTCGACGACCGCGGTTTCCACCGTATCGCGCCCTGCGGCGACGGCCTGCAGGTTCGAGGCGTCGCCCCGGTCGATCGTGAACATGGCGCCGATCGCGTTGTGGACCGACAGCCCGAACGCGGTGGGCGACAACGGCTCGCCGGCAGCCAGCTCACTGAGCATCTCGAACGCGCGCTGGGTATCGCCATGGCGCGATGCGAAGACAGCGGGACGGTGGGGCGCACCGTCGCCCTCGCCGAGCTCGGCCACCACGTCGTAAGTGGGATGCAGGGCTGCCTTGCCAATTGCATTGACGCGCCGGCGCAACATCGGGGCCATGGCCTGGAGTGCCGGCAGGGCCGTGCCATCGGGCAGCCAGGGCGCCAACGCCCAGGCCTGCCAGGCTTCAGGCGTATGCAATGCCGGCGCTATCGCCGCCCATGCGCGAATTCCAAATTCCATTGCCATGCCAATCGCGTGGGTGAATGTGAACCCGGGCTCGCCTCAGGCGTTGGCCACGGCGAACGAGAATGGCGCGCGCAAGGCGACCATGTCCGCGCGACCCCGGGGACAGTTCCGCATTTTTCCCTGAAATTAGTGTCAAAGACCGATCAGATCGACGACGTTGTATGTATTTTGTAGCGCACGGGCGTTCGTCGCCCTGGCCCGGCGCCGGCAGCATCCGGACATGCCAGCGTGCGCCACAACGGCTTTCATGGTGTCGGTTCCGGCACCCTCGCCTGCACCCCTCCGACAGGGGGCAAGGCGGGCATCGCGAACTTCTACCCCGCGTTTTTGTCAGGGCCGAATTCTCGCATAAAGGGTGTGCGCGAGGCTATGGCGCAACCGTAACGTTCCTGCGCAAATGTAACGGGGCGGAAGCAGCCCTCACTGACTGCTCCCGCCCCGTTCCGGAGATCGGAAATCTACGGTGTATCAGCGCTTGGCTGGCAGGATCTTTCCCTCCACCTGGCCAAATCCCACCCGATACCCCTCCCCCTGGCACCAGCCCGTCATGACGACCGAATCGCCGTCCTCCAGGAAGCCGCGCGTGGTGCCATCTGCCAGCGTCACCGGCTCGGCGCCGTTGCGGGTGGTTTCCAGCAGGCTGCCGAACGAATCGGGCGTGGTGCCGCTGATCGTGCCGGAGCCCATCAGGTCGCCCACGCGGACGTTGCAGCCGGACACGGTGTGGTGAGCCAGTTGCTGGGCCATCGTCCAGTACATCGCCTTGAAGTTGGTGCGGCAGACCGTGGTGGCGGCCGGGGCGCCAGCGGGTTGAAGGGCCACTTCCAGGGCGATGTCGTAGGCGTTGCGCGCCGGCTGGCGCAGGTAGTCGAGCGGCTCGGGCGATTGCTCGGGGTTGTCGCTGCGGAACGGTTCGAGCGCTTCCATCGTCACGATCCATGGCGAGATCGACGTCCCGAAGCCCTTGCTGTTGAACGGGCCCAGCGGCACGTATTCCCATTGCTGGATATCGCGGGCGCTCCAGTCGTTCAGGATGACCATGCCGAACATGTGCGACGAGGCGTCGGCGGTGCTGACCGGCTCGCCCAGCGTCGACGGCTTGCCGACGATGAACGCCATTTCCAGCTCGTAGTCGAGCTTGCGGCACGGGCTGAACACGGGGCGCGGCTGGTCCGGCAGCTTGATCTGGCCGTTCGGGCGGCGCAGCGGCGTGCCGCTGACCACCACGGAACTGGCCCGGCCGTTGTAGCCGATGGGGATTTCCAGCCAGTTCGGCAGCAGCGCGTTGGCCGGGTCGCGGAACATGCGGCCGACGTTGGTGGCGTGCTCGCGCGACGAATAGAAGTCGGTGTAGCCGGGGATGTCCACCGGCAGGTGCATCGTGGCCGATGCCATCGGCACCAGCGCCTTGTCGCGCAGCGCCGCGTTGCCGGCCAGCGTCTGGTCGTCGCTGGACAGCAAGGCGGTCAGCCGCGCGCGCGTTTCCGACCACACGGGCTTGCCGAGCGCGATGAAGCGGTTCAGGCTGGCTCCGGCAAACGTGCCGCGGGCAGCAGCCGGCAGCAGGCCGGCGTCGTCGAGCACGGACAGGTCGAGCACCTGGTCGCCGATGGCCACACCGGCGCGCGGCGTGCCGCCGGCGGTGGAAAAGATGCCGTAGGGCAGGTTCTGGAGCGGGAAATGGGTCTTGCCGTCGTTGGCCGAGGCAACCCAGCTGGTCTTGGGGGCGGTCATTGTTGTGGCACTCCGGAAATCAGCGCACGTTCGGATTGAAATGCTTCTTCAGGCCCTGCCAGCACGTGTAGTAGTCGTGCTGCAGCAGCGCCGATTCGGCGGCGTAGCGGGTGGGGCGGATCACGCCCGGCGTCTCGAACATGAACGCCATGGTGTCCTGGATATGGTGCGGCGTGCCCGTATCGGCCGCGCTGGCCCGCTCGAACGTCTCGGCATCGGGGCCGTGGCCACTCATGCAGTTGTGCAGGCTGGCGCCGCCCGGGGCAAAGCCGTCGGCCTTGGCGTCGTAGACGCCGGCAATCAGGCCCATGAACTCGCTGGCGATATTGCGATGGAACCAGGGCGGGCGGAACGTATCCTGCGCGGCCAGCCAGCGCGGGCCGAAGATCACGAAGTCGATGGTGTCGACGCCCGGCGTGTCCGACGGCGCCTGCAGCACCAGGAAGATCGACGGGTCCGGATGGTCGAAGCTGATCGAACCGATCGTGTTGAAGTGCCGCAGGTCGTACTTGTACGGCGCGTAGTTGCCGTGCCACGCCACCACGTCCAGCGGCGAATGGTCGATCTCGGCCCGCCACAGGTTGCCCTGGAAGCGGGCGATCAGCTCGAAGCTGCCTTCGCGGTCCTCGTAGCTGGCCACGGGCGTCAGGAAGTCGCGCGGGTTGGCCAGGCCGTTCGAGCCGATCACGCCAAGGTCGGGCAGCTTGAACAGCGCGCCGTAGTTCTCGCAGATATAGCCGCGCGCCTGGCCGTCGGGCAGTTCCACGCGGAAACGCACGCCGCGCGGAATCACGACGATCTCCTGCGGCTCCACGGCCAGCCGGCCCATCTCGGTGGCGATCAGCAGGCGGCCCTGCTGCGGCACGATCAGCATCTCGCCGTCGGCGTTGTAGAAGAACCGGTCCTGCATGGACTGGTTGGCCAGGTACAGGTGGATGCCGCAGCCGGTCTGCGCCTCCGGGCCGCCATTGCCGGCCATCGTGACGATGCCGTCGACGAAGTCGGTGGGCGCGGCCGGCATCGGCGGCGGATTCCAGCGCATCTGGTTGGGCGACGGCGGCACTTCGTCAAAACGGCTCAGCCAGCGGCCGTTGTCGATGCGCTCGAACGGCTTGTGCATGGCCGCCGGGCGCATCCGGTACAGCCACGACCGCCGGTTGTGGGCGCGCGGCGCGGTGAACGCCGTGCCGGAAATCTGCTCGGCATACAGGCCGTACGGCGCCCGCTGCGGGGAATTGCGGCCCACCGGCAGCGCGCCGGGCAAGGCTTCCGTGGCGAATTCGTTGGCAAAGCCGGACATGTACTGGGCCACGTGCGTCTCGGCCGCGTGCAATTGTGTCTGCGTCATGAAGTCTTCCTCTCACACCTCCGCCGGCCGGCAGGCCAGCGTGCGTCTCATCGGCATGGCGTGGTCGCCACGTCCGTGAATTACGAATAGTAAAACCGATTCACCAAATCGTAATAACGTTGCCGCGCGATGTCAAACCACAATTACGATAGGCGAGCGGGGACGGGCCAGCCGGTGTGGCGGGCGGACAGGAAGGTGGAAACGGAAAAAAAGCGGAACGCAGCGGCGCGGGCGACGCTGGGACAACGCCCGCGAGGGGCGCCGGACAGGCAGGACATGGCACAGGCCGGACGGCCTGGCTTGGATGGAAATGCACGACAGGGCAGATCGATCGACCTGCCCTGTCGCGAATTCCTCGGGTCAGACGGGCTTGTGGCCCTCTCCCGGCGTGGATCCGGAACCGAATCCACCTGACGTGGGGCTCGATGCAGCCGGCGCTGCAGCCTGGGCGGGCTGGCCTGCCATCGACGCCGCCGTCACGCCGCCGTTGCGGCTGGCAATGAATGCGTTGACGTCGGCGGCAAGGTGTTGCGGCGCCAGCACGACTTCCAGCCCCAGCGCCTCGCAGGCCGCCAGGAAAGTGGACATGCGCGGGTCGGCCTGGCCCGATTCGGCACGAAGATATGCCTCGCGGGAAATCCCGGCCTTACGGGCGACGTCCTCCTGCTTGAGCTTGCGCGCTCGACGCAACGCCCGCAGTTGCCGGAACGGTTCGCTAGCGCCTCTTGGCACGGCTGTACTGTTCATGTCGGTCTCCAGTCACCAGTGAAAAAAAAGTGCGCGGACGTGCATTCGAGTATAGAGCACGTTAAGCGTTCCGTAAGGTCTGTTGTGGAACACTTTTACAGATTTCTTATGATGGCTTGATCCTGACGCCCGGACCCTCGTCCAAAAGACGGATACCGCACATCATCCTCCTCCCGCCCCCACATAACGAGAATGCACGCTTTGCGTTGACGTCACATCAGTATCGTCCATGTGTGGCACAAGGCAAGTTGACAAACCGACCGGTCGTGCTATTCTCCAGCGCATGCAAAAGGGACAGCTCACGCGCACCGCGATCATCGAACAGGCCTTGCAGGCGGCCTCGCAGGTCGGCTTCGAGCAGTTGTCGCTGGCCTCGCTGGCCGCCGACACCAACATGTCGAAGAGCGGCCTGTATGCCCACTTCAAGTCGAAAGAGGCGCTGCAGGAAGCCGTGCTGGGTCGCGCGATGGAACGGTTCTCGGAAATCGTCGTGCAGCCGGCCATGCGCGTGGACCGCGGCGCCGGGCGGCTGGAGACCCTGTTCGACGGATATCTGACGTGGATTGCCGGCGCCGTGAGCGAAGGCGGTTGCGTGTTCATGGCGCTGTCCCAGGAGTACCGTAACCGGCCTGGCGTGATACGCGACAAGCTGGTGCAGGCGTTCAAGGACTGGCACAGCACCATCGTGCGCGTCGTGAGCGACGCCATCGACGAAGGCGATCTGCGCGCCGACACCGACGCGCGTCAGTTTGCGTTCGAGATGGTCGGCGTGGGCATGTCGTACCACCAGGCATCGCGGCTGATGGCGCGCAGCGACGCCGAAACGATGGCACGTCGCGCGTTCGCGCGACTGGTCAATGACTTCAGAGAGAATCGCGCCGAGGCGTCCGCCCGGCCATATTGAATCCAGTTCCCACGGCAAGGTTGCCGTGTTTTCTTGCCTGGAAAATAGCACGACCGGTCGGTCGTAAAGCATAAAAAAATTCACCCAAAAGGGTCTTGCCGCCGCTCAGGTGGGCAACGTATCAGCCGGAGGTATTCGTCGTGCCGCAAGTGCTGTCATCCACATCCCGCCCCGCCCCGTCCTCGCCGCGTGGCAACCCCCCGAATCGTCGTGGCCTCGGCCAAACGCTGGAGGCCGCCGTCGCGGCCTGGCAACGGCTGCGCTGGCAGGCCGGCAGCCTGTTCTTTCCGACGGCGACCGCGCACGCGCTGGAACGCCTCTGGTTCAGCCCGCCGCAAGGGCGCATCAGCCCCGAAGGCCGCCGCCTGCTCGATTCTGCGCGCACGGAATGGGCCCTCGTGACCGGCCAGGGCGGCAGCCGCCGCGTGCGCGTGTATCGGTGGGGCAGCAAGGGCCCGGTGGTGCTGCTGGCGCATGGCTGGGGCGGCAACGCCGGGCAATGGCACGCGATAGCGACCGGGCTGCTGGCGGCCGGGATGCGCGTCGTGGCCTTCGACGCGCTGTCGCACGGCGCGTCCGATGCCGGCGCGCGTGGCCAGCAGCAGTCGTCGGTGCTGGAGATGGCGCGCTCGCTGCTGGCAGTGGCGTGGCATGTCGGGCCGGTCCACGCGGTGGTCGCCCACTCGCTGGGCGGCGCGGCGGCGGCGCAGGCCATCCGCGAGGGATTGCCGACCCGCGGCGTGGCGATGATCGGCTCGCCCGCCGACATGTACGACGCCTGCTCCACGCTCGCCTGGCGTCTCGGCGCCGCGCCGCGCGTGCTCGACCGCATGCGCGCGCTGAGCGAACAGTGGCTGGGCGCACCGTGGTCGAGCTTCAACGTGCCCGACATCGGCCGTACGCGGCCCGTGCCGCCCGTGCTGGTCATCCACGACCGCGACGACAAGGAAGTGCGCTGGGAAGACGGCGCGGCCATCGCAGGCGCGTGGCCCGACGCGCGGCTCATCACGACCGAGGGCCTGGGCCATCGCCGCATCCTGCGCGATGCGGAAGTCGTGTCGCATGTCGCCCATTTCATCTGCGGACTGGCCGCCGCTCCGGCCGTGCCGCCCATCCGCACGGCGCCGGCCCGCCAGACGTCCGCGCCGCACTGAGCCCGCCTGCTCCCCCTTCCCTGCTCGCCCACCCTGCTTCCGGCCTCGGCCGGAAGCGCTCGTTGGTGATTGGGACGCTTGGCGGTTAATTGCTAAACAGCTACCAACAACCTTCCACGCCATAAAAAAAGCCCGCTTTCGCGGGCTTTCTCGTCAGGGATGGTCCAGCAACCAGACGATCACGTCAGATCTTCAGGTACCGCGCGATACCCCATCGGCGTCGAGGCGTCCTGGAC
The DNA here is from genome assembly GCF_032190535.1 of Cupriavidus sp. SZY C1. Lineage (NCBI taxonomy): Bacteria > Pseudomonadati > Pseudomonadota > Betaproteobacteria > Burkholderiales > Burkholderiaceae > Cupriavidus > Cupriavidus sp. SZY C1. The sequence goes on from NZ_JAUANU010000005.1 coordinate 169,828, forward strand.
GTACTTCTTTGCGTGGGCTTCCCGCATCGGCTTGAGGACGAAGATCGCCATCAGTGCCGAGATGGCAGCCATGCCCGACGCCAGCATGAACACCGCGTACCAGTCGCCCGTGGCGGCCGTGATGACGCTTGAGAACGGTACCAGCAGCGCTGCCGTGCCCTTGGCCGTGTAAAGCATGCCGGCGTTGGTGGCGGCGAATTTGGGACCGAACGTGTCGCCGCAGGTGGCCGGGAACAGGCTGTAGATCTCGCCCCAGGCGAAGAACACGATGCCGGTCAGCACCACGAACGCCACGGGGTTGTGGCCGTAGCGGGCCAGCAGCAGGATGCCCACCGCTTCCACCGCAAAGGCCAGGAACATCGTGTTTTCACGGCCGATGTTGTCGGATACCCATCCAAAGAACGGCCGGGTCAGCCCGTTCAGCACGCGGTCGATGGTCAGCGCGAAGGTCAGGGCCGGCAACGTCAGGCCCATGATCGACACTGGCGAGTCATGCAGGCCGAAGTCCTTGGCGATGGGGCCGAGCTGGGCCGTCGCCATCAGGCCGCCGGCTGCCATCATCACGAACATCGCGTACATGACCCAGAAGATCGGCGACGACAGCACCTGGCGCGGCGACGCGTTGTAGGTGGCGGCGGCCTTGAGCGTCGATTTCACTTCGCCGAGGATCTTGGTCGACGGCGGCAGCAGCAGCACCCCCAGCAGCATCACGATCAGGCCCTGGCCAAGGCCGAACGACAGGAACGTCGATTCGTAGCCGCTGGTCTTGATCATGTTGGCGATAGGCACCACGGTGGCCGCGGAACCGGCGCCAAACCCGGCGGCGGTCAGCCCGGCCGCCAGCCCGCGACGGTTGGGAAACCACTTCAGCGCATTGCCGACGCAGGTGCCATAGACCGCCCCGGCACCCACCCCGCCGATGGCGGCGGCCACGTACAGCATCGGCAGCGTGGAGGCCACCGAGTTCAACGCCCAGGCCACTGCGCAGAGCAGCCCCCCGCCCACCACCACCGGGCGCGGGCCGTACTTGTCGACGAGGTAGCCTTCGATCGGCACGAGCCAGGTCTCGGTCACCACGAAAATGGTGAACGCCACCTGGATGGCCGTGCGGCCCCAGTGGTATTTCTCGTCGATCGGGTTGACGAACAGTGTCCAGCCGTATTGCATGTTGGCGATCATCGCCATGCAGATCACGCCAAATACGAGCTGCATCCACGGCGATGCATACCACGACGCTTGCGCGCGTGCGCTTTGCTGACTTTCCATGGTGTCTCCTTCTAGGTGGGTGGTCCCACCGTTGTGGAATGGGCATCTGCATTGGATGCCATGGTGTCTACTGCCTGGTGTTTCTTGGGTAGGTCTTGTTGTGGTGAGTCTTCTTATGGTGAGTCTGTTGTGCTGTCTTGTTATGCGGCCGGCTGAACCGTCCTAGTGCTATACAGTATGTGATATATCAACCAAGTCAAGCCGATTCGGCGCGATACCTGACTGCTCAAGAAGACAATCGAAAGTGCGCAGTGGCGAGATGGTCCGCACTGGTGCAGCGGTCGCATGAAAACTGCATCGCCAGGCCGGGCACTTCCCTTTCGGATCAACCACTTGGAGATGGATCGGGCATCAATGAAAAATGCTGCGGCGCATGTCACGGATAACCCGTGCTAGGGAAAGTCCGGAGTCCCGGAAACGCTGAAATCTCGCCATGGCGACGCGAAAGCGCGGGCCGTGCGGCGAGGCGCGAGACAGAGAAATCGTCAAGGAATGGGGAGGTTTGCCGGACTGCGTCGGGACCTGAGGTCCGCGGGCGCAGGGGCATGGAGAACTGCAGAGAAGACGGCCGCTGAGGACTGCTTGAACTCAACTACTGCGGGGGTTGCCGGCCGCTACAACACCCAGACTGCAACTACTTGAGACTGATGACTGACTGAATGGCGATCAGGCGTGCAGGAAGCGCGGCTGGAGCACCATGTCCGAAGCCGAGCTGCCGATGCCGGTCGATTCTTCCGACGAGCCCAGTCCAGCGAAACGGCCGTGTTCCTGGGCGGTGGTCAGCAGACCCATCGGCAGGACGGTGGCGAGCACGTAAGTCACGGTGACACCCAGCGAAAGGACACCGAGGGCGAGGATGGTAAGCAGCGTGGCGTTCATGAAAACTCCTAAGTCGTAAGGATCAAGGTGGATTCATTATATGCTGCACTGCGAGGTCTGTAAATATTTGGTATGTGGTATATCAGTAGAGTTTTTGCTCCAAAAACAACAACGCACCCCGGGGGGTGCGTTGTGCGTCTCAAAAGAAGATGTCGAAGGGTGCGCTACGGGCAGATCAGCTCCGAAAAATGTCGATAGCGACACAAATCACGCTATCGCACCGCACCAGATGAATCCCGTTCATCGCCCTACCCTACTTTCTTCAGCAAACCCTGGTCGTACTCCTGGGCGCGCAGGTTGTCCCACACGGCCGCGGCATTGGGCTTCAGCGAGCGGGCCTTGCGCCGGACCAGCATGACGTTCGACGTCACCTGTGGCCGCAGCGGGCGCAACACCGCGGCTGGCGCCATGCCGCTGGCCTGCGCGCGAGACGGCACGACGCCGATGCCGAGCCCCATCGCCACCATGCCGAAGATGGCCGCGAAATGCCCGAGCAATTGCAGCGAGCCGGGCCGCACGTGGTACGTGGACAGCGCGCGCTCCACGGCCGGCTGCACGCCCGAGTTCTGATCGAGGGCCAGCACCGACGCGTCAGCCAGTTCGCCCCACCCCAGCGACTCGCGCGCCGCCAGCGGATGGTCCGCCGGCAGGACCGCTTGCAGCGGATCGGTGCACAGCGGCTCGCAATACAGGTCGTCACACGCGGCGGGGTTGCTGGCGATGCCGAAATCGACCTCGCCGCTGCGCACGCTCTGCAGCACCGAGTCATGCGCCTTGTCGCGCAGCGTGATGCCGATGCCCGGCCACGCCTTGCGGCACCCGGCCAGCCACATCGGCACCGACATCGACGACAGCACCGGATCAGTAGCGATCTGCACCGTGCCCTGCGATGGCTTGCAGGTGCCGTGGCTGTCCCGCAGCGTCTGCTCGACCTCCTCGATCAGATGGCAGATGCGTTGCGACAGCATCTCGCCGGCGTCGGTCAGCTCCACCTGCCGCGTGGTGCGATCGAACAGCCGCTGGTCGATTTCTTCTTCCAGCTCGCGCACGCTGCGGCTGATGGCCGACTGCGTGAGGCCAAGCTCGGCCGCCGCGCGCGTAAAGCTCTTCTGGCGCGCCACCGCGGCGAACGCCTTCAACTGAGGAAGCGAAACATTCATGGTGCCGCTCCTTCCTGTGCGGGGACTACTGGGGTTGGGAGCGCCGGCTATTCGCCTTTGCCCGTGGATAGACCGGCCAGGTAGCCGTTGTCGCCGACCGTCCTGGCCGCCGCGTGGCCGGTGATGAAGCGCCGGCGCATCGGTTGCAGCACGAACTTTGCCGATAGCCCTGCCGCCACGGTCATGACGGCCGCCACTGCGAACACCAGGTTCCAGCCCCCGGTATGCGACAGCACCGATGCCAGCGGCACCAGCAGCGCGGCCGTGCCCTTGGCCGTGTACAGCGTGCCGGCGTTGGCGGCGGCAAACTTGCTGCCGAACGTATCGGCACACAGCGCCGGGAAGATCGAGAAGATCTCGCCCCAGAACAGGAACGTCAGCGCCGCGAACAGCATGAACCAGTACGGGTTGTGTCCCAGCTCCAGCAGGCCGATCAGCGACAGCCCCTCGCCGATGAAGATCACGAACATCGTGTTCTCGCGCCCGATGCGGTCCGAGACCAGCCCGCACAGCGGCCGCGTCAGCCCGTTGCAAAGATTGTCGATCGACAGCGTCATCGTCAGCAGCGGCAGCGTCATGCCCAGCATGGTCACCGGCATCGTGGCGAAGCCGAAGTCCTTGGCAATCGGGCCCAGCTGCGCCGTGGCCATGATGCCGCCGGCCGCCACCGCCACGAACGAGGCGTAGATCACCCAGAACACCGGCGTGCGCACCATCTGGCCCGGCGTGAACTCCACCGGATTGGTCAGGATGGCCTTGTTGGCCTTCACGCCCTTCGGCGGCTGCGGCTTCACCAGCAGCAGCGCCATCGCAAAGATCAGCACGCCCTGCAGGATGCCGAACGTGAAGAACGCATGCTCGTAGCCCGACTTCTGGATCATGTTGGCGATCGGGATCACGGTCAGGGCCGAGCCGGCACCAAAGCCGGCCGCGGTCAGGCCGGCGGCCAGGCCCCGCTTGTCCGGGAACCACTTCAGCGCGTTGCCCACGCAGGTGCCATAGACCCCGCCCGCGCCAATCCCGGCAATCACGGCGGCCGTGTAGAGCATCGGCAGCGACGTGGCATAGGAATTCATGACCCACGCCAGCCCGGCGCAGATCGCCCCGCCGGCCACCACGGGACGCGGGCCGAACTTGTCGACGAGCCAGCCTTCCAGCGGCACGAGCCAGGTTTCGGTGACGATAAAAATGGAAAAGGCGACCTGGATCGCAGAGTCGCCCCAATGGTGCTTGGCGTTCATGGGCGCCACGAACAGCGTCCAGCCATACTGGAGGTTCGCCACGAGGCCCATGCAAAGTACGCCGATGAATAGCTGGAACCAGCGGTTGCGGAGCAGACCGCCGTTGGTGTCGCCCATGGCGGGGCCTGTCGCATCGAAGTGCGCCATGTCGTTGTCTCCTTGCATTAGTGTCTTTCGCGCTCTGCGGCGCGCGTTGTGGGCTGGCCTGGGGGGACGCCCGACTTTCACTACTCAATGAGCGCCTGACATTGCGGCACTGAATTCGTGGATTGATGCTACTTCAAACTTAGATCAGCACAGCATAAAGTTTTTTATTATGATCATTGACGATCGTTTATAGATTGCGGGAAATCGTTCAATGAAGAATGCCACGCTGCGCCAGCTGAAAGTATTCGAAACGGTGGCCCGCCACCTGAGCTTTTCGCGCGCGGCGGAGGAGTTGCACCTCACCCAACCCGCTGTTTCCACACAGGTTCGGCAGCTGGAGCAGCACGTGGGGCTGCCGCTCTTCGAACAGCTCGGCAAGCGCATCTACCTGACGCCGGCGGGCACCGAGATGCTCCACTACAGCCGCAGCATCATCCAGCAATTCCGCGAAGCGGAAGACGCGATGGCGCAGCTTAAGGGTATATCCGGGGGGCGGCTCAACGTCGCCGTGATCAGCGCCGGTGACTATTTCTTCCCGCGGCTGCTGGCCGAATTCATGAACCGGCATGATGGCGTCACGCTCAACCTTGCAGTGCACAACCGCGAGGAACTGCTGCACCAGCTGGGCGGCAACCTGACCGACCTGGCCGTGATGGTGCGCCCGCCGGAGGGCATGGATACCATTGCCGAGCCGTTCGCGCCCCACCCCTATGTGATCGTCGCCGCGCCAAACCACCCGCTGGTGGGCGAGCGCAACATCCCGCTGGCCGGCCTGACCGAGGAAGCGTTCGTGTCGCGCGAGAAAGGATCGGACACCTGGAACTCGATGCAGGAAGGCTTTGCGGGCCGGCTGTCGAACCTGCGCATCGCCATGGAGATCAAGAGCACCGAGACGATCAAGCAGGCCGTGATCGCCAACATGGGCATTGCGTTCCTGTCCGCGCACACGGTGGGGCTGGAGCTGCAGGCCGGCAAGCTCGCGGTGCTGGACATCCAGGGCTTCCCGGTCATGCTCAACTGGTATGTCGTCCACCGCAAGAACAAGCGCCTGCCGCCCGTGGCGCTGGCTTTCAAGCAGTTCCTGATGGAAGAAGGCCACACGCTGATCCAGCAGATCACGGGCGTGGAAGGCTTGATCCGCCCCCATCGGCCCAAGTCATCCCATACATAAACGATGACTTATGGTTTTGCGCTGAAACTTTAATTATCGTAAATCGTTCCCCGGGCCTAAGCTCCACTTCACACGCGAAAGACGTGTGTTGTTCAACCCGAGGAGACGATCATGAACCACCTCCAGTCAGACGCGCCCGCCACCGCCGCAATGTCGGCGGCCGTCAGCGAGATGCGCCGTCCTGATCGTGACAACCAGTTGGCGGCCTTCAACGCCGCGTTCGAAGAACTCGGCCTGCGCTTCCGCTGGGACATGCCGATGTTCGACTGGCTTTGCGGCATCGAATGCGAGAAGACGCGCGTCACGCGCTACATCGAGCAATACCATGCCCACCTGCTCACGGCCTATGACGCGCCGTTCCTGAGCCAGCTGATTTTCGACAAGAAGAACGCGTACCTGAAGGCCCGCGAAGGCGCCGGCATCAACTGATTCCGCGCAACGCCTTCCTGGCGCCGACACCGTCCGCTGCGGGCCCCTTCAAGGGGCCCGTTGCTTTTATAGGCGGTCGTGGCCCCAAGCATCCTTTCCAGCACATCTCCTTGCATTCGTTGGTATATCACATACCATATTCCAATAACGATATCAGACCGGCAGCAGTTTGCCGGCCAGACGCACAAGGAGACACGTGAATATTCACGAGCATCAGGCAAAGGAGCTGCTGAGGCGCTACGACGTGCCCGTCCCCCCGGGCTGCGTGGCCTTCACGCCGGACGAGGCCGCCCACGCCGCACGCAAGCTGGGAGGTCCGGCCTGGATCGTCAAGGCGCAGATCCACGCCGGCGGCCGCGATGTAGGGCGCTTTGCCGGCGATGATTCGGGACAGGGCGGCGTCCGCGTCGCCACGTCGATCGACGCGGTGCAAGCCCACGCGGCCCAGATGCTGGGCCAGACCCTGGTGACCGGCCAGACCGGGCCGGCGGGACGGACGGTGCGGCGCTTCTACGTCGAGAAAGGCGTGGAGGTGGAGCGCGAGCTGTTCCTGGGCATCGAGATCGACCGCGCCACGTCGCGGGTCGCCATGCTGGCCGCCCCCGATGGCGACGCGGGCACCCGCGCCCTCAAGGTGACGATCGATCCGGCCACCGGCATCCAGCCGTTCCATGCGCGCCGGCTGGCCTGCGCGATGGGGCTGTCCGGCCGGCAGGTAGACGCCGCCACGCGCTTTGTCCATGCCGCTTACCGCGCCTTTACCGAGCTCGATGCCTCGCTGCTGGAAATCCATCCGCTCGGCGTCACCGGCTGCGGCGACCTGATCGCGCTGGACGCGACCTTCCGGTTCGACGACAGCGCCCTCTTCCGCCATCCCGAGATCGAGGCCATGCGCGACGAGAGCGAGGAAGACCCCGTCGAGGCCGAGGCGGCGCACCACGGGCTGGCCTATGTGCGGCTGGGCGGCAATATCGGCTGCGTGGCCAACGGCGCCGGCCTGGCGATGGCCACCATGGACCTCGTCCGGCTGGGCGGCGCCGAACCGGCCAGCTTCCTCGACCTGCGCAGCGACGCCACGCCGGAACACTTCGCTGAAGCCTTGCGGCTGCTGCGGGCCGACCGGCAGGTCGAAGGCATCCTGCTCAACCTTTTTGGCGCCACCGTCCACTGCGACGCGATGGCCGAAAGCGTGGTCGCCGCCGTGCGGGACACTGACCTGACCCTGCCGATCGTCGTCCGGCTCGAAGGCATCCGTGCCGACCTGGGCCGCCAGATCCTGCGCGATGCGGGCCTGCCCATCGTCTGCGCCAGCCATCTGGCCGAGGCAGCCGGGAAAATCGTGGCCGCCGTCGGCGCCAGCCGCAAGAAAGGAGCGCCATGCCTGTGCTGATCGACAAGAACACGCGCGTGATCTGCCAGGGCTTTACCGGCGCGCAGGGTACGTTCCATGCCGAACAGGCGCTGGCCTACGGCACGAACATGGTCGGCGGCGTCACGCCGGGCCGTGGCGGCGAATCGCACCTGGGCCTGCCCGTGTTCGACACCGTGGCCGCGGCGGCTGAGGCCACCGGCGCCAATGCGTCGGTCATCTACGTGCCGCCCGCGTCGGCCGCCGATGCGATCCTGGAGGCCATCGACGCCGGCATCGCGCTGATCGTCTGCATCACGGAAGGCGTGCCGGTCATGGACATGGTGCGCGTCAAGCGGGCGTTGTCAGGCTCCGCCAGCCGCCTTGTCGGGCCGAACAGCCCGGGGATCATCACGCCCGGCCAGTGCATGATCGGCGCGATGCCGGGGCCGCTCCACGCGCCGGGCCGGATCGGCGTGGTGTCGCGCTCGGGCACGCTGGCCTATGAAGCGGTGGCACAGACCACGGCGGCCGGGCTCGGGCAATCGACCTGCATCGGCATTGGCAGCGACCCGGTGCACGGCACGGACTTCATCGACTGCCTGGCGTTGTTCATGGCCGACGACCAGACCGAAGGCATCCTGATGATCGGGGAAATCGGCGGCTCGGCCGAGGAGGAAGCCGCGCGGTTCTTGCGCGACGCGCGCCGGCGCAAGCCGGTGGTGGGCTACATCGCCGGGGCCACGGCGCCGCCGGGACGCCGCATGGGCCATGCGGGCGCCATCGTCTCGAACGGGATGGGCGCGGCACAGGCCAAGATCGACGCCCTGCGCGGCGCCGGCGTCCACGTGGCCATGTCGCCCACGGAACTGGGGTCGACCATGGCGGCGGCGTTGAAATAGGCAGCGGGAGCGGGCTGGCCCCGCCCCCCTGTGCACCGAAGCGGCGGACGAGAAGTCCGCCCGGCCTGCGTCAGCCAGCGCCGGCCACGGCCGCCGCCTTGGCTTCCAGCTCGGTAATGCGCTTGCGCAGCGCGCGTTCTTCCTGGAAGCGCGCGGTCTCGTCGCGGATCACCGCCACGATGCCGGTGATTTCGCCGCCGGCGCCGTGCATCAGCGCCACGGTAAAGGCGATCGACATCGCGTCTCCGCGCTTGTTGACCGCCGGCACCTTCAGCAGGTCGTGGCCGTAGCGGGTCTGGCCCGTGGCCATGGTCTTGTCGTAGCCCTCCCAGTGCCGCGCGCGCAGCCGCTCGGGAATGATCAGGTCCAGCGACTTGCCCAGGGCTTCTTCCTGGGTATAGCCGAACATGTATTCGGCGGCCGGGTTCCACAGCGTGATGGCGCCGTCGGGGCCGGAGATGATGACCGCGTCGCCGATGGCGGACACCAGTTGCTGGTAGTCGATTTCAGTCTGCATGGTCATTCCTGAGGAATGGGGAGAAGGATCTGCTGCACCGCCCGGTCAGCGGGCGGCTCATTATGGCACCGGCCTTGCGGCCGGGCCGTCGGGGCGTCCGGGAGCCCAAAACACGCCGGGGCCGCGTGGCATGCCATCCACGCGGCCCCGGCACCCGGACGCTGGCCCCAGGGCGCCAGCACCTGGGTCAGATGACCTGGGCCTCGCGCAAGCGGGAGATATCCTCCTCGCTGTAGCCCAGCCCGGCCAGCACCTGCTCGCTGTGCTCGCCCAGCAGCGGCGACCCGGTGATCTCGGGCTTCATGTCCGAGAACTTGATCGGGCTGCCCACCGTCAGGTACGTGCCACGCTGCTTGTGCGGCACCTCCACGATCGACCCGCTCTTGCGCAGCGATTCATCCGCGGCGATTTCCTTCATCGACAGCACCGGCGCGCAGGGGATGTCGAACTTGCGCAGGATGTCCACTGCTTCGTACTTGGTCTTGTCGGCCAGCCAGGCTTCGATGGTGTTGAAGATGTCGAAGATGTGCGGCTGGCGCGCCTTGGGCGTGTTGTAGTTCGGGTCGGTGATCCACTCTTCCTTGCCCAGCGCCTTGCAGATCGGCTCCCAGGCGTGGCCCTGGATCGTGAAGTAGATGTACGCGTTGGGATCGGTCTCCCAGCCCTTGCACTTCAGCACCCAGCCCGGCTGGCCGCCACCGCCGGCGTTGCCGCCACGCGGCACCACGTCGGTGAACGTGCCGTGCGGGTACTGGGGATACTCTTCCAGGTAGCCCAGGCGGTCCAGGCGCTGCTGGTCGCGCAGCTTCACGCGGCACAGGTTCAGCACGGCGTCCTGCATCGACACGGCCACCTTCTGGCCCTTGCCGGTCTGCTGGCGGCCGATGATGGCCGTCAGGATGCCGATGGCCAGGTGCATGCCGGTGTTGGAATCGCCCAGCGCGGCAGCCGACACGGTCGGCGGGCCGTCCCAGAAGCCCGTGGTGGATGCGGCACCGCCCGCGCACTGCGCCACGTTCTCGTAGACCTTCAGGTCTTCATAGTGGTGGCCGTCGCTGAAGCCCTTGACCGATGCCACGATCATCATCGGGTTCAGCTCGTTGATGCGCTCCCACGAGAAGCCCATGCGGTCCAGCGCGCCCGGGCCGAAGTTTTCCACCAGCACGTCCGACTCGCGGATGAGCTGCTCCAGGATCTTCTTGCCTTCCGGCTTCTTGGTGTCCAGCGTCAGCGAGCGCTTGTTGCTGTTCAGCATCGTGAAGTACAGCGCGTCGGCGTCCGGAACGTCGCGAAGCTGCGTGCGGGTAACGTCGCCCGATCCCGGGCGCTCCACCTTGATCACGTCCGCGCCAAACCACGCCAGAAGCTGCGTGCAGGCGGGGCCGGCCTGGACATGCGTGAAGTCGATGATCTTGATGCCGTTCAGAGGTAGGTTCACGTTCTGTCTCCCATTGGAATGGAGGTGAAATGCAGGGGATTACTTCTTGGCCGAGCTTTGCGGATTGAGGTTGGTCAGCCGACCGCTTTCGGTGCCCGCGGCCGGATCGATCACGGCGTTGACCAGCGTGGGCTTGCCCGACCGCAGCGCGTCGCGCACCGCGGCTTCGAGTTCCTGGGGCGTGGTGGCGGTGTGGCCCGCGCCACCAAACGCCTCCATCATCTTGTCGTAGCGGGCGCCCGGCACGAACATCGTGACCGCCGGGTCCTTGCCGCCCGACGGGTTGACGTCGATGCCCTTGTAGACACCGTTGTTGTTGAACACGACCACGCAGATCGGCAGGTTGTAGCGGCAGATCGTCTCAACTTCCATGCCCGAGAAGCCGAACGCGCTGTCGCCGCACACGGCCAGCACCGGCTTGCCGGTTTCCACCGCCGCGGCCACCGCGTAGCCCATGCCCACGCCCATCACGCCCCAGGTGCCCACGTCCAGGCGCTTGCGCGGCTGGTACATGTCGATCACGGCGCGCGCGTAGTCCAGCGTGTTGGCGCCTTCGTTGACGAACGGAATGTCCGGATGGTCCTTGACCACGTCCTTCAGCACGCGCAGCGCGCTGTGGAAGTTCATCGGCGACGTATCCCTGGCCAGCGTCTCGGCCATCTTCGACAGGTTCTTGTCCTTGCGCTCCTCCACCGCGCCCAGCCAGTCGGCGCCCGGCTTGGCAAAGTCGTTGCCGATCTTGCCCAGCAGTGCCGACACGCACGAGCCGATGTCACCGATCACCGGCGCGGCGATGGCCACGTTGCTGTCGATCTCGGTCGGCGAGATGTCGATCTGGATGAACTGCTTCGGCTTGCCCCAGGTCTTGCCCTTGCCGTGCGACAGCAGCCAGTTCAGGCGGGCGCCCACCAGCATCACCACGTCGGCTTCGGCCAGCACGTACGACCGCGCGGCCGACGCCGACTGCGGGTGCGTGTCAGGCAGCAGGCCCTTGGCCATCGACATCGGCAGGTACGGGATGCCGGTCTTCTCGACCAGCGCGCGGATATCGGCATCGGCGCGGGCATACGCGGCGCCCTTGCCCAGCAGGATCAGCGGACGCTTGGCGCCCTTGAGCAGCTCCACGGCGCGGTCCACCGCGTCCGGCGCGGGCAGCTGGCGCGGGGCGGGATCAACAACCTTGATCAGCGACTTGCGGCCCTGCTCGGCTTCCATCGACTGGGCCAGCAGCTTGGCCGGCAGGTCGAGGTAGACCCCGCCCGGACGGCCCGATACGGCCGCGCGGATGGCGCGGGCCACGCCTACGCCGATGTCTTCGGCGTGCAGCACGCGGAAGGCGGCCTTGGCGTGCGGACGGGCGATGGCCAACTGGTCCATCTCCTCGTAGTCACCCTGCTGCAGGTCGACGATCTCGCGCTCGCTGGAGCCGCTGATCAGGATCATCGGGAAGCAGTTGGTGGTGGCGTTGGCCAGCGCCGTCAGCCCGTTCAGGAAGCCGGGCGCCGACACGGTCAGGCAAACCCCGGGCTTCTGCGTCAGAAAGCCGGCGATGGCCGCCGCGTTGCCTGCGTTCTGCTCATGGCGGAAGCTGATGACGCGCATGCCGTTGGCCTGCGCCAGGCGGGCCAGATCGGTGACCGGAATGCCGGGCAGGCCGTAGATGTTCTCGATGCCATTGAGCTTCAGCGCGTCAATGACCAGATGAAAACCATCCGTTTGTGCCTGTTGCTCTTCCACAGCGTGACGCTGCAGTTCGTTGCCGACTTCTGCCATGGTTGCTTCCTTCTTTGCAAAGTGACGGTGATGGGAATGTCTCTGCTGGGATGTCTTCAACGGCTGCCCCGGTGTCTCCTCCTGAGGCCGCATCCGCCGGCGACGCTGAAATACGGTATGTGATATATCAACAATCGGCAAGGAATTTTCCCGTGTTGCGACCAACTTTCGTCGATGCAACGCAGCATTTCCTGCAAACCGGGGCGTAAAAAAGACAACGCCCCGCCCTGCCCAGGCGCAGCCGGCTTCAGCCGCGCATGTGGTTGACCAGCGCGCCGATCCCGCGGATCGACACCTCCACGACCGCGCCGTCCTTCATCGATCCAACCCCGATCGACGTGCCGACGGCAATCACGTCGCCCGGCATCAGCGTCATGTCCTGCGACAGCCGGCTGACTTGCTCTTCTGGCGAAAACACGATGTCCGACAGCGGGTAGTTCTGCCGCTCGACGCCGTCCAGGCGGGTCACCACGCTGGCGGCGCGCCAGTCGAAATCGCGGACGATGGCCGGCCCGATGCACCCGAAGGTGTCCGAGCCCTTGGCGCGCGTCCACTGCGGGAAATTGGGATCGGCGTTGAGCAGTTCGCCCGCCGTGACGTCGTTGACGATGGTGTAGCCAAAGATGTGCGACGCCGCCGCGCTGAGCGGCACGTTGCGGCATTCGCGGCCGATGACGATGCCGAGTTCGCCCTCGTAGGCGATCTTGCCGGTGTAGCCACTCGGCCGCACGATCGCGTCGCCGGGGCCCGCCAGGGAGCTAGCCGGCTTGAGCAGGAACAGCGGATGCACGGGCACCGACTTTTCCAGCCGGGCCGCCAGCGCGTGGAAGTTGTTCCATAGCGCCACGATCTTGCCGGGCTGGCACGGCGCCAGCAGTTCCAGCGCGCCATAGCTGTAGGTGTTGCCCGTGGGGCGGGGATCGGCATAGCCGGGACCATCGTATTCGATGACCCGGTCGGCATCGGCGTCGTCGATCCGGCCGTAAGCGGTGTCGCCGTCAGGACGGCGGAAGCGAATCCAGGTTTGCACGGCAGCGTTCCTTCGGCAGGCGGCGGGCGTGCCGCGCCTGCGCTGTCAGCGGAAATGGAGCCCCTGTCAGGGGCCGTGGAGATGGGCCCGCGCGGGCTGGGCGCCGGCGTCTAGATGGCCCCCGCCACGCGCAGCGCGGCAATCTGCGCCGGCGAGCGGCCCAGCCATTCCAGGATCTCGTCGGTGTGCTCGCCCAGCAGCGGCGAACGCTCCACGCTGACCGGCGACGCCGACATCATGATCGGCGAGCCAAGCTGCACGTACTTGCCGCGCGCCGGATGCTCCAGCTCCACCAGGTAGCCGCGCTCGTAGAGCGAGCGGTCCTCGATCAGGTCCTTCATCGACAGGATCGGGCCGCACGGCACGTCCACCTGGTTCAGCGCGTTCATCACCTCGAACTTGCTGCGGCCCTGCGTCCACTGCTCGATGATGCCGAAGCAGGTGGACAGCTTTTTCAGCCGCACTTCCGGCGTGGCGAATTCCGGATCGGTGATCAGGTCCTCGCGGCGGCACAGGCGCATCAGCGGCTCCCAGCCCTGCGGCTGGATGATGACGTAGACGTAGTCGTTGGGGCCGCCCGGCGCGCAACGCAGCGCGGCGCCCGGCTGGCCGCCGCCCGACGCGTTGCCGGCGCGCGGCACGTGGTCGTCGAACTGTTCATTGGGATATTCGCGCAACGGGCCGGCCTCCAGACGCTGCTGGTCGCGCAGCTTCACGCGGCACAGGTTCAGCACGGCGTCCTGCATGGCCACTTCCACGCGCTGGCCGCGGCCCGAATGCTCGCGCTGCAGCAAGGCGGCCAGAATGCCGACCACGCAGTGCACGCCGGTGCCCGAATCACCAATCTGCGCGCCCGTCACCATCGGCGTGCCGTGGGCCTCGCCGGTGGTCGAGGCCGAGCCGCCCATGCACTGCGCCACGTTCTCATACGCCTTGCAGTCCTGGTACGGGCCGGGGCCGAAGCCCTTGATCGACGCATAGATCATGCGCGGATTCAGGTTCTGGATGTGGTCCCAGTCGAACCCGGCGCGAGCCAGCACCCCCGGGCCGAAGTTCTCGATCAGCACGTCGCTCTGCTGGATCAGGTCTTCCAGCAGCGCCTTGCCCTCCGGCGTCTTCATGTTCAGCGTCAGGCTGCGCTTGTTGCTGTTCAGCATGGTGAAGTACAGGCTGTCGGCATTCGGCACGTCGCGCAACTGCGCGCGCGTGATGTCGCCCCGGCCCGGCATTTCAACCTTGATCACGTCGGCCCCCATCCATGCCATCAACTGCGTGGCCGACGGACCGGCCTGCACATGGGTCATGTCAAGGATGCGGATGCCATCCAAAGCTTTGCGCTGCTCCGGGCTGCTGGTGTCGCTGGGGTTCCGGCTCTCGGCCATGCTTGTCTCCTGGGTTTGCGTGTTCTTTTGACATACAGTATGTGGTATATCACGGAGATGCAAGAGGGTTTCACCCCCATATGCGCAGGTTTCGTCGTTGCAGCGCAGCAAACGCAATTTGGCCGCACGCGCAGCCTTGCAAAAGGCTGTTCAGGGGGATTCAGAGACCGGGAGAACGGCGCTCACACGCCAAGGACGACGCGCCGCGTGCCGGGGGGCGGCGGATGGGGAGATGGGAAGGGAGGTGCCGGCGCGTGCTCGCACCGGCCAATGCTCAGCGGCCAAACATCGCGTGACGCGACAGGCCGCTCAATCCAGGAAATCGCAATACTTTTGCACGTATTCGGCCAGGTCCAGCGAGTGCTGGCGCACCAGGCGCTCGGCCAGTTCCGTGTCGCGCTTTTCCAGCGCCTCGATGATCCGCAGATGGTCGACGATCGATCGCGCCGCGCGGTCGCTCTGCGAGATCGTCATCTTCCGAATGGCGCGCACATGGACAAATATGTTCTTGATCTGGTCCATGATGATCTGCGACTTCGACAGCTGCACGATCGCCTGGTGGAACGCGATGTTGGCGTCGGAGTATTCCTCGATATGCTCGGCCGGCGTCGAATCGCGGAAGCTGTCGAACATATGGCGCAGCTTGCCGATTTCCTCGTCCGAGGCGTTCTCGGTGGCCAGCCGCGCGGCCATGCTCTCCAGCGCGGCCCAGACCTGGATCATCTCCACGATCTCGCGCTTGGTCTTGCGCGTGATATAGATACCCCGGCGCGGCACAGTGCGCAGGAAGCCTTCCTGCTCCAGCAGCGTCATGGCCTCGCGGATCGGCGTGCGGCTCACGCCCAGCGCTTCGGACAGCACGCGCTCGTCCAGCCTCACCTCCTCGCGCGACTGGTAGATGTCGGCGTCGGCAATGGCCTGGCGCAGCATCGCGTACGCCTGGTCGCGCAGGCTGGCGCCCGCATTGATCGGTTGCAGCGACAGGGACAGCCCGTGCGGCTGTACATGCGGCTGGACTTCGGGTTGGCTTTGGGCAGACATGAATGCACTCATCAGTGGCCGGAGCCCCGGGTGCCGGTTGGCACCCGGTGGCGGCCGACCCTTCGCGAACGTCATTCCATCCAGTTTGGCATGGCGCCATGCGTCCTGCTCATCTATCTTGGGCAGGCGCGCATGGCAACGCGGGCGAAGGGGCCGATCCGGCCTTTCGTATATGGTATATCACATCGAAGGCAGGACCGGAGGGTCATTGCCCTCCGCCCTCAGGCCGCGCGCGCCACTGGCACCGCTGAGGCCTGTGCCGCCGGCGCCGCCTGCGCTGCCTTTGCCATGGTGTCGCGCTGCTTGATCAGGCCCAGCACCGCGTCGATCATCGGCGTCGGCTGGCCAATCATCCGACCCATTTCCTGGACCACCGTCAGCAGCGGGTCGATTTCCATCGCCCTGCCCGCCTCCAGGTCCTGCAGCATCGACGTCTTGTGCGCCCCCACCGCGCCCGCACCATCGATGCGGCGCTCCACGTCGACGCGGAAATGCACGCCAAAGCTTTCGGCGATGGCCTTTGCCTCCAGCATCATCTGCTTCGACAGCGCCCGGGTGGCCGGGTCCGACGTGATGACATCCAGCGTCCCGTGGGTCAGCGCGCTGATGGGGTTGAAGCACAGGTTGCCCCACAGCTTGAGCCAGATCTCGTCGCGGATGTTGTCCCGGACCGGCGCGTCCAGGTCGGCCTGGCCCATGATCTCGGCCAGCCGCGTCACGCGCGCGGAACGGCTGCCATCGGGCTCGCCGATCGGAAATTTCTTGCCATAGACGTGCTTGATGACGCCCGGCGCCACGATCTCGGCCGCCGGGTACAGCACGCAGCCGATGGCGCGCTCCGGCCCCAGGCCATTCCACTGCTTGCCGCCCGGGTCCACCGATTCCAGCGTGCGGCCGGCGAATTCGCCGCCATGCTGGTGGAAGTACCAGTACGGAATGCCATTGACGCCGGTCACCACAGCCGTGTCCGGGCCCAGCAGCGGTTGCATCAGGTCCACTACGCCCGGCACCTGGTGCGCCTTGAGCGTGATGAACACGTAGTCCTGCGGGCCCAGTTCGCGCGGATCGTTGGTACATCGCACTTTCGCCACGCGCTCCTCGCCCTCGATCTGCAGGCGCACGCCGTGGGCCTGCATCGCGGCCAGGTGCGGCCCGCGGGCGATGAAGCTGACGTCGGCCCCGGCCAACGCCAACTGCGCGCCCATGTAGCCGCCGATGGCGCCGGCCCCATAGATACAAATCTTCATGGTTGTCTCCTCGATTGTGATGATAGTGATGCGTTAGATGTCTTGGTATATCACATACTATATTTCACAATCGCGGTTCGACAACCTCGATCTGCATCCGCGCGCGCACTGACCTGCTGTACCGGTTCCGTCCACGCCGGGGTGTGCGCTACCATGTGGGCTGTTGTCCGCTTGCGGGCCGCCGCCCCGGCCTGTCGTCCACCGTCCCCCCGGAGATCTGGAGTCCGCATGGAAACATTGCTCGCACTGGTACGCGACCCGTCCGCCTGGGCCGCGCTGGCCACGCTGGTGGCCATGGAGATTGTGCTCGGCATCGACAACCTCATCTTCATATCGATCCTCACCAACAAGCTCCCCGAGCAAACCCGGGAAAAGGCCCGCCGCATCGGTATCGGCCTGGCGCTGATCCTGCGGCTGGCGCTGCTGGCCACCATCGCGATCATCGTGGCGCTGACCGAGCCGGTTTTCACGATCTTCGGCAAGGGCATCTCGTGGCGGGACATCATCCTGATGGCCGGCGGTGCATTCCTGGTCTGGAAGGCGACGCGCGAGATCCACCAGCACGTGGCGCCCGACGCCGAGCACGGCGACGAAGCGGCAAAGGTGCGCGCGGTGCCCAGCTTTGCCGCCGCCATCGGCCAGATCCTGGTGCTGGACCTGGTGTTCTCGATCGACAGCATCATCACGGCCGTCGGCATGACCGATCACGTACCGATCATGTTCGTGGCCGTGATCGCCGCCGTGACCGTGATGCTGGTGGCCGCCACGCCGCTGGCCAACTTCATCAACCGCAATCCGACCATCGTGATGCTGGCGCTGGCCTTCCTGATCATGATCGGGATGACGCTGATTGCCGACGGCCTGGGCCATCACGTGCCCAAGGGCTACATCTATACGGCGATGGCGTTCTCCACGGCCGTGGAGGGGCTGAACATGCTGGCGCGCCGGCGCCGCGAGAAGGCGCGCGGCAGCCACCCGGCCTGATCCAGTCTGCGGCAGGCCGGGCAGTGGTCCGGCCTCAGCCGTTGCGGAACAGGAAGCTGTAGGCGCTCAGCGCCGGGACGCCGCCCAGGTGGGCGTACAGCACGCGCGAGCCGGCGGGAAATTCGCCACGGCGGACCATGTCGATCATGCCGTGCATCGACTTACCCTCGTAGACCGGGTCGGTCATCATGCCTTCGTAGCGCGCGCAGGTGCGGATGGCCTCCAGCGTGCCCTCGGACGGCAGCCCGTACTCCGGGCCGCCATAGCGCGTGTCCAGCACGACATCGGCGGCGACGATATCGCGGTCCAGTCCGACCAGCCCGGCCGTGTGCTTGGCAATCCGCAGGATCTGGGCGTGCGTCTGCTCAGGCTTGGCCGACGCGTCGATGCCGATCACGCGGTCCGCCCGGCCATCGGCCGCGAAACCGACCACCATCCCCGCCTGCGTGCTGCCCGTGACCGAGCACACGACGATGTAGTCGAACCGGAAGCCCAGTTCGGCTTCCTGCGCCCGCACTTCCTCGGCAAACCCGACGAAACCAAGCCCGCCCAGCGGATGCTCGGAGCAGCCGGCCGGAATCGGATACGGCTTGCCGCCGGCCTGCCGCACGCTCTCCATCGCCTCTTCCCAACTCTTGCGGATGCCGATGTCGAAGCCGTCGGCCACCAGCCGCACGTCGGCGCCCATCATCCGCGACATCTGGATATTGCCGACGCGGTCGTACACGGCATCGGCGTAGTTGACCCAGTTCTCCTGCACCAGCACGCACTTCAGGCCCAGGTGCGCGGCCACGGCGGCCACCTGGCGCGTCTGGTTGGACTGGATGCCGCCGATGGACACCAGCGTGTCGCACCCCTGCGCCAGCGCATCCGGAATCAGGTATTCGAGCTTGCGGGTCTTGTTGCCGCCGAACGCCAGGCCGCTGTTGCAGTCCTCGCGCTTGGCGTACAGCTCGACCTTGCCGCCCAGATGGTCCGACAGGCGTTTCAGCGGCTGGATCGGCGTGGGGCCGAACGTCAGGGGATAACGGGGAAAGCGTTCCAGATGCATGGTGGCAGCTCCATCTCGATAGGTGGGGAAACAGCCTCCATGCTAGGGAAAACGACTCGAAACGTGGTTGCAAAGAATGTCGTTTCGCCACACTATCGGGTATCGATAAGGGCATTCGACCTTTTAATATTCCGCCAATCATTCCATGAAAGAAACAAAATTTCGCACCCGGAAGCAAACCCCGGCGTCGGAGCCCGCGGACACGCCGTTACCGCATGTCAACGCGCTGGACCGGGCCGACAAGGCCATCCTGCGCGCGTTGCAGCAGGATGCGTCGATCTCCAACGTGGCGCTGGCCGCCAAGGTGAACCTGAGCCCGCCCGCGTGCCTGCGCCGGGTGGAGCGGCTCAAGGAGATGGGCATGATTCGCGGCATCG
This sequence comes from Cupriavidus sp. SZY C1, assembly GCF_032190535.1. Lineage (NCBI taxonomy): Bacteria > Pseudomonadati > Pseudomonadota > Betaproteobacteria > Burkholderiales > Burkholderiaceae > Cupriavidus > Cupriavidus sp. SZY C1. The sequence continues at coordinate 189,211 of NZ_JAUANU010000005.1, forward strand.
TGGCGCTGCTGAACCCGAAGGCGCTCGATGCCGGGATGCTGGTGATGATCGGCGTGGTGCTGGACCGCTCGACGCCCGAATCCTTCGCGCAGTTCGAGACGGCCGCGCAGAAGGTGTCCGGCTGCATGGAATGCCACGTGGTGACCGGCGAGTTCGACTATTTCCTGCTGGTGCGCACACGCGACAGCGACAGCTTCAACCGCCTGCACGCGGAGCAGCTGCTCTACCTGCCCGGCGTTCGGCAGATTCGGTCGTTCATGGTGCTCAAGCAGGTCCTCTCGACGACGCAGTTCCCCATTTGAGCCAGGTCAGGGGCGTGATGCCGGGTGACGGCGCAACCCCGGCGCACCCGGTCCGCCGATGTAGAATCGTGCGTTTTGGCCGATTTGCGGTGTCCGCCTGATACCGACCATCGGCCCGACCGGATAACCGCCTGATTCATTTCGGTTATTCTCCAAAAACCGGCTGTCCTGCAGTCAACTCCTGACGTTTTCATGCTTCCTACGGACCTGGCTGGCGCCGACGGCGACCAGAGTGCTTCGTTGCCGCGTTCCGAGCGGGCCTATCAACAATTGCGTGCCGCCATCCAGGCAGGCCAGCTGCCGCCGGGTACCCGTCTGCGTGAAGTGGAACTGGCCGAGTCGCTGGGGCTGTCGCGCACGCCGGTGCGCGAGGCGCTGTCGCGGCTGGAATCCGAGGGCCTGGTGGTCAACGAGCCCAACCGGGGCATGATGGTCACGCGGCTGGACGCCAGCATGGTCAGTGAGCTCTACGTGATGCGCGAGGTGCTGGAATCGACGGCGGCGGCGCTGGCAGCCCGGCACGCGACCGATGTGGAAATCTCGCTGCTGCGCGACATCGTCGAGCGCGACCTGTCGTTCGCCGAAGACCCCGACAAGCTGGCGATGAACAACCGCCTGTTCCACGAGACGCTGCACCGCTGCGCGCACAATCGCTACCTGCTCAAGACCCTGCGCTCGCTGCACGAGTCGATGGCGCTGCTGGGCCGGTCGACACTGGCGGTGCCGGGCCGGGCGCGTGGCTCGTACGAGGAACACATGGCGCTGGTGGAAGCACTGGAGGCGCGCAACCCCGAGCAGGCCGAACTGATCACGCGGCGCCATATCCAGCAGGCGTACAAGGTGCGGCTGTCGCTCTGGATCGAGGAACAATCGGGCAGCTAGGCCCGCCCCGCTCTGCCCCGCATGGCCCCACATGGCTCCGCTCCGACGGGGCCATTATTCTATGGGGCCGAAAAGTGTGTTCCGCCGTTGCGCTTTTCCGCAACGATCGCAGCCGCTATCTTCTTCCCAGGGCTGCAGGAACTCTCTCCCTTTCAGCCCCACGTCACCTCCGTGGCGGTTTTTTCATGATTGGCGCGGGCGCGCACGGCTCTCAGGCGTGCGACATGGCCGGCGCGGGCGCGGCAGCTTGCCGCGCCTACCTTTTTCCCGCCGTTCCCCTCAAGGAGTCGCCATGACCGGCCCGTCCGTCAAGATCCCCGGCCCCGACCATCCCATCACGATCACCCCGCAGCGCCAGCGCGTCGTCGTCAAGGCCGGCGGCCATGTCGTCGCCGATTCCCGCCGGGCGCTGAACCTGCAGGAAGCGTCCTATCCCGCCGTGCAGTACATCCCGCGCGAGGACGTGGACATGGCGCAACTGTCGCCTACGTCACATACAAGCCACTGCCCGTACAAGGGCGACGCCAGCTACTTCAGCATCGCCTCGGCGGGCGCCCGCGGCGACAACGCGGTCTGGAGCTACGAGCAGCCGCACGCCGCCGTGGCCCAAATTGCCGGCCACGTCGCGTTCTACCCGAACCGCGTCGACAGCATCGAACTGCTCGACTGAGCCCGCGAAAATGAAAAAAACCGGCCCGCCGCACATTTGAGCCGTGTGCGGCGGGCCGGTTCTTTATATGGCGATGCGGCGCCTGGGGGCGCCGCTCACGCAATCAGCGTCGGCCGATCAGCCGTTCGCGTAGACCACCTTGGCCTTGCGCGCTTCCGCCTGCAGGCGGGTGAAAACGTTCTGGACGGCGGCGATCACGCGCTTCACGTCGTTGGCGAAGCCCAGGCTTTGCGCGCCCAGTTCGCGGTCGATGAGGTCACGTTCCAGTTGATCGGTCAGCTTGATATCGGATTGGGTGTTCATGGCGTCCTTCCTTACAGGGATTACCCTTATGGGGTTTTCCCGAATTGTAGCAGAGCGATTGCGGCAATGCAGCATTAGGTAATAGTGCGTATGGAAGGAGGCGCGCCATTTCACCCTCTCCGGGCACCCGCCGCCGAGCCAAAGTGGCGCCGGGCATGCCTGGCGTCGCCGAATAGCGACTGATCTTCCACATATCGCAATGGAATTTCGTAATCCGAAACAATCTGTTGCGATCGGCACCGTGGTATGGATGCATCACCGGGCGCCAAGACCGCTAGGGTAAGCACCGACGCCCCGCGCCTTGCCTCGCACCCCCCCGGTTCCTATCCTTGTTCCATGATTTGTCCGGACAAAATAATAAATCGGACAAGATGATCCCGATCCGGCTCCAGCCGGACTTCATCGCAGGAAAGAGGAGACAACCGCATGACTGCGCCCCACACCCTCACGGCCATCGCGCTGGGCCTTGCCGTGATCGCCCTGCCCGCGCGGGCCGAGTTCCCCGACAAGACGGTGCGGATCGTCGTGCCGTATTCGGCCGGCGGCGGCACCGACATCGTCGCCCGCCGCCTGGCCGAGCGCCTGACGCCCCGGCTCAAGCAGTCGGTCGTGGTCGATAACCGGCCTGGTGCCAACGGCATCATCGGCACCGAATACGTCGTCAAGTCGCCGCCCGACGGCCATACCTACGTGCTCGTGGTGAACACCCACCTGCTCAACCCCATCCTCTACAAGAAGTTGCCGTACGACACCTTCGCGGATCTGGTTGGCGTCACCATGGTTTGCCAGTCGCCGCTGGTCTTCGTCACGCAGAGCGAATTCCCGGCCAGGAACGCGGTGGAGTTTGCCCGCCACGTCAAGGCCAAGCCGGACAAGTACTCCTACGGCAGCTCCGAGAACATGACCCGGCTGGTCGGCGAGATGTACAACAAGTACCAGCACCTGGACATGGTCAACGTGGCCTACAAGGGCGGCGCGCCGCTGATGACCGACGTGATCGGCGGCGTGACCACGGTCGGCGTGACCAGCGTGCTGACCGCCAAGCCGTTCATCACGGCCGGCAAGCTGCGCCCGCTGGCGGTGACCGGCGCGCAGCGCACGCCGGCGCTGCCCAACGTGCCCACCATGATCGAGTCCGGCATGAAGGACTTCGAGGTCTACACGTCCTACAGCCTCTACGCCCCGGCCAGGACGCCCAAGGCGGCGCTGGAGCGGATGCAGAAGGAAATCCACGAGATCGTGATGGCGCCCGACATGAAGGAAATCCTCGCCGAACAGGCGGCCACGCCCGTGGCCCAGCCGGTGGACGCGTTCAACGAGCAGGTGAAGAAGGACTTTGCCTTCTGGCAGCGCCTGGCCAAGGAAGTCAACCTGCAAGCAGAGTGAGGCAAGCGAACATGACCCCCCAAGACACCCCGTCTGTCGATGCCATCCGCCCCGTGCCCGGCGGCTGGACCCGCGCCGACATGGAGCGCGACACAAGCTGGATCCACGTGCTCGATGCCGAGGAAATCGCCGCGTTCGAGCAGGCCCTGCGTCATGCGCTGGCCACCGGCAAGGACATGTTCGACATGTCGATCGAGGATTTTCCGCTCGACGCCCGCGTGCGCCGCCGCCTGGTGACGCTGGTCGACGATACCCAGGGCGGCTTTGGCGTCAAGCTGCTGCGCGGCTTTCCGGTCGAGCGCTGGGACGTGGATGCGCTGCGCAAGCTGTTCTGGGGCATCGGCCTGCTGCTAGGCGTGCCGCGTCCGCAGGGCAAGCTGAGCCAGTTCGTCTCCGACGTGCGCGATGCCGGCGGCACCTACCGCTCCAGCACCGGCCGCGGCTACAACACGCGCTCGGGCCTGGACTTCCACGCCGATGGCAGCGACATGGTCGGCCTGTTCTGCGTGCGCACGGCCAGGCGCGGCGGCTCCAGCCTCATCACCAGTTCCATCGCCGCGCACAACGAGATGGTGCGCCAGCGGCCGGACCTGGCCGCCGAGCTCTACGCGCCGCTGATCTTCAGCCGCCAGGGCGAACAGGCGCCCGAGGAAGCCCCGTGGTATGCCGCGCCGATCTTTGGCGTGCGCGACGGCCACTTTGCGTGCCGCCACATCCGCAACCACATCAAGGGCGCGCAGGCCACGTTTCCGGACGTGCCGCGCCTGTCGCCAGGGCAGACCGAGGCGCTGGACCTGTTCGATGCGCTGCTGGCGCGCGAGGACCTGTGCTACGACATGGACCTGCAGCCCGGCGACATCCAGCTCCTGAACAACCATATCGTGCTGCACTCGCGCACCGAGTACGAGGACCATCCCGAACCCGAGCGCAAGCGCCACCTGTTCCGGCTCTGGCTGTCGCTGCCCCAGGCGCAGCCGCTGCCGCTGGGCTGGCTCGACGCCTACAAGGACGTGGACGCCGCCTGCGTGCGCGGCGGATTCCGCGGCACCGGCATCACCCCCGAAATCCGCGCGTTCGAAGCCCGCATGGCCAACGCCCACGGCATGAAACTGCGCATCTACCCCGTCAAGGAAGCCGCCTGATGACCGCCACCCCCTCCCAGGGCGCCGCCCGCCCGTCGATCCGCGAACTGCTGGCGCGCAAGCGCCTGATCGCCGCGCCCGGCGTGTTCGACATGATCTCGGTGCGCATTGCCACGCGCATGGGGTTCGACTGCCTCTACATGACCGGCTACGGCACCGTGGCCTCGTACCTGGGCCTGCCCGACGCGGGCCTGGCCACCTACACCGACATGGTCAACCGCGTCGGCGCGTTCTGCTCGGCGGCCACGGTGCCGATGATCTGCGATGGCGATACCGGCTACGGCGGCCTGCTCAACGTCGCCCACACCGTGCGCGGCTACGAACGGGCCGGCGCCAGCGTGATCCAGCTCGAAGACCAGGAATTCCCGAAGAAATGCGGCCATACGCCGGGCCGGCGCGTGATTCCCGTCGAGGACATGGTCAAGAAGATCCAGGTGGCCGTGGAAGCGCGCGAGAGCCGCGACTTCCTGATCCTGGCCCGCACCGACGCGCGCACCACGCTGGGCCTGGACGAGGCGCTGCGCCGCGCCGAAGCCTACGCGCAGGCCGGCGCCGACATCCTGTTCGTGGAATCGCCCGAGTCCGAGCAAGAACTGGAGACCATCGGCCGCACCTTCGACCTGCCGCTGCTGGTCAACGTGGTGGAAACGGGCCGCACGCCGGTGCTGCCGGCCGAAACGCTGGAGCAGATGGGCTTCGCCATCGCCATCTATCCCGCCGTCGGCTTCCTGGCGATGGGCAAGGCGCTGGAGGACGTCTACGGCCACCTGCAGACGCACCGCACGTCGCTGGGCATCGGCGACCGGCTCTACGACTTCCCGCGCTTCAACACGCTGATGGATTTCGAATCGGTCTGGGATTTCGACAAGCGGCACGCTTCATGATCGCTGCCCCGCCGGCCGGCGGGGCCGCTTGCCCGCGCGGCGGGGTGCCGGCTATGCTCCGTTACCGATGACCCCGTGACCGCCACCTGAGGCTTGCCCTGCGATCCATGGAACAAGGCAGCACCCTTCCAGACGACTTTGCCGACGCGGACGCCGACGTGCGCGCCGACGCCAGCCCGCGCTACCTGGCGCTGGCCCGCAGCCTGCGCGCCGAGATCGAATCGGGCACCTACCCCGTGGGCGGCAAGCTGCCGACCGAGATGGAACTGTGCAAGCAGTTCGGCGCCAGCCGCCACACGGTGCGCGCCGCCATCGAACGGCTGGTGCGGCTTGGCATGATCAAGCGCACGCCGCGCGTGGGTACCGTGGTCACGGCCGCGCGCGCCAAGCAGGGCTACGAACTGGCCGTGGGCCAGGTGGGCGACCTGCTCCAGTACGCGGCCACCACGCGCATGCGCGTGCTGTCGCGCGACCTGCGCGAGGTGGGCGACGATGCCGATCCCGTGCTGCACCCGTACCAGGGCCAGCTCTGGCTGGTGATCCGGGGCGTGCGCACCGGCGAGGATGCCGGGACGCCGATCTGCTACAACGAGGTCTGGGTCCACCCCGACTACCGCGGCGTGCGCGGCGCCGAGCAGGACATCGAGGCGTCGGTCTTCCACCTGATCGAGCAGCAGTTCAACGTCTCGGTCTCGCGCATCGAGCAGGTCATCCACGCGGCGGCGCTGCCCGCCGACATCGCCGCGCTGCTGGGCATGCCGGCCGGCGCTGCGGGCCTGTGGATCAACCGCCAGTACCGCGACACCGCCGGCAACCTGATCGAGATGGCGTGGTCGGTGCATCCGGCGGAGCGCTTCTCGTACCGGATGGTGCTCGACCGCACCTGGCGCAGCGGCCGCGCGCAGCAGGACGGCTGATCCCCTGCGCGGCCGGCGTCATGCCAGCCGTCCGCCATGGACCGGGCGTCCCGCCCTGCGGCATCGGCACGTTCAGCAATTCAGGCCGCCGCGGCGGCTTCCTGCAAGGCGGCCAGCACGTTGCGGGCCGCGCCCACGCCCATGTTCACGTAGGCGGCGTCGCTGACGCCGCCGATATGGGGCGAAAGAATCAGGTTCGGCACCTGCTGGAACGGGTGCGGCACGGGCATCGGCTCCACGGCAAAGCTGTCGAGCCCGGCCGCGTAGAGCTTGCCGCTGGTCAGCGCCTCGGCCAGCGCCGCCTCGTCGATCAGGCCACCCCGCGCCGTGTTCACCAGGATCGCGCCGTCCTTGAACAGCGCCAGCGTGTCGCGGTTCAGCATGCCGCGGTTCTCGTCGGTCAGCGGGCAGTGCAGCGACACGACGTCCGACTGGCGGTACAGGTCGTGCAGGGCGTCCACCCGCGTCACGCCATCGGGCACCGTCTTCGCGTACGGATCGAACGCGATGACCCGCATGCCCAGCGCCACGCCAGTGACGGCCGCCCGCCGGCCGATCTCGCCCAGCCCCACCAGGCCCAGCGTGCGGCCGTTCAGCTCGATGGTCTTGTGGATCGACTTGTCCCAATGGCCGGCGCGCATGCGGTCGTTCAGGTGCGGTACCGCCTTGGCGCAGGCCAGGATCAGCGCCCAGGCGTGCTCGGCCACGGCGGCCGCGTTGGCCCCCACCGCCGCCCGGACCGCGATGCCGCGCGCGGCGGCGGCCTGCTGGTCGATCACGTCGATGCCGCTGCCGTGCTTGGAGATGACCTTCAGCGACGGCGCGGCGTCCATCACGGAGGCGCCGATCTTGCCGTAGCGGACGATGATCGCCACCGGGTCCGTGGCCCTGGCCAGCGCCACCACGGTGTCCTCGCTGCACTGCTTGCCGGCAAAGCTGACCTCGAAATCGTTCAGCAGCGCCAGCGCCTGCGGCGCCAGGTCGTTGCCGGTCACCAGCAGCGCGGGCTTTTTCACGGCGGTCACAGCGATTCCCCTTCGGCCAGCACGCCGGCGGCGCGCAGTTCCTTGTCCAGCCAGCCCGGACGCAGCTCGCCGGCCCGGATCGCCGCGATGCGCCTGGCCTCGACATCAACCTTCTTCTGCGCCAGTTCCAGGATGGCCGGCACGTCCTCGCGCGGAATGACCACCACGCCGTCGGCATCGCCGACGATCAGGTCGCCCGGGTTGACCGCCACGCCGGCCACGGCGGCCGGCCAGTTCACAAGCCCGCCGATGGCCTTGGTGGGCCCGCACGGGTTGGTGCCGGCCGAGAACACCGGGAACGGGCCGCTGGCCAGTTCGTGCGAATCGCGCACGGCGGCGTCGATCACGAAGCCGGCCACGCCAGACGCCTGCGCCTGCGTGGCCATGATTTCGCCGCACAGCGCGGCGGTCTGGTCGCCCTTGCCGTCCACGACGATCACGTCGCCGGGCTGGGCGATGGCCAGCGCGACGTGGAACATCAGGTTGTCGCCGGGCCGGACCTCCACGGTCAGCGCCGGGCCGCACACCTTCATCGCGGGCGACAGGCCCTGCACGCGGGCGTTCATCGTGCCGCGGCGGCCGACCACGTCGGCCAGGATGGCGGCCTGGAATGTCGAGGCGCGCTCGACCAGTTCGGGCGACACGCGCGGATAGTCGCGACGGATCGCGGGGGACGCTTTGGCTTGGCTCATGTACGGCTCCAGGTAAGACGGAAATACGGGAATACGGGAATCGGGGGACCGGTGGGTCGGCGCCTACTTCGTGGCCGCGATCTTCCAGAGGCTTTCGAACTTGCCGCGCTGCGTGGCCATGTGCTGGGTCCACGCCGCGCCGGACAGATACGAGATACCGCGCGCCTCATTGACGGCGCGGGCCAGGAATTCGGGGTCCTTCGTGGTGGCCTCGATGGCGTCCTGCAGGCGCTTGGCGATCTGCGGCGGCAGGCCGCGCGGGGCGGCAAAGCCGCGCTCGGACGAAATCGTGATGTCCAGCTTCTGCTCGCGGGCCGTCGGCACGTCGGCCACCAGGCCGGGGCGGCGCTCGGCGCCTAGCTGGGCCAGCACCTTCACGTCCTTCGACGCGCGGTCGGCCTCGGTGAACTCGGTCGTGCTCATCGCCATCAGGTCGATGTGGTGGCCCAGCAGGCTGGTCTTGGTCTGCGACGTGCCCGCAAACGGGATGTGGTTGACCTTGGCGCCCGTGGCCTGCTGCAGCGCCAGCGCCGCCATGTGGCCGTTGGTGCCGATGCCGTTGCTGCCCATCGACAGCCCCTCGGGGTTGGCCTTGAGCTGCTTCACGAGATCGGCCATCGACGCCAGCTTGCTGTCGCCGGCCACCACGAACATGGCCGGATCGTCGATCACGCGCGCCAGCGGCACGATGGCGGCCGGGTCGTACTTCGGCTTGCGCTGGATGGGGATGGTCAGCAGCGACGGCGTGGACACGATGCCGATCGTGTAGCCGTCGGCCGCCGCGCGGGACAGCGCCGAGTAGGCGATCTCGCCCGACGCGCCCGGCTTGTTCACGACGACGATGCGCGCCTTGCCGCCCAGGTGCTTCTGCAGGAACGGCGTCATGGCCCGGGCCAGCAGGTCGGTGCCGCCTCCGGCGGCAAACCCGACGTAGACCTCGATGGGCCGGTCGTCCGGCCACGCGGCACGGGCCGGCGCGGCCGTCACGGCCAGCGCCGCCGCCAGGGCACACATCGAAAAGAACAGGGGTCGCACTGCACGCATGAGTTGTCTCCGTCTGACGCGTTGTATTCTGTACAACGTCGTTTCATTAATATGCGACCACTATAGTCCGGTACGCTTCGCCTTCCGATTATCGTTAACCCGTGTACTGTGCAAAACCACGTTGTACATCGTACAATCGCCGGCATGGCATCCGGGGGAAGGACACATGAGTAATCACGGCGTGGCAGCGGTCGAGAAGGCACTCGGGCTGCTGGACTGTTTCCGGCTCGGCGCGACAACCATGTCGCTGGCGCAACTGGCCACCGCATCGGGCATGCACAAGACCACGGTCTTCCGGCTGCTGAATTCGCTGGAACGGATGAGCTACGTGGTGCGCACGGCTGACAGCCGCTACGCGCTGGGCCCGCGCCTGCTCTACCTGGGCAAGCTCTACGAGCAGTCGTTCCAGCTCGGCACCGTGATCGAACCTGTGCTGCAGGACCTGGCGCTGGCGACGAAGGAAAGCGCGTCGTACTACGTGCTGCACGGCGACGAGCAGCGCATGTGCCTGTATCGCGCGGAGCCCAGCGAGGGCCTGCGCGAGACGCGGCTGCCGGGCACCATCCTGCCGCTCGACGACACGGCCATCGGATCGGTACTGAAGTACTGGGGAAAGGACGATGCCAGCGCGCGCCGCGAGGAACCGCTGCCGTGGTTCACCTCGGGCTTCCGGGACATCTACACCGCCGCGTTTGCCACCCCGCTGTTCGGCGCCGGCGACAAGTTCATGGCCGCGCTGACGCTCTCCGGCCCCGCGTCCAGGCTGGAGGCGGCCAACCGTGCAGACATCGCCCGCGTGCAGCTCGTGGCCGCCGCCAGGCTGTCACGCCGGCTGGGCGCGAGCGCGTTGTGGTGCGAGAAGGTCTACGGCGCGGCGGCGCGCGCATCGGACTGACCGGGCAGCCTGACGCGATGATCGGCGCGTCCGCCCCGCCCGGAACGATAGTTGCAGCGCCAAGGTCCCGCCCACCCTATCGGAGACCGAAATGAGCATCTTCAAGGACATCCTGAACAAGCTGCTGCACCGCGGCCAGTCCGCCTCGGCGCAGACCACCGCCACGGCCACGCCTGGGACTACGCCCGGCGCCACGCCGGGCACCACGGCACCGGGCGCCAGCCCCGCCGCGCCGGCACCGGGTGCCACGCCCCCCGCTGGCAGTGCCCCGGCGCAGGGCCAGCAGCCGCTGTCGCAGGTGGACGTCGAGGCCGTCATGGACAAGGCCGCCAGCGAGGCCGGCCAGCCGTTGAACTGGCGCACGTCGATCGTCGACACGCTCAAGGCGCTGGGCATCGACAGCAGCCTGGAACACCGCAAGGCGCTGGCCAAGGAGCTGAACTACACCGGCGACACCAACGATTCGGCGGCCATGAACATGTGGCTCCACAAGCGCGTGATGCAGGAACTGGCGGCCAATGGCGGCAAGCTGCCGAAGGACCTGACCGACTGACTTTCTGACACCCGCCGTGCAAGATTGCGCCGCAGCTTCTGCAATGCACGGCGGGCCGCCGGTCAGGCGCGGCGCGTGGGGGCCTGCCTTTCGCCCCCGGTGTCGCGCTTGCGCAGCGATCCGAACCGGTTGGCATAGAGCCACGTGAACTCGGCCCCCAGCAGGAAGATCTGCGCGGAGTAGTAGACCCACACCAGCACCACCACCAGCGACCCGGCCGCACCGTAGCCGGTGGCCACGCCGGTCTTGCCGATGTACAGCCCGATCAGCAGCTTGCCCACCGTGAACATCACCGACGTGACCACGGCGCCAAGCCACACGTCGGGCCAGCGCACATCGGCGTGCGGCATGATCTTGTAGATCATCGCGAACACCACGGTCACCAGCCCGAAGCTCAGCGCCATGTCGATCAGGTGACCGATGGCCTCGCCCTCGCCCAGCATCGGCGACCAGTACCGCCCGATGGCGGCCAGCGCGGCGCTGGCCACGAGCGACACGATCAGCAGGAAGCCGATGCCGAGGATCATGCCGAACGACAGCACCCGGGCGCGCAGCAGTTCCCAGATGCCCGACGGCTTCTTGCGCTCCGGCACGCGCCAGATCCGGTCCAGCGCGTCCTGCAGCTCCGCGAACACCGTGGTGGCGCCCACCAGCAGCGTCACCATGCTCAGCAGCGCGGTCAGCGTGCCTTTTTCCGGCGAACTGAGCGATACCAGCATGCTTTCGATGGCCTTGGCGCCTTCCTCGCCCACCATGCCGCCGATCTGGTCGACCACGGCGCCGCGCGCGGCCTCGGCGCCGAAGGCCAGCCCCGCCACCGAGATCACGATCAGCAGCAGCGGCGCCACCGAGAAGATCGTGTAGTACGCCAGCGCGGCGCCCATGCTGGGCGCGTAGTCGTCCAGCCAGGCGGAAAACGTGTCCTTGAGCAGGACCCAGAAAGTACCGAATGACCGTCCGGCCATGAGCTCGCGTTGCATCGTCGCCCTCCTTCGCTGGCGCTGCCTGTCTGAAGCCTAGTGGCCGATGCCGCGCACGGGTATCGGTCACGGTCTGACATGCGCCGCGCCGGGGGCGTACCGGCATGGCCATTGCATGCGCATTGCCACATCATCCACATGCCAGGAGCACGCCATGGCGACGATCTCGAAGGGCGACAAGGTCAAGTGGCAGACCTCGCAGGGCCAGACCGAAGGCACCGTCACGCGCAAGGTGACCGGCACCGCCAAGGCGGGCGGCCACGTGGCCAAGGCGTCGGCCAAGGACCCGCAGTACGAGGTGCGCAGCGCCAAGACCGGCAAGAAGGCGATCCACAAGGCCGGGGCGCTGAAGAAGGCGCGCTGACCGGCCCGCCGCCGGACTACGACCAGCCACCGCCCAGCGCGCGGAAGGCCGCTACCGCGGCGCGTGCGTTGTCGGCGCGCACGCGGGCCTGCTGGTCGCGGGCGGCCAGCAGTTGCCGGTCTTCCTCCAGCACCTCGAACAGGCTGACGGCGCCGCCCTTGTACGCCTCCTCGGACGCATTGCGCGCCCGCTCGTGCGCCGATACCTCCTTGTCGAGTTCCACCCGCTGGGCGTCGAGCTGCGTCAGCGTGACCAGCGCGTTCTCCACGTCCTCGGTGGCCTGCAGCATGGCCCGGCGATACCCGGCCAGCGCTTCCGCGTAGGCGCCGTTGGCCCCAGCCACCTCGGCGTCCACGCGGCCGAAATCGAACAGCCGCCAGCGCAGGCCGGCCGTGGCGGCGGGCTGGAATGCCTGCGCGGTGAACAGCTTGCCGGCCGACAGGCTTTCGAAGCCCAGCAGCGCCGACAGCGACAGCTTGGGGTAATACTCGGCCGTCGCCACGCCGATCCGCGCGTTCGACGCCGCCAGCCGGCGCTCGGCCGCGATCACGTCGGGGCGCCGTTGCAGCAGGTTGGCCGGCCCCTGCGCCAGCGCCACCTGCGGCACCGTCAGCGCCGCCGGCGCCTCGCGCAGTTCGGCGGCATAGGTGCCCGGCTGCGCGCCCATCAGCACGTCCAGCCGGTTCAGTTGCGTGTCCAGTTCGATCCGCAACGGCGGGATCGTGACGCGCGTCTGCGCCACGCGCGCTTCCGCCTGCGCCAGTTCGCGCTCGGCGCCGATGCCATCGGCCAGCCGCAGCCGCACCAGTTCCAGCAGCCGCTGGTCCGTCGTCTCCTGCTGCCGCGCGATGGCGATACGGTCCTGCGCGGCCCGCACGCGAAAGTACGCGTCGGCGGCCTCGGCGGCCACCAGGATCCGCACACCCACGTGGCTGGCCTGCGCGGCCTGCCACTCGGCATCGGCCGCCTCGGCGCCGCGCCGCAGCCCGCCCGCGAGGTCGATTTCCCACGTGGCCGCCGCGCCCACCGCGTAGAGCGTCTGCCCGCGCGTGTAGCCGGGCAGCGTGCTGCCGATCTTGCCCAGCGGGCTTTCCAGTGACTGGCGCTGCTTCGTGACGTCGCCGTAGGCACTGGCCTGCGGCAGCAGTTCGGCGCCAGCAAACCGGGCCGCCGCGCGCGCCTGCTCCACCCGCGCCAGCGACGCCGCCAGATCCAGGTTCTGATCCAGCGCGCGCTGGACGATCCGCGTGAGCTGCGGATCGGCAAACCCGTCCCACCAGGTATCGAGCGAGACCGGCGGCCGTGCCTCGTTGATCGCCGCCAGCGCCGCCGCGTGCGGGTAGACCTGCGGCATGGCCGTGGCGGGCGCCCGGTAGTCGGGGCCCACCGCGCACGCCGCCATGCCGAACATCGCGGCCAACGCCGCCGCCAGCGTTGTCGCGTGGCGCCCCCATCCCTGTGCCTGCTCCGTCATTTCCGTTCCTTTCGTCAGATCGATGCGAAAAGTTAGTTGCATCTTGATAGTGACTAGCCTAGACTAACTTTCATATTGATAGCAACCAATTTCTTGCGGGAGGCCGAACGATGCAGAAAACCGCGCACAAGGACGGCGCCTGCCCGACGGCGCGGGCGATTGCACGGGTAGGCGACACGTGGTCGGTGCTGATCCTGCGCGAGGCGTTCGACGGCACCGCCCGCTTCGACGACTTTCAGAAGCGGCTCGGCATCGCGCCGAACATGCTGACCCGGCGGCTGAACAGCCTGGTCGACGAAGGATTGCTGGCGCGCCGCCCGTACTGCGCCCACCCGCCGCGCGACGAGTACGTGCTGACCAACCGGGGCCGCGATTTCCGGCCCGTGCTGCTGACGCTGATGGACTGGGGCGACCGCCATTTCGCGGACCAGACCGGCACGGTGCGGCTGGTGGAGCGCCAGACCGGGCGCACCGTGCGCATCGCGCTGGTCGATGCCGATACGGGCCAGCGCATCACCGAGACCGACCACTACATCGCCGCCGGCGACGCCGCCAGCCCGGCCCTGCGCGCGCGGCTGGCACGTTCGGCCCCGCCCGGCACGCCGCCCGCATCGCATCCCACCCCTTCTTCATCCCCGACTTCCCGCGCCTGACAAAGGCGCGTTGCCGCTACGGAGCGTTTCCCATGACAAGCAGTACGACGACCGCCGACCGCGTGCCCGCAGGCGCCGCCACCCCCACGGCCCAGCCCGCCAGACCCGGCCGCAAGGCCCTGCTGATCCGCGCCGGCGCCGCGCTGGTGGTGCTGGCCGCGGCTGGCTATGGCTACCACTGGTGGACTGACGCGCGGTTCGTGCAGGAGACCGACGACGCCTACGTGGGCGGCGACGTCACGCTGATTGCCGCCAAGGTGCCCGGCTACCTGACCGAGGTGCGCGTGACCGACAACCAGGCCGTGCGCGCCGGCGACGTGCTGGCCCGCATCGACGACCGCGACTACCGCGCCGCGCTGGCCCGGGCCGAGGGCGCCGTGGCCGCGCAGCAGGCGCTGATCGCCAACCTGGATGCCCGCGCTCGGCTTCAGGACGCCGTGATCGCCGAGGCCCGCGCCGGCGTGACGGCCGCCGATGCCGAAACCCTGCGCGCCCGCGACGACCAGACGCGCTACGCCAGCCTGGTGGCCAAGTCGGCCGTGTCGATCCAGAGCGCGCAGAAGGCCAACGCCGATTTCAAGCAGTCGCTGGCCCACGGCCAGAAGGCCAAGGCCAGCGTGGAGGCCGCGCGCCGGCAACTCGACGTGATTGCCACGCAGAAGCAGCAGGCCGAAGCCGCGCTGGCGCAGGCCGTGGCCGAGCGCGACATCGCACGGCTGAACCTGAGCTACACGGAACTGCGCGCGCCCGTGGACGGCACCGTCGGCAACCGCCGCGCGCGCGTGGGCGCCTACGCGGCCAGCGGCGGACAGTTGCTGTCGATCGTGCCCGCGCGCGGCCTCTGGGTCGATGCGAACTTCAAGGAAGGCCAGCTCGCGCATATGCAGCCCGGCATGCGCGCCACGATCGTGGCCGACGTGCTGCCCGGCAAGGTCTTCCACGGCCGCGTGGAAAGCCTGGCGCCGGCCACGGGCGCCCAGTTCAGCGTGCTGCCGCCCGAGAACGCCACCGGCAACTTCACCAAGATCGTCCAGCGCGTGCCGGTGCGGATCGTGCTCGACGATGCCGACGCGCGGCTGGGCGTGCTGCGGCCGGGCCTGTCGGTCGTGGCCGAGATCGACACCCACGCGGGCCGCACCGACACCGCTGACGTGGCCACCGCCGCACCGGGCAAGTCATGAGCACCGCCGTCGCTGCCGGACCGGGCGCCACCGTGCCCGCCCCGCCCGCGCTGCCTTCCCCCGCCGAACTGCCCATCGCCACGCGCGTGCTGGCGTTCGGCACGATGTGCGTGGGCATGTTCATCGCGCTGCTCGACATCCAGATCGTGTCCGCGTCGCTGCGCGACATCGGCGGCGGGCTGTCGGCGGGCACCGACGAGACGGTCTGGGTGCAGACCGCGTACCTGATCGCGGAGATCATCGTGATCCCGCTGTCGGGCTGGCTGGCGCGCGTGATGTCCACGCGCTGGCTGTTCTCGGCGTCCGCGGCCGGCTTCACGCTGACCAGCCTGCTGTGCGGCGTGGCGTGGAACATCGACAGCATGATCGCCTTTCGCGCGGCGCAGGGCTTTCTGGGCGGGTCGATGATCCCGATGGTCTTCACCACCGCGTTCGCGTTCTTCGCCGGGCGCCAGCGCGTGGCGGCGGCGGCCATCGTGGGCGGGCTGGCGTCGCTGGCGCCCACGCTGGGCCCCACCATCGGCGGCTGGATCACCGACAACTACTCGTGGCACTGGCTGTTTTTCATCAACCTCGTGCCGGGCATCTTCGTCACGGTCATGGTGCCGGTCCTGGTGAAGATCGACCAGCCCGACTGGTCGCTGCTCAAGGGCGCCGACTACCTGGGCATGCTGCTGCTGGCGCTGTCGCTGGGCTGCCTGGAATACACGCTGGAAGAAGGCCCGCGCTGGGACTGGTTCGGCGACCCGACCATCGTCGCCACCGCGTGGATCTCCGGCATCGCCGGGGCGGCGTTCCTGTGGCGCTCGCTGACGTACGCCAACCCCGTGGTGGACCTGCGCGCGCTGAAAGACCGCAATTTCGCGCTGGGCTGTTTCTTCTCGTTCGTCACCGGCATCGGCATCTTCGCCACCATCTACCTGACGCCGCTGTTCCTGGGCCAGGTGCGCGGCTACAGCGCGCTGCAGACCGGGCTGGCCATCTTCTCCACGGGCGTGTTCCAGGTGATGTCGATCCCGCTCTACTCGTATCTGGCCAACCGCGTGGACCTGCGCTGGCTGCTGATGGTGGGCCTGTCGATGTTCGCGCTGTCGATGTGGAGCTTTGCGCCGATCACGCATGACTGGGGCAGCACGGAGCTGCTGCTGCCGCAGGCGCTGCGCGGCATGGGCCAGCAGTTCGCCGTGGCGCCCACGGTCACGCTGACGCTGGGCGCGCTGCCGCCAGCGCGGCTGAAGCTGGCTTCCGGCCTGTTCAACCTGATGCGCAACCTGGGCGGCGCCATCGGCATCGCCGTGTGCGGGACGATCCTGAACGACCGCACGAACCTGCATTTCCTGCGGCTCGCCGAGCATCTGAACATCCGCAACGAGGCCATGGCCGAGTTCCTGGGCCACAGCACGGCCCACCTGTCCGCGCTGGGCAACGAGGTGACCGACGGCCACGCCGCCGCCGTGCGCCAGCTCTGGACGCTGGTCATGCGCGAGGCCCATACGCTGACCTATGCCGATGCGTTCCTGGTCATCCTGGTCTGCTTTGTCGTGGCCATCCCGCTGGTGCCGCTGATGCGCAGGATTGCCCCGCCCAAGGCGCCATCGGCCGATGCACACTGACCGGCGGCCCCCTACACTGTCGAAAACACCCATGGAGACGACATGACGACCCCCCCATCCCCAGCGAAGGTTGCCCTGGTCATCGGCGCGGGCGACGCCACGGGCGGCGCCATTGCGCGGCGCTTTGCGCGCGAGGGCTACATCGCCTGCGTCACGCGCCGATCGGCGGACAAGCTGCAGCCGCTGGTGGACCGCATCCGCGCCGATGGCGGCCAGGCGTTCGGCTACGCCAGCGACGCGCGGCAGGAAGACGCGGTGGCGCAGCTATTCGACCAGATCGAGGCCGAGCATGGCCCGGTGGAGGTGCTGGTCTTCAACATCGGCGCCAACGTGCCGTGCAGCATCCTGGAAGAGACGCCGCGCAAGTACTTCAAGATCTGGGAGATGGCCTGCTTTGGCGGCTTCCTGACCGCGCAGGCCGCCGCGCGCCGGATGGTGGCGCGGGGCCGGGGCACGATCCTGTTCACCGGGGCCACGGCCGCGCTGCGCGGCAGCGCCAACTTTGCCGCGTTTGCCGGCGCCAAGCACGCGCTGCGCGCGCTGGCGCAGAGCATGGCGCGCGAGCTGGGGCCGCGCAACATCCACGTGGCCCACGTGGTGGTGGACGGCGCCATCGACACCGCGTTCATCCGCGACACGTTCCCGGACCGCTACGCGCTCAAGGACCAGGACGGCATCCTGAACCCCGAGCACATCGCCGACAACTACTGGTACCTGCACACGCAGCCGCGCGACGCCTGGACGTTCGAGCTGGACCTGCGGCCGTACATGGAACGCTGGTAGCCCGCCGCCGCGCTTCACGCGCGCGAGTCGGCCGGCCACGGGGCCGGCGGCGCGGCACGGCTGCTGCTGAACCGGCCGTCATCGACGCGGGGCTGCCACGTGCTGTCCAGCGCCGGGCGCGCGGGCGCCGGGGCGGGCATGGGCGTCGCCAGCAGATAGCGGCGGCTGGTTTCGAGGAACAACGTCGGGGCAACCACGGAAAGCGTCATGCCAGCACCTCGGAGCGATAAGGACGAGCGATAAGGACCAATGGCTTCGATGCTATCGCCTGCACGCCGCGCTGGCTGCTGTACGAGAGGCTCGGGCCACCCAGCCAGTCGCTTATCCGTCTCATCCGTTCGGATAGGGTGCCGACCCGACCGGGGCACCCTGGGCGCCCCGGAGCGCTACTACGCGGGCCTGACCTGCGCGATGACGACCAGGATCACGGCCGCGTTGCCCGGCTGCTGGCTCTGCGCGTAGACCGAGCGCGCGTGGCCGGCCTGGTCGCCCAGCACCTCGGCAAACAGTTCGGACGCCCCGTCGATCACGGCCGGCTGCTCCAGCATGCCGGGCGCGCTGGTCACGTAGCCTTCCACGCGCACGATGTGGTCCAGCCGCGCAAAGCCGCCCAGATGGGCGTCGATCTGCGCCAGCACGTTCAGCGCCGCCAACTGCGCAGCCTGCCTGCCCTGCTCCACGGTCAGGTCCTTGCCGACCTGGCCCTGCCAGACCACCTGCCCGTCGCGCAGTGGCAACTGGCCGGAGATGAACAGCAGGTCGCCGGCCTGGCTCACGGCGGTGTAGCGGCCCAGCGGGCGCGGCGGCGGGGGCAGGGTCAGGCCCAGCGCGGCCAGTTTCGATGCGACGGTCATGGTGACTCCGTGGAAGGTTGGGGTTGCGGATGACTATAGGCGCCGGGCCGCAGGCGGGGAACGGGCCGGCGGGAACATCGATTGATACGCCATGGAACAAATCGGCCGTCCGGCGGGCCATCGCATACACTGGCGGCCATCGCCCCTGCCTCCCCTGCCGCCCCGACCATGAAGCGCCAATTCGACGACCTCCAGCTTGGCAGCATCGAACTCTTCTGCCTGGCAGCCGAACTGGGCAGCTTCACGGCGGCCGCGGTGGCGGCGGGCGTGACGCCGGCGGCGGTCAGCCGCAGCGTGTCGCGGCTGGAGGAACGGCTGGCGGTCCGGCTGTTCGTGCGCACCACGCGCCAGATCCGGCTGACCGACGAGGGCCGCACCTACTTCGAGGAAACCCGCCAGGCGCTGGCGCAGCTGGTGGACGCCGAGCGGCAGATCAGCGGCCAGCACGCCACGCCGGCCGGCCGGCTGCGCATCAGCCTGCCCACGCCCTACGCGCACTACCGCGTGCTGCCGGTGCTGCCCGAATTCCGCGAGCGCTACCCGGACGTGGACATCGACGTCCACATCAGCAACCGCAACGTCGACTTTGCCGACGATACCTACGACCTCTCGGTGCGAGGCCGCGCGCCCGACGATTCCACGCTGATCGCCCGCAAGCTCGAAGACGCCGAGATGGTCGTGGTGGGCACGCCGGCCTACCTGAAGCGCCACGGCACGCCGGCCACGCTGGACGACCTGCTGGCCCACGCGTGCATCCAGTTCGAGCGGCCCAGCAGCGGGCGCCGCATCCCATGGACGTTCCGCCAGGACGGCGAGGACGTCGACGTGGTCACCACGGGCCCGTATGGCACGTCCGAGGACGCGCTGGGCGGCGCCACGCTGGCCCGCGCAGGCGCCGGGCTGTTCCAGACCTACCGCTTCGTCGTGGAGCAGGACCTGCGCGACGGCACGCTGGTCGAGGTGCTGCAGGACTTTGGCGGCAGCACGCGGCCGTTCGTCCTGCTCTATCCGCACGCCCGCCACGTCTCGCGCCGCGTGCGCGCCTTCGTCGACTTCCTGGTCGAGAAGTTTTCCGCGTAGCTGACACGGCCGCGCGCCGGCCACTTGTTACCGGCGCGCACAAGTGTTTGTGCCGTGGTGCCGTTCAATCCCCCGCCCGCCTCACCTACATTTCCAGCCATCGACCACGACGGTTCGATTGGCAAGGACGCCAAGGTCATCCAGACAAACGAGGCACATCATGAGCACCACGCAAACCACCACCCCCACCACCACCCAGAAGGTCGCCATCGTCACGGGCGCCTCGCAAGGCATCGGCGCCGAGCTGGTCAAGGCATACCGCCAGCGCGGCTACCGCGTCGTGGCCACGGCCCGCGGCATCCAGCAGCCCGACGATGCGGACGTGCTGGCCGTGCCGGGCGACATTGCCGACCCGGAGACCGCGCGGCGCGTGGTCGGCCAGGCCATCGAGCGCTTTGGCCGCGTCGACGCGCTGGTCAACAACGCCGGCATCTTCATCGCCAAGCCGTTCACGGCCTACACGGCCGAGGACTACGCCGCCAAGACTGGCGTGAACCTGGCCGGCTTCTTCCACATCACGCAGCTTGCCATCGCGCAGATGGAAAAGCAGGGCAGCGGCCATGTGGTCAGCATCACCACGAGCCTCGTCGACCATGCCATCGATGGCGTGCCGTCGGTGCTGGCGTCGCTGACCAAGGGCGGCATCAACGCGGCCACCAAGTCGCTGGCCGTCGAGTACGCCAAGCGTGGCATCCGCGTCAACGCGGTGTCGCCCGGCATCATCAAGTCGCCGATGCACGCACCGGAAACCCACGCGGCGCTGGGCGCGCTCCACCCGATGGGCCGCATGGGCGAAATGAGCGATATCGCCGAGGCCGTGCTGTTCCTGGAATCGGCGCCGTTCGTGACCGGCGAGATCCTGCACGTCGACGGCGGCCAGAGCGCCGGCCACTGACCCACCGCGCCACCCGGCAGGCCACCCCGGCCTGCCTGCGGACGGCCCGCCGCGCCCGGTGGGCCGTTGTCCTGTCTGGCGCCCGGACACGGGTAAACCCTTGGTCGCGCGGCGTGTAGGTGGAGGCCCGGTCTCCTAGACTGGAGGTTTTCCTCACCCGGAACCCCCCGACCATGGCCACGATAGAAGTGAAGGTGCCCCAGCTTTCCGAATCCGTCTCGGAAGCCACGCTGATCCAGTGGAAGAAAAAGCCCGGCGAGGCCGTGCAGCGCGACGAGATCCTGGTGGAACTGGAAACCGACAAGGTGACGCTGGAGGTGCCTTGCCCCGACAACGGCGTGCTGGCCCAGATCGTCAAGCCCGACGGGGCCACGGTGCATGCCGACGAGGTGATTGCAGTGGTCGATACCGAAGGCAAGGCCGCGCCGGCCCCGGCGCCCAAGGCAGCGGCCCCCGCCCCGGCACCGGCCGCGTCCCAGGCTGCCCCGGCACCCGCTCCCGCCGCCGCACCGGCACCGGTCGCCGGTGGCGCCAGCGCGTCGGCGCAGGCCGATTTCGACGTAATCGTGATCGGCTCCGGCCCGGGCGGCTACATCGCCGCCATCCGCGCCGCGCAGCTTGGCAAGACCGTGGCCTGCATCGAGGAATGGAAGGACGAGGCCGGCAAGCCGCGCCTGGGCGGCACCTGCCTGAACGTGGGCTGCATTCCCAGCAAGGCGCTGCTGGCGTCGTCCGAGCATTTCGAGCACGCCCAGCACGGCATGGCCGACCACGGGGTGCAGATCAAGGGCGTGACGCTGGACCTGCCGCAGATGATCCGGCGCAAGGCCGCCATCGTCGACAAGTTCACGGGCGGCGTGGAATTCCTGTTCCGCAAGAACAAGGTCACGTGGATCAAGGGCCATGGCAAGCTCAAGGGCCGAGGCGCGGACGGCGTGGTCACCGTCGAGGCCGGCGAAGCGGGCAATACCAAGCCCTACACGGCGCGCAACGTGATCATCGCCACGGGCTCCAAGGCGCGCCACCTGCCCGACGTGCCGGTGGACAACAAGATCGTCTCCGACAACGAGGGCGCGCTGTCGTTCGACACCGTGCCCAAGCGGCTGGCCGTGATCGGCGCAGGCGTGATCGGGCTGGAGCTGGGCTCGGTCTGGCGCCGGCTGGGCGCCGAGGTGACGATCCTGGAAGCGCTGCCGACGTTTCTGGGCAGCGTCGACGAAGCCATCGCCAAGGAGGCGGCCAAGCTGTTCAAGAAGCAGGGGCTGACGATCCACCTGGGCGTCACCATCGGCGAGGTCAAGGCGAAGGCCAAGGGCGTCAGCATCGCCTACAAGGACAAGGACGGCGCCGAGCAGAAGCTCGAAGCCGACCGACTGATCGTGTCGATCGGCCGCGTGCCGAACACCGACGACCTGGGCCTGGACGCCGTGGGCCTGGCCGCCGATGCGCGCGGCTTCATCCCCGTGGACGATCACTGCCGCACCACGGTGCCCGGCATCTACGCCATCGGCGATGTGGTGCGCGGCCCGATGCTGGCCCACAAGGCCGAGGACGAAGGCGTGATGGTGGCCGAGATCATCGACGGCCAGAAGCCGCACATCGACTACAACTGCATCCCGTGGGTGATCTACACCGAGCCCGAGATCGCGTGGGTGGGCAAGACCGAGGCCCAGCTCAAGGCCGAAGGCCGCGCGTACCGCACCGGCCAGTTCCCGATGCAGGCCAACGGCCGCGCAATGGGCATGGGCCGGCCGGACGGCTTCATCAAGATGATTGCCGACGCGCAGACCGACGAGCTACTGGGCGTGCACATCATCTCGGCCAATGCCTCGGACCTGATCGCCGAGGGCGTGGCGGCGCTGGAGTTCAAGGCCGCGTCCGAGGACATCGGCATCATCAGCCATCCGCACCCGTCGCTGTCCGAGGTCATGCGCGAGGCCGCGCTGGCGGTGCAGAAGCGGGCGCTGAACATGTAGCGCTAGTCCAGCGCCGAGACAAAGCGCGTGCGGTATTCCGCCGGCTTCGGCAAAGACATCGAGCGGCCCCGCAGCTCGGCCTGGCGCGGCTGACTAGCCCGGCCCGGCCGCGAAGCGCTGCACCAGCGCGGTCATCGCGCGCAGGCCCACGGGCTTTTCGAGCAAGAGGTCCGCGCCGGCGGCCCGGCAGTCACGCCGCAGCGCCTCGGTGATGCTGACGGTAATGACGACGATGCGCACGCGCGACCCTTGCGCCTGCGCCGCCTGCCGCACCGCGCGCACCAGCGCCAGGCCATCCATGCCGGGCAGCCCGACGTCGGTCAGCAGCAGCGCCGCCCCGCCCTGCCGCCGCGCGGCCCAGGCGTCGTCGCCACGCGCGCAGGCCACCACCTCGCAGCCGCCGATACGCAGCAGTTGCTCCTGCATCATCAGCAGGTAGGCGGGATGGTCCTCGGCAATCACCACGCGCGGCAGCGGCGCCGGCGCGCCGGACGGGCTGGCATCGGGGTGAGAGACGAGCGTGGAAGCAGGCTGGACGACGTGCGAAGGCATGCCACGATTGTCGCGGCTGGCCTGGCCGCGCGGTGGCGGAAACGTCGGCAAATCAATGCGGAAATTTCCGCAACCGCGTGGCGTCCGCTTAACTTGAGATGTTGCGGAGCGGCTGCCCGTCGGCCCAGCGGCGCAGGTTGTGCAGGAAGATCTCCACCACGCGCGCCGCGTTGCCGTCCGAGAACCCGGCGCTGTGCGGCGTGGCGATGACGTTGGGCAGCGACCAGAGCGGCGACGTGGCCGGCAGCGGTTCATGCGCAAAGACGTCCAGGAACGCGCCGCCCAGGTGCTGCGCGCGCAGCGCATCGATCAGCGCGGCTTCGTCGACCACCTCGCCGCGCGCCACGTTCACAAGCCGGGCGTCGGCGGGCAGCCGTTGCAGCGCCGCGCGGCTGACCAGCCCGCGCGTGACGTCGGTCAGCGGGCAGGCCAGGATCAGCCAGTCAGTGCGCGGCAGCACCGTGTCGAACTGGTCGAACGTCACGGTCTCGAAGCCGCCCGCCACCGGCGCGGCGCGCTGCCGGACCACGGTCACGCCCACGCCCAGTACAGCCAGCACGGCGCCGATCTGCTGTCCGATCGGGCCCCAGCCCACGATGGTGGCGTGCTGGCCCTGCAGGTCGCGCGGCAGGCCGCTGCCGATCAGCGGCGCCCAGCGGCTGGCCCGCTGCGCGTCGATCAATTGCGGCAGGTGGCGCGCCAGTGCCAGCAGCCCGGCCAGCGCGGTCTGCGCCACGACGCCGGCGTTGGCCCCGGACGACGTGGTCACCGTCACGCCGCGCGCGCGGAGCTGGCCGTAGATCGCCCGGTCGGCACCGGCCGAGTGCGCGTGCGCCCAGCGCAGCGACGGCGCCTGCAGCATGGCCGTATAGAACCGCTGCGTGGCGGGCAGGATTTCGTGCTTGGTCGACAGCCCGGTCACGTCGCGCGAGACGAACGCCAGATCGGCATCCACGGCGCGCGCATCGTCGACGTCCGGCACCACCACCGGCTGCCACGCGCGGCCCTGGCCCAGCGCGGCGTCGATGGCCGGCCGGTGCGCGTCGAGCGTGGCGGCCGACAGCAGGATCCGCAGGGGCGCGCTGGCCATGGCGCTCAATCGACCGTGGCGCCGGAGGCTTTCACCACGGCCTTCCACTTGACGTATTCCTTGCGTGTGAAGTCTCCGAACTGCTTCGCCGATCCGCCCACCGGGTCGGCGCCTTCGCGGATCATCTGCGCCTGCAGCGACGGCAGCGCCTCGTTGACGGCCTGGTTGACCTTGGTGATCACGTCCTGCGGGGTGCCCTTGGGCGCGAAGAAGCCGAACCACGAGCCGGCCTCGAAGCCGGGGTAGCCCTTTTCCGCCACGGTGGGCAGGTCGGGCAGCGAGCGCGACCGCTTGGCGCTGGACACTGCCAGCGCGCGCAGCTTGCCGGCCTGGATATGCGGCATCACCGACGGAATCGTCGCGAACATGAACTGGATGCGGCCCGACAGCAGGTCGTTCAGCGCATCGGCGCCCTTGTACGGAATGTGCGTGGCTTGCGTGCCCATGCGCTCGGTCAGCATGTAGCCCGACAGGTGCGACGACGTGCCCACGCCCGTGGAGCTGTAGTTGAGCTTGCCGGGATTGGCCTTGGCGTAGGCAACGAACTCCTCGAACGTCTTGACCGGCAGCGACGGATGCACGACCAGCACGTTGGGCACGTCGGCAATCTGCACCACCGGCACCAGGTCGGTCAGCGGGTCGTAGTTGAGCTTCTTGTAGAGCGACTGGTTGATCGAGATCGGCCCCACGGAGTTCACCAGCAGCGTGTAGCCGTCGGCCGGCGCGCGCACCACGAACTCGGTGCCGATGTTGCCGCCGGCGCCAGGGCGGTTGTCCACCACGAACGACTGCTTAAAGCGCTGCGCCAGGATCTGACTGACGCTGCGCGCGAGCATGTCGGTGGTGCCGCCGGCCGTGAAAGCCACGACCACGCGCACGGGCTTGGTTGGGTAGTCGTCGGCACGGGCCGGCTGGGCCAGCAGCGCGCCGGCCGCCAGCACGGCGGACAGCAGCCAGGGCGCGGCAGGCTGGGTCAGGGCGAATCGGTTCATGGTTGTCTCCGTTCCAGTCGTTGTTGTAGGTGTCGTCGTTGTGGGGCCGGGCTCCGGCCGTCAGTCGAAGCCGTAGAGCCGTGCCGGGTTCGTCACCAGCACGCGCTGCCGCGCCGCCTCGTCGGGCAGCCAGCGCGCCAGCAGGTTGAACAGCACGCCGTCGTCGGGCATCTGCGCCGGATCGAAATAGTTGATGTGCGGCCAGTCCGAGCCCCAGACGATCTGTTCCGGGTTGGCGGCCAGCAGCGCGGCGACGAAGGCGTCCACGTCGCGGTACGGCGCGCCGGCCGGCTGCAGGCGGTCTGCGCCGGAAATCTTGGTCCATGCCACGCCATCGGCCAGCAGCGCGCACAGCGCCTGGAAGCCCGGATCGCCCACGCCGCGCGACGTGGCCATGCGGCCCATGTGGTCGATCACCAGCGGCAGGCCCAGTGCGCGCAGGCGGGGCCCGAGCGTGACCAGGTCGGGTGCATGGATCCAGATCTGCGCGTGCCAGCCGCGCGCCTTCAGGCGCGGCGCCAGCGCCTCCAGCACGTCGATGCCCACGCCGTTGCGGTACACCGCGTGGCCGTCGAGCTGGTACAGGTTGAAGCGCACGCCGCGCACGCCGGCGTCGTGCCAGGCGTCGAGCTGCGCATCGGTGGTATCGGCGGCCGGTACGGCGATGCCGCGCAGGCGGCCGGGGTACTGGCGCAGGGCGTCGGTCACCACGCTGTTGTCGGTGCCGCTGGCGCTGGCCGTGACCAGCACGCCGCGCGTGAGCCCCAGCGCATCGAGATGGGCCATGAAGGCGTCGGCGGGATGCTCGGCAGGCGTGTAGCTGCGGTCGTCGGCCAGCGGATAGCGCGCGAACGGGCCGAACACATGGGCGTGGCTGTCGCAGGCGCCCGGGGGCGCGCGGAACGCCGGCGGCGTGATATCGGCCAGCGGCGGCAGGCAGGGACGTGTCATGCCGGCGCTCCTATTCCGCGGCCTTCAGGCGGCCGGCCGTGGCCAGCGCCTGGGCGCGCGCATCTTCCTTCTGCAGCGACGCCAGCAGCTCCTGCGGCGTCGACCCCTGGGCCACGCTGCCCACGTTCTGGAGCCGGCTCCGGACGCTGCCCTCGGCCAGCGCCTTGCGCAGCGCCGCGTTGATCGTGTCGATGACCTTGGCCGGCGTGCCCGCCGGCGCCAGCAGGCCGGTGGCCGTGGTGGCCTCGAAGTTGGCCAGCCCCGCCTCGCGCAGCGTCTGCACCTTGGGCAGCGCGGCATCGCGCTCGCGCGACATCACGGCCAGCGCCCGCAGCGCGCCCGACTGGATATGCGGCGCGGAACTGGTGAGCTGGTCCACCACGAAGTCGATCTGCCCGCCCATCAGGTCCACCAGCGCCGGGGCCGAGCCCTTGTACGGCACCTGGTTGAAGCGGACCTTGGCGGCGTCTTCGAGCTGCAGCAGCGCCATGTGGTTGGTGGTGCCCGGCCCGGCATGGCCGGCGGCCAGCTTGCCGGCGTTGGCGCGCGCGAAGGCCAGCAGCGCGTCGACATCCTTGAACCGCGTATCGCCACCCTTGACCACGATCACCAGCGCCGTGGTCGACACCAGCCCCACCGGCGCAAAGCTCGCCAGCTTGAAGTTGGTGCGGGTCATCTTGGGCAGCACCACCAACGCGTTGGGCGTGGTCACCAGCAGCGTGCTGCCATCGGGCTCGGCCCGCGCCACGGCCGACGCCCCGATCACGCCGCCGGCCCCGGGCCGGTTGTCGACAATCACGTTGCGGCCGAGCGTCTGCTCCAGCGCCGGCGCGATGGCGCGCGCCACCACGTCCAGATTGCCACCGGGCGCAAACGGCACCACCAGCGTGACGGGCTTGTCCTGCGCACGGACATCAAGCACATAAGGGGCGGCGCCCAGCGCCAGCATCCGCGCCAGCATGGTTCTGCGGTTCATCGTGTCTCCTCCACACTCTGCAGGGTGTTTCTGATCTGGCTTGTTTTAAAGCTCCCCTCTCCCGCCTGCGGGAGAGGGGTTGGGGGTGAGGGCCAGCAGTTCACATTGCGACGTCGGTCGGCAAGCAGAACCTCCACGCCCTCTCCCCCGGCCCCTCTCCCGCTTTGCGGGAGAGGGGAGAAAACCGCAAGCCAGGGCCCGCCGCCGTTACTCCCGATACCCCGGATCGATGCGATCCAGCTTGCGCAGCAGCGCGGGCCATTCCATCAGTCCGTACGGGCGGCGGGTGCCGGGCTGGTAGTTGTTCCAGGTTTCCTCCAGCACGTTGGCGGGCACCTGCTGGAGCGGTGTGTTGCACGACATGGCGGCCACCTGCGAGCGGCAGGCCAATTCCAGGCGGTGCATCCAGTTGAAGGCTTCGCCGACCGAGTTGCCCACGGTCAGCGCGCCGTGGTTGCGCAGGATCAGCGCCTCGCCGCGGCCCAGGTCGGCGATCAGGGATTCCTGCTCGGCGGTGTCCAGCACCACGCCCTGGTAGTCGTGGTAGCCGATCTTCAGGAAGCGCATGGCGGTCTGGGTGATCGGCAGTAGGCCGCATGCCAGCGACGACACGGCCATCGAGGCCCAGCTGTGGGTGTGGATCACGCACGCCACTTCGGGCCGGGCGTGGTGGACGGCGCTGTGGATCACGTAGCCGGCCTTGTTGATGCCGTAGTCCAGCGCGCCGAAATCGGGCTTGGACAGGATCTTGCCGTCGTGGTCCACCTTGATCAGGCAGGACGCCGTGATCTCCTCGTACATCATGCCGTACGGGTTGATCAGGAAGGCGTTGTCCTCGTCGGGCACGCGCACGGAGATGTGGTTGGCCATCATGTCGGCCATGCCATAGAGCTCGACCAGCCGGTAGCACGCGGCCAGGTCCACGCGCGCCTGCCATTCCGCCTCGCTGCATTGGCCGCGCATCGACGGGATGTTCAGCACACCGGGTTTCGTCATGATGGGTCTCCTTTGGGGATTTCGGTTTTCTTTTGCGATGCGGTTCAGTCCGCGCCCAGCGCGAGATCGCTGGGCCGGCGTTTTTCGATGTGGTACTTGAGCAGCGCCGCGCTGCGGAAGATGCCGTGCGCGAACTTGCCGTAGGGCAGCGTCAGGAACAGCGCCATGACGATGCCCAGGTGCACGGCCAGCAGCGACGCCATGGCGCCCGTGTCGCGCAGCGCCAGCAGCGCCAGGCCGCTGGCGCTGGTCAGGAACAGCAGCGCGATGAAGCCGCGGTCCATTGGCTTCTGCTTCGTGTCCATGGTGCGCTCGTCGCGGCGCAGGTTCAGCCACAGCAGCCCGGCCGGGCCGATCAGCAGCCCGATGCCGCCCGCGATGCCCAGCAGCACCGGCACGCTCGTCACCGGGTACGGCGCGTGCAGGTCAAGCAGGTAGTGGTACAGCGTGGCCACGGCGGTAGCCGCGAAGCACAGCATGAAGCCGTAGAACGTGAAGTGGTGGAAGCGCCGGCGCAGCAGCGTGAAGGCGTCGTCGTCGTTGTTGCAGCCCTTGCCGTGGCCGCCGTCCAGGTACTTGAGCTTCAGCGCGTCGTGCGCGGCCCCGCCCACGGCGGCGCCCCGTGCGTCGCCGCTGCGCTCGCCGGGCGTGACGCGGCGCCAGAAGCGCGTGACGCCGATGCCCAGCGCCACCACGGCGAACAGGAACACCGCGCCAAACATCGCCGCCAGCAGGTTGTGCGGAAAGATCGCGTAGAAGTTGCCGGCCAGCGGTTCATGCCACAGCGTGCCGCGCATGGCCAGCACCATCAGCAGGAACAGCGCCAGCCCGCCGGCCAGCGCCAGCGCCATGGTCGTGCCGGCGCGCCGGTACAGCCCGCCCAGCGCCGCCGGGAACGCATAGTCGCCGTAGGTCTGCACGCGCACCTTGGCCATGGCCTGGGGGATGTTCACCGCAAACTCGTGCGGCGGCGCGTACTGGCAGGCGTGGTAGCAGGCGCCGCAGTTGTGGCACAGGTTGGCCAGGTAGTGGATGTCCGCCTTCGGAAACTCCAGCCGGCGCGTCATGGCCGGAAACACAGCGCAGAAGCCCTCGCAGTAGCGGCACGCGTTGCAGATCTGCAGCGTGCGGGCCACCTCGGCCTCGTCGGTGGTCAATGGCAGCGCGCCGTTGGCCAGCGCCGCCGCCTCGCGCGTCAGCGCTTCAAGATGTTGCATGTTCCTTTTCCTTCGATACCCGCGATGCGTGCGGCGCCAGGGCGGCCATGCGGGCCGCGGCCAGTGCCGCCTGCGTGCCGGCGATGCGGCCGAACGCCGTGCCGATGGCCATGCCCACGCCGGCCGTGTAGCCCTTGCCCAGCACGTTGCCGGCCATCATCTCGCCAGCCACGTACAGGTTCGGGCTCGGCTGCCCGCCGAAATGCACGGCCGATGCCTCGTTGACCTTGAGCCCCAGGTACGTGAACGTGATGCCGGGCCGCAGCGCGTAGCCGTAGAACGGCGCCGTGTCGATCGGCCGCGCCCAGTGGGTCTTGGCCGGGGACACGCCCTCGGTGTGGCAGTCGTCCAGTACCGTGTGGTCGAACGTGCCAACGCGGCAGGCGGCGTTGTAGTCGCCGATGGTGCGCAGGAACGTGGCTTCGTCCAGCCCGAGCTTGCGCGCCAGTTCGGGCAGCGTGTCGGCCTTCACGCCGGGGAACACCGGCGGCATGAAACGGCCCACGGCCTTGGCGTCGATGATGGAATAGCCGATCTGCTGCGGCTGCTGGGCCACCAGGCGGCCCCAGATCGCGTAGCGCTTGGGCCAGAAGTCCTCGCCCTCGTCGTAGAAGCGCTCGGCGTTGGCGTTCAGCACCACGCCCAGCGACACGCAGTCGATCCGCGTGCAGATGCCGCCGTCGTACAGCGGCGCGCGCGCGTCGATGGCCACGCAGTGGGACTGGGACGGATCGCCGATGGCGTCCGCGCCCGCGTCGATCATGTATTTGAGCAGCACGCCCATGTTGAAGCGCGTGCCACGGATCAGGAAGTTATCGGCCGGCCATTCGCCGCGCTCGTTCTGGCCCCAGGCGTCGCGCAGCCATTCGCGGTTCGACTCGAAGCCGCCGGCGGCCAGCACGCAGGCGCGCGCCTCGATGCGCTCGGCGCCGATGCGCGCCGCCACGAAGCGGTCGCCGTCCAGCTCGATTGCATCGACCGGCGCGTTGTAGCGGATCTGCACGCCAAGCTGCTCGGCGCTGCGGTAGTACGCGTTGACCAGCGCCTTGCCGCCGCCCATGAAGAACGCGTTGGTGCGTGCCACGTGCAGCGCGCCAGACAGCGGCGGCTGGAAGTTCACGCCGTGGCGGCGCATCCAGTCGCGGCACGTGGACGACGCCCGGATCGCCAGCCGCGCCAGCGTCTCGTTGGTCAGGCCGCCGGTTACCTTGAGCAGGTCCTGCCAGTATTCCTCTTCGGGATAGGCGTCGATCAGCACGTCCTGCGGCGCGTCATGCATGCAGCGCAGGTTGCGGGTATGGGACGAATTGCCGCCGCGCCATTCGCGCGGGGCGGCTTCCAGCAGCATCACGCTGGCACCGGCCTCGCGGGCCATCAGCGCGGCGCAGAGCGCGGCATTGCCGCCGCCGATCACAAGGACGTCGATCATGCGCGGCAGCCCTGCCGGCGGGTGGGGGGAGTGGGAATGGACACGACAATGCCTTCTGTAGTCTGTCCGGCACTCTATCCGCCGTGCGGAACGCTGCTAAGCCCCGGCCCGGCATGGGGGTATCACGATTCGTGATGACCCCGGGCCGCCACCCGCCCCGGCGCGGTCAGCCGCCGCTGCCGGGCACCTTGCCGCGCGTCTGGGCGGCGCGCAGGAAATCGAAGTCGACGCCCTGGTCGGCCTGGTTCACGGCGCTCAGGAACAGCTTGCGATAGCCGCGCTCGGCCGTCGGTTCCACCACGGGCCGCTCGGCCGCGCGCCGCGCCAGTTCGGCGTCGCTGACGTCCAGGTGCAGCGTGCGGCTGGCCACGGACAGGCTGATGCGGTCGCCATCGCGCACGTGGGCCAGCGGGCCGCCCACGGCAGCCTCGGGCGTCACATGCAGCACGATGGTGCCGAATGCCGTGCCGCTCATGCGGCCGTCCGATATCCGTACGATGTCCTTGACGCCGGCCCGCGCCAGCTTGCGCGGAATCGGGATATAGCCGGCCTCGGGCATGCCGGGCGCACCCTTGGGGCCGATGCGCTTGAGCACGAGGATGTCGTCGGCCGTGACGTCCAGGTCGTCGCGGTCGATGCGGTTGGCCAGGTCCTCGGCGTCCTCGAACACCACGGCGCGCCCGACGTGCTCCATGAGCCGGGGGTCGGCCGCCGACTGCTTGATGATGGCCCCGCCCGGCGCCAGGTTGCCGCGCAGCACCGCGATGCCGCCCTGCGGATAGATCGGGTGGGCGCGCGGGCGCACCACGTCCTGGGCAAAGCCGGGCCCGGCCCGCTCGATTTCCTCGCCCAGCGTGCGCCCGGTCACGGTCAGCGCGTCCAGGTGCAGCAGCGGCTTCAGCTCGCGCAGCAGCGTGGCCATGCCGCCCGCGTGGTGGAAATCCTCCATGTAGTGGTCGCCGGACGGCTTCAGGTCCAGCAGCACCGGCGTATCGCGGCCCATGCGGTCCAGCGCGGCCAGGTCGATGTCGTAGCCCATGCGGCCGGCGATGGCGGCCAGGTGCACGATGCCGTTGGTGGACCCGCCAATCGCCAGCAGCACGCGCATGGCGTTCTCGAATGCGGCCGGCGTCAGGATGCGGTCGATGGTCAGCCGTTCGCGGGCCATGCGCACGGCCTGCTCGCCGGTCTGCTCGGCCACGCGGATGCGGTCGGCCGTCACGGCCGGGGGCGACGCGCCGCCAGGCACCGTCATGCCCAGCGCCTCGGCAATGCAGGCCATCGTGCTGGCCGTGCCCATGACCGAGCACGTGCCCACGCTGGCCACAAGCTGGTTGTTGACGTCGGCAATCTCGTCCGCGTCGATCTCCTCCGCGCGAAAGCGCCCCCAGTAGCGCCGGCAGTCGGTGCAGGCGCCCACACGCTCGCCGCGGTGCGAGCCGGTCAGCATCGAGCCGGTAATCAGCTGGATGGCCGGGATGCCGGCCGACGCGGCGCCCATCAGTTGCGCGGGCACGGTCTTGTCGCAGCCGCCGATCAGCACCACCGCGTCCATCGGCTGCGCGCGGATCATCTCCTCGGTGTCCATCGACATGAGGTTGCGCAGGTACATGCTGGTGGGCGCGGAAAAGCTTTCGTGGACCGAGATCGTCGGGAAGTCCATCGGCAGGCCGCCGGCCAGCATGATGCCGCGGCGTACCGCGTCGATCAGCTGCGGCATGTTGCCGTGGCACGGGTTGTAGGCGCTGCCGGTGTTGACGATGCCGACCACGGGGCGGTCCAGCGCCGCGTCGGTGTAGCCGGCGCCCTTGATGAACGCCTTGCGCAGGAACAGCGAGAAACCGCGGTCCCCGTAGTGGGTCAGGCCCTTGGAGATCCCGGTGGCGGCGGCTTCCGGGGCGATGTCATGGCGCGGGGCGCCGTCGGGGTGCTGGTCTTCGCTGGACATGAGGCTTCCTGCTGGCGGTTGCGGGAGCGGCGCGGCGTGTGGCGCGCCTGGCGTCCCCGAGCATAGCGGAATGGGCGGCCCCGCGCCCGCTGGCCGGCGGCCCTAGCCTTCCAGCAGCCTCGCGCCGTGCCACTCGCCCGAACGCACCAGCCCGCGCGCCGTGTCACCCAGCACCACGCGCAGCGCCAGCGCGGCCGGCGACAGTTCGTCGTCGGACAGGCTGCACAGCAGGTTGCGCCGGCCGACCTGCGGATCGTCGATCTGGGCCAGGTGAAAGCGCGTCTCGGCGTCCGGATAGCGGCCGACCGCCGCCCACGGCTGCAGCGTGGCGCCAAAGCCCATGTCGACGGCATCCATCAGCATGGCCAGCGAATCGACCTCCTGCACCACGTGCGGCGTGACCTTGGCGCGCGCGAACGCGGCGTCCAGCGTGCTGCGCAGCCCGTGCACGCCGCTGGGCATGATCAGCGGCACACCGGCCAGGTCCGCCATCGTGCGCTGCGCGGGCGGATCGGCGCGGCCCTGCGGCAGGCTGCGGCGCGACTGGATCAGGAACAGCGTTTCCTCCAGCAGCGGCAGCACGGTCCAGCGCCGGGCCGCGTGCGTGCCGAACAGCACGGCCAGGTCAAGCTGCCGCGCGTTGAGCATGGCCGTCAGGTGCCCGGAGAGACTTTCGACGATATGCAGCCGGACGTCGGGATACCGCTCGCGCATCGCGCGGATCAGCGGCACGCCGATCACCGACGCCGTGGTCGGCGCCAGCCCCACGCTCACCGCGCCGGACAGCCGCGCCTGGTGCGCAGCCCGGCGGGCCTGCTCGGCATGGCGCAGCGTGAGCTGCGCTTCGTGGAAGAACGCCAGGCCGGCCTCGGTGGGCGTCACGCCCTGCGGCGTGCGGCGCAGCAGGCGGGTGGCCAGCTCGCTTTCCAGCCGGCTGATCTGCTGGCTCACGGCCGACTGGACCATGTCCAGTTCCAGCGCGGCCCGGCTCATGCTGCCCAGTTCGACCACCCGCACGAAATACTGAAGCTGGCGCAATTCCATCTGGCTCCCCCGGCTGGCCGGCCCGCCCGCGCCAGCGGGGGTCGGCTCCCATGTTCCCGGGTCTTATACCAGATACGGGCGCGCCGCGGCGCCCGGGAGACAACCATCGGCCAACTCACCCCCCCGCCACCTTCACCAACCCATCCGCGCGGAACATTGCCTTGATGCCCCGCACGGCCTGGCGGATGCGGGATTCGTTTTCGATCAGCGCGAAGCGGACGTACTCGTCGCCGAAGTCGCCGAAGCCGATGCCCGGGGACACCGACACCTTGGCCTTGGCCAGCAACTGTTTCGAGAATTCCAGCGACCCCAGCGCGCGGTACGGCTCGGGAATCCGCGCCCAGATGTACATCGACGCCTTCGGGATATCGACCGGCCAGCCGGCCTCGATCAGGCCGCGCGCCAGCACGTCGCGCCGCGCCTGGTACTGCGCGGCAATCTCCTTCACGCATTGCTGGTCGCCTTCCAGCGCGGCGATGGCCGCCACCTGCAGCGGCGTGAACGTGCCGTAATCGTGGTAGCTCTTGATGCGGGTCAGCGCGGCCACGAGGTCCGGGTTGCCGACCATGAAGCCGATGCGCCAGCCCGCCATGTTGTAGCTCTTGGACAGCGTGAAGAATTCCACGGCGATGTCCTTGGCACCCGGCACCTGCATGATCGACGGCGCCTTCCAGCCGTCGAACACGATGTCGGCGTAGGCCAGGTCGTGCACCACGAAGATGTCGTGCTTGCGTGCCAGCGCGATCACGCGTTCGAAGAAGTCCAGCTCCACGCATGCCGCCGTCGGGTTCGACGGAAAGCCCAGCACGATCATCTTGGGCTTGGGGTAGCTGCCGCGGATGGCGCGCTCCAGCTCGGCAAAGAAGTCGATGTCCGGCGTCAGCGGCACCGAGCGGATATCCGCCCCGGCGATGACCGCGCCGTAGATGTGGATCGGGTAGCTCGGATCGGGCACCAGCACGGTATCGCCCCGGTCCAGCGTGGCCAGCATCAGGTGCGCCAGCCCTTCCTTCGACCCGATCGTGACGATCGCCTCGCGGTCGGGGTCGATCTCCACGTCGTAGCGGTCGCGGTACCAGTGCGAGATGGCGCGGCGCAGGCGCGGGATGCCCTTGGACGCCGAATAGCCATGCGTGTCCGGCCGCTGCGCGGCGTCGACGAGCTTGGCCACGATATGCGGCGGCGTGGCCCCGTCGGGGTTGCCCATGCTCATGTCGATGATGTCCTCGCCACGGCGGCGGGCGGCCATCTTGAGCTCGGCGGTGATGTTGAAGACGTAGGGGGGAAGGCGATCGATGCGCGCAAAGCGGCGCTTGCCGGATTCGGCAGTCATGGAGGAGTCCTTTACGTAAGCGCCCGGAACCGTCCGAGCGACGTCGTGGCCGTTGTCTCGGCCACTGGGGACTGATCATAGCCAGCCGCGCGCGATCGCACAACTGGCCGTCGCCACAAAAATCAGAACATGCCGCCCGGCGGGCTGGTGGGACGGTCCGCCGGCAGGTTGCGCACGATGCAGTCCAGCGCGTCGGCGTTGGCCTTGCTGCCGCCGAACGTGGCGGCGATGGCGTCGCGGTACTGCGGCACGGTGATGCGGTTGTAGTAGAGCCGCGACGTCTGGTCCAGCCAGTAGACGTAGTTGCTGTCGCTGTCGTCCGATCCGCTGCGCAGCCATTCGCCCAGCGGCTGGCTGCCCAGGCGCGTATTGGCGCAGACGTCCTGCACCTTGTCCAGATAGCTGTTGAGGCCGCGCGCCTCGTAGTTGCGGAACGAATCGGGCGCGCAGGCGGCCAGTCCGATCGAGGCTGTCAGGGCGGCGAGCAACAGGGGCAGACGTGGCATGGCGGGGTCCGTGGCAATGGGCGTGCTGGCAGTGTAGCCGCGCCGCACGCCCGCGCAAACCATACTTTGGGTTCAGTCGTCCAGCGTCTCGTGGACGGCCGCGTTGCCGCGCTTCCAGTAGGCCGACGCGCGGATGCGCGTCTTGTGGATGCCGCGCTCGTTCACCAGGTGCTGGCGCACCTCGCGCATCGCGGCGGCCTCGCCGGCGGCCCAGACGTAGCCCTCGCCCTGCGGCAGCGTCAGCCAGCGCAGCGTGGGGGTGAGCTGGCTGCCTTCCGGCACGTCGCCGCCCTGTGCATCGCGGTGGGCATCGCGGAAGATCCAGTGCACCTCGGCGTGCGGGCCGGTGGCCAGCGGGATGCGCGCCGATGCATCGGCCACCTCGGCCACGACGATCACGCGCGCATCGGGCCCCAGTTCCTCGATGCGGCGGCCGATGGCCGGCAGCGCGGTGTCGTCGCCGATCAGCAGGTGCCAGTCGAACCCGTGCGGAATCACGAACGACCCGCGCGGGCCGCCCACGCCCAGGGCCTGCCCCGGCCGGGCCTGCGCCGCCCACGTGGACGCCGGGCCATCGCCATGCAACACGAACTCGATGTCGAGCTCGCGCGCGGCGTTGTCGTAGCGGCGCGGCGTGTAGTCGCGCGCCTGGGGCCGGGGCTGGCCCTCGGGGAACACGATGCCGTCGGGGCCTACCTCGGGCAACACCGGCTGGTGGGTGCCCGGCGCGGGAAAGAAGACCTTGACGTGGTCGTCGAACGATGCGGATACGAAGTCGGCCAGGTCGTCGCCCCCCAGCGTCACGCGCAGCAACTGCGGCGACACCTGGCGCGTGCGCAGCACCTGCAGCCGGCGCATCTTCAGCGGATGGCGCACGCGCTGCACGGTCAGGTCGCGGTTATCGCTCATGGTCAACCCCCCGGCTGGCTGGCGCCGCGTTCGATCTCGTCGACGGCGCGTTCGAGGATGGCGGCGATGCGGCGCTGCTCGTCGGCCGGCGCGCCGCTGCGCATCATCAGCATCTGCTTGAGCCGCGCGCGGGCCTGCACCAGTTCCGGCGTCCAGCCGCCTTCTTCCACGTCGCGCTGGGGCTGGCCGCTCATGGCGCGGCGCATGAAGTCCATCTTGCGCGCCACGTGCTGCAGGCGCGCCACCATCTGCTCCAGGCGGGCGCGGTGCTGGTCCAGGTAGGAGCGGCCGGCCTGGGATAGCTGGTAGCGCTTCTTGTTGCCTTCCAGGTCGACAGTGGCATAGCCCACGTCCTCCAGGAACGTCAGCGCCGGGTAGACCACGCCCGGGCTGGGCTTGTAGAAGCCGCCGGTGCGCGTCTCCAGCGCCTTGATCAACTCGTAGCCGTGCGACGGCTTTTCGTCGAGCAGCGACAGCAGCAGCAGTTGCAGGTCCTCGGCGCTGAACTTGCGGCCCCGGCGCAGGTTGTCGCCGTCAAAGCCGTCGTCGCCGCCGAAGTCTCCCCCGCCGCCGCCCGACCAGAAGCCGCCCCGCCCCATCGCCGCCATCATCATCCGGCCCATGCCGTGGTGGAAGGGATGGCCGTGGCCGTGAGCGTGGCCGTGGTGGCCCCGGTGTCCGAAAAGATGTCGCATCGTGCACTCCGTTATGTCGTAAGACGTATCGTAAGATATATATCGTACGATATAAAGTCAAGACGGATTTCGCGCTGCCAACTGGGCCGGACAACCGCGCGGAGTTCCTGTCACAATGCAAGCCACCCCGGCCCCGCGCCGGCGGCCAAAGACCCGACACGACCACGACGGAGACAGCCCATGACCAGGCAGGTGGAGTTTTTCTTCGATTTCGGCAGCCCCTATTCGTATCTCGCCTACAAGGAACTGCCGCGCGTGGCGGCCCGCACGGGCGCCACGATCGTCTGGCGGCCGATGCTGCTGGGCGGGGTGTTCAAGGCGACGGGCAACCATAGCCCGATGGAGATCGTGGCCAAGCGCCAGTGGTCCGATAGCGACCTGACCTGCTGGGCGCGCCGCTACGGCGTGCCGTTCCGGCACAACCCGCACTTTCCGGTCAACACGCTGGCGCTGATGCGCGGCGCGGTGGGCTACCAGCGCAAGGGCGACGCCGACTTCCAGCGCTACGTGGACGCCATCTACACGGCGATGTGGGAAGCCGGCCGCAACCTCAACGATCCGAACGAGATTGGCAAGGTGCTAGCCGAGGCGGGGCTGGACCCGCGCGAGGCGCTGGCGATGCTGGACGATCCCGAGGTCAAGGCCGAACTGAAGCGCGCGACGGAAGACGCCGTGGCGCGCGGCATTTTTGGCGCGCCAAGCTTTATCGTCGACGGCCAGCTTTACTGGGGCAACGACCGGCTGCTGTTCGTCGAGGAACAGCTCGCCGGCTGAGCGCGCCGCCCGGGGGTCAGGCCAGCCGGAACGTCGCCACGGCGGCGGCTAGCTGGTTGGCCTGGGCTTCGAGCGAATCGGCGGCGGCGGCCGCCTGCTCCACCAGCGCGGCATTCTGCTGGTTGACCTGCTCCATCTGCGACACGGCCTCGCTGACCTGCGTGATGCCGCTGGACTGCTCGATCGACGCCGCCGAGATCTCGCTCACGGTATCGGCCAGCCGCTTCACGGCCGCCACGATTTCCTCGATGGTGCTGCCGGCCTGCTCCACCTGCTGGCTGCCGGCGTCCACCTTGTCGACCGACGAGTCGATCAGCCCCTTGATCTCCTTGGCGGCATTGGCGCTGCGCTGCGCCAGGCTGCGCACCTCGCCGGCCACCACGGCAAACCCCCGGCCCTGCTCGCCGGCCCGCGCGGCCTCCACGGCGGCGTTCAGCGCCAGGATATTGGTCTGGAACGCAATGCCGTCGATCACGCCGATGATGTCGACGATCTTCTGCGAACTGCTGTTGATCTCGCTCATCGTATGCACGACGCCGCGCACCACCTCGCCACCGCGCGCGGCCAGGTCTGCCGCGTTGCGGGCCAACGTGCTGGCATGCGTGGCGCTCTCGGCATTGCTGCCGACGGTGGAGGTCAGCTCCTCCATGCTGGCGGCGGTCTGCTCCAGCGCCGACGACTGCTCCTCGGTACGCGACGACAGGTCCGTGTTGCCGGCGGCAATCTCGCGCGCG
Organism: Cupriavidus sp. SZY C1; assembly: GCF_032190535.1. Taxonomy (NCBI): domain Bacteria; kingdom Pseudomonadati; phylum Pseudomonadota; class Betaproteobacteria; order Burkholderiales; family Burkholderiaceae; genus Cupriavidus; species Cupriavidus sp. SZY C1. The sequence goes on from NZ_JAUANU010000005.1 coordinate 227,905, forward strand.
CCGGTGGTCACCGCATCGGAACCCGCGCGCACCTTGGCCACGGTCTGCGTCAGCCCCGCCTGCATGCGGGACACCGCATCGAGCAACTGGCCGATCTCGTTGCGGCCCGCGCGCGGCACGTCGATGGTCAGGTCGCCGTCGGCCACGCGCATGATCAGGTCGCGCGCCAGGTACAGCGGCGTCACCACCAGCTTGCGCAGCGCCAGGTGCACCGCGACGATCAGCGCGGCCGACATCGCCAGCCCCACGCAGACCAGCGCGATCACCCGGTTCAGGCGCGCGCGCCCTTCGGCCATCGCATCGTCGTTGAGCTTGGTGGCGAACTGCTGAAAGCGCTCCACGCCGGCCGAGTACCTGGCGCCGGACGCCGTGATGTCCTTGTCGTTGATGGCGGCGTAGGCGTCGGGGTCGCCCTTGCGCAGCGCGTCCAGGCCCCGCTGCACCACGTCCATGTGGGCGCGGCCGGCGGCGACGATGTCGTCGCGGGTGGCGGCATCCTGCTCCGGAAAGGCCGGCGCCTTCTCGAACGCATCAAGCTCGTCCTTCGACTTGCCGATCGACTTCTGCGCGCTGGCCAGCGCGTCGTCGTTGGCCTGCCCGCTGGCCTTGGCCGAGCTGTACGCGCGCGTCAGCGCGGAGCGCGCGCGCGTCATGTCCTTGTAGGCGTCGTTGAGCAGCAGCGCGCGCGACGCAATCACGTGGATACGTTCCGCGGCGTCGCTGCTGGCGCTGAGCTGGCTCACGCCAAGCACCGCGCCGAATACGATCATCAGGCCGAAAATCACAAGCGTCGCCAGCAGGCCGTGGCGAATACTGAGGTTGTTCATCAAGGGGGCTCTACACGTATGGATTCAGCCCGCCTTAACGTCGCACCACCCTGAAAGCTTGAGACGCGCGCTGCCCGGCGTTTGCGCTACATCAAATTGAAGGGCCACCATGCGGCGCTGACGCCACATGACCGCCACCGGCTGGGGCTAGACGTAGGCAATCAGCCGTCCGGCGCAGATCACCAGTGTCCACGTCACCAGCGACAGCACCGCGCACGCGCGGGCCAGCGGGGGCGGCGCGCGGCGCGTCTCCCAGCCCGCGCCGGCGTGCAACTGGCGATACGGCCCGGCGTGGAACCACGCCGCGTTGGCCACCCCGAACGCGATCAGCCCCAGCTTGACCAGGAAGGCGCGGTTGGCGACCAGTTCATCGGCATGCGCCACGAACAGCAGCGCGCCACTGGCCAGGATGACGACGAAGCCGACCACCGACGCGGGCAGCGCGTGCCGCAGCAGCAGCGACACCGGCAACTGGCGGCCCAGCCCGGCGAGCCGCAGGTCCACCACGACGATCGATCCGAACAGCAGCCCCATGCCGGCCAGGTGCAGGATCTCGCAGGCGGGGTACGCCCATGGCGACGCCCGCAGCCATACCGCGAACGGCGCCGCCGCCAACTGCGCGGCCCAGCCATCGAGCCAGCCCATCGGTCAGCGCAGCTCCACGGTCTGGCCGCCGTCGAACGTGATGCGCTCCACGCGCATTTCGTCGGCCTTTTCCTTGCTGGCGTAGCCGACCATGGTCACCTGCTGGCCGACGGCCACCTTTTCCGCCGTGGCCCCGCGCGACGTCATGCGCGACACCGGCGCCAGCACCGCGAACCAGCGCTTGCCCTGCGCGTCGACGCGGATCGTGGCGTGGGGGTTCTCGTAATGGGCTTCGACGATCTTGCCGGTCACGGTGAGCGGCTTGGTCTCGTCGTAGGTGGACCAGCCGTGGTGGGCCAGCGCCGGCGCGGCGGCCAGCGCGACGGCGGCCGTAGCGGCCAGCGCGATACGGGAAACGAGGGGACGCAGGGCGAACATGTCGGACTCCTGGAGCGTGGATATGGGGGCGCGGATGGGCTGGCGGGCAGCGCAACCGCCGCAAGGGACACCCCACCCATCGTAGATGACCGGGGCCGGCCCGCCAAGCCGAGGCATCCCGCACGCCGTGTTACGCTGTGGCCGCCTGTCAACGGTCATCTCCCACGCAACTCCCGCCATGTCCACCGCCTTCGATCTGCCGCCGGCCGCACGCCCGGGCCAACCCGCCGACACCATCGACACCCCGTCGCTCGTACTGGACCTCGACGCCTTCGAGCGCAACGTGGACCGCATGCAGCGCGCCGCCAACCGGGCGCGCGTCAAGCTGCGGCCACACGCCAAGGCGCACAAGTGCCCCGATATCTCGCTGGCGCAGATCAAGCGCGGCGCGGTGGGCATCTGCTGCCAGAAGATCAGCGAAGCGATTCCGTTCGCGCGCGCGGGCGTGCGGGACATCCACATCAGCAACGAACTGGCCGGGCCGGCCAAGGCGGCGATGCTGGCCCAGCTGGCCCTGCGTGCGCACGTCAGCGTCTGCGTGGACGACATGGCGCAGATCGACATCCTGGCCAAGGCGGCCGAAGCGGTCGGCACCCGGTTCGACGTCTTCATCGAGGTCAACGTCGGCCAGGGGCGCTGCGGCGTGACCGACCCGGCCGCGATGCTGCCGCTGGTGGACCGCATCACGCGGCTTCATCCGCTGTCGCTGTGCGGCCTGCAGGCGTACCACGGTGGCATCCAGCACCTGCGCGGCTGGCAGGAACGGCGTGCCGGCGCGGCGCGCGCGGCGGATCGCACCGGCGCGTTCGTGGCCCGGCTGGAGGCCGCCGGCGCGCGCAACATGGTGATTACCGGCGGCGGCAGCGGCAGCGTGGAGTTCGACTTGCAGAGCGGCGTCTACACCGAGATCCAGCCCGGCTCGTACGTGTTCATGGACGCCGACTATGGCGCCAACGAGTACCTGACCGACGAGCGCCCCGCGTCGACGAACTGCGAGCACAGCCTGTTCATCGCCAGCGCGGTGATGAGCGTGGCGGCCGGAGATCGCGTGGTGGTGGATGCCGGCCTGAAGTCGATGGCCGTGGATTCGGGGCTGCCGTGGATCTGGAATGACGGCGCGCGCTCGGAGACGCTGGAATACGTGGCGGCCAACGACGAGCACGGGATCATCGCGCCCAGGCTGGCCAGCCGCGTGCGCGACCTGCCCGCGCTGGGCAGCCGCGTGATGCTGGTGCCGGGCCATTGCGACCCGACGCTGAACCTCTACGACGAGATCATCGGCGTGCGCGACGGCGTGGTGGAATGCGTGTGGCCGGTGGCGGCGCGGGGCCTGAGCCGCTGAGCGGCCCGGGCGTCAGGCGAACTGGGCCACCAGTTCGTTGAGGTCGGCCGGCACCCAGGCGGTGCCCGACCATTTCTCGAAATGCAGGTCCGAGAGCGGAATCGCCGACAGCGTGCCGACCCAGTCGGTCGGCGCGGCGCCACAGCGCAGGCCGCTGGCGACCATCGTCATGGCCTCGGGCACGTCGATGTCGGCCACGCGCGTCACCGTGGGCCACGGCAGCAGCCGAAGGTCCTGCTCGGGCAGCCCGAACCGGTACAGCCCGAAGCGCGCATGCAGCGCGGCGCGCGACAGCGACTGGCGCGCGGCGCTCAGCCCATCGTCGCGGGTGGCGGACGGGTCCCACTGCTGGTTACGGGAGAACCACAGGATGCCGTCGCCGGATCGCGGCGCGCTCGCGTGCCCCACGGCCGGCATCAGTTGACCTGAGCGGGCAATGGCGACAAGCGGTGTGCCGACCGTGTAGTGCCAGACGAATCCGTTTTCCTGTTCCATGTGAAGCTCCTGCAAACGCGCATCGATCCGCCTCTACTCTGGTGGCGGCCTGCCCCGTTTACAAGCAAGGTCACGGCCTGTTGCGACCGCAACAAAAATAGCGCAATCCGGGTCTATTGCCCGGTGGCGACCCTGCAGCCCTTGTGGGGCCTGGGTCTGCCGAAAATGCAGCGGCGCCGCGGGGGCGCGGCGCCAGCGTGGATCTGAGCGAAACGTCTAAAACCTTAGCACACGGCGTGGTGCGACGCAGCACGAATTGCATGGCAGATGCACGTTTCGGCATCGCAAAAGGCACTTGGGCCGCAAGTCTTTCGTATCCTGCCCATGTATGCAATGTCTGTACATGGACCACAAAATTCGCGAATGCCGGCATCGGAAATCTTGATGCGCATGTCACCGGGGTGACCTCCGGGCTGCTTACGCTGCGGTCCGTTCCTCCCCACGAGCCAACAGACCATGACCCAAGCCATCCGACACCTTGCCAGGCGCAGCCCCCCAGGCCTGCTGGCCGCCGTGCTGCTCTGCGCGGCGCTGGCCGCCTGCGGCGGCGACAGCGACAGCCCGGCCACGCCCGGCACACCCGGCACGCCCAATACGCCGGGCAACCCCGGCACCGGCGCCAGCACCCCCGAAGTCACGCCGCAGATGAAGTGCGCGCCCTGAGGGCCCGCCCCACGACCGTACGTCCGCCCTTTCGCGCATCCGACCACTCAGGCATTCCGACATGACTTCCAGCAGCCGACGCAATTTTCTCAAGATGGCCGGCGGCAGCGCCGCGGCCACCGCCGCGCTTGCCGCGTTCCCGCCCGCCATCCGCCGCGCCCTGGCCATCCCGGCCAACAACGCCACCAAATCGATCCGCGACGTCGAGTACGTCGTGGTGCTGATGCAGGAAAACCGCTCGTTCGACAACTACTTCGGCACCATGGCCGGCGTGCGCGGCTTTGGCGACCGCATCACGATCCCGCTGCCCGGCGGCCGCAACGTGTTCCAGCAGACCTACGCCAACGGCAACGTCAACCGCGTGGTGCTGCCCTATCACCTGGACCAGACCGCCGGCAACGCCCAGCGCGTGAACGGCACGCCGCACAGCCAGCCCGACGCGCAGGCCGCGTGGGACCTGGGCCGCATGAGCGCCTGGCCCACCGCCAAGCAGACCCAGTCGATGGGCTACTACACCGAGCAGGAACTGGGCTTCCAGTTCGCGCTGGCCAACGCGTTCACGATCTGCGACGCCTACCACTGCAGCTTCCACGGCGGCACCAACACCAACCGCCTGTTCCACTGGACCGGCACCAACGACCCGGCCGGCACGCACGGCGGCCCGGTCATCGACAACCGCGGCGATTCGCTGGACGCCACCGGCATCAACTACACCTGGACGACCTACCCGGAGCGCCTGCAGGCCGCCGGCGTGAGCTGGAAGGTCTACCAGAACATGCCGGACAACTTCACCGACAACCCGCTGGCCGGCTTCCAGCAGTACCGCGCCGCCAACGCCGCGCGCGGCAATGCCGCCAACGGCTCGCCGTACCCGCCGTACACCCCGGCCGACGACACCGCCAACCCGCTGTTCAAGGGCATCGCCAACACCATGCCCGACGGCGGCTTCCTGCAGGCGCTGCGCGACGACATTGCCGCCGGCACGCTGCCGCAGGTGTCGTGGATCGTGGCGCCGGCCACGTATTCGGAGCACCCGGGGCCGTCGAGCCCGGTGCAGGGCGCGTGGTACACCCAGCAGGTGCTGGACGCGCTGACGGCCAATCCGGACATCTGGAGCCGCACCGTCCTGCTGATCAACTTCGACGAGAACGACGGCTTCTTCGACCACGTGCCGCCGCCGTGCGCACCGGCGCTGGATGCCGCGGGCCAGCCGGTGGGCCACACGACGATGAACGCCGACACCGAGTACTACAGCGTGGACAAGACGCCGTTCGGCCCGGGCCCGCGCGTGCCGATGTACGTGGTGTCACCGTGGAGCCGCGGCGGCTGGGTCAACTCGCAGGTGTTCGACCACACGTCGGTGCTGCGCTTCCTGGAGCAGCGCTTTGGCGTGGCGGAGACCAACATCAGCGCCTATCGCCGCGCCATCATGGGCGACCTGATGAGCGCGTTCGACTTCGTCAACCCGAACGGCAACTTCACGCTCGGCGTCACGCCGCTGACCAAGGCCGGCGCCGACGCCGCGCGCACCGACCAGGACGCCAAGCCGCAGATCGCCGCGCCGACCGTGCTGGCGCAGACCATGCCGAAGCAGGCCAGCGGCACGCGCCCGTCGCGCGCGCTGCCCTACTCGCTGCACACCAGCGGCCTGGAGGAGCCGTTGACCAATACGTTCCGGCTGCACTTCAGGAACGACGGCCAGCAGGCAGCCGTGTTCCACGTCTACGACCGCCTGCACCTGGGCAACGTGCCGCGCCGCTATGCGATCGAAGCCGGCAAGGAGCACATCGCCACGATCGACGTCAGCGCCAGCGGCGGCCGCTACAACTTCTGGGTGCTGGGCCCGAACGGCTACCACCGCGCATTCGTGGGCGACATCACCGCCCAGAAGGCCGCCGGCGGCGGCGCCGCGCCGGAGATCCGCGTCTGCTACGACGAGGCCAACGCCGCCGTCTGGCTCACGCTGTTGAACCGGGGCTCCGCGCCGTGCACGTTCACGGTCAAGCCAAACGCCTATCGCCAGGACGGCCCGTGGACCTTCGAAGTGCCCGCCGGCGGGGACCACGACCAGCACTGGCCCGTGGCGGCGCAAGGCAACTGGTACGACTTCACGGTCACCACCCAGCAGGGCGGCTTCAGCCGCCGCTTCGCCGGCCGGCTGGAGAACGGCAAGCACACCACGTCGGATCCGGCGATGGGCGGTTGATCCACCCCGGCTTGTCTGCTCCCCTCTCCCGCCTGCGGGAGAGGGGCTGGGGGTGAGGGCCGGCCGCTCAATATGCGGACACGGTCGGCAAGCAGACCCTCCCCGCCCTCACCCCCGACTCCTCTTCCGCCTGCGGGAGAGGGGAGCAGACCCTCGCCCGCCCCCCTTCGTCACCCTGTCACATTTCCGCCTTATAGTCCGCGACCATTGCCTTTGGTCTATCGGATACCCCCATGCTTGGCGACCTGCTGACGACGTTCTACGAGGTGGCGCGACAGGGCAGCATCACCACGGCGGCGCGGCAGTTGCGCGTGAGCCAGCCCACGGTCACCGGTCGCATCCGCCAGCTTGAAGAGCTGTACGGGGTGGAACTGTTCCATCGCCGCGCCAGCCGGGTGGACCTGAGCGACGTGGGCGTGGCGCTGATGCCGCTGGCCGAGCAGATCATGCAGCAGGAAAGCAATGCCGACTTCCTGCTGCGCAACGCGGGCAACCTGCGGTTCGGCAACCTGCGCATCGGGGCCACCGGGCCGTACTACATCCTGCGCAGCGTGGCGGCGTTCCGCCAGCGCTATCCGGCCATCGAGATCAGCATCGAGATCGGCAATTCCAAGCAGATGATCGACGCGCTCTACGAATACCGGATCGATGCCGCGGTCTCGTCGCACGCGCTCGACGACGACCGCCTGCACCGCGTGACGCTGGCCGCCGACCCGATGGTGCTGGTGGTGCATCCCGTGCATCCGCTGGCGCGCCGGCCGCGCGTGGAGGTGTCCGAACTGGCCGCCTGCCACCTGCTGGTGCGCGAGCAGGGGTCGATGACCCGCGAGGCCACCGAGGCGTCGCTGCGGGCCGCCGGCGCGGGCATGCCGTCGCATACCGTGATCGGCAGCCGCGAGGCCATCTGCGAGGCGATCCGCCACAACCTTGGCGCCAGCGTGATGCCAGTGGGCGAGGTGCCGCACGACCCGGCGCTGGTGGCCGTGCCATTCGCCAGCGAGGCGCCGGTGATCCACGAATACCTGTACTGCCTGGCCGGCCGCCGCCATACGCGGCTGGTGGGCGCCCTGCTGGACTGCCTGGTGGCGCCGCTCGATGCCGCCGGGCCGCGTTGCGAGGCGCCGCCCCCAGCGCCTATATTGAACTGACCCGCCCCCGCACCCCGCCGATGACCGGTCAGGCCCCCCACGCTTTTCCAGAATACGATCAGCTCCTGACGCTGCTGGAGCTGGGCGAGCCCTGGTTCGACACCCGCAGCGCGTGCCAGGTGAGCGTGGCCGACCGCACGCTCGACGTCCACGTGGCCAGCCTTGGCACCCGCGCGCCCGACGCGCCGGCCATCGGCATCTTCGGCGGCATCCACGGGCTGGAGCGCATCGGCACCCAGCTCGTGCTGGACTACCTGCGCTCGCTGCTGTGCCGGCTGAGCTGGGACGAACTGCTGCACCGCCAGCTCGAAACGGTGCGGCTGGTGTTCATGCCGATCGTCAATCCGGGCGGCATGTACCTCGCCACGCGCGCCAATCCCAACGGGGTGGACCTGATGCGCAATGCGCCGCAGAATGCCGATGCCCCGGTGCCGTTCCTGGCCGGCGGCCAGCGCATCGGCAAGTGGCTGCCGTGGTATCGCGGCCGGGCCGGATCGCCGATGGAAGCCGAAAGCCAGGCGCTGCTGCGCGTGGTGGAACAGGAACTGCTGCCCCGGCCGCTCAGTTTCGCGGTCGATTGCCATTCCGGCTACGGCTGGCGCGACAGCATCTGGTTCCCCTACGCGCGCACGCACGCGCCGATGCCACACCTGCCCGAGATGTACCTGCTCAAGACCATGTTCGAACAGGCCCACCCCCACCACGGCTACGCCTTCGAGCCGCAGAGCCACCAGTACCTGCTGCACGGCGACCTGTGGGACTTTGCCTACGACCGCACGCCGCCGGCCAACCTGTTCCTGCCGATGACGCTGGAACTGGGCTCGTGGCTCTGGATCAAGAAAAACCCGCGCCAGTTGTTCTCGCGCGCCGGCATCTTCAATCCGATCAAGGCCCACCGCACCGCGCGCGTGCTGCGCCGCCACGTGAGCCTGTTCGACTTCCTGGGCCGCGTGGCCGTGGCGCCCGAGCGCTGGCTGCCGCACGGCCAGCACCGGCAACTGCTGCTGGACCAGGCGCGCGCGCACTGGCAGAACGGCAAGACGGCGCCATGAGCGGCTGGATCTTCCTGCGCGGGTTGACGCGCGAATCGCGCCACTGGGGCACCCTGCCCGAGCGCTGGACCGCCCACGGGCTGCCGCCGCCGCTGATGATCGACCTGCCCGGCAATGGCAACGCCCGCCACCTGCCCGTGCCGGCCACCGTGCGCGGCATGACCGAGGCCGTGCGCGGCGCGGCGCGGGCGTCGCAGTGGCCGGGGCCGTGGCACATCCTGGCGATGTCGCTCGGCGCGATGGTGGCCACCGACTGGGCGCAGGCGTGGCCGGGCGAAGTGGCCGGGCTGGTGCTGGTCAACACCAGCATGCGTCCGTTCAGCCGGGCCACCGAGCGGCTGCGGCCGCGCAACTGGGCCGCCATCGCCGGCATGGTTCGCCACTGGCACGACCGGCCGCGCTGCGAGAGCACAATCCATCGGCTGACCTGCGAACGGCTGGATACGCGCGACGCCGACCTGGCGCGCTGGGTCGAAATCGGCCAGACCGCGCCGGTCACGCGGGACGCGGCCTGGCGCCAGCTGATGGCCGCCGCACGCTTCCGGGCTCAGCCGGCGGCGCCGGCGCGTCCAATGCTGATCGTGTCGTCCGACGCCGACCGGCTGGTCAATCCGTCCTGCTCGGCCCGGCTTGCCGATGCCTGGCGCGCGGCGCGGCACGTGCGCCATCCGTGGGCGGGCCATGACCTGCCGCACGACGATCCGGAATGGTTGTGTGAAACGGTGGGGGCCTGGGTGGCCGAGGGGTCGCGGCGCACGCATAAGCAGTAAGCGCCGGATCAAACAAAACGGCCGCCTAGTGCGGCGGCCGGTACGGCAAGCGACGGGAGTGTTACAGCGATCCGCAGGTGATCTGCGAATCCAGCAGCGCCTTTGCCCGCTTGTTGCACAGGGCGCCGAGCAGCGTTTCGGCCGCCGCTTCCAGCCGATCCTGCGTGCCGAACAGCCGCGCCGCGATCAGGCCGCTCTGAAGCGAACCGTAGATCACCTGCGCCAGCATCGCCGGGGGCACCGGGTAAGGCGTCTCGCGTTCCCGCTGGCCGCGTTCGAGAAGCCGCGTCAGCCACGCCTCGTTGATGTGATAGAACTCCTTGAGCACGTGGTGCACCGACTCGGGCAGGCTCAGGATCTCCGTCGACAGCATGCCGGCCAGGCAGATCTGGCCGGAGCCGCACGTCTGGCGCAGCGGTTCCAGGTACTGGCGCGCCTGCTCCAGCACCGGCAGGGCCGGGTCGATGCCCGCCAGCCGTTCCGAGATCCGCCGGCTGTACTCCTTTACCGCTTCCAGCAGCAGGTCGTCCTTCGACGGGAAGTAATAGTGGATGCTGGACGTCTTGACGCCCACCAGCTCGGCCAGGTCACGATAGCTGAAGCCGTTGGCGCCGCGGCTGCGGATCAGGACCAGCGTATGTTCGAGCAGTTGCTCGCGGACGGGTTGGGTTTTCATGGCTGGTACTTTATCTACACGAAGATAGATACTCAACCGGGATTTTCCCGGAGTCAACTGCGGCCGTACAAATGGGCAGGCGCGCACCTTTTTGGGGTGCGCGCCTGCGTCGGCGGGCGTCAGGTCCTGACGCGATGCTCGACTACTGCGGGATCAGGCCAGGGCGCCGTCGGTGTAGACGTCGGTCGAGCGGGCACCGTCGAAGTACGGGTTGCGCGGACCGTTGCCACGGGCGCCGTCCAGATACGGATCGACCTTGCGGCCGGGGCTGGCGGACACACCCTTCGTGTCCAGGCCGGCCACGAAGCGGGCGCCGTCCAGGTACGGGTCGGCGGTGCGGGCACCGTCGGTAAAGCCGTCGCGGTTGCTGATGCGGGCGCCGCCCGAATACACGTCGCGGTTGGCGATGCCGGCCACCAGGCCGTCACGGTTGGTCACGCGGGCACCGTCGGTGAAGGCGTCACGGTTGCCGATGCGGGCACCGTCGGTGAAGGCATCGCGCTGGCCGATGCGGGCGCCATCGGTTAAGGTGCTGCGGGCGTCGTTGACGCGGTAGGTGTAGCCGTAGGCTTCGCCACGCGGTTGGGCGGCTTGTGCGGCACCGGTCACGAAGGCGGCGGCGAGGGCGGCGGCGGTCAGGATGGTCTTGGCGTTCATGATGCTCTCCTTGGCTGGGGCGGCGAGATCCTGGTTCGTTGGCGGATCGTGCTGCCCGGATGTTTGGCAAAGTCGGCGGCCTGCCCGGTAGTCCCCGCTAGCGTGATGCTATCTACTGCTAGATAGAGGATCGGACCTAAAAAAACCGCCGTCGGAACGGCAACCTCTGGTATTGCGTGGACGGCGGCGCTGGGTTCGTTTCGGCTGGCTTGCCGGTTCGTTCCGGTGCGTCGCTGTCCATGGCGTGAATACTATCTACCTGTAGATAGATTCGCAAGGACAAGATGGCGATCCAGGCCAAAAACTTTTCTATCGGGCCGATTGAGCGACTTTATTTCGTAGATATACGATTGATTCACAAGGAGAAAATCGTCCCGAATCCGTGACGATTGTCCGCCGCGCCTGACGATTGCCCCGCCGAGTGCTACGGTTATCACACACTCGCTCTCGTCGAACGACACCATGACCGAGCCCACCGCGCCGCCCGCGCCCCCCACGCCCCTGAGCGCCCGCCACTGGTTTTTCGGTGCGCTGGGCCTGGCCGGCCTGGCGATGGCGGCCGGCATGGGCCGCCTGCTGCTGTACCGCGCCATCGAGCGCGAGGCATTCGGGCCGGGCCAGCCCGGCACGCTGACGCCCGACGACCTTGGCGTCACCTCGCATCAATTCCGGTTCGACAGCGGCGACCGCTCGCTGCACGCGTCGTGGGTGGCCGCGCCAGACCCGGCGGCGCCCGCGCTGGCGGTCTTCCATGGCGACGAGGAATCTCTGGCCGACTGGGCGCCCGTGCAGGCGCTGCTGCACGCGGCCGGCATCAGTTCGTTCGTGTTCGATTACAGCGGCTATGGCGCCAGTTCCGGCACCGCCAGCGTGCGCCGGCTGCGCCAGGACGCGCTGGCCGCCTACACCCAGTTCCGCGCCGCCGCGCCGCGCGCGGCGCGGCATGTCGTGATGGGGTATTCGCTGGGCAGCGGGGTGCTGCTCGATGTGCTGGGCGGCCTGCAGCCCCTGCCGGACGGCGTGGTGATCGGCGCCGGCTTTCGCTCAGCCCGTGCCGCCGCCGTGGCGACGGGGCTGGTGCCGGGCTGGCTGGCGTGGGCGCTGCCCAACCCCTGGGACAACATCGCGCGGCTGCGCGCGCTGAAGCTGCCCGTCATGCTGATCCACAGCCGGTGCGACGCCACCATCCCGTTCCACCACGCCGAGCACCTGGTGCGCGCCACGCAGGGCCCGAGCCGGCTGGTGGTGTTCGAATGCCTGCCGCACAACGCCGCCATCGACGCCACGTGCATGAAGACGTTCTGGGCGCCCGTGATCGGCTGGCTGCGCAGTAGCCGGCTGTAGCCGGCCCGGCGCCTACAGCCGGAACTCGCCCACCACCTTCTGCAGCACCTGCGCCTGGTCGGCCAGTGCCGACGACGCCGCGGCAGCCTGCTCCACCAGCGCGGCGTTCTGCTGCGTCACGTCGTCCATCTGCGTCACGGCGACGTTGACCTGCTCGATGCCCTCGCTCTGATGCTCGGACGCCACGGCGATCTCGCCCAGGATCTGCGTCACGCGGCGCACCGCCTGCACGATCTCCTCCATGGTCTGCCCCGCCTGCCCGACCAGCGCCGAGCCGCTTTCCACCTGCCGCGCCGAGTCGTTGATCAGCACGTTGATTTCCTTGGCCGCCGCCGCGCTGCGCTGCGCCAGCGTGCGCACCTCGCCCGCCACCACCGCGAAGCCGCGGCCCTGCTCGCCGGCCCGCGCCGCTTCCACGGCCGCGTTCAGGGCCAGGATATTGGTCTGGAAGGCGATGCCCTCGATCACGGCGATGATGTCCGTCACCTTGCGCGAGCTGGCGCTGATGGCGTCCATGGTCTGCACCACGTTGCCGACGATGGCGCCGCCGCGCTCGGCGATGCCCGACGCCGACGCCGCCAGCCCGTTGGCCGTCCGCGCGCGCTCGGTGTTCTGCTTGACCATCGACGTCAGCTCGCCCATGCTCGACGCCGTTTCCTGCAGCGTGGCGGCCTGTTCTTCCGTGCGCTGCGACAGGTCCGTGTTGCCCACCGCGATCTGCTGCGACGCCGACGAGATCGAATCGCTGGCCGCCTTGATCCGCGTCACCAGCTCGGTCAGCATGTCCTCCATCTCGCCCAGCCCGCCCAGCAGGCGGCCAAAGTCGCCGCCGCGCTCGGTCTCGAAATCCTTGCTCAGGTCGCCGGCCGCCACGGTCTCGGCGATGAATTCGGCCTCCTTGAGCGGTTCCTCGATGGCCCGCGCCAGCCGGAACCAGCACACCACGCTGAAGACCAGCACGACGATGCCCAGCGTCCAGAGCCAGCTACGCGTGCTGCCATCGGACACATGGCCCTGCGCCAGCACCAGGATGGCCGCCACCAGCAGCACGTTTACGCCAAATGCCGCGCCCAACCGGGTGCGCATGCTCAAGTTGTCCCAGGCCATGATCGATTCCGCTCCACGTTTGCCGCCCCGCGTTGTCCGGGGCTATCGATGGGCTAACGGCCCGGGCGGCCGGAAACTTTAGCGGCCCTGCGCCAGCGATTCGGCGGTGCGGTAGTCCGCGTCCCAGGCGGCGGCGATCTGGCGGCAGCGGCCCAACGGCTGGGCGTGGCGCTCCACGTCGACGATGGTTGCATGGTCGGCCCACGCCGGCCGCGCGGGCGCCTCGGGGCTGCGGCCGTCGGTCAGCAGCCAGAGCCAGCGCTGCTGCGCCGGCCAGCGGCGCGCCTGCCGCGCCAGCAACTGGTCGGCACGCGCCACGCCCAGCGCCAGCGGCGTGCCGCCGCCGCCCGCGATCGGCCGGATCCAGTCGTCGTTCCACGGCCGCGCGCGCGACGGTGCCAGCCGCACTTCGGCCTGCAGGCCGGCAAAGCAGACCAGCGCCACGTCGGCGCGCGCCTGATAGGCACGCTCCACCAGCCGCGCCAGCACGCCCTTGGCCAGCGCCAGCGGCTCGCCGTGGGCCATCGACCCCGAACAGTCGAGCACGAAGCAATGCAGCACGCCGGCGCGCGCCGCGGTGCGACGGAAGCGCAGATGGCCCGCATCGAGCGTCGACTGCCGCCGCGCCGCCAGCGTGCGCGGCCAGTGCACGCGCGTGCCCGGCGTGCCACTGGGGGCCGTCTGCCGGGGCGACAAGGGAGCCTGCCACCGGTGGCCGCCCTGCCGGTCCTGCGCAGACGGCCGCCGGTGGCTCAGGCTTTTTTTGGCGCGAGCTTCCCGAACGGTTTCAGCGGCTTGACGTCGGCCATGCCCGGCGGCGTCGGCGGCGGCAGCGCGCCCCACGGGTCGTTCGATGGCGCCGGGTCCGGCGCGGGCGCCTGTGCCGCGTCCGCTTCGGGCGACAACGCCTGGCGCCGATGGTGCAGCACCAGCTCGGCCACGGCATCGACGTGCCCGGTGTCGATGGCCGCCGCGCCCTGCCACGCAGCCAGCGCGCGGGCGGCGCGCAGCATCACCAGGTCCGCGCGCACGCCATCGACGGCCGCCGCCAGACACAGCGCGCTGACGCGGTCGTGCACGGCGTCGCCAAACGGCAGCCCGCCCAGCGCGCCGCGCGCCCGCGCCACGCGCGCTGCAAGATCGGCCTGCCGCTGCGCCACCGCCGCGCGAAAGCCCTCGGGGTCGGCATCGAACGCCAGCCGGGCCCGGACGATGGCCTGCCGCGCGGCCGGGTCGGCATAGTTCGACAGCGCCAGCGCCAGGCCGAAACGGTCCAGCAGTTGCGGCCGCAGTTCGCCCTCTTCCGGATTCATCGTGCCGACCAGCACGAAGCGCGCCGCGTGCTGGTGTGACACGCCGTCGCGCTCCACCACGTTGACGCCGCTTGCGGCCACGTCCAGCAACTGGTCGACCAGCGGATCGGGCAGCAGGTTGACCTCGTCGACGTACAGCACGCCGTCGTGCGCCCGCGCCAGCAGGCCCGGCTGGAAGCGCACCTCGCCCTGCTGCAGCACGTGGGCCAGGTCCAGCGTGCCGGTGAGCTGTTCCTCGCTGGCGCCCAGCGGCAGCGTTACGAACTGGCCGTGCGGCAGCAGCTCGGCCAGCGCGCGCGCCGCCGTGGACTTGGCCGTGCCGCGCGGCCCGGTCACCAGCACGCCGCCGATGCCCGGGTCCACGGCCGCCAGCAGCAGCGCCTGCTGCAGCGGCGCCTGCCCCACCAGGGCACTGAACGGAAAAATCGGGCGCAGGGCCGTCTTCGTCATGGCATGCCTTCCAGATGCTGCTCGTTGTCGAGCAATAGATGTTCGATGCGGTCCTTCTGGTCGCCCGGCGCCTGCCAGAGCCCGCGCGCCATGGCTTCCAGCAGCCGCTCGCAGATGCCCTGCAGCGCGCGCGGATTGTGCCGCGCCAGAAAGTCGCGCGTGGCGGGGTCGTGCACGTAGGCTTCGGCCACCAGCGCGTACTGGTGGTCGGCCACCACGCGCGCGGTGGCGTCGTAGCCGAACAGGTAGTCCACCGTGGCGGCCATCTCGAAAGCCCCCTTGTAGCCGTGGCGCTTGACGCCGTCGATCCACTTCGGATTGACCACCCGCGTGCGGATCACGCGCGCGATTTCCTCCTGCAGCGTGCGCACGCGCGGCGCCGCCGGGTTGGCGTGGTCGCCGTGGTAGATCGCCGGCTGCGCGCCGCCCAGGTGGCGCACGGCCGCCACCATGCCGCCCTGGAACTGGTAGTAGTCGTTGGCGTCGAGGATGTCGTGCTCACGGTTGTCCTGGTTCTGGACCACGGCGTCGATGCCGGCCAGCCGCGTGGCGAACGTGTCCGGCGCCGCCACGCCCTCGGTGCCTTGGCCGTAGGCATAGCCGCCCGCATGCAGGTAGGCGTGCGCCAGGTCGGCATCGGTCTGCCAGCGCCGCCCGTCGACCAGCGCCTGCAGGCCCGTGCCATAGTCGCCGGGCCGAGCGCCGAAGACGCGCCATCCCGCGCGCACGCGGGCCGCGTCGGGCGCCATGCCCCGCGCTTCCAGCGCCTGCTGCTCGGCCAGCACGCGGGCGCGGATCGGGTTGACGTCGGCTGGCTCGTCCAGCGCGGCCACGGCCTGCACGGCCGCGTCGAACAGCGCCACCAGGTTGGCGAACGCATCGCGGAAGAAGCCCGACACGCGCAGCGTCACGTCCACGCGCGGCCGGTCGAACACGGTCATCGGCAAAATCTCGAAGTCGACCACGCGATGGCTGCCATGCGCCCATTTCGGCCGCACGCCCATCAGCGCCATGGCCTGCGCGATGTCGTCCCCTCCCGTGCGCATGGTGGCCGTGCCCCAGACGGACAGCCCCACCGCGCGCGGATACTCGCCATGCTCCTGCAGGTGCCGCTCCACAAGCTGGCTGGCCGCGCGCAGGCCGAGCGTCCACGCCGTGCGCGTCGGCACGGCGCGCGTATCGACCGAGTAGAAGTTGCGGCCCGTGGGCAGCACGTCGGGCCGCCCGCGCGACGGCGCGCCGCTGGGGCCGGGCGGCACGAAGCGGCCAGCCAGCCCGCGTTCGAGCTGCAGCAGTTCCTGCGCGCCGCAGGCGTCCAGGCGCGGCGCCACCGTATCGCGCAGGCGCGCCAGCACCGCCGCCGACTGCGGCCCGATGGCCGCGCCGTCGTCCAGCAGCCGCAGCGCCAGCGCTTCCAGCCGCTCGCGCGTATCGCCATGGTGGCGCCACGGCGCCGCGTCGACCTCGGCTAGCAACGCCGGGCGCGGGCCGATCCACGGCGCGGCCCAGTCCGCGTCCAGCGGGTCGAAGCCGTCGCCGAGCGCAAGGTCGGCCGCCAGCGCCGTCAGCAGGCTGGCCCGGCCTTCGCGGCCGTCGCCAACGGGGAAGCGGCCCAGCGCGGCCAGCGTATCGCGCCGCTGCCGGCCCTGCGGCGACTGGCCGAACACGTGCAGCCCGTCGCGGATCTGCGACTCCTTGAGTTCGCAGAGCCAGGCATCGGTACGGTTCAGCAGCGCGTCTTCTTCCTCGCCACTGGCCGGCGCGTCGATGCCCAGCTCGCGGTGCAACTGCTGGTCGACGATGGCCCGCAGGATGCCCTTGCGCAGCAGCTTCGCGCGGCGCGGGTCCACGGTCAGTGCCTCGTAGTACTCGTCGACCTGCCGCTCCAGGTCCTGCAGCGGGCCGTAGTTCTCCGCGCGCGTCAGCGGCGGCATCAGGTGGTCGATGATCACGGCCTGCGCGCGGCGCTTGGCCTGCGCGCCTTCGCCGGGGTCATTGACGATGAACGGGTACAGGTGCGGCAGCGGGCCCAGGATCGCATCGGGCCAGCACGTGTCGGCCAGTGCCACGCTCTTGCCGGGCAGCCATTCCAGGTTGCCGTGCTTGCCCACGTGGACCACCGCGTCGATGGCGAACACGTGCCGCAGCCAGAAATAGAACGCCAGGTAGCCATGCGGCGGCACCAGCTCGGCATCGTGGTAGCTCGCGTAGTCGTCCACGCCATAGGCGCGGGCCGGCTGGATGCCGACGAACACGTTGCCCGCGCGCACGCCGGCAATCATGAAGCGCCCGGCGCGGACCATCGGATCGGCCTCGGGCGGGCCCCAGCGCTGCGCGATGGCCGCCTGGTTCGCGGCCGGCAACCGGGCCAGCCACGCGCGGTAGTCGTCCAGCGCCACGCTCTGGAACGCGGGGCGTGCGGCGTGCTGCGCGATGTCGTTGGTCACGCCGCGCGTCAGGCCCTGCATCAGCGCGTCGCCGTCGGCCGGCAGCGGCCCGGTGGCGTACCCGGCATCGTGCAGCATGGCGAGTATCCGCACGACCGACGCCGGCGTATCGAGCCCTACCCCGTTGCCGATGCGGCCCTCGCTGGCCGGGTAGTTGGCCAGGATCAGCGCCAGCCGCTTGTCGGCCGCCGGCAGCGTGCGCAGCCGGCACCAGCGGCGCGCCAGTTCCGCGACAAAGCCGATGCGGCCAGCATCGGGCTGGTAGCGCACGACATCCACCTGGGTGTGCGGGCAGCGGTAGGCCAGCCCCTTGAAGCTGATGGCGCGCGTGATGATGCGGCCATCGACCTCGGGCATCGCCACGTGCATGGCCACGTCGCGCGTGCCCAGGCCCTGGCTGTCGGCCAGCCAGTCCTCGCGGTTGCCGCCGCTCAGGATGACCTGCAGCACCGGCGCGTCGTTGGCCAGCGGCGCGTCGGCCTCGCCGGCGTTGTCGAGCGAGGCCACCGAGAAGGCCGTGGTGTTCAGGACCAGCGATACCGCGTGGGCGTCGCACAGCCGCTGCAGCACGTCGCGGCACACCGGCTCCTTGAGCGAGCTGACCGCCAGCGGCAGCGGGCACAGGCCGGCGTCGAGCAGCGCATCGGCCATCGCGTCGAACACGTCGGTATTGCCGGCCTGCAGGTGCGAGCGATAGAACAGCAGCGCCACCACGGGCGCGCCGCCGAGGCCGCGCGCGGCCCATTCGCGCTGCCAGTCGGCGGCCGTGGCCACGCCATGATCGCGGTGATAGAGCGCGGCCTGCGGCAGGCCCTGCACCGGCAGCACCGGCTCCGTGTGGCCGAACGCATGCTGGCCCAGGCAGCGGAAGAACTGCTCGGCGTTGCCGGCGCCGCCTTCGCGCAGGTAGCGCCAGAGCTGATGCGACAGCGCCGCCGGCGCATTGCCCAGCCGCGCGAGGTTGTCGTCCTCGGCCAGGTCGCCGGAGAACATCACCAGTAACTGGCCGCGCGCCCGCGCGATCTCGGGCAGGCGTTCCAGCCCGTAGGCCCAGTCGCTGGCGCCGCCCAGGTGGTCCACCACCACCACGCGCGCGTGCTGCAGCACCTCGTCGACGTAGAGATCGAGCGACGCCGGCTGGCGCAGGTACATCTGGTTGGCCAGCCGCACGGTGGGATAGCCGGCGCCGAGCCGGGGCACCGCAGCGGCCAGCAGCGACAGCGTGGTGTCGGCCGCGCTGAGGATGACGATGTCGCCCGGCGTCTGGTCCATGCGCAGCACGACGCCGTTGTCCTCGACAAAGCCGCCGGGACGGGTGGACAGCAGGTGCATCGCGCCAGCGCCTGGTGGTCAGCGCGTGGCGCCCAGCGCGGCGTCCAGCGATGCCTGCAGCGCCGCGCCGTCCAGGTCCTGCCCGATCAGCACCACGCGCGTGCCCTGCGGCTCGCCGGCGCGCCAGGCGCGGTCGAAATAGCTGTCGAAGCGCTGGCCCACGCCATGCAGCACCAGCCGCATCGCCTTGCCCGGCAGCGTGGCAAAGCCCTTGACGCGGTAGATCGTGTGGTCGGCCACCAGCTTCTGCAGCGCGGCGACCAGCGCGTCGCGCTCGACCGTCCCGGCCTGCACGACCACGGAATCGAACTCGTCGTGATGATGATCGGCATGGTCGGGGTCGTCGGCGCTGCCGTGGTAGTCGGGCCGCAGGTGGATCGTCTCTTCCGACGCACGCTGCAGGCCCAGCAGCATCGCCACGTCGAGCTTGCCGGCCTGCGCGGGCACGATCTTGACCTCGGCCGGAATCTCGGGCCGCACCAGTGCCTCCACGGCCGCCAGCTGCGCGGCGTCCATCAGGTCGGTCTTGTTCAGGATCACCAGGTCCGCGCTGGCAAGCTGGTCCTCGAACAGTTCGTGCAGCGGCGACTCGTGGTCGAGATTGGGATCGGCGCGGCGCTGGGCATCCACCGCCACCGGATTGGCCGCGAACTGCCCGGCCGCCGCCGCTGGGCCGTCGACCACGGTCACCACGGCATCCACGGTGAACGCGTTGCGGATGCTCGGCCAGTGAAACGCCTGCACCAGCGGCTTGGGCAGCGCCAGCCCCGACGTCTCGATCAGCACGTGGTCGATCTGGCCGCGGCGCTCCAGCAGTTGCTCCATCACCGGGAAGAACTCCTCCTGCACCGTGCAGCACAGGCAGCCGTTGGCCAGTTCGTAGAGCTGGCCCGTGGGCTCGCCGGCATCGTCGCAGCCAATGCCGCAGCCCTTCAGGATCTCGCCGTCGATGCCGAGTTCGCCAAACTCGTTGACGATCACCGCGATGCGCCGCCCGTTGGCGTTGTCGAGGATATGGCGCAGCAGCGTGGTCTTGCCGCTGCCGAGAAAGCCCGTGACGATGGTGGCCGGAATCTTGGAGGTCTGCATGCGGGGGATGGGCGTGATTTGCGAAGGCGATCAGGATACGGACATACGGGGGGGCTGTCTATTTGGGGGTGCCTGGCGTGGGGTGGTGGGTCTGGCAAGCGCTGGCCCTCTCCCCCGGCCCCTCTCCCGCAAGCGGGAGAGGGGAGACCACAATCGGGTTGCCATTCCTGTCGGTTTGCTCCCCTCTCCCGCGCGGGAGAGGGGTCGGGGGAGAGGGCAGCATCGCAGCCTGCTACCCCCGCCGCCCCCGCCACCACCCCGCGAACGCACCCCCCGCGACAGCCAGTGCCGCCAGCAGCCACCCGATCGCCGGTTGTCCCGTTCGCGCCGGCGTCGCGGCCAGCTGCGCCACCAGCCGCTGGCCGCTGACGTGTTCGACATCCGATGTCGACGCCACCGGCGCCGCCGGCACGACGGCCTGCGGTGTCCGCACCGCCTGCGCCTCCCGCTGCGCCGGCCGCACCACCGCGTCGGCCAGCGCGCGGCCTACCGGTTTCATGTCGATCCGCGCCGCGCGGCCCGCGCGCGCGATATGCGCCATCAGCGTGGGATTGCCGCAGGTATTGGCCGTGCACGACAGCCCGTCGCGCTGCACGCTCGCCGCGTACTGGCGCAGCAATTCGCGGCGCTCGGCGTCGGTGAAGCGGTAGCTGCCCTGCCGGTCCACCTCCAGCAGCCGCGCCAGGATGCCCTGCCGCGCGTGCGGATTGGCGCCGCGGAAGAACGCCGCCATGCCCAGCCCGAGCTTGTCGGCCACGTAGACGTCATAGGTGCGCTGCCAGAACTCGCCGGGCATCTGCTCGGGCACGGTGGCCTGGAAGCCGTACAGGTGCTCCACCTCTTTGTACATCTCGCGGGCGCCCGCGTAGCCGGCGCGCTGCATCCCGGTGATCCACTTCGGATTCCACTGGCGCGCGTTCAGCTCTGTGGCCAGCCATGTGCGGGCGTCGACGGTCTCGGCCTGGCCCGGGCGGCGCAGGTTGTGCAGCCACAGCGGCGGTGCCGTGCCGCCGGCCGCGCGCGTGGCGGCGGCCAGGCCGCCCGCGTACTGGTAGGTGTCGTCGTTGTCCAGCGCGCCGTACAGCGTGCTGGCGCGCGAGAACAGCACCGCCTGGTTCGACTTCAGGTGGCTGGCCAACGCCCCCGGCGCCGATTCGCCCCACCCATCGGCCGAATAGGCGAAGTTCATGTAGCGCAGGTATTGGCGCGCCAGCGCATCGGGCGGCCCCTGCGCGTCGCGGCTCTGCTCGACCATCTGCTGCACGCCGATCGAATAGTTGCCGGGCCGCGCCGCGAACACCCTCGCCCGCGCCAGCCGCTGCGCCTGGCCCGGCTCCACGCCCTGCCGGCCCAGTTCCATGGCGACGGCCTCGTCATGGCGGCTAATTGCATTCTCCCCGGCAGCGGCGGCCAGCCGGGCGGCCTTGTCCAGCAGCGCGATCTTGTCGCCAAAGCCGTCGCGGTAGATGCCCGACGTGGTCAGCAGCACGTTCACGCGGGGCCGGCCCAGATCGACATCGGGAATCAGCCGCACGTCCTCCACATTGCCGCGCGCGTTCCACACCGGTTCCACGCCCATCAGGTACAGCGCCTCGGCCTCCATCGCGCCCTGGTGCCGCTCGGTCTCGCCGTACCAGAGCACCATCGACACCGACTCCGGCCACTTGCCCCGCTCGCGGCGGAAGCGGTCGAGCGTCTGTGCCGCCATCGTCTTGCCCAGCGCCCACGCGGCCTGGGTGGGAATGCGCGCGCCGTCGAAGGCGTGCAGGTTGCGGCCGGTGGGCAGGCTGTCGGGCACGCGCACGGGGTCGCCCAGCGGGCCGGTGGGCAGGTAGCGGCCGGCCAGCACCGAGACCAGGCCGTCCAGTTCGCGCTGGGGCGATGCGCGCAGGTCGGCCAGCCACTGGCGGCCGGCGGACAGCGCGCGGCGTTCGGCATCGTCCGCGCCCTCGACGTCGCGGCCCGCCACCAGCGCGGCCGACCACGCGCGCAGGCGGTCGGCATCGGCCTTGACCTGCGTGCCCAGCATCAGCGCCAGCGCGTCGGCCTGGTCGGCGTCGGGCGGCAACTGGCCGAGCGTGTGGATGCCCAGCGGCATGGGCTCGGCCTCCACCTTGTGCAGGAAGGCGTGCACGACCGGCTCGATGGTGTCCCACGGCGCGCCGGCATCGACGCCTAGTTGCTGGTCCAGCTTCAGCGCGCGGATCTGGGCCAGCGCCTGGCGCCGGTACTGGGCGGACAGCTCCGGCGCGCTGTCGCGCGTGGCGTCGGCCTGTTCGATCGCCTCGTCCAGCGCGGCCAGCACCGGGGGCTGGCCCGCCGAGGCCAGCAGCGGCGACAGGTGGCTTACCAGCACGGCCGCGCTGCGGCGCTTGGCCTGGATCGCCTCGCCGCCGCCGTCCTGGATGTAGACGTAGGCGTTCGGCAGGTCGCCGAGCAGCAGTTCGGATGCGTCGTCGCCCGCCTGCGCGACCTGCTTGCCCGGCAGCCATTCCAGCGTGCCGTGGCGGCCCACGTGAACCACGGCATCGGCGCCGAACGCGTGGCGATACCACAGGTAGGCGGCGATGTAGGCGTGCGGCGGCGGCGTGATCGTGTCGTGCGAGACGTCCATCGCGCGGTCGAAGGTGGAGCGCAGCGGCTGCGGGCCGACAAACACGTTGCCAAAGCGCAGCCCCGGCAGCACGTAGGCGGGATCGCCGCGCGCATCGCGCGCGAGCATCAGCGGATGGCGGCCGGGCGGGCCCCACGCACGCTCCACCGACGCGCGGAACGGCGCCGGCAGCGCATCGAACCATCGGCGGTACTGGGCCAGCGGCACCAGCGTGACGTGGCCGGCGCGGACCATGCGGTCCAGTTCGCCCGGCGACCACGTCTCGACGTTGCGGCCGTTGGCTTCGAGCAGCGACGTGAGCGCGGCGGTGTCGGGCAGGCTGGTGCCGGTGTCGTAGCCGGCCGCGCGCAGGCGCTGCAGGATCTGGGCGAGCGATGGCAGCGTCGCCAGGTAGCTCGCGCCGATATTGCCGCGCCCGGGCGGGTTGTTGTAGTACAGCATCGCCACGTGCTTGCGCGCGGGCGGCGTGTCCTGCAGCGCGATCCAGCGCCGCACGCGCGCGACGATTGCGTCGACACGCTCCGGCACCGCCGTACTGGTCGTGGCGCCGTCCTGCGGCTCCTGCGTGGCGAACAGGATCGGCTCGGTCGCCCCGCTGCGCTCGGGGGCGGTCAGCAGCAGCGGCAGGCGCTCGCCGGCAATGCCGCGCACGTCGGCACGCCAGCGGGCGGCGCTGTCGCGCGTGGCAATCAGGTTGATCGTGTGCAGGCCGTGGCCCGCCAGCCAGTCCTTGTCCTCGGCGCGCGGAATCGTCAGGTTCAGCGCCAGCAGCGCGCGCAGCGGCGTGGCGCCGTCCTGCGTCAGCAGGCCGTCGAGCGCGGACAGCGGCCAGCCAAAGGCCGGGACCACGCCGATGCCGGCGCGCTCCAGCGCCGCGATCAGCGCGTCGACGTGAGCGAGGTCGCGCTGGCGGTGGTTCGTCGCATAGAACGCGATGCCGACCAGCGGCGCGTCGGGCCGCAGGCCGCCGTTGGCGCGGTACCAGCGCAGGTAGTCGCCCAGCGACGCGAACGGTTGCGGCGCGCGCGGGTGGTAGAGCCCGGCGGCGGGCGCGGGCCGGACCGGCGCCACGGTGATCGGCGCCACGCCGGCGGCACGCTGTTGCGCGGCCACGGCGTAGGCCAGGAAGGCGGCAAGATTGTCGACGCCGCCGGCGTCCCAGTAGCGCTGGGCGCCGGCGTTCAGCGCCGCATCGGTATGGATCTGCCACGCGGCGTCGGCGGTCTCCGCCGGCATGGCCAGTACCGTTGCGCCACGCGCCTGGGCGTGCCGAATATCGGGCCCCATCTGGCGCAGCGCGGCGGCGGGGACGAACCACGCGGCAATCACGTCGGCGCGGGCTAGCGTCGCGGCATCGGGCGCTGCATTGGCAAACCGGAATTCGGCCACGCCATCGCCATGGGCCGCGTGGAACGCCTCGGCGGCGGCAGGCAGCAGATGGGTCTGGGACGACGCCACGACCACCCGCACCGGCGCCGCCACGGCCACCAGTGGCAGGCAGACGCACAGCCAGGCCAGCCAGACCAGCAGTCGGCGGCAGGCGGCAGAAAGGGAAAGCGTGGCGAACACGTGGCGGGGGCGAAAAGAGGCGCTGGCGCGGCATTCTACCTGCCTGCCGGGGTCTGGGCCGGTCACGCCGGTGTCACATCCGGTCCCGCGTCGGCCGGCGCCGATGCGGGGCCGGCCCGGCGTGTGGTTTTTTTGCCGATGGCAGAGATTGACCGGGCAGGAGGGCGTCCCATCCCGTAACGATTCCGAAACGGCAGCTTTCGCCACAATCGGAAATTTCGTATCACGCCGGGACGTAAAAAAGACAAAGCCGGCACGGGCCCGTTGGCGCGTACCGGCTGATGGGCGGTAAATCTACCGCACCATCCGGGTGACGGCAATCATTCTTGTGGGGGACCCCACATCAGCCATGGTGACCCATCGTGTACCTTGCGCCGGATCGTCTATATTTGACGGCATGGCGCGCTCAACCGAAATGACTCACCAGACGTACAAAAGCCCCGGGAGGTAACTGCCATGCGTTCGCTTGCAAACTTGTTCAGTCCGCCGACGCCAGAGAAGATCGCCGAAAAGGAACTGCAAGACATGAGGCTGACGCTCTTCCAGGCCGAACGCCGCCTGCTTGAAGCGCAGATGCAAGTCGATTACTACCGCAACATGATCGCCTTCCTGGAAGAGGTGGGCGCCACCGGCGTGGAAGGCGTGGCCGACCGCCGCTTCGGGTCGTCGCCGCAGCCGGACATGCCCGTGCTGCAATCCACGTCGCCCGCGCGCAGCGCCCCCGGCCTGGCCACGATTCCGATCGTCCCGAGCGCCGCCTGATCCCTGTCTTATCGCAGCAGACCGTCGCACGGACGCGCCAGGCGCCTGTGCGATACTGCCCGCTTTCCGGCATCCCCTGGAGCGGCCATGAGCCTGTTGCCCGCCATTGACATCGAAACCGCCCCGCATCCGACCCATGCCGTGATCTGGATGCACGGGCTGGGCGCCGACGGCAGCGATTTCGTGCCCGTCGTGCCCGAACTGGGCCTGCCCGCCACCGCCGCCGTCCGCTTTGTCTTTCCCCACGCCCCGGCCATCCCGGTCACCTGCAACGGCGGCTACGTGATGCCGGCGTGGTACGACATCTACTCGCTGGACGAAGCCGGCCGCAAGGCCGACCTGGCCGGCATCAGGCAGTCGCGCGATGCCATCCGCGCCCTGATCGCCCGCGAAAACGAACGCGGCGTGCCCACCGCCAACATCGTGCTGGCCGGTTTCTCGCAGGGCGGCGCCATTGCCTACACCACGGCGCTGACCCACCCGGAAGCGCTGGCCGGCGTGATTGCGCTGTCCACCTACATTCCGTCCACCGAACTGATCGAGGCCGAAGCCACGCCCGCCAACGCGGCCACGCCGGTGTTTGCCGCCCATGGCACCGCCGACGAGGTGGTGCCGATGGCGCTGGGCATCCGGGCGCGCGATTTCCTGACCGCCCGGGGGCAGCCGATCACCTGGCAGGCGTACGCCAACATGCCGCATTCGGTCTGCCTGGAAGAAATCGCCGACGTCGGCGCGTGGCTGCAAGCCCGCTTCGACTGAGCGCCTGCGCTACCATGGCGCGCCTTGTCACCCTGCCCCGCTGCCCATGATTCCCGCATCGCCGCCGCCCCGTATCGACTTCAACACCCGCAAGGCGCTGATGTTCGCGCTGACCGCCGAACGGCTGGCGGCGTTCTACGAGCATGGGAAATGGCTGACCGACGCCCAGGGCGCCACGCTGGCCGCGAGCTGGCTGTCGCGATCGAAGCTGCAACTGGCGCTGTCGGACCGGCGCCTGCTGTCCGAACTGAGCGACCAGCTTGCGCGGCAACTGGCCGATACGCTGTCGCGCGAAGCCGGGCTCTATGCGTCACACGAGATGATGGAAGCGCTCGACCCCAACTACCAGTCGGCCTTTGCCCACGACATGCTCGACGAATGCGAGCGGATGCTGCGCGAGAACGGGGTAGAGGAATAGCCTGCGACAGCCGCTGGAGGGTGCCTTATGAGCCTCATTTCGTGTCACAGGACGCCCAATTATTGACTTTTATTCCGGATTCCATAAATTATCCGGATCGAAATAATTCCGGATAAAAGGATGGGCTACTACCGCCGACCCGACCTTGCGGCCGACCTGGCCACCCAGCTGCAGGGCCGCGCCATGTTTGGCGATGCACAGAATGGGCTGTTCCTGGCGGCACCCCGGCGCACGGGCAAGTCGATGTTCCTGCAGCATGACCTGCGGCCCGCGCTGGAAGACAACCATGTGCTCGTCATCTACGTCGACCTGTGGTCGAACCAGCGCCGCGATCCCGGCGAGCTGATCGCCGAGGGCATTGCGCTGGCGCTGGCCGACCACCAGGGCGTGGTGGCGCGCGCGGCGCGCAAGGCCCGGCTGGAAAGCGTCACCATCGCCGGCACGCTGAAGATCGACACGTCGAAGATCGGCCGGCCCGACGGCGCCACGCTGCCGCAGGCGCTGCAGGCCCTGCACCGGGCCGCCGGCAAACCCGTGGCGCTGCTGATCGACGAAGCGCAGCACGCGCTGACCAGCGAATGGGGCGAAGCGGCCATGGCGGCGCTGAAGTCCGCCCGCGACCAGATGAACACGCCGGACAACGTCACGCTGATGCTGGTGATGTCCGGCTCAGACCGCGACAAGCTGCTGCGGCTGGTTAATTCCGCTGCCGCGCCCTTCTATGGCTCGTCGATCCACCAGATGCCAACGCTGGGCAAGCGCTACGTCGACTACGTGGCCGATCTGATCGGCACGCAGCGGCCCGACCTGATGCCGGTGGACCACGCGGCGCTGTTCCAGGCGTTCGAACTGTTCGGCCAGCGGCCGCAGTTCTTCCACGCCGCGATTGGCGAGGCATTGAACCCCTTGGAGGCCGGCGACGGCGAACGCTTCGAGCAGCGCGTGCTGGCCGCCGCGCGCCGGCGGCAGGCGCAGGACACCGCGCAGATGCAGTCCGACTTCCTGGGCCTGAAGCCGCTGGAGCAGGCGGTGCTCTGGCGCATGCTGGCGGCCGGGCGCGCGTTCCGGCCCTACGATGCCGAATCGCTCGCGTTCTATCGGGAGCGTTGCCCCGAGCTGACGGTGTCGCCGCAGAAGGTGCAGGCGGCGCTGGACAGCTTGCGCGACCGTACCCCCGCCCTGGTCTGGAAGTCCGCGCGCGGCGAGTATTCCGTGCAGGATTCGGCGATGCACGAGTGGTACCAGGCGCTGGCGGCACAAGGCGGCTGGCCGCCGCCGGCCGCCTGAGACGCCGCTACCGTGCCTGCACGGCGGCGCGTTTCACCGATTTCGGATTCAGCAGGCCGGCGTCGAGCCGGCGGAACACCACGGCGGACAGCAGCGTGATGGTGCCGACGACCAGGAAAGTCAGCCGGTAGGCCGGCGCGGCGGCGCCCAGCTTGAGCGAGAACAGGCCGACGAGGCCGCCGCCGATGGTCACGCCAAGCCCGATGGCCAGCATCTGCACCATCGAGAACAGGCTGTTGCCGCTGCCGGCGTCTTCACGGGTCAGGCCCTTCAGCGTCACGCTGTTCATGGCCGCGAACTGCATCGAATTGGCCGCGCCAAACACCGCAAGCTGCACGATCGACAGGGCCAGCGGCCAGCCCGGCGACATCGCCGAGAACGACGCGATCGACGCGCCGACGATCACCGTGTTGACGAGCAGGAAGGCGTCGTAGCCAAAGCGATTGACCAGCGGCACGATCCACCGCTTGGACAGCGTGCCCGCGATGGCCACCGGCAGCAGCATCATCCCCGAATGCAGCGGCGAATAGCCGAGCTGCAACTGGAACAGCAGCGGCAGCAGGAACGGCACGGCGCCCGAGCCGATGCGGCACACCAGATTGCCGATCAGCCCGATGCTGAAGTTGGGCTCGCGGAACAGCGCCAGCCGGAACAGCGGCGTGGCGTGCCGGCGCGCGTGGGGAATGTAGAGCAGCGCGCTGGCAACGCTGACGGCGGCCAGTAGCGCGCTGCCCGTGCCGTGCCCGCCATTTTCCAGCGCCAGCGAGAACGTCACCATGCACAGCGACAGCAGGCCGCAGCCGATCCAGTCAAACGGCGGCGCCACGCCGGATTCCCCCGCCGGCAGGTAGCGGCGCACGGCGAGCAGGCCC
This sequence comes from Cupriavidus sp. SZY C1, assembly GCF_032190535.1. Taxonomy (NCBI): domain Bacteria; kingdom Pseudomonadati; phylum Pseudomonadota; class Betaproteobacteria; order Burkholderiales; family Burkholderiaceae; genus Cupriavidus; species Cupriavidus sp. SZY C1. The sequence continues at coordinate 256,127 of NZ_JAUANU010000005.1, forward strand.
ACCAGCCCCACCGGCACGTTGATCAGGAAGATCCAGTGCCACGACGCGCTCTGCACCAGCCAGCCGCCCAGCACGGGCCCGAAGATCGGCCCCACCTGCCCGGCAATCGACACGAACGCCAGCGCCGCGATGTACTGCTCGCCCGGGATATTGCGCAGCACGGCCAGCCGGCCCACCGGCAGCAGCATCGAGCCGCCCACCCCCTGCAGCACCCGCGCGATCACCAGCTGGGTCAGCGTGTGGGCCGAGGCGCAGAACACCGATCCCAGCACGAAGATCAGGATCGCGCTGAAGTACACGCGCCGCGTACCGAACTTGTCGGCCAGCCAGCCCGACGCCGGCGTCAGCATCGCCATGGTCAGCGTATAGGCCACCACCACCGGTTTCAGGTCGAGCGGTTTTTCGCCCAGGCTGTGGGCCATCGACGGCAGTGCGGTGTTGACGATCGTCGTGTCCAGCGTCTGCATGAAGAAGCCGGCGAAGACGATCCAGAGCATGGCTTTGCGGGATGCGGCCGGGCTGGCGGCTGGGGCGGGGGCGGTGTGCATGACTCGATTCCAGGGGCGGCGTCCATCGGGGAAACCGCGAACAACCGGCCTCCATGGTACGGACCGCGGCACCCATCGGGAACCCCTCTGGCTTGATTGACTGCCATCGGCAAACCCGATGACAATGCCGCGATGCTCAATCCCATCTGGATCCAGACCTTTGCCACGGTGGCCACGTCACGCAGTTTTACCGACGCCGGGCGCCAGCTTGGCCTCTCGCAGTCGTCGGTCAGCGACCATATCCGCCGGCTCGAACAGAGCGTGGGCCGGCGGCTGTTCGTGCGCGATACCCACAGCCTGGCCCTGACCCCCGACGGCGAGGCGCTGCTGGTGCATGCACGGCTGATCCTGGAATCGCTAGCGCGCGCCGAGCAGCAGTTCAGCGCGCCCCGGCTGCAGGGCCGCGTGCGGCTGGGCACATCGGAAGACCTGGCGCAGGGCCCGCTGCCCAATGTGCTGGCCGCGTTCCGCGCCACGCACCCGGACGTGGAGCTGGAAATCAACATCGGCATGACCGGCAAGCTTTACGAATGGCTGGAGGCGGGCGAACTGGACCTGATGATCGGCAAGCGCCGCGAAGGCGAGCGGCGCGGCGTGCCACTGTTCCGGGGCCAGCTTGAATGGCTGGCGCGGCCGGGCACCGTCGTCGACGTGGGGCAGCCGCTGCCGCTGATCCTCGTCAACGAGCCGAGCGTCACAAGGTCGGTCGTGCTCGATACGCTGGCCGCCGCCGGCTGGCAGTGGCGCATGGTCTGCACCAGCAGCAGCCATTCCGGCTGCATTGCCGCGGCGCGCGGCGGACTCGGCATCACGGTACGGGCCCAGAACCTGACTGGCGGCGGGCTGGTCTCGCCGATCAACGGGCACACGCTGCCGGCGCTGCCCGAGGTGGAATTCATCACGCTGGCCGCGCGGCGGCTGTCGAAACCGGCGGACACGCTGCTCCAGTTGATCCGCCAGAGCGACCTGCGCGCGCCGCGCGCGGACTAGCGTCAGGCAGCCGGCAGCAGCGCGCGCAGCGCCTGCCAGGACGTGAGCAGGTGATAGGGCGTGGTGGACGGCATTTCGGCGCGCACCACGGCGCCGTCCGGCGCCAGGCACTCGTGCCAGCCCCGGGCATGGAGAAAGCGGCGCTGGAAGCTGTCGATCCAGTCCGCCAGCTCGGCCAGCTCGGCCAGCGGCGCATCGTCGTGCTGCACGGCCGCGTGCACGACCAGCGCTCGCGCGAACTCGGTCTGCGCCCAGATGCGCTCGGTGGCGTCCTGCACGGCGCCCTGCCCGTCCAGCGCGGCGCAGACGCCCAGCGTGCCGGCGGCCACGCCGTGCCGCCGGGCAAAGTCGTAGGCGCGCGGCAGCGTGGCGGCCAGCGGGCCATCGGCAAACAGCGCCGGCGCAGTCATGACCAGCGAATACCACTCGAATTGATGGCCGGGCTCGATCCGGTTGCCAGCCGCGCCGCGCGGCAGTTCAGCCACGCAGCCGTCGGCCGGATCGACGAACGTGGCATGTACCGCATCGGCCAGCGTCTTGAGCCGCTGCGCCATCCACGGTTCGCCGGCGACGTCCAGCGCCGCCAGGTACGCCTCGGTCAGATGCATGATCGGGTTCTGCAGCACGCCGCTGTCGTTCGGGCCAAAATTGGCCGCCAATGCCGCGTGATAGAGCCCGTTGCCATCGGCAAATCGTGATTCGATCACGGCCACGGTGCGATGCAGGACTTCCAGCGCGGCGGGGTCGCGGCTGGCGCGGTAGTAGTGCGCGCAGGCGTAGACGACGAAGGCGTGGGTATAGAGGTCGCGCGTGGTATCGAGCGGCGCCCCCTGCGGGTCGATGCTGTAGAGCCAGCCGCCCGCGCCATCGCCAAAATGGCGCACCAGCGAACCGAACAGCGTGGCGGCGTGGGCAAGGTTGCCCATGGTGGCAAAGACATAGAGCTGCCGCGCGCAGGCCATCGTGCGATAGCGCTGGTCCGGGCGGGGCTGGCCCGTGGCGCCGTCCAGCGCCTCGTGCGCGAGCTGCATCGAAGGGTTCCAGCCGGCACCCGTCCAGGCGGGCAGCACGACGGTGTCGAAGTGGGTGAGCAGCGCGGTAATGCGCGGGGTCAGATTCGGATCGGCAGGCATGGTCGAGGCTCCACGAGCGGGTCCGGTCCGGGCCGTTGTCAGGCGGCCATGTCGACCCCGAATCCCAAGGCCAGCACGATAGCAGGACGCATCGGCCATGCAAAGGCCGCCGACGCCGCACTGCATCAAATCGGGCTGGAATTGCCCGGAACCGCTGACTATGGTGGAAGTCCACCGGGCCGCCTGCCCAGGGAGAACGCCATGTCCACCCATCCGATGTCCCTGTCCGACCACCGCCGCACGCTGGTCATGCACGTCATGGAAGACCCGCCCGGGCGCTACACGTGGCGCATCGTCGTGGAGGAGAAATGCGGCGGCGCCGACTGCGACAGCATGATCGAAGCCCAGACCGACTATCCGTCCCACGCCGAAGCCGAGGCCGCCTGCTGGGCCACCGGCAACGGCATGCTCGACGGGCGCCGCATTGCCAGCGAAGTGGGTGACCTGGGCGCCGCCCGCGCGGCCCACTGAACGTAGCCACCCGTGAACATGCGTGACATTACGTGACGATGCGACCCAATGAGCGCTTGAAGCGCCGCCGAGCCGCTTGAACCTGGCACGTCCCCGCCATAGGCTGGAGACCCGTAGGGAGACAGCGATGGACAAGCCAACCGTAAGCCCCAGCCGCTTTGTCGAGATCCTGAACGAGCGGCTCACCCAGCATCCCCTCTACCGCGAGGGCATGCACGTCTACGCCATTCCGGCGCATTCCGACCATCCACGCAGCCTGGTCTGCGTGGGGCCGCGCGGCACCGAAGGCATCTGCGCGACGATCGAGAACATCGTGCGCGGCGAGTGCGATGTCTTTCCGGACATCGCGCAGGACTGGCATCGCCAGCCGCCGGGACCGCGCCCGGCACCGGGCGTCCACCACGCGCGCTGACCCGGCCCGGCTGCCGGGCTGACACCGGACGGGGAACCACCTCCCCGTCCGGCTTTCACGACACACACATCTGCAACAACCGCTCCGGCTGGCTACAATGGCTGCCGCCATCCTTGCCCCGGAGCGCCAGTGACAACACCGTGCGACCGCCGCGTGACGGCGCTCCTGGCCAGGAACGAACGGCGCATCGCGGGGTATGATGCGCGCCTCGTCCGCCCCACCATCGTGCCGAATCCGGCCTGGCCGGCGCGACGCTTTCTCAAGTACATCTCATGCTGCTGTTCGGATTGTCCCTGCTGACCCTGGTGGTCTGGTGTGTCCTCGTGTTCGCGCGCGCCGGCTTCTGGCGCGTGCAGAAGCCCCTGCCCTCGCCAGATCCGGCCGCGTGGCCGCCGGTCATCGGCGTGATTCCGGCCCGCAACGAGGCCGACGTGATTGCCCGCGCGGTGACCGGGGTGCTGACCCAGCAGTACCCGGGCCGCCTGCAACTGGTGGTGGTGGACGACCATAGCGCCGACGGCACCGCCGACATCGCCCGCGCGGCGGCCGTGTCGATCGGCAAGGCCGACGCGCTGACGGTCATCGCCGCGCGAGACCTGCCGGCTGGCTGGAGCGGCAAGGTCTGGGCCCAGTCAGAAGGGCTGGCCGAAGCTGACCGGCAGATGCCGGACGCGGGTTTCGTCTTCCTGACCGATGCCGATATCTGGCACGGCCCGCAGACCATCCGCGAACTGGTGGCACGCGCCGAGCACGAGCAGCGCGACCTGACGTCGCTGATGGTGCGGCTGCGCTGCGAATCGTGGTGGGAACGCATGATCGTGCCGGCATTTGTGTTCTATTTCGCCAAACTCTACCCGTTCCGCCGCGTGGCAGCCCCCCGCAGCAAGGTAGCGGGCGCGGCCGGTGGCTGCATGCTGGCGCGCCGCTCGGCACTGGCCCGGATCGGCGGTTTCGCGGCCATTCGCGGCGAGTTGATCGACGATTGCAGCCTGGCGGCGAAGATCAAGGCAGGCGGGTCCATCCGGCTGGACCTGGCCGACGACAGCATTTCGCTGCGTCCGTACGACGACTGGCAAAGCCTGTGGAACATGATCGCCCGCAGCGCCTACACCCAGCTCCACTACTCGCCGGCGATGCTGACGGGCGCCACGCTCGGCATGGTCCTGACCTACCTGGCGCCGCCCGTGCTGGCACTGGCAGGCGGCGCCGCGCTCTGGCCGGCATGGCTGGCGTGGGTGTTGATGGCGGTCAGCTATCGCCCCATGCTGCGCGAGTATCGCCAGCCGGCCTGGCTGGCGCCGCTACTGCCGCTGACCGCGCTTTTCTACCTGGGCGCGACGCTGGACTCCGCGCGCCGCTACTACCTGCGGCGCGGCGGCCAGTGGAAGGGCCGCAGCCAGGCGCCGGTGCGCTCCTGAGGCCCGGCTCCTGCCCAGGCGGCTACTTCAGGTAGCCGTTGCCGCGGAACCAGTCCAGCGCGTCTTGCAGCGCCTGCTGGTACGGGCGGGCGGTGTAGCCCAGCTCCCGCTCGGCCTTGGCCGATGTGAAGAACATCCGGTATTGCGACATCTTCAGGCCGTCAACGGTCACGAACGGCTCTTTTTTCGTGAACTGGGCGATGGTTTCGGCCACCCGGGCGATCGGGTACAGCGGCCAGCGCGGCAATTCGATGGTCGGCGCCTTGCGGCCCGCCATGCCGGCGATGTCGGCCAGCATCTGCCGCAGCAGCACGTCCTGGCCGCCCAGGATGTAGCGTTCGCCGATCCGGCCTTTGTCCAGCGCCAGGAAATGACCGTTCGCCACGTCGTCCACGTGGGCGAGGTTCAGGCCCGTATCGACGAAAGCCGGGATCTTGCCCGTGGCCGCCTCGACGATGATCCGCCCGGTCGGCGTGGGCCGGACGTCGCGCGGGCCAATCGGCGTGGACGGGTTCACGATGACCGCCGGCAGCCCCTCGGCCACCAGCCGCTCCACCTCGCGCTCGGCCAGCACCTTGCTGCGCTTGTAGGCGCCGATGGCCTCGTGGCCGGCCATGGCGGCGGTCTCGTCGACCGGGCCGGTGGCCCCGGCCACCCGCAGCGTGGCCACACTGCTGGTGTAGACGATGCGCTCGACGCCGGCATCGCGGGCCGCGTTCATCGTCGTCACCGTGCCATCGACGTTCGACCGGACGATTTCCTCCGGATCGGGCGCCCAGAGCCGGTAGTCGGCCGCCACATGGAACAGGTAGCGGACGCCCGCCATGGCCCGCGCCATCGACGCCGGGTCGCGCATGTCGCCCTCCACCACCTCCACGGGCAGGCCGGCCAGATTGGCGCGCGGGCTGGTGGGCCGCACCAGCACCCGCACCTGGAAACCGCGCTCCAGCGCCTGGCGCATGACCGAAGAACCGAGGAAGCCCGAGGCCCCTGTCACGAGAATGCAATTGTGAATTTCAAATCCCCTGTTGGCGTTGCGTGCACGTTCCGCGACGATGGCGCGTTATCGCGGACGGCAGTCGCGCATTTTCACCGGAATGCCAGTGTTGGCAATACCCCACGCGGCGACGCGAAAATCCGACCCGGTATATAGTACCTACCGTGAACCGGCGAAGTGATGCCGGAATACCAAAAAAAAGTAATGTCCAGGAATTGTCACAAGAGGGTCGGGGGGCCGTCTGCATGCAGGTAATACTTGCCCAGCCCAGGGGCTTCTGTGCCGGCGTGGTCCGGGCGATCGACATCGTCGACCGCGCCCTGATCAAATACGGCGCCCCCGTCTACGTCCGCCACGAGATCGTCCATAACAAGCACGTCGTGGCTGGGCTGCGGAAAAAAGGCGCGCGGTTCGTCGAGGAACTCGACGAGGTGCCGGGCGATGCCGTCACGATCTTCAGCGCCCACGGCGTGTCGCGGAAAGTGATTCAAGAGGCTCAGCGACGCGAGCTACATGCCATCGACGCCACCTGCCCGCTCGTCATCAAGGTCCATAACCAGGGCCGCCAGTACGCGGCGGCCGGGCGCCACGTGGTGCTGATCGGCCATGCCGGGCACCCCGAGGTGGAAGGCACGATCGGCCAGATTCCGGGCAAGGTGATTCTGGTGCAGAACGAGGCCGACGTGGCCAGGCTGGACCTGCCCGCCGACGCGCCGGTTGCCTATATCACCCAGACCACGTTGTCCGTGGACGACACCCGTAATATCATTGCGGCGCTCGGCCGGCGGTTTACCGACCTGGTCGGGCCCAGTACGCGCGATATCTGCTATGCCACGCAAAACCGGCAAAGCGCCGTGCGCGACTTGTCCACACGCGTGGATGTGATTCTCGTGATCGGGGCCACCAACAGTTCGAATTCGAACCGGCTGCGCGAGATCGGCACGGAAAGCGGCGTGCCGAGCTACCTGATCGCCGACGGCAGCGAACTGGACCCGGCCTGGGTCCGCGACGCGAATGTCGTGGGCATTACCGCGGGCGCCTCGGCGCCCGAAGACATGGTGGAAGACGTCATTGCCGCCCTGCGACGCCTTGGTCCGGTCGACGTATCGGTCATGGAAGGCATCGAGGAACATGCCGAATTCCGCCTGCCGGCTGAACTAGCCGATGCAACGCTGGCCCCAGGGGCCAGAAGAACAACCGACATCAGTGACGCCCGGCTTGCCAGCCAGACGGCTGCAGGCTGAACCGACACACTGAACCAGAAGGAAGCACCCCCTTGGCCATCCCGTTTCTCCAGGTCGCCCGCGTAGGCGCCTACATCGTCCGCAAGCATCTTTCCGGCCAGAAGCGCTATCCGCTCGCCCTGATGCTCGAACCCCTGTTCCGCTGCAACCTGGCCTGCTCCGGCTGCGGCAAGATCGACTATCCGGACCCCATCCTGAACCAGCGCCTGTCGGTGGCGGAATGCCTGGAAGCCGTGGACGAATGCGGCGCGCCCGTGGTGTCCATCGCCGGCGGCGAGCCGCTGCTGCACAAGGACATGCCGGAGATCGTGCGCGGCATCATCGCCCGCAAGCGCTTTGTCTACCTGTGCACCAACGCGCTGCTGCTGGAAAAGAAGATCGACCAGTACGAGCCGAGCCCGTACTTCGTGTGGTCGATCCACCTGGACGGCGACCGCGAGATGCATGACCACTCGGTCAACCAGGAAGGCGTCTACGACCGCTGCGTCGAAGCCATCCGCATGGCCAAGGAGCGCGGCTTCCGCGTGAACATCAACTGCACGCTGTTCAACGACGCCAAGCCGGACCGCGTGGCGCAGTTCTTCGACTCGGTCAAGGCGATGGGCGTGGACGGCATCACCGTGTCGCCGGGCTACGCCTACGAGCGCGCCCCGGATCAGCAGCACTTCCTGCACCGCGGCAAGACCAAGCAGCTCTTCCGCGACATCCTGGCCCGCGGCAACGCCGGCAAGAACTGGGCGTTCAGCCAGTCGACGATGTTCCTGGACTTCCTGGCCGGCAACCAGACCTACAAGTGCACGCCGTGGGGCAACCCGGCCCGCACGGTGTTCGGCTGGCAGCGTCCGTGCTACCTGGTGGGCGAAGGCTACGTGAAGACGTTCAAGGAACTGATGGAAGGCACCGACTGGGACGCCTACGGGGTTGGCAACTACGAAAAGTGCGCCAACTGCATGGTCCACAGCGGCTTCGAGGCCACGGCCGTGGCCGACACGTTCGCCCACCCGATCAAGGCGCTGGGCGTGAGCCTGCGCGGCGTGAAGACCGACGGCCCGATGGCCCCGGACATCCCGCTGGACAAGCAGCGCCCGGCCGAATACGTGTTCTCGCGCCACGTGGAAATCAAGCTGGCCGAGATCGGCAACCTGAAGAAGGCGCAGGGCAGCCGCGCCGAGAAGGTCCAGGCGACCGCCCAGGTCCACTGATCTGGACGTCCCTCTCCCGCGCTGCGGGAGAGGGCAAAACCCAACCGCCTACCGCGCGTTGTGACTGGTCAGATACTTGATCAGCCCGTCGATCCCGTCGCGTGCCACGATGTCCGCAAACTGCTTGCGATAGACCTCGATCAGCCACGCACCCATCATGTTGATGTCGTAGATCTTCCAGCCATCGGCGCCTTTCTGCAGCCGGTAGTCGATCAGCATCTCGTCCCCGTTGTTCAGCACCCGCGTCGCCACGACCGAGTCGTTGGCGTTGCTGCCCGTCTTGGCCGGCTTGTACGAGAACTTGGGGCTCTGCTCGCGCAGTTGCGACAGCGACACGGCATAGCTGCGTACCAGCAACGAAGTGAACTGTTCCTGGAGCGTTTTTTGCTGCTCGGGGGTGGCCTGTTTCCAGGCGTTGCCGACGGCCAGCCGCGTGGTGCGGCCGAAGTCGGTGTAAGGCAGGAATTCGCGGCGGACCACTGCGGTAATTTTTGCAAGGTCGCCGGCGCGGGTTTCGGGGTCGGACTTGATCTTCGTGATCACGCCTTCGACAGCCGCCTGCACCAGCTTGTCGGGCGACGCGCTCGCGGTGGCCTGCGCATGGGCGGTGGACACGATGGCCACCATGGCGATGGGCGCGATGATCGCGGCGGGGAGGATTCCGTAACGGTTCATGACTCTTCGGGGCAACACGGCCGGGTTGGCCAGTCGGGCCAGTATATAGCGGATCGCGATGGGGTTCGGGCCGCCCCGCGCGTGCGGGTTCGCCGCCTCCAACCGCTATACTCCGGGTGCCGCCCGCGCGCCCCCGCCGCTTGCGGGCGTTGAAGATACACAGACACATGATCAGACCGCTGCTGGTTCGCACCGTCAAGTTCGCCACCGTTCACGCCTGGCTCGTGATCGGCATCACCCTGCTGCTCACCGTCGGCTGCGGCGTCTACGCGGCACGCAATTTCGCCATCAATACCGATATCAGCAAGCTGCTCGAATCGGACGCGCCCTGGGCGACCAACGATGCCGCGATCAGCGCCGCCTTTCCGCAGCGCGACAAGATGATCCTGGCCGTCGTGCAGGCCCCGGCCAAGGAACTGGCCGACGCCGCCGCCAACGAGCTGGCCGACGCGCTGCGCCAGCAGCCAAACCGCTTCAAGGCCGTCGGGCAGCCCGGATCGGGCCCGTTCTTCGAGCGCAACGGCCTGCTGTTCGCCGATACGGCCAGCGTGCACGACATGGCTGACAAGCTCGGCCAGGCGCGCCCGCTGCTCAACAACCTGGCCCACGACCCCACGCTGCGCGGGCTGTCCGACCTGCTGACCACCACGCTGAACCTGCCGCTCCAGTTGGGCCAGGTCAAGCTGTCCGACATGGACAAGCTGCTGGCCGAAAGCGCCCGGACCGTCGATGGCGTGCTGGCCAACAAGCCCGCGGCGCTATCCTGGGCCGGACTCGTCGACGACAGCCTGAAGCCGAATGCCGACGGCCGCGCGTTCAGCTTCGTCACGCTGTCGCCGGTGCTGGATTTCAGCGACCTCAAGGCCGGCTCGGGCGCCAGCGACGCAATCCGCGCCGCCGCCACGCAGCTCAAGCTGGCCGAGCGCTACGAAGCCGTGGTGCGCCTGACCGGCCCGCAGCCGCTGGCCGACGACGAATTCGCCTCGGTCAGCGAAGGCGCCGTGCTCAACGGCGTGCTGACGCTGGTCGTCGTGATCGGCATCCTGTGGATGGCGCTGCGGTCCGCGCGCCTGATCACCGCCGTGCTGGTCAGCCTGATCTCGGGCCTGATCATCACCGCCGCGCTGGGCCTGATGATGGTGGGCGCGCTGAACATGATCTCGGTGGCCTTTGCCGTGCTGTTCGTGGGCCTGGGCGTGGACTTCGGCATCCAGTTCGGCGTGCGCTACCGGGCCGAGCGCCACGACCACGGCGACCTGAACGACGCGCTGACGCTGGCCGCCCGCGACGTGGCCGGCCCGCTCACGCTGGCTGCCGCCGCCACGGCCGCCGCGTTCTTCTGCTTCCTGCCCACCGACTACCGCGGCGTGGCCGAGCTGGGCAAGATCGCCGGCGTCGGCATGGTCATCGCCTTCGCCACCACGTTCACGATGCTGCCGGCCCTGATCCGCGTGCTGGCGCCGGGCGGCGAGGCGGAAATGCCTGGCTTCGGCTGGCTGGCCCCGGCCGACGCATTCTTCGAGCGCCACCGCAAGGGCACGCTGGTCGGCGTGCTGGCCGTGCTGATCGGCGGTTTCCCGCTGCTGCCGCACCTGCGGTTCGACTTCGACCCGCTGCACCTGAAGGACCCCCATTCCGAGTCGATGTCCACGCTGCTGGCGCTCAAGGACGCGCCGCAGGCCGGCACCGACGACGTCAAGGTGCTGGCCCCGACGCTGAAGGATGCCGAGGCCGTGGCCGCCCGGCTCAAGGCCGTGCCCGAGGTGGCGCGGGTGGTCACGCTGAAGACGTTCATCCCGGACGACCAGGCCGCCAAGCTGCCGATCATCGCCGGCATGGCGAAGAACCTGATGCCGGTGCTGACCCAGCAGACCGCCACGCCGGCCACCGACGCGCTGCGGGTGGCGTCGCTGCGCAACGCGTCGCGCCAGTTGTCGCTGGCCGCGCTGGACCACCCCGGCCCGGGCGCCGCGTCGGCCGAGCACCTGTCCCGGTCTCTCAAGCAACTGGCCGATGCCCCGCCCGCCACGCGCGACCGCGCCGAGCGGGCCGTGGCGCTGCCGCTGCGGCTGGCGCTGGCGTCGCTGCAACGGGCGCTGCAGCCGCAGACGATCACCCAGCAGACACTGCCGCCCGAGCTGGTGCGCGACTGGCTGGCCCCGGACGGCCAGGCGCTGGTCAACGTCAGCCCCAGGCTGCCGCCCCCGGGCGCGAAGAACGAAGCCGCCCGGCAGGCCACGCTGGACCGATTCATCGACGTGATGGCGCGCGTGCAGCCGGACGCCACCGGCGGGCCGATCGCGATCAAGGGCTCGGCCGACACGATCATGACCGCGTTCATCCACGCGGGCATCTGGGCCGTCATCTCGATAACGGTCTTGCTCTGGATCACGCTCCGGCGTGTCGGCGACGTGCTGCGGACGCTGATCCCGCTGCTGGTGTCGGGCCTGATCACGCTGGAGCTGTGCGTGCTGTTCGGCATCTCGCTGAACTTCGCCAACATCATCGCGCTGCCGCTGCTGCTGGGCATCGGCGTGGCGTTCAAGATCTACTACGTGATTGCGTGGCGCCACGGCAAGACCAAGCTGCTGCAGTCCAGCCTGACCCACGCCGTGCTGTACAGCGCGGCCACCACGGCCACGGCGTTCGGCAGCCTCTGGCTGTCGCACCATCCCGGCACGGCCAGCATGGGCAAGCTGCTGGCGCTGTCCCTGGCGTGCACGCTGGCCGGCGCGGTGTTCTTCCAGCCGATCCTGATGGGCCGCCCGCGCCGCGAGCTGCCCGGCCGGCCCGAGCCACTCGGCCCGTCGCTGCCGCCACTCACGGTGGCTACGACCATGGCACAATCTGCCGATAATTCAGCAGGGTCGGAATCCGGCAAACCCCGGCGCTAGTCCGGGCGGCCTGCCGACGCACGCCAGACGGCCACGCCCGGCGCCACGGGGCGCGGCCGTCCTCCATGACAAGAACCGAGAAAGACAAACCGTCTCACCATGCTCTCCCGCCTTCCGTCCTTGCGCGCCGCGGCGCCCGTTTCGTCCCGGCTGGCCACCGCGCTGTGCGCGGCATCGCTGACCCTGCTGGCCACCGGCTGCGCCACCGGCCCCAACGCCAACCCGGCCGACCCGCTGGAACCACTGAACCGGGCCATCTTCACGGTCAACGACAAGGCCGACACCTACGTGGCCCAGCCGCTGGCCAAGGGCTACCAGGCCGTGACGCCGGAACCGGCGCGGCTGGCGGTGACCAACTTCTTCAACAACTTCTCGGACGTCGGCAACTTCGCCAACAACGTGCTCCAGGGCAAGCCCGTGGAAGCCGTGGAAACGATGATGCGGGTGGCCATCAACACGGTGCTGGGCATCGGCGGCCTGATCGACGTGGCGACGGCCGCCGGCATGCCGCGCCATTCCACCGACTTCGGCCTGACGCTGGGCACCTGGGGCGTGCCGTCCGGCCCGTACCTGGTACTGCCGCTGTTCGGCCCCAGCTCGTTCCGCGACGGCGTGGGCGTGGCCGGCAGCATCTTCCTGGATCCGGCGCACTATTTCGACGACGCCTGGCGCTATTCGATGTTCGGCGTGAACCTGATCAACACCCGCGCCAACATGCTGGGCGCCACCGACCTGCTGTCCCAGGCCGCGCTGGACAAGTACGCCTTCGTCCGCGACGCCTACACGCAGCGCCGCCAGTACCTGCTTAGCGGCGGCGGCGACGCCCTGCCGTCCTACGAGGACGACGAGGACACGCCTCCGGCCGACAAGGACGACAAGAAACCCGCCGAAGCCCCGGCCACGCCGGCACCGGCTACCCCCGCAACGCCGGCACCGGCGCCGGGGATGGCCAAGTAGGCGGTTCCGCTTGAGGGGCGGGATCGCGATTTGAACGGCTTGCCCTCTCCCCCAGCCCCTCTCCCGCAGGCGGGAGAGGGGAGCTAAAACCAGTGGTCGGTTCAGGCCACGGCCTTGCCGATCCCGCTGCCCGACTCCCTCACCCGCATCGCGGGAGAGGGGAGCAAACCCCGCAGGCGGTTCGGGCCGCAGCCTAATCAATTCCACCGTCCGACTCCCCTCTCCCGCATCGCGGGAGAGGGGTTGGGGGAGAGGGCGTAGCGGCTCTGCTTGCCGACCACCCCCAAAAAAACGCCCACGCCGGGGCACGACGTGGGCTGGAAGGCCACGGATGCGGTGTCCGTGGTCCGACAGATCGTAGGCAATTTCTGCACAGGGGATTGCCAACAATTGTGTCGGCTGCGGTCAGCCAGCGCGGTAGCGGAGCGGCAGCCAGATCGAGAACGTGGCGCCCTCGCCCGGGGCGCTGCGCAGCATCACGCGGCCGCCGTGGCGCTCGGCCACGGTCTTCACGAATACGAGTCCCAGCCCGCTGCCCGATGGCGCGTCGGTCGATGGCGCGTGGACGCGGCTGAACGGGCGGAACAGGCGTGCCTGGGCTTCCGGCGCGATGCCGGGGCCCTGGTCGGTCACCTCGATGGCCATGTACGGGCCCAGCTTGCGCAGGCCCACCGTCACCGGGGCGCCGTCCGGGCTGAACTTGATGGCGTTGCTGACCAGGTTGGCGATGGCCCGCCCCAGCAGCGCCGGCACGGCGCGCAGCGACACCCCGTCGCCGTCCAGGTCCAGCCGCAGTTCGATGCCGCGCGACTTGGCCAGCGCCCACATCTCGTCCGTGGCATCCAGCACCAGCGCGGTCAGGTCCGCGTCGGCGAACGGCAGGCTTTGCGATTCGGCCTGGGCCAGCCGGATGAAATCGTCGGCCAGCGCCAGCGTGCGGTGGGCGTGCTCGCCGATGCGGCCCAGCAGCTCGGCCTGCGGCAGCGCCCGCTCCGGGCGCGATTGCAGGTCGATCAGCGCCAGAATCGACGCCTGGGGCGAGCGCATATCGTGCGACAGGAAGTGCAGCGTCTGCTCGCGCTGGCGCTCGGCGCGGCGCACGGCCGTGATGTCGACCAGCGTGACGATGACGCCGGCCGGGCGGCCCGTCTCGCCGTGCAGCGGCGCGCCGTGCAGCAGGTAGCGGCGATCATCCTCGGTGGCCAGCTCCACGCCGTGCGAATCGGATGACGACGTGACCGGCGCGTCGGCGTCCAGCGCGCCGCACAGCGCATCCCAGTACGCCAGCCCAGGGCCGGGCACCGGAAACAGTGTCTCGATCACGTCCGGCAGGCCGGGACGGCCCAGCCCGCCGTAGATATCCGCGTAGGCGTCGCTGCCCATGCCCGCCGCCGACGGCGGCTGCGGCAGGTCGTTGATGCCCCGCAGCACGGCCGGCACCAGCGCCACGGCGCGGCGGTTGGCCACCAGGATGCCGCCGTCGAGATCGCAGATCACGGTGGCCTCGGGCAGGCTCTCCAGCCCGTCGGACAGGAAGCGCCGCATGTCGCGCAACCGCGACGTCATGTCGTACACCGCCTGCATGCGGCCGTCCAGCGAATGGTCGACGCGCGCCGGCACGCCCGGCAGCCCCGGCTCGCGCACCAGCCGCGCCAGTTCCTCGGACAAGAACCGCAGCGCGGCCTCCTGGCGCCGCCAGCTCCAGATCGGATAGACGAGCAGGCAGCCGAACACGGCCGCCGACGGCGCGAACCATAGCTGCAGGCTGCCCATGAGCATGATGCTACCGCCGACCAGCGCGGCCACCAGCACGGCCACGGCCACCAGCGCGTCGCGCGGCGTCAGCATCCAGACGGCCAGCGCCGCCAGCGTCACGGGCACCAGCGTGGCCAGCCAGCGCACCAGCATCGGCACGCGCGCGATGCCCGGGCCGCCGCGCAGCGCCTCGGGCATGTTGGCCACGGCAAAGTCCAGCACGGCCAGGTCGGCCCGCTCGAAGCCGTTGAAGCGCACCACCAGCGTGGTCAGCACGATGACGGCGGCCAGCATCAGCACCCATTCCACGCGGGTGCGGCGATGGAAGACGACGGCGGCCGGATCGGCGGGGGCGCGGCGGGCCATCACCGCCTGGCGCTCCCGGCGGCGGCGCCGCGGCTAGGCATCGGTGGCACCGGCGGCCTCGAACCGATAGCCGTGCGAGTAGACCGAGCTGAGCCGCACGCCGTTCTCGGGTCGCAGCGCCAGCTTGATGCGCAGCCGCGACACGTGGGTGTCGAGCGTGCGCGAGCCGGCATCCATCGCCCGGCCCCAGACGGCCTGCTCGATCACCTCGCGCGACATCAGCCGGCCGATATTGCGGAACAGGAACAGCGCCAGGTCGAACTCGCGCGGCGACAGGTCGGCCAGCCGGCCGTCCACCGCGACGGTGCGGCGCCGGGCATCCACCACGTAGTGGCCCTGGCGGATCAGCTCGTCGTCGTGCATGGCCTCGGGATACGCCCGGCGCAGCAGCGCACGCACGCGCGCGATGAACTCGGCCGGGCGCAGCGGCTTGGCCAGGTAGTCGTCGGCGCCCACGCTCAGGCCCGCGACGATGTCGGCCTCGTCGATCCGGCTGGTCAGGAACAGGATGGGCGGCAGGCGGCCCGAGTGCTGGCGCACCCAGCTCACCAGCTCGTAGCCGCTGGTATCGGGCAGTTGCCAGTCCATCAGCACCAGGTCGAACGCCTGGTCGCGCAGCGCGCGCAGGAACGCGGCGCCCGTGGCAAAGCTCGTGCAGCGGTAGCCCGCCTCTTCGAGCAGTTGCCGGATCTGGTCGGCCTGTGCGGGATCGTCCTCGACTGAGGCAATTCTCATCTACTTCCCTCTGGTGACTGCGGCCGGTGTCTGGCGCGGCGGCGTCATGTTACCGAAACGCGCCATGGCGCGTCGAGGCTACATTGGAGGGGGGCCACCCATGCGGGTGTTGCAGGCGCGCCGCAGACCGCCGCCTGGACGGCGCGCGCCTTGCGGGCGTAATGAAAACCTGAGCCGCCATGCGCGGATGGCGCATGGCGGAGCGGCGGCACCGGCACATGGCCGGCCCGGCCTATTGCAGCATGTACGTCTCGTATTCCAGCCGGTCGAGCTTGCGGTCCAGCAGGTACAGCGCCAGCGCCACCACGATCAGCAGCGACACCGCGAAGCCGTAGCCGTACCAGGCCGGCCCCAGCGACAGCGTCAGCCGGGTCAGCGCGAAGTTCAGCACCACGAACGTACCCGTCAGCAGCAGCACCTCGCGCCGGCGGTCCAGGTAGAAGTAGATGTTCAGCACGCCCAGCAGCACCACTTGCAGGCTGGCGCCGATCACGTCCACGTACAGCAGCGGCAGGTACAGCTCGGAGATGCCCAGCAGCCGCAGCAGCCAGCCGCCCACCACGAACAGCAGCAGCGACGCGATGGCCTGCACCTTGACGATCTCGTACAGTCCCAGCCGGATGGTCTGGACCATCGTGTTGCGCATGTCCTCGATGTGCTCCAGCGAGCTGCCGCCGCGCACCGCGTTGTAGAACGCGTCGTAGTACTCGACGAAGTCGGTCTCGATCCGCACCAGGAACACGGCCATGCCCGGGATGATCGCCAGATAGGCCAGGAACACCGGGATGTCGTAGATGATCGACGCATGCAACGGCCCGATCACGGGCTGGCCCGTGGACGGCGCGTACCAGAACATGAACTTGTCGATCCAGATGCCCAGGTTGTAGAACAGGCCGATGGCCACCAGGCTCGGGTAGGTGTAGCGGCGCTGGAAGACCTCGAACGACATGAACCGGTGGCTCGTGTAGTTGCGGTAGATCAGCGTGATCATGCCCACCAGCAGGCACAGCTGGCCGAACACGAAGCCGCCCAGCAGCCCTTCCAGCCCATGCGTGCGCAGCGCCAGCGCCGTGAGCACCGTGATCGTGTAGCCCACGGCGAACGTCCAGACGATGGCCTTGTACTGCTTCATGCCCGACAGGAAGATGGCCGCGATCCAGATGTTGCTCATGATGACGAAGCCGGCAATCATCAGCAGCCGGTACAGCACCGACTGGTCGTCGAACGCCCACACCGCGCAGGCCAGGCCGATGGCGCCGGCCAGCCCGGTGCACAGCAGCGCCACCGCGTGGTAGTTCGACAGCACCATGTCCGCGCGCTTCTCGAACAGGCGGTCGGACGTGAAGCGCGTGAACGACAGCTGCATCGGCCCGGTCAGTATCAGGCTGCACGCGATCAGGTACGTCACCGACACCTGGAACTGCGTGATCAGCGCCCCCGGCACGACCCAGCCGATCGACATCATGCCGATCAGCAGGATGCCCAGGATCGACAGCACCCACGGGCCCGAGCTGATGACGCCCGCGTAGGCGTAGGCGCTGAGCATGCCCGACAGGCTGTCCCGCCGGAGCATCTTGCGAAGTTCGAATCCAATGCCGGCCATGTCAGCGTCCTCCCCCGTGCACCGGGCACTTCGCGGGGCTGGCGCCACGCTCGCGGCGCGCGCCGTCGGGCATCGCCATCAGGTCCGTATAGAGCGTGCGGTAGCTGCCCACCATCTGTTCCTGCGTGTAGTACTTCTCCACCCGCGCGATGCCCGATGCCTGGGCCGCCTGCCAGCGCTGCGGATGCTGCAGCAGCCCCAGCGCGGCGGTGGCCAGCGCGGCCGGATCGGCAATGCGCACCACGTCGCCGGCCGCGCCCAGCGCGGCGTCCTCGCCGGGCAGGCCGTAGACCAGCTCGCTGCACGAGCCCACGTCCGTCGTCACGCACGGCACGCCGGCTGCAAAGCCTTCCAGCACCACCAGCGGCAGCGCCTCGGAGATCGAGCTCAGGATCAGCACGCCCACCTTCGGCAGCAGGTCGTCGATCTTCTGGAAGCCCAGGAACCTGACCTTGTCGCCCAGCCCCAGGCTCTCGGCCAGGCTGCGGCATTCGCGCGCGTACTCGGGGTCCTCGTCCTCCGGACCGGCAATCCAGCCCTCGGCGTCGGGATACTCGCGCACCACGGTCAGCATGGCGCGGATGAAGGTCTTGATGTCCTTGATCGGCACCACGCGGCCGATCAGGCACAGCACGGGCGGCACGCCGGGCGCGCGCCTGTCGCGCAGGGCGGCCAGGCGCGGCAGGTTGATGCCGTTCGGGATATTGCGCGTGCGCTCGGCCAGCGCGCCGTCCAGCACCTGGCGGCGGCGGTTGCCCTCGTAGAGCGCGGTGATCTCGTCGCCGGCCTCGTAGCAGACCCGGCCAAGCGTCTCGAAGAACCGCACCCACAGCTCGCGGAAGTAGCTGATCTGGGAAATGTCGCGCTCGAAGATGTTCCGGTTGTCGCGGATCCACTGGCTCTGGAACAGGTCGATCTTGCGTTCCTTGGTGTAGATGCCGTGCTCGGACACCAGCAGCGGCCGGCCGTTGCGGTGGCGCAGCATCGCGCCCAGAAAGCCCGCGTAGCCGGTGGACACCGTGTGGTAGACCCTGGCCGGGATCAGCCCGTCTGCAATCCGCACAAGCTGCCACAGCGGCTTGTGCATGATGCGGATGGTCCAGAAGTAGTCGGTGAACGACGGGTCCGTGCAGAACTGGCGGTACTGGTCCGTGATGGTGTCCCAGGCGCGCTTGCTGTACAGGAACGCGTCCTCGGACAGCGCCCCGCCCTCGCGCAGTTGCGGCATCAGCTCGCGGATCAGCGCGCCGGCCTCGGCCTCGCGGCCCGGCTGGCGCAGCAGTTCGTGCAGCGCGTCGGACTTGTCGAACGCGCGCGCGTCGCCGGCCGTGCCGTGTACCAGCGGCGGCGGCGGGAAGTCGTACAGGAAATGGGTTTCCAGGTGCACCACGTTGTCGGGCAACGGGTAGGCCATGTCGCCATAGTCCTCGCGGCGGCTGCCGATGAAGACGATGCCGAAGCGGATATCGGGAAACGCGCGGATCATCTGGTTGACCCAGCTCGACACGCCCCCGCTTACATACGGGAACGTGCCTTCGAGCAGCAGCATGACGTCGGCAGACGTTCCCTTGACCAGAATTTCGCTCATGATTGCCAGTACCGCAGCAGGGGCCGCACCAGCGGGAGCGGCGAAGGACTGTCGAAAGCCGCCATCAGGCGGCGCACCGCGGCATAGTCGCGTTCCAGGTAGGCGGCCTCGGCCAGCAGCGGCAGCACGCGCTCGCGGGCAAAGCCCAGCGCCTCGGCGCGGCCGAGGAAGTCGCGGGCCTCGCCCGGCGCGTTGCGCGACAGCGCCAGCCGGCCGCGCATGTACCACAGCGCGGCATTGCCGTCGTCGATCTCCAAAGCGGCGCTGGCGTAGCGCTCCACCTGACTGGCCGTGTAGCGGTAGACGTCGCCCTGCACCAGGTTCTGGTAGATCAGTTCCCAGTACAGGTCCGCCAGCCGCTTGTTGATTTCCAGCCGGGCCTGCGGCGTGTCGGCCGCCTGCAGGCGCGGCAGTTCGGCCAGGATCTTCTGCGTCAGCTGCTTCTCGGCGCCGTCGAGCATGCCGTAGGCCAGCAGCCGGATGTCGTCGGTGCTGTCGGCCAGCAACTCGCGCAATACCGGGCTGGCCGTGCGCGTGGGCATCGACTGCATCGCCACCAGCGCGGTCATCCGTTCCGGCAGCGGCGCGCGCGTATTGCCAAGCTGCGCGCGCAGCCGGGCGCCGCCGCCGTGCGTGACACGCTGGATCAGGTGCGTGACGAACTCGGGCAGCGCGATCGACGCAATGCCGGAACTGTCACGCTGCTTCGGGAACAGCTTCGAGAACAGCAGGCTGCCCAGGCACACCAGCGCGCCGCCCAGCGGCACGAAGAAGCAGAACGCGGCCAGGTAGGCGTAGCTCCACGCAAACGGCGTGCGGAAGCGGCGCGGCAGCAGGCGCCACAGCGCCAGGCCCAGCAGCGCCGCGGCCACGGCCTGCAGGCCCAGGAACGACAGCAGCAGCGGCAGGCCCGTATCGCCCCGGAACAGCAGGTACAGGGCCGCGATCTGGATGGCGGTGCCGCCGATGGTCAGCTTGCCCATGCGTCAGCCCGCCTGCGTCTGGCCGGCGGCCGGCGCGGGGCCGGCACCGGGCGTGGCCGCCGCCACCTGGTCCGGCGCGATGCCGTCCAGATGGCAGCGATGCAGCAGCCGCACCAGCGCTTCCTCGGCGCCTGCGGCCGGCACCGGCAGCGTGTACACGCCGATGTGCGCGGTGGCGAAGTCGGTGCCGAACTGGGCGCGCAGCATGTCCTCGATCCGCACCAGGTAGGCCGACACGGCCTGGCTGTCCGACAGCGGCATCAGCGTCAGCATTGCCCGCTGATGGGCGCCGCGCGCGGGCCAGGCCACGTCCAGCGCCCGGCGGCTGCGCACCACCTGTTCGAACAGCGCGTCGCGCGCCTCGTCCAGGTCGAACACCAGCGCCACCACCGAACTCTGGATGCCGGTCTCGCGGCGCAGGCGCGACAGCCGCGCGTAGTCCAGCGCGAACGCGTACGGAATGGCCGGCGCCAGTTCCTGGATGCCGTGCGTGGCCTCGGCGTGCTCCACGCCGTCGGCGTAATAGCCCATCAGCACCATCAGGAGCTGCAGGTTTTCATAGGTCAGCGACAGGAACGGCATGCGCTCGACGACCAGCACGCCGATCAGGCGGTCGGACCCGGCCAGCACCGGCGCCACGGCCACATAGCGCGTCTCGGCGTCGTCCTGCAGGCCGGCGGTGCGCAGGTGCGCCAGTTCGCGCGTGTCGATGCAGTGGCGCACCAGCGGGTCGTTCACGTCGAGCGTGAAGCCCGGGCCGATGGCCGCCACGGCATCGGGCAGCACCGTATCGCCCTGGCAGGCATACAGCGCCGCGCCTTCCACCTGGCACGCCTGCGCCACCACCTGCAGCATCGGCTGCGCGCCGGCCAGCCGCTCGGTGCGGGCAACCCGTCCGGCGTCCTGCAGCGCCACGGCACGCAGCTGCGACAGCGTGTCGCGCAGCGTGGTCGGGCGGGCCAGCAGGTCGTTTTCCAGCCGCGCGTGCGAGATGCGCAGCAGGTAGTGGTTCTTGGTCAGCGCCGACAGCCGCTCGTCCAGGTAGCGATTGACGGCCCGGGCCCGCGCCAGGCGGGTGTTCCAGACGTCGCCGAACTGCCCGGCCACCAGCACCAGCAGCAGGCCACCCAGGAAGAACATGCGCGGAAACGCCTCGTGGTGCGCGCCCATGCCGTCGAAGAAGAACCAGCCGCCCAGCAGCATCAGCACGGCGCCCACGCCCAGCAGCGTGCCGTAGCGCAGCGCCAGGATCACCGGCAGCAGCCATGCCCACGGAAAGCCCAGTCCCAGCAGCAGCGGGTTCTGCGGCAGGACCACCCAGGCGATGGCCATCGCCGCCACCATCACGACGATCATTTCCAGCACGGCCACCGCCCCGCCTCCCGCGGGGGCCAGCCAGCGCGCATAGCGCCCGCCCAGGCTGATGCCCTGCCCCTTGCGAGCCGTCTGGCGCGTTTTTTCCGCGGTGTGTGCCACGCTTGTCACCCGTCCTTGTTTTCCACTCGATTCCATCCGGGCCGTTGCATCAGCCCTGCATCAGCGGGGCCAGCAGGCGGCGCAGCAGCTTCTGGGCCACGCCCGACAGCGACTCGCGGCTCCAGCCAGCATTGCTGCCCGTGGCCGACCACACCACCTGGCCCGAGGCCACGTCGATCAGTTGCAGCGAGATGCCCACGGCCGGCTCGCCGTCCACGCCCACCTTGTAGCGCCATTCCTGCACGGCACCGGTCAGCGCGTAGCGTGCGCGCTCGCCGCGCGCCCATTCCAGCGCCTTGCCCACCGACTCGCGCTCGGCCGGCTCGAACAGCGTTTCCGGGTTCAGCGACGCCGGGTAGCGCTTCAGGTTCGCCACGCCGCCAGTCTTCAGCAGCGATTCGGCGATGGCTTCGGCGCGCAGGCCAGCCTGCGGCGTCTCGGTGTAGTTGACGATCGGCAGCACGGCCACGGTGTCGCCGGCGGCCATCTGCGGCGCGCGGCCCACGTCGGTCACGGCGCAGCCGGCCAGCCACAGTGCCGCACCGGTGGCGGCGCACCAGGCCATCAGCCGGCCCATGCGGGTATTGGTCCTGTTCATCATAGATTCCCCTCGTTATCTGGAAACAATCAATAGAGCCAGCGGTAGCGCAGGCCGACTTCGGTCAACGGCGTGCCCGTGGTACGGGCCGCGGTGTCGTGCGAGACATACAGCGAAAGGTGGTCGTTGCCGAACACCGACCCGGCCACGCCAACCTGCCCCCGGAAGTTGTGCCCGGCGCGCGTGTCGTACAGCGCGCCGGCCTCCAGGAACGGCCGCCACTTGCGGGTGTAGTCGTCGATCAGGTCCGTGCCGAAGCCGAACAGCACGCCGGCCTGCGTGAAGCTCTGCGGCATGTAGAACGACGGGCTCGCCTCGTCGTCGCCGGCCGGCAGCAGCCGCTGCATGGCGGGCGACAGCGTGCCGCCGTTGGTGCTGTAGATGCCGCGCGTGCCCACCACGCGCACCGTGTAGTCCGGATACTGCGTGCGGATGCGGTAGCCGGCCTCGACGTCGAACACCATGCCGTGGCCCAGCGCCGTGCGGTCCTGCCCGTAGAAATGGTTGTACTGCACGCGCCCGCCCACGAACTCGCGCAGGCCCAGGCGCCACTGCGCGCCCAGTTCGGCCACGTCCTTCATGCCGCCCACGCGCAGTTGCGACGACTCGTCGGCCGGCTGGTTGTAGCCCAGCGTGCCGGTGTACTGCACGCGGCCGTCCTGGTTCCAGTTGCCGGTCAGGCGGGCCGTGGTGAAGCTCTGCAGCCCGTCGCGCCGGCCCACGCCGAGCAGCCAGTTCTTCTGGCTGTCGCGGTAGGTCAGCGCCAGTTCGGCGCGGCGGTCCGACGCGGGCACGTTGTCGATCTGCGTGCGGTCGGCCGAGCGCTGGTCGCGGAACACGCCGCGCAGGTTCAGCGCAAAGCCGTCCCACAGCCGCGCGCCGCCGGCCAGGCTGTACTCGTAGAACTCCAGCGGCTTCTGGCGCTGGAACGACGCGCGCGGCTCGATGGCCTGCGCGTTGAACAGCAGCGCGTCTTCCAGCGTCTGCTGCAGCGTGTCGTCGGTGCGGGCCAGCTCCTGCGTCTCGAACGCCTGCGTCTGCGCGGCCGACAGGCGGTCGAGCTGGCGGTTGGCCTCGATCTGGCTCGTCACGGGCACGCGGCCGGCCTGGCGCTCCAGGATGCGGTCGAGCTGGTCCATGTCGTTGCGGTCCAGCGCAATCGCGATCTCGGCATAGGCCGGGCGTTGCAACCGGCTCGCGTACTGGCGGGCCAGCCACGCGCGCGCCAGTTCGTTCGATTCCGACGACATCGCCCAGGCCAGCGCCACCTCGCGGCTGGCCGCCGAAATCTGCTCCTGGCGGCGGCCCTGCGCCTGCACCACCTCGGCCGGCGGCGCCACGTCCAGCGGCGGCAGGCCCGGCACGTCGCCCAGTTGCGACGGCGACTTCGCGTCGCCCGGCGCCTGGCGGCGCGCCGCCACTTCGGCACCGTCGCGGCGCAGCATCTCGATCACCAGGCTGCGCGAAACATCGCCCGACGCGAAGATCTGGCCCAGCGCCACCCGCTGGCGGCGCAGGTCTGCGCGCGGCGGGCCGTCCTGGCCGTCGTCCTCGTCCTCGCGCTCGGCCGCGCCGGCCCAGTTCGGGCCGCCCGGGCCCCAGGCGTGGTGGAGCTCGTTCCACGCCTGCCGGCGGATGCGCCACGCGGTGGACGTCTGGCCGATGGCCTCGTAGGCGTCGGCCGTCAGGCCCAGCCACAGCGGATCGGGATGCTTGCCCTGCTGCATCTTGGTCAGGTAGTGCAGCGCGGTGCGGCCATCCTGGAAGCGCATGGCGCCGGCGGCGTAGGCGCCCCACAGGTTCGGGTCCTGCTCGGCGCTGGGCTTCAGCCGCTGCATCACCGCGCGCACCTCGCTGTCGGTGCCGTTGTCGACCAGTGCCCACAGCAGCGCGCCAAAGGTCTCGCTGTCGGCATCGGGCTGCCCGGCCGCGCGGCGCAGGTCGGCCATCGCGCGGTCGCGGTTGCCGGTCAGGCGCCAGTATTCGGCACGCCGCATCAGGAACAGCGCCGACGATTCGGCTTCGCGCAGCTGCGCGGGCGTCAGCTCCGCCAGCAGGCCCTCGATGCGGCGGTAGGCGTGGGCGCGCGTGTAGTAGTACATCGCGGGCTGGAAGTCCTCCAGCTTGCCGCCCTTGCGCCAGCCCGCCTCGGCAATGCGGCCCGCGTCGATCGGCGAACGGTCGTAGTACTGCACCATGTTCGCGAAGTCGGCTTCCTCGGTGTCGCGCACTTCGGCAATGCAGTCATTGCGGGCCGCGCCCGGCGGCAACTGCATGCAGTGGTCGTCATGCTTTGCGGCCATCGCGAACATCATCTGGCGATAGCCTTCCTTGAGCAGGTCCTCGCGCTGGGTCAGGCGGGCCAGCTCGGTAAACGAGCGCCAGTACAACAGGTCCTGCGGGCCGGCCTGGTTGCGCGCCGGCAGCAGCGCGTCCATGGCCTCGTCCAGTCGGCCGCGCACGAACAGGATGTTGGCGCGCTTGACCGCGTAGCGGGGCCGCGCGCCAAAGCGCTTCTGCAACTGTCCGTACAGCGCGAAGGCACGGTCGTCCTTGCCCGCGCGCTCGGCCAGTTCGGCATTGCGCTCCATCACCTGGCGGCCGTTCGGGCCGTTGGCGAGCGAGTCCAGGAAGGCCATGCCTGCCTCGGGCTCGCCCAGCCGCTCGTAGGCCGCCACGACCTCGTCGATGACCTTCAGGTCGCCGCCGCCGGCACGATGGCGCAGCGCGGCCAGGTAGGCGCGGTCGTCGTTGAGCCCCGGCGCCAGCCGCAGCACGTTGTTCCATGCGCGGGCGTCGTTGGTGGCCTGCGCGTATTCGAGCCAGCTTTGCAGCGCCACCGTCGGCTGGCGGTTCCATTCGGCCACCTGTGCCAGCCGTTCGCGCCAGACCGGCTCGTTCGGCAGCTTGCGCACGGCGGTCTGCGCCACGCTCTGGGCCTGGTCGAGCTTGCCGGCCGCCAGGAACACGCGGTAGGCCAGGTCGTGGTCGTCGGCGTTGAAGGACTTGCCGGCCGCCACGGCCGCGGCCACGTCTTCCTTGGCCGCTGCCTGCGCCTCGGCCTGCGTCGGGTTGCCCGGGCCGGGACGCGGCGTGGCCTGGGCCAGCACGGCGGTCTGTTCGGCATGCACGCGGCGCACGCCGAACTGGTCCATGCGGGCGCGCAGCGCGGTGCCCTGCGGGCCATCCAGGTACACGTACTGGCGGGCCAGCCACGGTTCGCTGTCGGACACACGGCGTACGCCGGCACGCGCCTCGTCGCGGCGCAGTTCGGCCAGCGCGATCCGCGCGGCATCCGATGGCCGGCTGGCGGACAGCTTGAGCAGCCGTTCCACGTACTTCGCCGCCACGTCCGGCTTGTTGGCGGCCAGCGCCAGCCGGGTCAGGAAGCGCAGCACGTCCGGATCGTCTAGCAGCTTGCCGCCACGGCGCTCGGCTTCCGCCAGTGCCTCGTCGAGCAGGTTGCCCGACTGGAGCGTCTGCAACGCCTGCAGGAACAGCGTGCGCTGCTCGTACAGGTTCTTCGAGCGCGCCTGGGCGTCGAACAGCGCCTGTGCGGAGTCACGATAGTTGCCGCCCGCCAGCGCGATGCTGGCAAGCTGGCGGTTGTAGAAATCGGCGTTGGCCGGATCGCGCTGGCCCAGCGCGCGGAACAGCACGTTGGCCGCGTCCGCATCGCCAATCTGGCGGGCCTGCGTGGCCAGCGTCTGCAGGTCTGCCAGCGTCCAGCGGCGCATGGTGTCGGCGGCCGTGGCCTGGCGCATCAGGTCCTTCATCAGCGCCAGGCGCTCGGCGCGCTCGGGCGATTCGGGCTGGGCCGCATAGGCGCGCTGCTGCGTGATCTCGATGCGGGTGCGCAGGATATGGCCGGTCAGGTCCTGGCCGTGCACCGCCATCATCCGCTCCAGCATCTTCTCGGCGTCATCGAGGCGGCCGCTGCGCGCGTATTGCTCCGCCAGCACGCTCATGAAGCTGGTGTCGTCCGGCGCCACGCGCGACCACGCCTCCAGGTAGGCCACGGTCAGGCCATCGACCGTACGGCCCTGGCCAAGCAGGCGCTCGCGCAGCGTCTCGCGCGGGAACATCAGCGCCAGGCCCACCCCCACCATCGCGGTAAAGGTCAGAACCAGCGCCGGCGGCAACAGCCGCTCGCGCTCAGGCGCCGCAGCGGACTTCGACTTGTTGCTGGACATGGATCGGATCATTCACCGCAGGGGTATCGAAACGCAGCGTATCGTTCTCGCGCACGCCGCGGGCCGGCTTGCCGTCGATG
The DNA here is from genome assembly GCF_032190535.1 of Cupriavidus sp. SZY C1. Lineage (NCBI taxonomy): Bacteria > Pseudomonadati > Pseudomonadota > Betaproteobacteria > Burkholderiales > Burkholderiaceae > Cupriavidus > Cupriavidus sp. SZY C1. The sequence continues at coordinate 282,445 of NZ_JAUANU010000005.1, forward strand.
GTCACGCTGCACTGGCCGGCGTTGGCAAGCCGGAAGAACGGCTTGTAGTAGCCGGAAAAGGCAAAGCGGGTGGAGGCGCCGTCGCGGCGCCAGTCGCGCACCAGGCCGTTGGCCTCGGGCAGTTCCGGCACGGCGCGCGTGGCGGCCGGCACGAAGCGGAAGCGCGCGTTGCCGCCGTCCAGGTGGACATAGACGCCGCCGCCCGGTGCCGGCGACGAGCCGGTCACGCCCTGCGCCGTGGCCACGTCGGGCACGCCGGCGCCAGTCCAGCGCAGGTTGCGCAGGTTGCCGTCGCCGCGCACCACCCAGGCGCCGCTGGCCGGCGCGCCGTCGGCGCCATCGCCCAGCTCGCGCGCCACGGCCATGCCCTGCCAGTCCAGCACCTTGAGCACGTAGTCGGTGGAATGCATCGGCAGCAGGTTCTGCGTCAGCACGTAGTCGTACACCTTGCGCAGCGCCTTCAGCGACGCCGCCTTGGTGCCCGCGTAGCTGTGGTAGTAGATGTTCACGGCCTTGAAGCGGTACGGCTTCTCGGTCATCTCGAAGGTTTCGATCACGCGCTCGAAGCCGTAGTACGGGCCGCGCCACAGGTTCGTGTAGACGTTCTCGTTCTGGTTGGTGGCGAACACCTGGAACGTGTTGTCGGCCTTGTGGATGCCCAGCGGCGCGATGGCCGTCCACGTGGGGTTGCTGCGCGTGATCAGCGTGTCGCCGCCGTTCATGTTCAGCACGCCGGCGGCATCGGCCAGCTTGATCGCCTCGGGCGGCGCCTGGCAGTCGCCGGGCCACAGCAGCATCTTCACCGGCTTGTTCGGCGACAGCACCTTGTTGATGTAGTCGATCGAACCGCCGATCTCGCGGTTCAGGTCCATCTTGTAGCCGGGAATGGCCAGGTGGAATTCCTCGTCGCCCTCGGTCACGCGGGCGTCGCCGCCCTGCCCGGTCACGGTGCGGCCCCATTCGAACGGGTGCGAATAGGTGTGGCTGGCCACCTCGACATACGGCTGGGCGAAGATCTTGCGCGCGATGGGCTCCAGCTCGGCGGTCAGCTTCGGGTACATGCCGGTCTTGCCCACCTCGCCCTCGATGACCGACATGGTCATCGGCAGCCGGTAGCGGTCGAAGATTTCCCGGAACAGCACCTCGCCGGAGAAGCCGCCGCCCGGGATCTCGGCCTTCGACGCAAACCCGTCGCCATCGATATGGATCGTCAGCAGCCGCCGGCCGCTTTCGGTGGTGGTGTCGGGCACGGGCATGGCCGGCAGACGCAGCGCCTCGCGCAGGAAATCGAGCGGCTGGACGATCCAGCGATCCTGGTCGCTCGACGAGTTCTGGCGAATGGCGTAGTTCTGGCGAACCGCGTACGGGCCCGTCACGTAGCCGCCCCACGGCGTGATGGCCGCCGCGTCGTAGGTCACCGCGCCAGCGCGCAGGCGCAGCAGCGAGCGCGTGCCGGCGGCGCCGTCCTGCACTTGCACAGCCACCGCGTCGGTGGCATCGGGCGCCACGGGCTGCTCGAAGCCCATCATCCTGTCCTTCGACACGATCTGCACGGGCCCGGTCAGGCGACCCTTGGCCTGCGTCAGGCCCAGGCCGCGCAGCAGCGGGCTGCTAGCCGGCATGCCAAAACCGTTCATGAACACCACGGGCACGCCCTGGGCCGTCAGCTTTTCCAGCCAGGCCTGGTAGCGGGCCGCGTTGCGCGTGAAGTAGCCGTTGGACCAGACCACCACGCCCGCGTAGCGGTCCGGCGTGATTTCGGGCGGCGCGTCGCGCGTCTCGGCAAAGTCGACGCGGTAGCCCAGGTAGTTCAGCGGCATCGACACAAAGCGCACGCCCTCGCTGTTGTCGATCGACACGCCCGGCTGGCTTTCCTGCAGCACCAGCACGCGGCGCGGCATGACCTCGATCTGGCCCACGCCCACGGTCTGCAGGCCGGAGTCCGTCACGTACGGCGTGATGCCCAGCGCGCGGATGCGGCGCGCGGTGTCGCGCCGGCAGCGCTGGTCCGCCGGCGGGCAGTAGTCGATCGAGATGACGGGCAGCTTGTACTGGTCGCGGATGATGCGGGCCTGGTTCAGCAGCCAGTCGCGGTCCTGCTGGCTGACCTCGGTATAGGCGCCCTGCGCCTGGTTCCAGCCCCGGAACAGCGATTCGAACACCACACCGTAGGCCAGCCCATGCACCTGCGGCAGGATTTCGAAACCGCGGTTGAACAGTAGCCGGGCCTCGGGGTAGCGCGCCTTGATGGCCTGGATCACGCGGACCATGCCGGCTTCCTGACGGGCGCGCTCGGCGTCGGTCTTGGCCACCAGGTGGTACGAATCCATCGTGTCCATGAAGAAGCCACGGTAGCCGCGCTCCCACAGCGGCTTGATCACGCGGTCCACATAGAACGCGGGCCAGCCGTCGGCGGCCTGGTCCACCACGCGGGCGTTCCAGGCGTCGTTGCTGCCGGTGAGCCACGCCTTGGGGATATCGGCAAAGTAGGCGCGGCTGGGCAGCACTTCGCCCAGGCTGACGTAGGCAAACCACGCGGTATTGGGGGTCTTGGCCTGGCGCGGGTCGAAGCCGCTGTCGGGCTCGACCACGGCCACGTCGAACGCCTGCAACTGGTCGACGGGCGGCTTGGCGCCATAGTGGAAGGCCACATTCGGGGCGGCGGGGGCCTGGGGAGCGGGCTGCGCCTGGGCATCGCCCGACGGCGTCAGCGCGCCGAGCAATGTCGCGCCCAGCGACGCCATGACCGCGACGGCCAGCATCGCATGGCGGCAGACGCGCGCTGCCGCACGCCGTGACCCATGGTTGCCAACCTTCTGGAAAAGCCCCCGGATAGAACGCTGCAAGTGCTTCACTGCTGTTGTCCGCTTTTTTTCGTGTTGGTATGGCCCGCGCGGCTGGCGCTGCGCGTACCGGACGGATCTTCGCCCGTTGGCCCGCGCCCCGCATTATGCCGTCGCCGCCGTATCGAACTAGCGTTTTTACTAATTCACGGCAGGTCGGATGCTAGGCCATTCGTACGACGGAGATTGTCAAAAATTGTGCCGAAAGACCGGTGACATATGCCGGACTCGGACGCATGTCACCCTGCCGGGCTTTGGCGCGGCAATGGCTTCGGTCTCGCAGCAAAATACGGCGGAAAATGCCCGGCACATGCCGGTGGCGGGCCCGCCGGCCCGTTGTGCCATGGTTTCTGGCTAAGAATGCATCGACATCCCGATTCCCCGTTCCATTCGTCTGGCGCGCCAGCTGCCACGCCGCCCCGGCGCGCTCGCCCATGGAGGGCGGCAACCGGTTCTGGTTTTGACGCGCATTGTCCCGGCATCATCCATCGGTAGCCATAGTCCATATGGAGTAGGCTCGACCGGACCGATTTGTGGCATGGCACTGGGGAAACCCCGCGTGGCGGTACGCACTGCCGATACCACAGATACCGGAATACGTGTCATACCATCCAATCCATTCCGCCTGATGTCGGACAAACGCTGAAATGATCTAGAAATCTCTAATATCTGCTGTTCGCATGCCGAAATACCGTTAGGGGCTAAGGCTGATTGACACGCGAAAAAAAACCGTCAGAATGGCTGCTCGCATGTGCACCGGCTGTAGCGTTAATGCTCCGGTTCGTAGTGGGCACCATGCTTGGTCGGGCAATCACGCTCATCTGAAATTCAAGGTTGGATAGAAATATGGAAACCGGTACCGTTAAGTGGTTCAACGACGCCAAGGGCTTCGGCTTCATCACCCCGGACGCAGGCGGCAACGACCTGTTCGCGCATTTCTCGGCGATTGAAGGCAATGGCTTCAAGTCGCTGAAGGAAGGCCAGAAGGTCCGCTACGTGAAGGCCATGGGCCAGAAGGGCGAACAGGCCACGAAGATCCAGGCCATCTGAGCCCGGATACGCCGGGCCGGTTTTCAGGCCTGGGAAGCCCCGCTTCGGCGGGGCTTTCTGCTTTTATGCGCCCGATAATGTATGGCATTGCTGACGTTTTGACCGGCCGGTCGATTAATCAGTGAAACTCATGCTGCGCCGGCATTTCGTTTGCCGGTTTTCTTATATGGACGATGGATTTGGCACGGCCGCCGTCGCCCACCCGATTCTGGTTGCCGATGTCCCCGCGCGGGCGAACCTCGGCATCCCTGCCAGCGTGGCCCACGCTGCGCTTTAAGTGCGCCATGCGCCACAAATTCGCTGGATCGGTGAAATTGCTATAATCGCCCGACTCTAAAAACCCAGAAGCCAGGCTGCCTGCCATCACAGCCGTCTGGACATCGAAAGCGTGCCGAGGAAACCTGTGGCCGGTACTGAAATTGCAACGCCCGGCGCCCCGCCCGCCGGACCCGCCGTGTCTTCCGGAAGCTCGTTCCACACCGCCATGCGCATCCTGCCGCCGTCGCAGCGGCAGGCCATGTTCGAGATCTATGCGTTTTGCCGCGCCGTGGACGACATTGCCGACGGCGATACCCAGCACGCCGACCGCCTGGCCGCGCTGGAAGACTGGCGCCGCGACATTGCCGCCTGCTACGCCGGCAACGCGCCCGCCGCGCTGCACGCGCTCGACGCGCAGATCCGCACGTTTCACCTTCAGCAGCAGGATTTCGAGGCCGTCATCGACGGCATGATCATGGACGTCGTGGCGACGATCGTCGCGCCCGACGCCGCCACGCTGGACCTGTACTGCGACCGCGTGGCCAGCGCCGTCGGCCGCCTGGCCGTGCGCGTGTTCGGGCTGGACGAGGCGCCCGGCATCGAGCTGGCCCACCACCTGGGCCGCGCGCTGCAACTGACCAACATCCTGCGCGACCTGGACGAGGACGCCGACATCGGCCGGCTCTACCTGCCCGCCGAATCACTGGCCGCCGCCGGCATTCCGCCGGGCACGCCGCACCAGATCATCGCCCACCCGGCCATCGACACGGTCTGCCGGGGCGTGGCCCGCGACGCGCAGGCGCACTACGACGCCGCCGCCGCCGTCATGGCGCGCTGCCCGTCGCGCGTGGTGCGCTCGCCGCGCATCATGTACGAGGTCTATCACGAGATCCTGACCCGCCTGCTGGCCCGTGGCTGGCGCGCGCCGCGTACGCGGGTGCGCGTGTCCAAGGCCCGGCTTGCCTGGATCGTGCTGCGGCATGCCATTGCCTGAACGTTGTTTGGATGCCGATGCGCGTGGCCCCGGCCGCGCCGTGGCCAAGAGAGAAGTGCCCCCGAATCGATGAACCAGGCTGCAACGATCACCCGCCCGCATGCAGACGCGCCGAGCCGGCGCGCCATGGCTGCGTCCCTGCCCGATCCGCTCGACGACGGCATCGCCAAGGCCGTGGATGCGCTGCTGGCCCAGCAGCGCGACGACGGCCACTGGGTCTACGAGCTGGAAGCCGACGCCACCATCCCGGCCGAATACATCCTGATGGTGCACTACCTGGGCGAGACGCCCGACGCGGTGCTGGAGGGCAAGATCGCCAACTACCTGCGCCGCATCCAGGGTGCCGATGGCGGCTGGCCGCTGTTCCACGCCGGCGCGTCGGACGTCAGCGCCAGCGTCAAGGCGTACTTCGCGCTGAAGATGGCCGGCGACGACCCCGAGGCCGCGCACATGCGCCGCGCCCGGGCCCGCATCCACGCCATGGGCGGCGCCGAGCAGAGCAACGTCTTCACGCGCACGCTGCTGGCGCTGTACGGCGTGATGCCGTGGCAGGCCGTGCCGATGATGCCCGTGGAGATCATGCTGCTGCCCGAGTGGTTTCCGTTCCATCTGTCGAAGGTCTCGTACTGGGCGCGCACGGTCGTCGTGCCGCTGCTGGTGCTGAACAGCCTGCGTCCGCAGGCGCGCAACCCGCGCAACGTGGGCATCGACGAACTGTTCGTGCGGCCGTGCCAGGCCACCCGGCTGCCGCGCCGGGCGCCGCACCAGAGCCCGCTCTGGGTGGGCGTGTTCCGCGCGCTGGACGCCGTGGTGCGCGTGGCCGAGCCGCTGTTCCCGCGCCGCATGCGCGACCGCGCCATCGCCCGCGCCCGCGCGTTCACCGTCGAGCGCCTGAACGGCGAGGACGGCCTGGGCGCCATCTTCCCGGCCATGGTCAACGCGGTGATGATGTTCGACGTGCTGGGCGTGCCGCCCGACGACCCGGACCGCGCCATCGCGCGCAAGTCGATCGACAAGCTGCTGGTGATCCGCGACGACGAGGCGTACTGCCAGCCCTGCCTGTCGCCGGTCTGGGACACCGCGCTGGCCGCCCATGCGCTGCTGGAAGTGGGCGAACCGCGCGCCATCGCCGCCGCGTCGCGCGGACTGGACTGGCTGGTGCCGCTGCAGGAGCTGGAGTTGCGTGGCGACTGGACGGTGCGCCGCCCCGACGTGCGGCCCGGCGGCTGGGCGTTCCAGTACAACAACGCGCACTACCCCGACGTGGACGATACCGCCGTGGTGGCCGCCGCGATGGACCGCGCCGAGCGCGGCGACTGCTCCAACCGCTACACGCCCGCCATCGCGCGCGCCTGCGAGTGGGTCATCGGCATGCAGAGCAGCAACGGCGGCTGGGGCGCGTTCGAGCCGGAGAACACGCATCTCTACCTGAACAACATCCCGTTCGCCGATCACGGCGCGCTGCTGGACCCGCCCACCGCCGACGTGTCGGCGCGCTGCCTGGCCATGCTGTGCCAGTTGGGCCAGATGCCGGCCAGCAGCGAACCGGCGGCGCGCGCGCTGCGCTACCTGCTGGACGAACAGGAGGCCGACGGGAGCTGGTTCGGCCGCTGGGGCACGAACTATATCTATGGCACGTGGAGCGCGCTGTGCGGGCTCAACGCCGCCGGCATCGGCACCGACGCGCCAGAGATGCAGCGCGCCGCGCAATGGCTGGCATCGATCCAGAACGCCGACGGCGGCTGGGGCGAATCCGGCGACAGCTACAAGCTGGACTACCACGGCTACGAGCCGGCGCCGAGCACGGCATCGCAGACCGCCTGGGCCATGCTGGGCATGATGGCGGCCGGCGCCGGCGATCATCCGGCCGTGGCGCGCGGCGTGGAATACCTGCTGCGCACCCAGGCCGGCGACGGGTTCTGGGACGAGCCGCATTTCACGGCCGTGGGCTTTCCGCGCGTGTTCTACCTGCGCTACCACGGCTACGCCCGCTTCTTCCCGCTCTGGGCGCTCGCGCGCTTCCGCAACCTGCTGCGCGAGGGTAACCGCGCCGTGGCATGGGGGCTATGAGTTCCGCGGCGCCGCTGGCGCCCGTGCTGGCGGTCTGCGGCATGGATTTCGAGGCGCGCATCGCGCAGGGGCCAGGCGTGCAGACGCTGTACGGCCAGCGCGGCGTGATGCTGGCACGCGCGCTGGACATCCGCCTGATGCAGGGCTGTGCGGGGGTAATCAGCGTGGGCGTGGCCGGCGGGCTCGATCCCACGCTGACGCCGGGCACCGTGATCGTGGCGACGGCCGTGCGCAGCGGCGAGGCGTCGTACAGCACCGCGCCCTACTGGACCGCCGCGCTGCGCCGCGCGCTGCCGCACGCGGTGTCCGGGCTGCTGGCCGGGTCCGACACGCCCGTGCTGACCGTGGCCGACAAGACGGCCCTGCATGAAGCCCACGGGGCGCTGGCCGTCGACATGGAATCGCACGTGGCCGCCCGCGCGGCCCAGGCCCACGGCATTCCCTTCGCCGCGCTGCGCGTGGTGCTGGATCCCGCCGACCGCGCCGTACCGCCGCTGGCCTTTGCCGGCATGGCCGCCGACGGCAGCACCGACGTGCGCGCCGTGATGCTCGGCCTGCTCAAGGCCCCGCACCAGCTCGGCGGCCTGCTGCGGCTGGGGCGCGATGCCTCGCAAGCCAAGGCCGCCCTGACCGAAGCCTGCCGCGCCACCGGCGCGGGCTTCGCCCTGCCGGCAGTGGTTGCCGCCTGAGGCGGCGTTTTCCCGTTCCCCTTCCTGAAAGAACCCTCGCACAGCGTGGCGAGGGCCGCCCTGCCACGTCCCGGCAAGGCGCGACTACGCGTGCCAGACCTACGCCGCGAATCCTGCCGCTCGCCCCCCGCCTTGACAGCCCCACCCATCCCTCCTATTCTCCCGTTCATTCTTTCTTTAAGACCCACGTTCTATCTTATAGAACAATAGAACACACGGAGACACGCATGACCCTGCGCCGCACCTTCCTGCAATCGCTGCTTGCCCTGGCCGTCGCGCCGGCCCTGATGACCGGCGCCTTGGCCGCCGATGCCTACCCGGCCCAGCCGATCCGCCTGGTCGTGCCGTTCCCGCCGGCCGGCGGCACCGACGTGCTGTCGCGGCTTGTGTTCAACAAGGTCAGCACGTCCACGCGCTGGACCGTGGTAGTGGAAAACCGCGCCGGGGCCGGCGGCAACATCGGGCTGGACCTCGTGGCCAAGGCGAAGAACGACGGCTACACGGTCGGCATGGGCCAGACCGCCAACCTGGCGATCAACCCCACGCTCTATCCCAAGATGCCGTACGACGCGGTGAAGGACTTCACGCCCATCGCGCTGGTGGCGTCGCAGCCGGTGGTGCTGATCGTGCGCCAGGACGCCCCCTACAAGACCCTGGCCGACCTGGTGGCCGCCGCCAAGGGCAAGCAGTTGTCGATGGCATCGGCCGGCACCGGCACGGTAGGCCACCTGACCGGCGAGATGTTCCAGCGCCGCGCCGGCATCAAGGCGCTGCACGTGCCGTACAAGGGCGCGTCGCCCGCGCTGACCGACCTGATGGGCGGCCAGACCGACTTCTACTTCGCCACGCCGCCCATCGCCATGCCGATGCTGAAGGCCGGCAAGCTGCGCGCGCTGGCCGTGACGTCGGCCCACCGCGTGGCGCTGCTGCCCAACGTGCCGACCGTGGCCGAGCAGGGCTACGCCGGCTTCCAGGCCGAGGACTGGAAGGCGCTGGTGGCGCCGGCCGGCACGCCGGCCGACGTGGTGGCCCGGCTCAATACCGAGGTCAACAAGGCGCTGAAGGACAAGGAAACGATCGCCCGCCTGCACGACGAAGGCAGCGAGCCGCGCGGCGGCTCGCCGGCCGAGCTGGCCGCCTTCATCAAGAGCGAGAACACCCGCTGGGGCGCGATCGTCAAGGAATCGGGCGCACGCGCCGAATAATCATCCGGGCAGGAACCCTATGCACAAGCCGCTACGCAACATCCGCGTGCTCGACCTCACCAACGTGCTGGCGGGGCCGTTCTGCTGCCATCAGCTCGCCCACATGGGCGCCGAGGTCATCAAGGTGGAAACGCCGGGCACCGGCGACCTCGCGCGCCAGCTTGGCGCCGATGCCGAACTCAACCGCAACCTGATGGGCGTGTCGTTCCTGGCGCAGAACCCGGGCAAGCGCTCCATCACGATCAACCTCAAGCACGCGCGCGGCAAGGAAGTGTTCCGCAAGCTCGTGCAGGGCGCCGACGTGGTGGTCGAGAACTTCCGCCCCGGCGTGATGACGCGGCTCGGGCTCGGCTACGACGCGCTGAAGCTGGAGAACCCGCGCCTGATCTACTGCGCGATCTCGGGCTTCGGCCAGGACGGCCCGCTGTCTGACCTGCCCGCCTACGACCAGATCATCCAGGGCATGTCCGGCGTGATGAGCATCACCGGCGACGCAGCCAGCGCGCCGCTGCGCGTGGGGTATCCGGTGTCGGACACCATCGGCGGCATGACGGCCGCGTTCGCCATCGCCGCGTCGCTGGCAGACCGGGACCGCACCGAGGGCTATTTCCTGGACGTGTCGATGCTGGAAGCCACCATGGCGACGATGGGATGGGTGGTGTCCAACCACCTGATCGCCGGCAAGAACCCGGTGCCGATGGGCAACGAGAACATGACCGCCAGCCCGTCCGGCACGTTCCGCACTGGCGACGGCCCGCTCAACATCGCCGCCAACAAGCAGGAACAGTTCGAGGCCGTGTGCCGCGTGGTGGGCCGCCCCGATCTGGCCACCGACGCGCGCTTTGCCGAGCGCCAGGCGCGGCTGGCCAACCGCGCCGCGCTGACCGCCGAGCTGGAAGCGGCGCTGGCGGGCAAGTCGGCCACCGAGTGGTGGCAGTTGCTGAACGCGGCCGGCGTGCCGGCCGGGCCGGTCATGCAGGTGCCCGACGTGCTGGCGCATCCGCAGGTGCGCGATCGCGGCATGATCGGCGACTTTGCCGACGTGCCCGGCGTGGGCCGCGACATCCGCGTGGTCCGCACCGGCTTCAAGGTCAACGGCACGGCGCCCGCGGTGGACACGCCGCCGCCGCAACTGGGCCAGCACACCGACGACATCCTCGGCGAACTCGGCTACGACGCCGACGCCATCGCCACACTGAAACAGGAGCGCGCGCTATGAGCGAGACTTTCCCGATGGACGCGGGCCGGCAGGCGTCGCAGGACTGGTGGCGTACGTCGATCATCGACATGAAGCCGGGCGAGATCCGCTACCGGGGCTATCCGATCGAGCAGCTGATCGGCAACGTGTCGTTCGCGCAGATGATCTGGCTGATGCTGCGCGGCGATCTGCCGGAGAAACGCGCCGGCGACCTGCTGGACGCGGCGCTGATGGCGGCCGTGGACCACGGCCCGCAGGCGCCAAGCATCGCCATCGCGCGCATGGCCGCGACGTGCGGGGTGGGCCTGAACAACGCGATGGCGTCGGCCGTCAATGTGCTGGGCGACGTGCACGGCGGCGCCGGCGAGCAGGCCGTGGAGCTGTACCAGGACATCGCGCGGCGCCAGGACGCCGGCGAATCGCCCGACGCGGCCGTGGCCGCCGGCCTGGCCCACTATCGAGACCTGCACGGCAAGTTCGTCTCCGGCTTCGGCCACCGCTTCCACCCGCTCGACCCACGCGCGCCACGGCTGCTGGCGCTGGTGGACGACGCCGCGCGCGACGGCGTGGTATCGGGCCGGTACGCCGCCATCGCCCGCGCCGTCGAACGCCACCTGAGCCAGGGCCGCGACAAGCCGATCCCGATGAACATCGACGGCGCCACCGCCGTCATCTACGCCGAACTGGGCTTCCCGGCCCCGCTGGCCCGCGGCCTGTTCTGCCTCTCGCGCTCGGTGGGCATCCTGTCTCACGCCTGGGAACAAACCCAGCAAGGCGGCCGCAACAAGGGCCCGATCCCACGCCAGTTCCTGTGGACCTACGACGGACAGCCACAGCGGGATGTGCCAGGGGCAGCGTAGATCGGTGTAGCCGTGGTGCCGCTGGTTTTCGCTCCCCTAGGCATTCGCCAGCGGCATTTTTCACTCCCCTCGACAATCGCCAGCGACGTTTTTTCTCCCCTCTCCCGCCTGCGGGAGAGGGGTTGGGGGAGAGGGCCAGCGGCTCAAGTTGCGACGTCGATCGGCAAGCAGACACTCAACGCCCTCTGCCCCGACCCCTCTCCCACTTTGAGAAAACCAGCGGCATTACATCCGCCAGCGGCGTTCCTCGCCCCTAATGAAAATCCCGGCTTCCCACCATCAGCCGGCCCAGCAGCGGGCTCAGGTCGACGAGTTCGTCGGCGACCAGGTGGCGGACTTCGCCCTGGCGTTGCCAGGTGCCGATCACGCCGAGCAGGGTGGCGCCGAGGACTTCCTTGCGCTGGCGTTCCACCAGGCCGGGCCAGATGATCACGTTGATGGCGCCGGTCTCGTCCTCGATGGACGTGAAGATCGTGCCGCTGGCCGTGGAGGGACGCTGGCGGACCGTGACGATGCCGCACGCGCGCACGCGGCGGCCGTTGCCGAGCCGGGACAACTGCTGCGCGGTCACGTACCGCAGCGCAGCCAGGCGGCGCCGCAGCAGCGTCAGCGGGTGGCACTTCAGTGACAGCCCCAGGCTCGCATAGTCGGCCGCCACGTCCTCGCCAATCTTCGGTTCGGGCAGCGCCAGCGCCAGTTCCTGCGGCGGCGCCTCGTGCAGCAGGTCGCGGTGCGCGCTCTGCACGGCGGCGCCGCGTGCGTGCCAGCGGGCCTGATGCCGATGGCCGGCCAGCGACACCAGTGCGTCGGCGGCGGCCAGTACGTCGATGTCGTGCGCGTCCAGCGCCGCGCGGTGCGCCAGGTCTTCCACGCTGTCGAAGGGCCGCGCGGCGCGCGCCGCCTCGATGCGCAGCGCGGCCGCCTCACGCATGCCCTTCACGCGGTTCATGCCCAGCCGCACGTCGCGATGGCGCTGCCCGGTGCGGCGCGGCTCCAGCGTGCTTTCCCAGCCGCTGATGGTGACGTCCACCGGCTGCGTCGCCACGCCATGGCGGCGCCCGTCCTGCACGAGCTGGGACGGCGAGTAGAACCCCATCGGCTGGCTGTTGAGCAGCGCGCACAGGAACGCGTCGGGGTAGTGGCACTTGATCCATGCGCTGACGTAGACCAGCTTGGCAAAGCTGGCCGCGTGGCTTTCCGGAAAGCCGTACTCGCCAAAGCCCTCGATCTGCTTGCAGATGGCCAGCGCGAAGGGCTCGGGGTAGCCGCGCGACGTCAGCGCGCGCACCAGCGCGTCCTGGTGCTTCTTGAGATCGCCGCGCCGCCGCCATGCCGCCATCGACCGCCGCAGCTGGTCCGCCTGGCCCGGCGTGAAGCCGCCCGCCTCGATGGCAAGCTGCATCACCTGTTCCTGGAAGATCGGCACGCCCAGCGTGCGGCCCAGCACGCGGCGGATCACGTCGTTGAAGTAGGTCGGCATCTTGCCGGTGCGGCGCAGGTCCTCGCGCCGCTTCAGGTACGGGTGCACCATGCCGCCCTGGATGGGCCCGGGCCGCACGATGGCCACCTCCACCACCAGGTCGTAGTACTGGCGCGGCTGCAGGCGCGGCAGCATCGACTGCTGGGCGCGCGATTCGATCTGGAACACGCCGATCGTATCGGCCTTGCAGATCATCTCGTAGGTGGCGTCGTCGGTCTCGGGCAGGTCCTCCATGCGCGTGGGCAGGCCCGCGCGCTCCGGCTCGGGGTTCGGGATCATCGCCAGCGCGCGCCGGATGGCGGTCAGCATGCCCAGCGCCAGCACGTCCACCTTGAGCAGCCCCAGGGACTCCAGGTCGTCCTTATCCCACTGGATCACGCTGCGGTCCTTCATCGCCGCGTTCTCGATAGGCACCAGCCGCGACAGCTTGTGCCGCGCGATCACGAACCCGCCCACGTGCTGCGACAGATGGCGCGGAAAACCGCGAAGCTGCTCGGTCAGGCTGGCCCACTGCCGCACGGCTGGCGAATCGGGGTCCAGCCCGTAGCGCGAGATCCGCTCGATGAACGCGGTGCCGCCGTCCCACCACGCCTGGCCCTTCACCACCTGCTCCACCACGCTCGGGTCGATGCCCAGCGCGCGCCCCACGTCGCGCAGCGCGCTGCGCGAGCGGTACGTGATCAGCGACGCGGCCAGCGCGGCGCGGTGGCGGCCGTACTTGTCGTAGATGTACTGGATGACCTCCTCGCGCCGCTGGTGTTCGAAGTCGACGTCGATGTCGGGCGGCTCGTCGCGCTCGCGCGACAGAAAGCGGCCGAACAGCAGGTTGGCCTGCTCGGGGCTGACCTCGGTGATATGCAGGCAGTAGCAGACCAGCGAGTTGGCGGCCGAGCCCCGGCCCTGGCACAGGATGCCGCGCTCCCGCGCGAAGCGGACGATGTCGTGCACGGTCAGGAAGAACGGCTCGTAGTGCTTCTCCTCGATCAGCGCAAGCTCGCCTTCCAACTGGGTCTCCCAGTCAGGCTCCATGCCGTGCGGAAAGCGTTCGGCAATGCCCTTCTTCACTTCCTGGCGCAGGTAGCCGATGGGCGTCAGGCCGGCCGGCACCAGTTCCTCCGGATACTCGTAGCGCAGCGCGTCGAGCGAGAAGCGGCATTGCGCGGCGATCTTCAGCGTCTGCGCCAGCGCGTCGCGCGGGTACAGCCGCGACAGCACCTGCCGCATGCGCAGGTGCGCCTCGGCGTTCGGCGCCAGCGCCATGCCGCACTGCGGCAGCGGCTGGCCGAGCCGGATGGCGGTCAGCACGTCGGCCAGCGGCTTGCGCGAGCGCACGTGCATGTTGACCGCGCCGGCCGCCACCAGCGGCACGCCGGTATCCCGCGAGACGTCCTGCAGCCGCGTGCGGTGCAGCGCATCGGCATGGCCCTGCAGCAGTTCCAGCGCGATCCACGCACGCGCGCCGAACACCTCGCGGCACCACTGCGCCTGCGCGCGCAGCACGTCGGCATCGGCGCAGTAGCCGGGCAGCAGGATGGCCAGGCAGTCGGGCATGCCGCGCAGGTGGTGTTCGTCGGGCTGGGGATCGGCGATGTCGGACGGATACAGCAGGTAGCTGCCTTTTTCCGCGCGGCGGCGGCCGAGCGTGATGAACTCGCTGAGATTGCCGAAGCCGTCGCGGTTGCACGCCAGCAGCACCAGGCGCGGCGCCGGCATGGCGTCGCCGGGCGCGGCGGTCAACGTGAAGCGGCTGCCGATGACCAGGTTGAAGGCGTCGGCCGCGGCCGCCAGCGTTTCCAGCATCGCGTGGCGGCGCTCGGCGGCGGCGTGGTCGTCGGCGGGGCCGGCCGTGGCCTCGCCATCCTCGCCGTCCTCGTCGCCTGCCGCGGCGTGGCCGGCATCCGGGTCGTCGTCGTCCTCGTCGACGAACACCACGATGTCGTCCACGTCGTCGGCCTCGCCGGCGGCCTGCCCGGCCGACAGCCGCCGCGCGCTGCGCGCCACCGCTTCCCACATGTCCTCGCGCAGCACCTTGATGGCGTGGTGCGCGCGGGCCGTGCCGGCCACCGAGCACTCGTCGGTCAGCGCCAGCCCGCTGTAGCCCAGCTGGAACGCGCGGGCGATCAGCTCCTGCGGGTGCGACGCGCCGTCCAGGAACGTGAAGTTCGAAATGCAATGCAGCTCGACGTAGTCGGGCAGCGACGGCAGCAGGGAAGACAGTCCGGGCAGCATGGTCGAGGGTGGTATTCAGGCGAACAGGCCGTGCAGGAACCAGCGGTAATCGCCGCCGTCTTCCTGCCCATCCCGCGTGGGGCGGCCGGGGCGTTCGCGATAGACCCAGCAGCGCAGCCCGTCGGCGCGTTCGGCGATGAAGTAGTCGCGCGTGGCCAGCCCGCCGTCCCACCATCCGGCCTCGATGCGCTCCGGCCGCGTCAGCATGACCAGCGGCCCCTGGTAGACGGGGCGGTGCTTTTCCACGCGCAGCGCCTGGGGCGATTCCAGCAGCCACAGCGGGCGTTCGGGCGGCAGCGCGCCCGGGGCCGGCGCACGCGCGGGCGCGTCGCCCAGCGGGCCCCAGCGGTTGGCGCATTCGGGCCGATGGTCGGCCAGCGGCTGCGGCTGCAGCACGTTGTCGCGGCCCAGCCGGGCCACCAGCGTATCGAGCAGCCGGCCCAGCTCGGCCGGCTCCGCGCCGGGCTCCGGGAACAGCGAATCGCTCTGCGGCAGGCACGTCTCCATCGCCTCCACCCGCAAACCCAGCCCGCTCACCGGCGCGTGAAAACGCACCTTGTCCAGCTTCTCGCGCAGCAGCTTCGACAGGTGGACCGGGTCGCGGCTCGGCTGCGCCAGTGCCAGCGGCACCGGCGTGCTGTCGGTGTCCTCGCCCAGCCGATAGCGCTCGTGTTCCAGCACCAGCACGCAGCGCGTGACGCCGGCCTGCTGCGCCGCCAGCCAGCCGGACAGCGCCAGCAGCAGCCGCTGCGCGCCGGCCAGCACGCCATCGGCCGCTTCGATGCGGCCGGGCAGCTCCATGCGCTGCGCAAAGGCCGGGGGCGCCTCGAACCAGGCAAAGCCCGATGGGGCGTGGCCATAGGCCTGGTCCAGCCGCGCCAGCAGCTCGGTGCCGATGCGGCGCGACAGCCCCGCGCGCGGCAGGCGCCGCACCTGCGCGAGCGTGCGGCAGCCGATGCCTTCGAGCCATTCCGGGTCGGTGTACGCGTGCAGGCAATCCACGGGCAGGCGGTCCAGCAGCCGCGTCATGCGCGCCGGCTGGATCGCGCGGCGGGCCGGGCGGACGATGCCCCGCGGCGTGCGGCGCACCGGCTGGCGGGCCAGCCATGCCGCGCCCTGCGCCGTGGTGCCGCTGCCCACCTGCGCAAACGTGCCCAGTTGCCGCACGCGGGCGCGCACCTGCCGGCACAGCGCGCGATGGCCGCCGAACAGCCGCAGGCTGGCCGTGACGTCGAGCATCACCGTGGCCGATTCCGGCTCGGTGTCGATCGTCACGGCCGGCGTGAAGTGCAGCAGCGTCAGCGCCACCGACGTCAGCAGGTCAGCCTCGGCCGCCAGCCCGCGTTCCAGCTGCACCACATCGGCGGACAACGCCTGCACGCCGCCGCGCCGCATGCCGTAGCACACGCCCAGCGCCATGGCCGGCCCGTTGGCCAGCACCACGCGCTCGTGCTCCACCACCGCCACCGGCAGCTTGTGCAGCGTGCCGATGCCGGGGGCGGCCGGGCCGGGCGGGCCGGCGGGCTCAGGCCAGCTCGGCTGCAGCGCGTCCAGCGGCAGGCGCGGCAGGTGCACCGCGATCCAGTACGTCATCGGCAACATGGTCGGCACCCGCCGGCGTGGCGGGCAGGACGGCGGGCATGCCCGTGCGTTGCGGCACGTGGGCCATGCCTTCCAGCGGCAAAAGCAGCGGCGTGTCCCGCACGGGGCCGCGCCGCTTGTGGAAGTCGATCGACATCAGGTTGCCCGGCTGCGGCGACAGCGCCAGCCGCAGCACGGCGGGCGACGACTCATGCAGCACCCGCAGCGGCCGGAGCACCCAGACCACGGTGTCCCCGCCCTGCGCCAGCACCTGCAGGCGCCGCAGCGCCTCGGGCCGCGCGCGGCCCAGCCAGACCAGCACCGCGCCGAATGCCTGGCTGCGCAGCATCTGCTCGGCGGCCCAGAGCATGTCCGTGCGCTGCGACGCCAGCGTTGCCGCCGGGGTCGGGCGCACCCAGTACACCTGGCGCGCGGGCAGCCGGGCCGCCGCCAGGCTGGCGGCATTGGGCAGGTAGGGTGGATTGACCAGGCCGATGCGCCGGCCGCCGGCGGCCAGCGTGCGCAGCGCCGGCATCAGCAGGCGCAGTTCGCCCGTGCCATCGTGCGCCAGCATCAGCTCTGTCACGGCGCCGGCGGGCCAGCCGCCGCCGGGCAGCTCGGCGGTCAGCGCGTCGTAGCCGGTGGGACAGACGGGCAGGCGCCCGGCGCGGCCAAGCTGGCCCGCGCGCCACAGGCCCGGATAGCGCTGCTCCAGCTCGCGCACCGATTCGCGGGGCGCGGCCGGCGGCGGGCCATCGGGCGACGGCGCGGGCGGGGTGGAAGATGGCACATGGTCCGGTGCCGCCAGCGGCAACTGTCCATGCGGGGATGCGGTCATGGTGGGGCAGTCGTCCGGCCGGGGGGCGCCGGCGCGGACATAGGAATTCGTCGAATACTGTATGTTTATACAGTATCGGGACGAGCGCAAGCGCCGGACACCGCAAGTGGCGCGTCCAGCGCTTTGGCGGCCGGATTTGCGCGCTTGCCACAGTTGCGTGCGGTGGATTGCAAACAAGTGTCAAGTGTCATTGTGAAGTGTCAGGCAGTGCGGAAAAATGCGCTGCATGAAAAGGAATACGCGCGAGTGCGTTCATCTTCTGATCGAAGGCTTGCAACGTCAGGGCCCCCTGCGCCGTGACGCGCTGGCCGACGGGTGCGGCCTGACGGCCGAGGAAACCACGCGCGCGCTGAAGGCCGCGCGGCAGATGAGCGTGATCGACCATGTGCCCTACGGCCCCGGCACCCCGCCGGCCGCCGTCTTCTACCAGTTGACCGGCCGCCAGTTGCCGCCCGCGCGCAAGAGCACGCGCGTGCCGCCCGCCCCGGACGACCGCTTCCAGCCGTTGCTGGAAGCATGGTGGAACAGCAACGAACTCGACCGCGCCTGATCCAGCCTGATTCAGGCCGCCCGGGCCACCCCCGGGCCGGCCGCTTCCTTCCCTAGCGTTCCCGCCGGTAGCGGGCCTGCATGATCTGGATCCACTCGCCGCTGTCGGTCTGCATGAACGACGTCAGCGTGCGGTGGTCGTCATCCTGGAACGCGATGACGTCACGGTACTTCGCCATCTTGCCCGGCACCACGCTGCCGTCCGGGTTGAAGGCCGGGCCATCGGCGCGCAGCGTCAGCGTCTTGCCATCGGCCTCCAGGTCGCCTTCGTAGACCCACATGTGCGTCATCATCGAGCCGACGAAGGTGCCGACAAAGTGCTTGCGGGCCGGGTCGTAGCCCAGCGTCATCACCGTCACGGCCGGGCCGCAGCCGGGAAAATCGCCCTCCGAGCGGGTCTGCACCCAGGCGTCGCCGATCTTGCTGACCTGCTCGGGAATCCGCCACTTCTCGGTGGGGCCGTCCGGGCCCATCTGTGCCTCGCCCTCGGCCATCCAGTTGCCAGCCAGCTTGTGCAGCCAGCGGTGTTCGTTGGTGGTTTCGATGTTCATGCAAACGTCTCCAGTTCGGTTGCCACGGTTGCGCCGCCATCTTGTGTACAGCGTACACAAAGCCTAGTCGACGATCCGTCCGATGTCCACATTCGATCCGGAACATGACGAAAATGTCATGCGTCAACCCGATTGAGACGAATCAGCAACAGCTTGAGCCGGTCGCGTCAACGCCGCGCGCCAAGGCTGCGTACCATCCAAGGCATCAACCGGCACTTTTGCGAGCACATCATGGGCGCCCCCACCCCATCTTCCGTTTTTCGTACCATCCCGCTGTCGTTCTTCGGCATGGCGGTCGGCACGCTGGCCCTGGCCAACGCGTGGCGCGGCGCCGTGCGCGTCTGGGCTATCCCGGCCCTGCCCGCCGTGGTGCTGGCGGGCTTCGGCCTGGCGCTCTGGACGGTGCTGATCGGCGCCTACCTGCGCAAGTGGGCCGTGGCGCCCGATGCCGCGCGCGCGGAAATGGCCGATCCGGTGCAGTCGTCGTTCGCGGCGCTGATTCCCACCTCGACGCTGCTGGCGACGCAGATCGTCCAGCCCTACGCGCCGCAGGTGGCCATGGTGATGTTCGGGGTGGCGACGGTCGGGCAGCTCGCGCTGGGCGCCGCGCTGCACGGGCGGCTCTGGCAAGGCGGGATGGAACCGGCGGCCATCACGCCGGCGGCCTACCTGCCGGCCGTGGCGCCGGGTTTTGTCGGGGCCACGGCGGCGGCCATGTTCGGCTGGCACCAGGTGGGCATGATGCTGTTCGGCGTGAGCCTGCTGTCGTGGCTGGCGATCGAGTCGATGCTGCTGAACCGCGCGGCGGTCAACGCGCCGCTGCCCGAGGCGCGGCGCGCGCTGCTGGGCATCCAGATTGCGCCGCCCGTGGTGGGCGGCACGGCGTGGATGGCGCTGACGCACGGCCAGCCAGACCTGTTCGCGTATGCGTTGCTGGGCTACGGCCTGTACCAGGCGCTGGTGATGGTGCGGCTGGCGCCGTGGATTGGCGTGCAGCGGTTCTCGCCGGGGCTCTGGGCCTTCAGCTTTGGCGTGGCGGCGCTGCCCGGCATGGCCATCCGCATGGTGGAGCGCGGCGCCGGCGGCGTCATGCCGCAACTGGCGTTCGGCCTGTTCGTAGCCGCCAATGCCATCATCGGCGTGCTGCTGTGGAAGACGGCGGCGCGGCTGCTGCGCGGCGACCTGCTGCCCGCCGCGCGCCGGCCCGACCCTACTGCGGCAGCCGGACCTTCGGCACGATGAACTGGTTGCCCGGTGCGCGCATGACGTCGCACTGGGCATCGCCCTGCCGCGCCTCGCCGGCCTGGTTCACGAACGCGATGGTGCCCACCACGCTGTAGACGTCCTCGGCCACGCGGCGCGTGTTGCTGCCCAGCCAGCGGAACCGGTCGGGATTCGGCAGCTTGGCCTTGACCGCCTGCATGCAGGCAAGCGGAGCTTCGGGCGCCTCGGGGCGGCCGCCGCGCTGGCCCAGTTCCACGTTGACCGGGGCATCGGCCGCCGGGGCGATGGCCGGCAGGACCGCGGCCGTCACGAAAGCGATAGACGCCAGCAGCAAGCGGCGTGCATGCGTTGTCATGGGTATTCACTCCAACAAAAAACGGCCGGCACGCGCGATGCATGCCGGCCGGTTGCCATTGTACTGCGGCGGTTGCCTGGGCGATTACACGGACATGTCGCGCGCCTCGGGCTTGCGGTCGTCGAACCAGCGGTAGAGCACCGGCACCATCACCAGCGTCAGCAGCGTCGACGTGATCAGCCCGCCAATCACCACCACGGCCAGCGGCCGCTGCACCTCGGAGCCCGGCCCCGACGAGAACAGGAACGGCACCAGGCCCAGCATCGCGATGGTCGCGGTCATCATCACCGGCCGGAACCGCTGCGTGGCGCCGCGCACCACGGCGTTGCGCAGCGACATGCCCTGCTCGCGCAGCGTGCGGATGTACGACACCAGCACCACGCCGTTCAACACCGCCATGCCCCACAGCGCGATAAAGCCCACCGACGCCGGCACCGACAGGTATTCACCCGTGACGAACAGCCCGATGATGCCGCCGATCGACGCGAACGGCAGCACCGTGATGATCAGCGTGGCAAAGCGCAGCGAGTTGAACAGCAGGAACAGCAGGAAGAAGATCGCCGCGATGGTGAGCGGCACGATCAGCTGCAGGTGGCCCATGGCGCGTTCCATGTTCTGGAACTGGCCACCCCACTCGTAGTAGTAGCCCTCCGGCAGCTTGACCTTGCTCTCCGTGGCCGACTGCAGCTCGGCCACGAACCCGCCCAGGTCGCGGTCCTTCACGTTGATCATCACCACCACGCGGCGCTTGGCCATCTCGCGGCTGATCTGCGCGGGGCCGTCGCTGACCTCGATCTTCGCCACGCTCTGCAGCGGCACCTGCACGCCGTCCGGCGCCTGCACCAGCAGGTTGCGGATGGCCTGCACGTTGCTGCGGAATTCCTCGGGCAGGCGCACGGCCGCCGCAAAGCGGCGCTCGCCCTCGAAGATGTCCGTGGCACGCTTGCCGCCGATGGCGATCTCGATGATGTCGTGGATGTCCGACACGTTCAGCCCGTAGCGCGCGATGGCCGCCCGGTCGATCTCGATCGACAAGTACTGCTGGCCCGAGATCCGCTCGATCCGGATGTCCTGCGAGCCCTGGATGCCGCCCGCCACGCGCGCGATCTCGCCGGCCAGGTCACGCAGCTTGTCCAGGTCGTCGCCGAAGATCTTCACGGCGATGTCCGAGCGCACGCCGCTGACCATCTCGTCCACGCGGTCCGAAATCGGCTGCGCCATCACGATCTGCACGCCGGGAATGGCCTTGAGCTTGTCGCGGATGGCGTTGGCGATGTCGTCCTGCGTCCAGCCGTCGGGCCACTCGTCGCGGTCCTTCAGGCTGGCAATCGGGGTCGACTCGTTCTGGCCTTGCGGGTCGGCCGGGCTTTCGCCGCGGCCCACGCCGGACACCACCGACTTCACGCCGGGCACTTCCAGCACCAGCTTGTTGGCCTGCTTCTCCAGCTTGATCGACTCTTCCAGCGAGATGTTCGGCACGCGATCGATGGCCGGCACGATCGAGCCTTCCTTCATCTCCGGGATGAACGACGTGCCCAGCATCGGCACGATCAGCACCGTGGCCACGAACATCCCCACCGCGCCCAGCACCGTCTTCTTGCTGTTGAGCAGCGCCCAGTGCAGCATGCGCAGGTAGTGCCGCTTCATGAACGCGATGATGCGCGTGTCATGCTCGGCGCCGCCCTTGAGCAGGTACGACGACAGCACCGGTGACAGCGTCAGCGACAGGAACAGCGAGATCGCCAGCGCGATCGAGATGGTCACGGCCAGCGGCGCGAACATCTTGCCTTCCATGCCCTGCAGCGTCATCAGTGGCAGGAACACCAGGATGATGATGCCCACGCCCACGATCACCGGCGTGGCCACCTCCTGCACGGCCTTGACCAGGATCTCCGTGCGCGTGAGCCCGCTCTTGTCGGCGTGGCCCAGCCGCTCGAACGCGTTCTCCACCACCACCACCGATCCGTCCACCATCAGGCCGATGGCGATGGCCAGCCCCCCCAGCGACATCAGGTTGGCCGACAGCCCCATGCGGTTCATCACCATGAACGTCAGCAGCGGCGTCAGCACCAGCGTGGCCAGCACGATGACCGACGAGCGCACGTCTCCCAGGAACAGGAACAGCACGATCACCACCAGCACCACGCCTTCGAGCAGCACCTTGGTGACCGTCCACAGCGCGGCGTCCACCAGTTCGCTGCGGTCGTAGTACGGCACGATCTGCAGGCCGCCGGGGATCATGCCCTTGTCGTTGATCTCGGCCACGCGGGCCTTGATCCGGCTCACCACCTCCTTGGCGTTGCCGCCGCGCATCATCATCACGATGCCGCCCACGGCCTCGGTCTGGCCGTTCTTGACCAGCGCGCCCTGGCGCACCTCGTGGCCGATGGTCACCTGCGCCACGTCGCGCAGGTACACCGGCGTGCCGTTGACCTCCTTGAGCACGATGCTGCCGATGTCCTCCACGCCCTTGGCCAGGCCCACGCCGCGGATCAGGTACTGCTCCGCGTAGTGCGGCAGCACGCCGCCGCCGGAGTTGGCGTTGTTGCGCGCCAGCGCCTGGTAGACCTGCTGGATGTTGACCTCGTAGTGGCGCATCCGCTCCGGGTTGACCAGTGCCTGGTACTGCCGCACGAAGCCGCCCTGCGAGTTGATTTCCGCCACGCCCGGGATCGATCGCAGCAGCGGCCGCACCACCCAGTCCTGCGCGATGCGGCGCTCGGCCAGCTCTTCCTGCGTCAGTTCGCGGTTGCCGTCGTCGGCGCGGTCCAGCGTGTACTGGTACACCTCGCCAAGGCCGGTCGAGACCGGGCCCAGCACCGGCGCCACGTCCTGGGGCATGCGCCCGCCCACCTCGATCAGCCGCTCCATGACCAGCTGCCGCGCGAAGTAGACGTCGGTCTTGTCGGTGAACACGAGCGTGATCAGCGACAGGCCGGCCTTGTTCAGCGAGCGCATTTCCTCCAGCCCGGGCAGGCCGGTCATCGACATTTCGATGGGCACCGTGACAAAGCGCTCCACTTCCTCGGGCGAGCGGCCGGTGGCTTCCGTGGCGATCTGCACCTGGACGTTGGTCACGTCCGGGAACGCATCGACCGACAGCTTGCCCGCCGCCCGCAGCCCGAAGAAGAACAGCACTACCGCCACCACGCACACCACCAGCCGCTGCTTGATCGCGGCTTCCACAAGCGATGTCATCATGGCGGCTTACCCCTGTTCCAGTCGCTTGCGCTCGTTGTCGAGGTGGAACGCGCCCTCCACGACCACGCGGTCGCCCGACCTGATGCCGCTCTGCACCACGCGCATGCCGTCGCTCTCCGAGCCCAGCTTCACCTTGGTCAGCCGGTACTGGCCCGGCGCGGTTTCCACGTACACCTGCTCGTCGTTGCCGTCACGCACCACGGCGGACCCCGGCACCACCAGCGTGTCCACCGGCTTGCCGGCGATCAGCATGCTGGCCAGCATGGCCGGCTTCAGGCGCCCTTCCTTGTTCTCCAGCTCGGTGCGGACCAGCACCGTGCGCGACTGCGGGTTCACGGTGCGGCCCACGTAGATCAGCTTGCCCGTGATGCGGCCGTTGCTGTTGGCCAGCGACGGCACCTCGATGTCGACGGCCTGGCCCTCGGCCACCTGCGCGGCCTGCTGCTCGGGCACTTCGGCCACCACCCAGACGCGCGACAGGTCGGCCACGGTGTACAGCGCGTCGGCCGGCTGCACCACCTGGCCCTGGGCCACGTTGCGCTCCACCACCGTGCCGTTGATGCTGGAGAACACCGGCGAATACGATTCGATGCTGCCGTTCTTGGCCAGCGTGGCAATGGCCTGGGCCGACATGCCCAGCACGCGCAGCTGGTCGCGGTAGGCGCGCATCTCGGCCGCGGCAATCGCGTACTCGCTCTGGCGGCGCTGCAGTTCGGCGCGGCCGATCACGTCGGCGTCGAACAGCTGGCGCGCGCGCTCGGCGTTGCGGGCCTGCAGCTCGTTCTGCGCCTCGGCCTTCAGGAAGGCCATCTGCGCGGCGCCCAGTTCGCTGCTGTGCAGGCGCGCCAGCACCTGGCCGGCCTTCACTTCCTGGCCCAGGATGGCGTACAGGTCGGTCACGCGGCCGGTAACGGTGGCGCCGATCCGCGACACGCGCTGTTCGTCGAAGTCGACGCGGCCGGCCACGCGCAGCATCTCGCTGAACGGGGACGTGGCCACCACGGCCACCTTGAGGGTCTTCTGGAGGTTTTCTTCGGGCTTGACCACGCCGGGCGGCAGCTTGGGCGCCTCGGCAACGGCCTCGGGCTCCTTGGAGCAGCCGGCCAGCGACAGCGCCAGCACAACGGCGGCGGCAATGGAAAGCAGGGAATGGTTGGGGCGCATGGTCAGTTCAGATTCGGGGATACAGGCATGGAGGGCGCGGGGCCGGTGGGGGCACCGGGCGTGGCCGACATGAGCTTTTCAATCTGGATGGCGGCGATCTGCATCTCGTACTGCGCGTTGATCAGCTCGGTGCGCGCATTGCGCAGCACGCGCTGCGCGTCCAGGTAGTCCAGGATGCCGCGCTCGCCAAAGCGGTAGGCGGCTTCCGCCACGCCCAGCGCCGACTCGGCCTCGCGCACGATGCCCGATTCGAGCGCCGTGACCTGGGCCTGCGTGATCTCGTACTGCTGGAACGCGGTGTCCAGCTCCTGGGTCAGTTCGAACTCGCGCGCTTCCAGCGCGGTGCGCGCCTGCGTGGCCTGCGCCGTGGCCTCGCCCACGGGGCCGCTGCGGCGGTCCCAGAGCGGAATCGTCATCACCAGGCCAATCTGCGAGACGTTGTTGTCCGGCTGGCGGTCGGTGCTGGCCCGCAGCGCCACCTCGGGCAGCCGCAGCGAGCGCTGGTAATCCACGCCCAGCCGCGCGCGTTCCAGTTCGCTGCGGCGCTGGATCAGCTCGGCGTTGTTGGCCTGCATGGTGTCGCGCAACACGGCCAGCGTGGGGATGTCGGGCGTGTTGGCCAGGCTGCCGTGCAGCCCATAGCGCATCGGCATGGCGCCGCCCACCTGCTGGCGCAGCGATGCCTTGGCCTGCTCCACGCGCAGCTCGGCGGTCTGCAGCGTCTTCTGCGCGGCCAGCAGTTCGGTATCGGCCTTGATCAGTTCGTAGCGCGGCGCCTCGCCCACGTCCACGCGCACCTTGGCGCGTTCCTGGATCTGGCGCATCAGGTTCAGGTCCTCGCGCGCGGCGGCCAGTTCGGTCTCGCGGCGCAGCACCTGGTAGTACGACGTCTTCACGCGTGCGGCCAGTTCGGCACGAAAGCTCAGCCGCTGCGCCTCGGTCGCCTCCAGCCCGCGGCCCGCCATGCGCTCGCGCAGGCTGCGCTGGTTGGGATAGTCGAATTTCTGGACCACGGCATACGACGGCGCGTTGCCGCTGGCCACGCCCGGCTGCTTGCCGGACAGGCGCCCGTACATCACTTCCACCTGCGGGTTCGGATACGCGCGCGACGTGGTGATGGCCGCGGTGGCGGCATCCACGTTCGCCTGCGCCGCTTCCACGCCCTTGTTGGTCGATTGGGCGAGTTCCAGCAGTTGGGACAATTCGAAGGTTTCGGCCGCGGGCGTGGTGGCACGCGGCATGGCCTTGGCGGCCAGGAGCTGCGTGGACGGCCGCATGGACGACGCCGGGGCGGCGTCCGGCTGGGACTTCGACGCAGCGGCGCCGGCCGGCACCGGCTGGGCGGCCCAGACCGGCGCCGCCAATAGCGACAGCGACGCGACCCAGGTCAACGTTTTCTTGGTCTTCATGTCGGAAAGGTTCTAACGGTACGGCTGCCCGGCAACCCACGCCGCACCGTGCCGCCATGCGGGCCGGGCGTCAGTTCAGGACACCGGGTGCATTGACAGGCAGGGCACGCCGCGACACACGCGGTTCGCGGACAGATCGGGGGCGCAAGGGCAAGGAAAGCGCGCCACCCGGCAGGAACGCCGGGCGGGGGCCTGGAGAATCAGGCGCGCAGGTTGGGCGGGCGGAACAGCCCTTCGGATTCAAACGTGGTGCGGGCCGTGGGCGCCAGGAACAGGTCGTCCACGGACAGGCCAGGCTTGAAGGTGGGCAGTACGAACAGCGCGCTGGTTTCGTCCACCGCGTCGAACAGGTCGAGCGGGTCGAGCAGATCGGCGGACCAGATGTTGCAGTAGCCCGGCGGCGGGCCGTCATCGGCCTCGTCGTCGGCGCCGTAGTCGGGGTCGCCCGGCAGCACGAGCTGCGACAGGTCGTCGCCGGTGGCCAGCATCGCGTAATCGGGCGTCTCGGTCGTCATGCCGGCCGCCGCCTCGATCGCGGCATCGACCTGCGCGTCCGCGCGCACGTTCGCCGCTGCCGTGAACGACAGCGCGGACAGGCACAGGGCAGTCAGCAGGAAGAGGACGAAACGTAACAAGATGGGGGCGCGATTGCAGACAATTGCGAACAATGCCGGATATGCATTGCTGCGGGACAGCATTGTAACCGAACGCAACATGGACTCGTAAAACGGCCATGAGTTCCAGCCTGCAGGCCGCCGACACGACTCTTATTCGTCACAAATTGGCCGGAAAGCGGCGCCTGGCGTGCAAAAGCTGCAAAGCGAGATAACCGGAAAAAAGCCGGCGCGCAGGCGGCCGGCTCTCTCCTTCCCCCGGCCGTCAGGCGGCCTTGGCGTCCAGCGCAGGATAGTCGGTCAGGCCACGGGCGCCGCCGCCGAACAGCGTGTCGCGGTCGTGCAGGGCCAGCGGCGCGCCGGTCCGCAGCCGCTCGGGCAGGTCCGGGTTGGCCACGAACGGCCGGCCGAACGCGATCAGGTCCGCCCAACCTTCGCGCAGCGCCGCGTCGGCCCGCTCGGCCGTGTACTTGCCGGCGTAGATCAGCGTGCCGGGGAATACCTCGCGCAGGCGCTGCTTGAACGCCAGCGGCATGTGCGGCGCATCTTCCCAGTCGGCTTCGGCAATGTGCAGGTAGCCCACGCCAAGCTCGCCCAGCAACCGGGCGGCCGCCGTGTAGGTGGTCTCGGGATCGGCATCGACGCAGCCATTGAGCGTGGTCAGCGGGGCCAGCCGGATGCCGACGCGCGTCCGGTCGCCGGTGCCCTCGATCAGCGCCTGCGCCACTTCACCCAGAAAACGCAGCCGGTTTTCCAGCGAGCCGCCATAGGCGTCCGTGCGGTGGTTGGCGCCGGAATCGATGAACTGGTTGACCAGGTAGCCGTTGGCCGCGTGCAACTCCACGCCGTCAAAGCCGGCATCCATGGCATGGCGGGCCGCCTGGCGGAACTGGTCGACGATCGCCTGGATCTCGTCCACGGCCAGCGCGCGCGGCGCCGACGCCTGCACGAAGCCCGGCGTGCCGTCCTGGCCGGCGGCAAAGACGTTCACGCCAGTGGCCTGGATGGCCGACGACGACACCGGCGACTGCCCGCCCAGCAGGCTGGTGTGGCTCAGCCGGCCCACGTGCCAGAGCTGCGCGAAGATGCGCCCGCCCGCCGCGTGCACGGCCGACGTGACCTTGCGCCAGCCGGCCACCTGCTCAGGCGTATGAATGCCCGGCGTCCACGCATAGCCCTTGCCCAGCGGGGCAATCCACGTGCCCTCGGCCACGATCAGCCCGGCGCTGGCGCGCTGGGCGTAGTACGCGGCCATCAGGTCGTTGGCCACGTCGCCGGGCTGGCTGGCGCGCGAGCGCGTCATCGGCGGCATGACGATCCGGTTGGGCAGCGTCAGGCTGCCAAGCTGGTGGGGCTGGAACAGCGGCGCGGCGGTGTCGATCGGGGAAGTACGCATCGGAAACTCCTGTTAACCATTCGGAATGGTCACAGTGTGCCCGCTGCGCTCTTGCGGATTAAGCCTTGAATCGACGAAATACCTTTGAAGCGGGATCAACAATCGCCCTTTCAGTCCCACTGCGGCGCCAGGCCGTCCGGGCTCACTTCGCGGCCATTGCGCTCCAGCGCGGCGATGGCGGCCAAGTCGGCATCGTCCAGCTTCAGGTCGCGCGCCAGCAGGTTGCTGGCCAGGTTCTCGCGCCGCGTGGACGACGGGATCACCGCGTAGCCAAGCTGCAGCGCCCAGGCCAGCGCCACCTGCGCCACCGTGGCGCGGTGTTTGTCGGCAATGCGCGCCAGCACGGGGTCCTTCAGCACCTTGCCATAGGCCAGCGTCATGTACGACGTCACGGCAATACCCTGCTCCTGCAGGAACGCCGCCAGCTTGCGGTTCTGCAGGTACGGGCTCAGTTCGATCTGGTTGGTGGCGATCTGCCCGGTGCCCACCACGTCGATGGCCTGGCGCGTCAGGTCGATATTGAAGTTGGACACGCCGATCTGGCGCGTCAGCCCCTGCGCCTTGGCGTCCGCCAGCGCAGCCATGAACTCGGGCAGCGGCACGCCGTTGCCGGGCGCCGGCCAGTGGATCAGCGTCAGGTCGACGTAGTCGGTCCGCAGCTTGTCCAGGCTCTCGCGCAGGCTGGGCACGAGCTTGTCGGCCGCGTAGTTGGCCGTCCAGATCTTGGTGGTCACGAACAGATCGCCGCGCGCCACGCCGCTTTCGGCCAGCGCCTGGCCCACGTCGGCCTCGTTGCCGTAGATCTGGGCCGTATCGACGGCGCGATAGCCAAGTTCCAGTGCCTGGCGCACCGAGTCCACGGCCGCCTGGCCGGTCAGACGGAACGTGCCGACGCCGAAGGATGGGATGCTCATGGGTCAACTCCTGTGATGGGAAAGCGGCATCTCGCCGCGGATGACCGCAGTGTGCCGGATCGGCCGTTGCGGATTAAGCCGCGTATCGACGAATCACCATTGAGCCGGAATCAACAATCGGCCGCCCCGCTGTTATCGCATCCTCGAAGGCCGCCTTCTTGAAATGCAAATTGCCTGGGGGGCGGCGCTGCCGCACAGTCTGCTCCCACAATCCTGAAAAAGGAGGAGACGATGCTGCGAATCATGCTGGCCGGCGCGGTACTGGCGCTGGCCCAAGGGACGGCGCTGGCCGACACCTATCCCGCGCGCCCCGTGCGGCTGCTGGTCGGCTACGCGCCGGGCGGCCCGGTGGACACGGCCGCGCGCATCTACGCCGACTACATGGGCCGGGTGCTCAAGCAGCCGGTGGTCGTGGACAACCGCGCCGGGGCCAGCGGCGCCATTGCCGCCGGCATGACCACCAGCGCGAAGCCCGACGGCTACACGCTCTACTTCGTGGCCAGTCCCACCATGACGATGACCCCGCTGATCCAGAAATCGGTCAGCTTCAAGCCCGCGCAGGACTTCAGCTACGTGGGGCTGATCACCGACTACACCAACGTCCTGCTGCTGAACAAGGACTTTCCGGCCAAGAACGTCGACGAACTGGTGGCCTACGCGCGCAAGCATCCGGGCGAGGTCAGCTACGGGTCGGCCGGCGTGGGCGCGTCGAACCACCTGTCGGCCGAATTGCTGGCGCAGATGACCGGCGTGAAGATGCTGCACGTGCCGTACAAGGGCAACGCGCCGGCCATGGCCGACGTGATGAGCGGCAAGGTCACGTTCATGTTCGACATCACCGGCACCGCCATCGGCCACATCCAGGGCGGCAAGGTGCGCGCGCTGGCGGTCACGTCGAAGACGCGCAACGCCGCGCTGCCGACCGTGCCGACGCTGGTGGAATCGGGGCTCAAGCAGTACGACCTGACCGGCTGGTACGGCCTGGTCGGCCCGCCGGGCATGCCGGCCGACGTGGTGGACCGGCTGGTCAAGGCCCAGCAGGCCGTGGGACAGGACCCCGCGTTCCGCACACGCATGACCGAGGTGGGCTACGACCTGAACATCACCGGCCCGGCGCCGCTGCAGGACCGCATCAAGCGCGAACTGGCGCTGTGGGGCAACGTGGTGAAGACCGCCGGCATCGAGGTGGAATAGCGCGGCGCGCGGGGCTTCCGCCGGGCCGAAGCGCCGCTTTCCCGATCACGAATTGCGGGGCCGGCAAGGCCGCCCCTACACTGCGACATGCCGGAAGGTCTCCGGCCCGGACGACCCCGAATCCCCCTTCGAAAAGGACTTGAGCGAGATGCCGCAGGACCGAGCCAGCGCCACCCGCATCAGCGACATCGCCCGCCACTGGGCCGCCCAGGCCCCGGCCAACGTGGCCGTGCTGGAAGGCGAGCGGACCGTTACGTTCGCGCAGCTCTGGCACGCCGTGGGGCTGGCGCGCGACTATCTGGCCGCGCAGGGCGTGGACACCGGCGACCGCGTGATGGTCATTGGCGAGAACTGTCTGGCCGTGATCACGCTGGTCTTTGCCCTGTCGGAAATCGGCGCCTGGCCCGTGGTGACGAACGCGCGGCTCACGGCGCGCGAGATCGAGGAAATCCGCGCCCACTGCACGCCGCGCCTGATGCTGTTCACCCACGCGGCCTCGCCCGACGCGCTGCGGCACGGCCTGCGCTACCGCGCACGCGAGATCGCCCCGGCCGGGCTCGGGCCGCTGATGGCCGCCGATGTCGATACCAGCAGCGCCCGCGAGCCGGCCGACCTGGCGCGCGACGTGGCCGCGCTGATCTACACGTCCGGCACCACCGGCCAGCCAAAGGGCGTGATGGTCACCCACCGCGGCCTGCTGCACTACGCGCGCGTCACGGCCGACACGCGCGGCATCGGCCCCGGCGACTGCGCCTACGCGGTGATGCCGATGTCCCATATCTTCGGGCTGGCCACGCTGCTGCTGGCCACGTTCCAGGGCGGTGGCAGCCTGTACCTGGTGGCGCGCTTCAACGTCAACGACGCCTGCGCCGCGCTGCAGCGCGAGGCCATCTCAATCCTGCAGGGCGTGCCGGCCATGTTCAGTCGCATCCTGGCGCACCTGCACAAGCAGGGCATTGCCACGCTGCCCACGCGGCGGCTGCGCTACCTGTACACGGGCGGCGGGCCGCTGGAGCCCACGCTCAAGCGCAACGTCGAGACCCTGTTCGGCCAGCCGCTGCACCATGGCTACGGCATGACCGAGTACGCGGGCTCGCTGTTCATCACGCGGATGGATCGCCCGCGCAGCGACTGCTCGGCAGGCGAGATTGTCGAGGGCGCGGCGCTGCGCATCGTCGGCCCGGATGGCGAGCCCGTCCCGGCCGGCACCCCCGGCGAGCTGTGGGTCAAGGGGCCGGGCGTGATGCGCGGCTACTACCGCGCGCCGGCGCAGACGGCCGAGGCGCTGCGCCCGGACGGCTGGCTCAACACCGGCGACATCGGCCGGCTTGGCCCCGACGGCGCGCTGTACATCGTCGGCCGCACGCGCGACCTGATCATCCGCTCGGGCTTCAGCGTCTATCCAATCGAGGTCGAATCGGTCATCAACGGGCACCCGTCGGTGCGGCTGTCGGCCGTGGTGGGCCGCCCGGCCGCCGACGGCAACGAGGAAGTGGTGGCGTTCGTGGAACTGCGCGACGGCGAGACGTTCGACGCGGCGGCGCTGCACGCCTACCTGGCCGAGCGACTGTCGCCGTACAAGCGCCCGGCGCGCATCGTGCGCGTGCCGACCATCCCCACCACCGCCAGCGGCAAGCTGCACAAGCACCAGTTGCGCGGCATGCTGGCGGAGCTGGCCTAGCGCAGCCGGGCGCGCGCCAACTCAGGCCGGCTCGCCGGTGCCATCCGCCACCAGCAGGTCCACCAGCTTGCGCGCGAAAACCGGCAGCGCGTCCAGGTCCGCCACGCAGATCTGCAGCTTGCGCTCGGCCCAGTCGTCCTCGATCTGCACGATGTTGAGCGCCATGGTCTGCGCATGGCGGCGCGCCGTGCTTTCCGGCAGCACGCCAATGCCGACGTTGGCCTCGATCATGCGGGCGGCCGTCTCGAAGTTGCTGACCTGGATGCGCCAGTGCAGCGTGCGCTGCAGATCGGCGGCGGCGCGCTTCAGGAAGTTGTGGATCGCGCTTTCCTCGGGCAGGCCGATGAAGTCGTAGTCCAGCGTCTCCACGAACCGCACGCGCTTGCGCTGCGCCAGCGCGTGGCTCAGCGCCGTGGCCAGCACCAGGCGGTCGCGCCGGTAAGGCATCACCTCCAGCCCTTCCATGTTCACGCCGCTGGCCGCGATGCCGATATCGACCATGCCTTCCTGCACGGCCCGCACGATGTCGGGGCTCAGCCGTTCGCGGATGTCGACGGTCACATCGGGATGGTTGACCAGGTACGTGCGCAGCACGCCGGGCAGGAATTCGCTCATGGCCGTGGTGTTGGCGAACACGCGCACGTGGCCCTTGATGCCCGACGCGTACTCCTGCAGGTCGCCGCTCAACTGCTCGATCTGGCGCAGCACGCGGCGCGCGTGGGCCAGCAGCGTCTCGCCGGCCGGCGTGACCTTCACGCCCTGGCTGCTGCGGCTCAGCAGCTTCACGCCCACCTGCTCTTCCAGGTTCTTGATGCGCGTGCTGGCCGCCGGCAGCGACAGGTGGCAACGTTCTGCACCGCGGGTCAGGCTGCTGGCTTCCGCGATATGCGTGAAGAGGTTCAGATCGACCAGATCGAAGCGCATGACGTTGTCTCCCGGGGTGGTCGGCGATTATCCCCCGAACCGCGACCCCTTCGCCATGCTCGCAACTACGGGGGGACTTCGCGGCAGGCGAATGCCGGATTCCGAACATCGGAATAGCCGCGCCGCCACGCATCGTTCAAGCTGTGCCATCGAACGCGCCCGGAGACAAGGCATGACCGAGGAACACACGCTGCTGGTGGACGTCGCGGACGGCGTGGCCACGCTGACGCTGAACCGCCCGCAGCAGAAGAACGCGCTGAACGGCCCGATCCGCGATGCGCTGCGCGAGGCCGTGCAGAACATCCGCGCCAACCGCGACGTGCGCGCCGTGGTGCTGCGCGGCGCCGGCACCGACTTCTGCGCCGGCGGCGACATCCGCGCGATGAACGTGACCGCCGCCGACGCCGGCCGCAACCGCATGGACGACCTGCACGGCTGGATCGCCCTGCTCGCCGACCTGGACCGCCCCGTGGTGGCCGCGGTGGACGGCGTGGCCTACGGCGCCGGCTTCAGCCTGGCGCTGCTGGCCGACTTCATCGTCGCCACGCCGCGCGCGCGGTTCTGCATGCCATTCATGAAGGTAGGCCTGGTGCCCGACTGCGGCGCGCTGTACACGCTGCCGCGCGTGGTCGGCATGGCCCGCGCGCGCGACCTCGTCTTCAGCGCGCGAGAGATCGGCGCCGAGGAAGCGCGCCAGATCGGCGCCGTCTTAGAGATCGTTCCCGCGGAGCGGCTGCACGCCCGCGCAGACCAGCTCGCCCGCGCCATGGCCGCCGCCTCGCCGGTGGCCTTCGCCCTGACCAAGCGCGCGCTGCACCAGTCCCTGGGCAACGACGTGCGCGGCATGCTGGAACTGGAATCGCTCGGGCAAGGCATTGCGTTCACCACCGACTACCACCACGAGGCAGTCAGGCGCTTCAAGGAAAAGGAGCCGCCGCTGTTCCGGTGGCCGGCGGCGGAAGGCGGGTAGTGGTCCTTGCTGGCTGGGCTGGGGCTCTAATTGGGACTGGGCGGCAAGCAGAGCCTCGACGCCCTCTCCCCCAACCCCTCTCCCACGCGTGGGAGAGGGGAGCGCATAGCGGCGGGCGTGCCTGCTGCTGACGGCTCAAACCCCGCCGGTTGGCTCCCTCTCCCACGCCGTGAAAAGGCAGCGCATAGCGCGCGGGCATGCCTGCTGCTGATGGCTCAAACCCCGCCAGTCTGCTCCCCTCTCCCGCCGTGCGGGAGAGGGGTCGGGGGAGAGGGCCAGCCGTCCAACCTGCGACGCCGCCCAAACCTCACCCCGCCGTGATCCCCGCGGTCTGAATCACCTTGCGCCATTTGGCGATCTCGGCATGCAGCCGATCGCGCATCTGGGCCTGGGTGCCCGCGTCGGCCTCGGCGCCGGCCTGCAGCAGGCGCTGCTTGACGGCGGGGTCCTTCATGGCGACGTTGAAGTCGGCGTTGATCTTGTCCAGCACGGCCTTGGGCGTCTGGGCTGGCGCGAACAGCGCGGCCCAGGAATACGCCTCGTAGCCGGGCAGGCCCGACTCGGCCACGGTGGGCACGTCGGGCAGCATGCCCGAGCGCTGGCGGCTGGCCACGCCCAGTACCTTGATGCGGCCCGACTTGATGTGCTGCAGCGCGGTCGGCGCATCGCTGAACATCAGTTGCACCTGGCCGCCCAGCAGGTCGTTCATGGCCGGGCCGCTGCCCTTGTACGGCACGTGCTGCAGCTTGGTGCCAGCCTCGATATTGAACAGCTCGCCCGCCAGGTGCGTGCCGCCGCCGTTGCCCGACGACCCGTAGGCCAGCGTGTGCCCCGCCTTCGCGTACGCGACCAGTTCCTTGATGTTGCTGGCCGGCACCGACGGGTGGGCCACCACGAACACCGGAAACATCGCCGCAAAGCTGACCGGGGCGAAGTCCTTCTCGATGTCGTATGGCAGCTTGCCCATCAGCGACGGGTTCACCGCATGGTGGATCGATCCCAGGAACAGCGTGTAGCCGTCCGGTGCCTCCTTCGCCGCGATGGCGGCGCCGATCGTGCCGCCGGCGCCGGCGCGGTTGTCGATGACCATCGGCTGCTTCCAGATCTCGCCGAGCTTCTGGCTGGCGATGCGCGCGGTGCTGTCCACCGGGCCGCCTGGCGGAAACGGCACGATCAGGCGCACCGGCTTGGCGGGCCAGGCATCGGCCGCCAGCGCCGCGAACGGGTGCGCCACGGCGCCGAACAGGCCGGCCGCCATCAGCCGCCGGCGCAGGGCGGAAGGCGCTTGGAAAGAGCGGGTCATGCGGGGTCTCCTTGGGTCAACATCGAGCCGGCCTGCTCCTGCAGCACGCGCTTGAGGATCTTGCCGTTGTTATTGGTGGGCAGTTCGGGCAGCGCCACGATGCGCGCGGGCCGCTTGTAAGGCGCCAGCCGCTCGCGCAGGTGGCCGTGCAGCGCGGCGGTGTCCAGCCCGGCGCCCGGGCGCAGCTCGACGAACGCGACGATTTCCTCGTTGCCGTCCCGCTCCGGGCAGCCAACCACGGCGCTGCGCTGGATGCTCGGATGCGCGTTCAGCGCCGTCTCCACCTCGGCCGGATAGACGTTGAAGCCCGAGCGGATGATCATTTCCTTGAGCCGGCCGACCACGAACAGCGCGCCGTCGGCGTGCATCTCGCCCAGGTCGCCGCTGGCGTACCAGCCCCCTTCGCGCATGACCGCCGCCGTGGCGGCCGCATCGCGGAAGTAGCCGGGCATCAGCCCCCGCCCGCGCAGCCATAGTTCGCCGCGCGTGCCCAGCGGCAGCGGCTGGCCCGTCACGCTGTCGGTGACCTGCACCTCGGCCTCGGCCACCGCATAGCCGGCGCTGGTATCGGGCCGCTGCTCGCCCAGCCGCGTCACGTGGACCGATCCGGCGTACTCGGACAGCCCGTAGCCGTGGTGCAGCGCCAGACCGAACATCGCCTCCACGCGGCGCTTCAGCGACAGGTCCAGCGGCCCGGCGCCCGTGTAGAGGTAGCGCAGCGCCGGCGCCACCGGCTGGTCGATGCCCTGCTCCTGCAGGTACGCCAGCAGCCGCGAGAACAGCGTGGGCGGACCCTGGAGCTGCGATACGCCGTGCTGGGCCAGCGCGTCGAGCAGGTCCGCCGGGTCGAACTGCGGACGCATCACAAGCTGCGCGCCGGCCAGCAACGAACTGAGCAGCACCGTGCCCAGGCCGAAGATGTGCGTCATCGGCACGAACGCATAGCTGCGGTCGGCGGGCCCCAGCGCGCGGGCGTCGCGCGTGACGCGGGCGAAGTGGATCAGCGCGTCGTGGGTCAGCATCACGCCCTTGGGCGCGCCCGTGGTGCCGGACGTGAAGATCAGCGCGGCCACCGCGTCGCGCAGCGGCTGCGGCTCGGGCGTGGCCCCGGCACGCACCGGGCCGCGCTGCATGCCCGGCAGCGCCGATGCCACCGCGCCGAAGCGGCTGGCATGGCCAGCCGCAGCGCGCGACGCCGCCGCCGTGAAATAGATCACGCGGGCATCGGCCTTGACGGCGAAGGCGTCGATCTCGGCCGGCGCCATCCGCGCGTTGACGCCGCAGGACCACGCGCCCACGCGGCTGCACGCCAGGATCAGCGCGGCGTGCTCGGGGCAGTTCTCGGCCACCACCATCACGCGGTCGCCGGGCCGCACGTCGAGCGTGCGCAGTTCGGCCTCGGCGGTGGCGGTCAGCGCGCCGAGCGCGGCAAAGTCCAGCGTGCGGCCGTCCGGCAGGTGGATGAACGGCTGGCCGGGCGCCTGGGCCAGCCAGTGGTCGAGCAGTTGATGGATCCGCGTGGTCACGCCTGCCGTCCTTTACGAATGCGATGAAGAAGTCCGCGCAGCATGAGCCGAAAGCCCGCACGCCGCCATTCGTAAATCACAAGGGGCGGCTTTGCCGGCCTGGAAGCGCGCCAGCGGGGCGCCGGGCGGCATTTTGCGATCCGGAAGGCCGGATTCGGCATTCTCGAACCACCGCGGGGCGCCGGCCCCTAGAATCGGCCAGATCGGCTTGCATACGCGGCACGGCAGCCAGGACATTGGAGGAAGACCCACGCATGACAATCCACGGCAAGGCATACATAGTCGGGGCCTACGAGCACCCGACCCGCAAGGCACCGGACAAGACCGTGCCCCAGCTTCACGCCGAGGCCGCGCGCGGCGCGCTGCAGGACGCCGGCCTGACGCTGGCCGACGTCGACGGCTACTTCTGCGCCGGCGACGCGCCCGGGCTTGGCATGGTCAACATGGTCGACTACCTGGGCCTGAACGTGCGCCACGTCGACTCCAGCGAGATGGGCGGCTCGTCGTATATCGCGCACGTGTCGCACGCCGCGCAGGCCATCGCCGCCGGCAAGTGCGACGTGGCACTGATCACGCTGGCCGGCCGGCCGCGCTCCGAGGGCTCCAGCGGCACGCAGGCGCGCAACTGGGGCGCCAACCTGCCCGACCAGCCGTTCGAGGCACCGTACAGCCCGGTGACCGTCAATCTCTACGCGATGGTGGCGCAGCGCCACATGCACGAGTTCGGCACCACGCCGGAACAGCTCGCGTGGATCAAGGTGGCCGCGTCGCACCACGCGCAGCACAACCCCAACGCGATGCTGCGCGAACTGGTGACCGTCGAGGACGTGCTGAATTCGCCGATGATCTCCGACCCGCTGCACCGGCTGGACTGCTGCGTGGTGTCTGACGGCGGCGGCGCGCTGGTCGTGGCCCGCCCGGAAATCGCCGCGAAGCTGAACCGCCCGCGCATCAAGGTGCTGGGCGCCGGCGAGCACGTAAAGGGGCTGCTGGGCGGCGAGGTGGACCTGTCGTGGTCCGCCGCGCGCGTGTCGGGCGCGGCGGCGTTCGAGGAAGCCCGCGTCAAGCCGTCGGACATCCAGTACGCGTCGATCTACGACAGCTTCACGATCACCGTGCTGATGCAGCTGGAAGACCTGGGGTTCTGCCGCAAGGGCGAAGGCGGCCGGTTCGTGATGGACGGCAACCTGATCGCCGGCGTGGGCCGGATGCCGGTCAACACCGACGGCGGCGGCCTGTGCAACAACCATCCGGCCAACCGCGGCGGCATCACCAAGGTGATCGAGGCCGTGCGCCAGCTGCGCGGCGAGGCCCATCCCGCCGTGCAGGTCAGGAACTGCCAGCTGGCGCTGGCACAGGGCACGGGCGGCTACATGGGCTCGCGCCACGGCTCCGCCACCCTGATCCTCGAACGCGAATAGCCCGGACGCCTACCATGACCACTCCCTACGTTCCCACCGTCCACAAGTCCCCGGACGAGTTGCCCGACAACGCCGCGTTCTGGCAGGCCGCCCGCGACGGCAAGCTGCTGGTGCGCCACTGCAAGGCGTGCGGCAAGCCCCACTGGTACCCGCGCGCGCTGTGCCCGTTCTGCCTGGGCGATACCGACTGGAAGACCGCCAGCGGCCTGGGCGAGATCTACTCGTTCAGCATCACGCGCCGCGCCGGCCCGCATCCGTTCTGCATCGCCTACGTGAAGCTGGACGAGGGCATCACGATGATGACCCACATCGTCGATACCGATCTGGACACGGTACGCATCGGCCAGCGCGTCAGGGTGCGGTTTGCCGAGACCGACGGCGGCGCGCCGGTGCCGGTGTTCGCGCCGGTCGACCAGGCGCCGGCATGACGTCGGCCGCCGCCTCGCCCGGCCTGCCGCCGCCGTCCGCGCGCACCGGCGCGCTGAGCCACCTGCGCGTGCTGGACCTGTCGCGCGTGCTGGCCGGCCCCTGGTGTACCCAGAACCTGGCCGACCTGGGCGCCGACGTGATCAAGATCGAGAAGCCCGGCGCGGGCGACGACACGCGCCACTGGGGCCCGCCGTACCTGCACGGCGAGGACGGCCCCACGCGCCAGGCCAGCTACTTTGCCGCGTGCAACCGCAACAAGCGATCGGTGACCGTGGACATCGCCACGCCCGACGGCCAGCGGCTGGTGCGCGAGCTGGCGGCGCGCAGCGACGTGGTGATCGAGAACTACAAGACCGGCGGGCTGAAGCGCTACGGGCTGGACTACGACACGCTGGCCGCGCTGAATCCGCGCCTGATCTACTGCTCGATCACGGGCTTCGGCCAGACCGGGCCCTATGCGGCGCGGCCCGGCTACGACCTGCTGGTGCAGGCGATGAGCGGGCTGATGAGCATCACGGGCCAGCCCGACGGCGAGCCCGGCGAAGGGCCGCTGCGCGTGGGCGTGGCCGTGATCGACGTGTTCACGGGCATGTACGCCACCACGGCCATCCTGGGCGCGCTGGAAGCGCGGCACCACACGGGGCGCGGCCAGCGCATCGACATCGCGCTGCTGGACGTGGCCATGGCCGTGCTGGCCAACCAGGGCGCCGGCTACCTGAACGCGGGCGTGGTGCCCGCGCGGCAGGGCAACGTGCATCCCAGCGTCGTGCCGTACCAGGACTTTCCGACGCAGGACGGCAAGATGCTGCTGGCGATCGGCAACGACGGGCAGTTCGCGCGCTTCTGCGAGGTGGCCGATGTGGACTGGGCGCGCGACGCGCGCTACGCCACCAACAGCGCCCGCGTCACGCATCGCGCGACGCTGATCCCGATGATGAACGCGGTGACGCGCAGCAAGCCCACGCATGACTGGATTGCCCTGCTGGAGGCGGCGTCGGTGCCGTGCGGGCCGATCAACGACATCGGCCAGGCGTTCGCGGACGAACAGGTGCGGCACCGGGGCCTGCGGGTGGAGCAGTACCGTTACGCCGACGGGGCGCAGCCGGCGTCCGACCCCATCAACCGGATCTGCAGCACGGCCAGCCCGCTGCGCCTGTCGGACACGCCGCCCACGCTGCGCCACGCGCCCCCCGCGCTGGGCCAGCACACCGACGAAGTACTGCGCGAGTGCCTGGGGCTGGGCGAGCAGGACGTGGCGGCGCTGCGGGCGCGCGGCGTGCTGTAGGCGCGCCGGCGCAGCCTAGCGGCCGCCCGGCTCGCCGTTCTCGATGATCGGGCGCAGCAGAGTGAAATCGTTGGGAAAGAAAGGCGGCACGGCCGACGGGCTTTTCTTGCGCGCCACTTCCACGAAGGGACGGTCGGCCTCGATGGTCAGCATCAGGTCGAAGCGCTTGACGCCGGCCGCCTTGGCGCGCTCGGCGTCGCGCTCGCTCTTGGCGCGGTAGGCGATGGTGCGGATCAGCAGGTCGTAGAGCAGGCGCGGACGCCGTTCGGCGGCGGCCTGCGCGTCCTGCCGGCGCGTGGCCAGCACGGCCTGCCAGAGGGTGGAATCCTCCAGCCCCGGCGTGACCTCGGCCAGCGCCACGAGCTGCGCCTTGGCGGCGTGCGGCGGATACTCGACGCCCCGGCCGTCCAGGAACGCGCGAATGTCGCCCACGCGCTGCGCGAGCAGTTCCTCGGTGCGGGTGCGGGGCTTGGCGGGCTGGTCGATATCGGTCCAGTGCGACGGATACGCGCCCATTTCGGCAAAGATGCGCGCCCACTGGTCGTACTCGGTCCAGGTCCAGTCGCGGCCACGGAAGTACGCCGCGTACACCTGCTCGAAGTAGCCGGCCATGTTCAGGCCGTCGGAGCCGCTGCGGTTGACCATCGCCAGGATCTCGGACGCCTCCTCCTCGGAGATGCCCACCACCGTCGCCATCACGCGGTTGAAGACGCGTTCGTAGGAGCTGGTGGTGTCCTGGACGTAGAGCGCAGGCGCGGCGCCCGGCGGCGTCCTCGGCGGGACGGCCGGTACCGGCTTGCGCTTGCGGAAAAATTTGAAAACGCCCACTTCCGTTGCCGATGCGATCTTGACCGGCGACATTCTTGCACAATTGCCCGCGCCGGGTCACCGGCCGGCGCCGGCACCCCACGGCCGGGGGATCACGCGGCGCGCCGGCGTTCCGCCGCCACCGCCCGCAGGAAATGCGGCAGAAAGCGCCGCACGCTGTCGTCCGGAAAACGCACCTCGACCCATTCGTCCGAGACGGCATTGACGACGCCCGCGCCGAAGCGCCGGGCGCGCACCGCGTCGCCGGTGGCAAAGGCGGGGCCGGCCACCGGCGTGGATGCGGGACGTTTTTCGGGCGTCGGCGGCGCGGCGGCGGCCGGCTGTGCCAGTTCGTCCATGCGGCGGCAGCTATCGCAGGTGCCGCAACGCGCCTGCGCGAACGCCTCGCTGTAGTAGGCCAGCAGCGTGGCCCAGCGGCAGCCGCCGCTGCGGGCGTAGTCCAGCATCGCCTGCAGCGTGGCGTGGTCCTCGCGGCTGCGCGCTGCGTAGCGGGCGGCAATCACGTCGACGCCGGCCGCGGCCGGGTCGCGCAGCGCGAAGCGGCCGGCGCGGTCGCGCGCCACGATGCCGAAGTCGCGCAGCATCCGCATGCCAACCTGCAGCCGCCGCACGCCGATATCGGGCAGCGCCGTGGCCAGCGCCGGCAGCGCCAGCGGCGCGTCCTGCACGGCCAGGGCCATGCGGTGCAGGTCCGTGGCCGCCGGGTAGCGGCCGGCCAGGAAGAACTGGTGGATGCGCCGGTCGCGCTCGTCGAACACCAGCGTGCAGCGCGCCGGCGCTCCATCGCGGCCGGCGCGGCCCGATTCCTGGTAGTAGGCGTCCAGGCTGCCCGGCGACTGCGCGTGCACGATAAAGCGCACGTCGGGCTTGTCGATCCCCATGCCGAAGGCATTGGTCGCCACCATCACGGCGGCCTGGCCGGCCATGAACGCGTCCTGCGCCGCGCGCCGCTGGGCGGCGGTGCGCCGGCCGTGATAGAGCGCGGCCTCGACGCCCGCTTCGCGCAGCAGCCCGTGCAACTGCTCGGCCATGGCCACGGTGGCCGTGTAGACGATGCCGGCCCCGTCCTGCCCGGCTTCGCGGCCCACCAGCCGGCGCACGGCGTCCAGCCGCCCGGCATCGCCCGACACATGCTCCACGGCATAGTACAGGTTCGGCCGGTACAACGGCGCCCGCACGATGCGCGGCTGGCGCATGCCCAGTTCCTGCACGATGTCCTGGATGACCGCGTCGGTGGCCGTGGCGGTCAGCGCCAGCAGCGGCGGGCGCGACAGCGCCTTGGCGGCGTCGCGCAGGCCCAGGTAGGCGGGGCGGAAGTCGTGGCCCCACTGGGAGATGCAGTGCGCCTCGTCGACCACGAACAGCGCCACGCGGTTGCGGCGCAGCGTATCGACCACCTCGGGGTCTTCGAGCTGCTCGGGCGTGGTCAGCAGGATGCGCTCGCGGCGGCGGGCCAGATCCGCCAGCGCGGCGTCGCCCACGGCGCTGTTGAGCACGGCCGGCGCCAGTTCCAGGTTGCCGAGCTTGGTGGCCTGGTCCTGCATCAGCGCAATGAGCGGCGACACCACCACGGTGAGCCCGTCGCTGACCAGCGCCGGTAGCTGGAAGCAGAGCGACTTGCCGCTGCCGGTGGGCATCACGGCGATGGTGTCGCGGCCGTCGAGCACGCTGCGCAGGACGTCCGCCTGGCCCGGCCGCAGGCGCGTGACGCCGAAGCGGTCCTCAAGGATGCGCATCAGCGCGGCGGGAAGCGTCTGGGTCATGATGGGTGGCGGGTGGCGACAAGCCGGTGCGCAGCAAAATCCGCACCACACCGGGCGCCCCCGGCCGCACCGCCACCGGGGGGCGCCAGCCGCTGTAGTTACTGCACCGCGTGCGTCCATGGATTGCACGCCACGCCATCGGGCCGGGCGGCCAGCGCGGCGCCGGCCGTTGCCGGCCCGCTGGCATATCGATTGCGAGACAAACCGGAATCCCACGTTCATCTTGCCGCCATCGCAGCCTTCGCAGCCATTGCCGCCATGTCAGATTCCAACCACTCCCCGCCTTCGTCGACCGGCCACCGCGGCCTGCTGGCAAGCCTTGCCACGGTGGTCGCGGCCGGCGCCGCCACCGCGCTCTGGGTGCGCCATCGCGCGCGCCAGGCCGAGCGCGAGCACTTTCCCGTCGGCCGCTTCCTGGAAGTGGACGGCGTCTGCCTGCACTATCTGGAACGCGGCCAGGGGCCGGCCGTGGTGCTGCTGCACGGCAACGGCGTGCAGCTGGAAGACTTCATCGCCAGCGGGCTGGTGGACGCACTGGCGCGCCGCCATCGCGTGATCGCCATCGACCGGCCCGGCTTTGGCTACAGCCAGCGGCCCCGCCTGCGGCGCTGGACGCCGCAGGCGCAGGCCGCGCTGCTGTGGAAGGCGCTGGGCTGGCTGGGCGTGGAGCATCCGGTCATCGTCGGCCATTCGTGGGGCACGCTGGTGGCGGTGGCGATGGGGCTGCGCGCCCCGGCCGACGTGGCGGGGCTGGTGCTGATGTCCGGCTACTACTACCCCACGGCCCGGCCCGACGTCTGGCTCAACCTGCCCGGCGCGGTGCCCGGCGTGGGCGACGTGCTGGGCCATACCGCGCTGCCGCTGGCGTGGCGGGCGCTGCTGAGGCGCGCCGTGCGCACGATGTTCGCGCCCTGGCCGGTGCCCGACGACTACCTGGACGTGGTGCCGCGCGAGCTGATCCTGCGGCCCAGCCAGATCCGCGCCGCATCGGAGGACGCCACGTTCCTGGTGCCGGCCGTGGAGACGCTGCACCGCCTGTACCCGCACCTGACCATGCCGGTCACGGTGCTGGCCGGCGAGGAAGACCACGTCGTCGACCCCGCCCGGCAGAGCGAGCGGCTGCACCGCGACATCCCGCACAGCGTGCTGGTGCTCACCCCCGGCGCCGGCCACATGATCCACCATGGCGGCACGGCGGCCGTGGTCAACGCGGTGGGCGCCATGACGGGCATCGGCCTGCATCTGGTGGTGTAGCGGCCGGCGCCGCCGCGCAGGCCCGCCCGGTTGAAAAAAAGGCGTCGGGACGGCCGGGTGTGCACGATGGCGCGCGCAATTCTTGCAATCCGCTTGCGCTGGCGCGGGGCGCGAACCGGCATGGCTCCTGCTTGGGAGGGCTCTTCCGAAGGCACGCCTTCCGGCAACACGCACAGTCAAGCGGAGAGAACCACCATGCAGCAATCGCGCATCAGCGAGGGCCACCCCTTTCCCCTGGGAGCCACCTGGGACGGCAGCGGCGTCAACTTCGCCCTGTTTTCGGCTCACGCCACGCGCGTCGAACTATGCCTGTTCGACGCCGACGGCCGCGAGCAGATCGACCGGATCGACATGCCCGAATTCACCGACGAGATCTGGCACGTCCGGATCGAGGGGCTGGCGCCGGGCACCGTCTACGGCTACCGGGTCCACGGCCCCTATGCGCCCGAGGAGGGGCACCGCTTCAACCCGAACAAGCTGCTGCTGGACCCGTACGCCAAGGCGTACGTGGGCGACCTGAAGTGGGACCACGCCGTGTTCGGCTACACGATTGGCGCGCCCGAGGAAGACTTGAGCTTCGACACCCGCGACAGCGCGGCCTTCATGCCCAAGTGCGTGGTGGTGGATCAGGCGTTCAGCTGGGAGCACCCGCTGGCCAGCCGCGTGCCGTGGGACCAGAGCGTGGTCTACGAGGCACATGTGCGCGGCTACACCAAGCGGCACCCGCTGGTGCCCAAGCCGCTGCAGGGCACGTTTGCCGGGCTGGGCCAGCAGCCGGTGACCGACTATCTGAA
This sequence comes from Cupriavidus sp. SZY C1, assembly GCF_032190535.1. Classification (NCBI taxonomy): domain Bacteria; kingdom Pseudomonadati; phylum Pseudomonadota; class Betaproteobacteria; order Burkholderiales; family Burkholderiaceae; genus Cupriavidus; species Cupriavidus sp. SZY C1. The sequence goes on from NZ_JAUANU010000005.1 coordinate 326,489, forward strand.
GAGCCTGGGCGTGACCACCGTGGAACTGCTGCCGGTGCACGCCTTTGTCAACGACAGCCACCTGCTGGACAAGGGCCTGACCAACTACTGGGGCTACAACACGATCGGCTTCTTTGCGCCGGACCAGCGCTTCCTGTCCGGCAAGGCCGGCAACGTGCAGGAGATCAAGCAGACCATCGACCGCTTTCACCAGGCGGGGCTGGAAGTGATCATGGACGTGGTCTACAACCACACCGCCGAGGGTAGCGAGCGCGGGCCGACGCTGTCGTTCCGGGGCATCGACAATGCGTCGTACTACCGCCTGCTGCCCGACCAGAAGCGCTACTACATCAACGACACGGGCACGGGCAACACCGTGAACCTGTCGCACCCGCGCGTGCTGCAGATGGTGACCGACAGCCTGCGCTACTGGGTCACCGAGATGCAGATCGACGGCTTCCGCTTCGACCTGGCGACCATCCTGGCGCGCGAGCCGCAGGGATTCGACTACGAGAGCGGCTTCCTGAAGGCATGCCGGCAGGACCCGATCCTGTCCAGCGTGAAGCTGATTGCCGAGCCATGGGACTGCGGCCCCGGCGGCTACCAGGTGGGCAACTTCCCGCCGGGCTGGGGCGAGTGGAACGACAAGTTCCGCGACACCGCGCGCCGGTTCTGGAAGGGCGACGAGGGCATGGCGCCGGAACTGGCGCGGCGGCTCACCGCGTCGGCGGACCTGTTCGACCATCGTGGCCGGCGCCCGTGGGCCAGCGTCAACTTCGTCACCGCGCACGACGGCTTTACGTTGCACGACCTGGTCTCGTACAACGACAAGCACAACGACGCCAACGGCGAGGAAAACCGCGACGGCAGCTCGGACAACAACGCCTGGAACTGCGGCGCCGAGGGGCCGACCGACAACCCCGACATCATCGCGCTGCGCGAGCGCCAGAAGCGCAACCTGCTGGCCACGCTGCTGCTGTCGCAGGGCACGCCCATGCTGTGCGCGGGCGACGAATTCGGCCGCACCCAGCAGGGCAACAACAACGCCTACTGCCAGGACAACGAGATAAGCTGGGTCGACTGGGACCGCACCGAGGACGGCCAGGCGCTGACCGCGTTCGTGCAGAACCTGATCACGCTGCGCCGCAAGCTGCCCGTGCTGCGCCGCAGCCGCTTCCTCTCAGGCGACCTGGACGAGGCCACGCAGGTGGCCGACGTGCGCTGGCTGTCGCCGACCGGCGACGACCTGACGCCCGAGCAATGGGGCGACGGCAACATGCGCTGCTTCGGGCTGGTGCTGGACGGCCGCGCGCGCACGTCGGGCATCCGCAAGCCGGCGTCGGACGCCACGGTGCTGCTGGTGGTCAACGCACACCACGAGCCGGTGAACTTCGCACTGCCGGACATCCCCGGCGAGGACGAATGGACCTGCCTGATCGACACCAACATGGCCGTGCGCGACGAACTGCCGGTGTTCCAGTCCGGCGACGTCTACCAGGTCACCGCCCATTCGCTGCTGCTGTTCTCGCTGGCGGCCAAGGGCGCCACGGCGCGGGTGTTCGACGAACTGGAGAAGGCGCTGACGACGTCGGAGTCGTGACCCCCTTCCCTGGAACGGTGGAAGCCGTTTGGCCGTGGCCGCAAGGTGCGGCTACCTGAGTTCAAAGGTCGCGCTGGCACCGCCGCCCGATCCACAAAGATCCGCTCCGGCAGGCGCAAATCGCGCAGTTCCAGCGCTTCCAGCGGGCCCCGGCCGACGGCCGTGCGCATCTGGTAGTGGATCGGATGGACGAGCGTGGCCGGTGCGGCGACTCGCTCGGCGCGCGGGAGCAGGCTGGCGGCGCTGTCGGGGGGCTCCGGGCTGGGCTTTGCCATGCCCGGGCTGGAGTCGCCGGTGTCGGGACGCGCATGGAAGGTCAGCTGCACCGTGGCGCTGTCGATCGGCGTCACGCGTGCCTGTTCCAGCATCCGCACCCACGCCCAGACGCCCTCGATCTCCAGCGTCTTGTTCGTGCCGGCCCGCTCGGTCTGCCATTGCAGCAGCGTGCGCGGCTCCTGCAGGTTGGCCGCCGGCCACGACATCGCCTGCCACGTCTCGCGCTGGTTGTAGTAATGCAGCGTCTGGCGGTCCAGGGTCAGCCGGGTGTCGGTCAGGCCCGGCGTCGGGATCGGGCGCAGTTCGAACTGGTACCTCGGTTCGCCCTGCACCAGCAGATGGGCGCCGATGCGCTGCAGCGTGTTGATCGACTTCAGGAACGCCGGGTCGAACGTCAGCCCCGTGCCGCTGCCTACCGGCACCCACTGGTCGCCCTGCAGCGCCAGCACGCCGGCCAGTTCGGCCAGCAGAAACGTGTTGATCAGGCCACTTTGCGGCCGGATGTAGCGGGCCATCTCGGGCAGCGACGCGTCGTTGGCGGTCGCCGCGAACGGATAGCGGCCGGCAAACGCGCGTTGCCACGGCAGCGCGATCGATCGGCGCCACGCCTCGTTCAGGCTGGCCTGCGCGGGCTGCAGCACCGACTGCTCGGCCTGCACGACCGGGCGCACGAACAGCGCCTCGCCCATGCCGGCCCATTCGGCGCCCAGACTGGCCGCCATGAGCCGCGCGTACGCCTGCGTGTCGGCCAGATCGGACCCTTTGCCCTGGAACAGCGACTGCGCCATCTGGCGCGCCAGCGCGTTGGCGTCGGCGCTCTGGGTCATCTGCTGCAGGCGCAAGCGCACCGCCGTGACGCGATCCAGATAGCGCTGCAGGCTCAGTTCGCTGCCGCCGGTGTTGCCGGTAGACGGCTGCCCGGCGAGCCGCAGCACCGGCCCGAAGGCCGCGCCGAGCGGGCCGGCGGGGTCAGGGCGGACGGTTTCCGGCGCTTCGTCCTTGCGGCCCAGGATGCCCTGGGCCTTGGCGACCAGCGTGTCCGATAGCGAATCCTTGCGCGCCCCGGCGCCGCCCTGGTAGGCGAGCGACTTCATCAGCGCGATCACCGGCGACTGGCGCGCGTCGGCCAGCAGCTTGAGCTGGTCGACCACGCCCGGCAGCGTGGTGGCCGGCTCCCACTGCAACCCGTTCATGAACTGCTGCCAATGCTCGGCATAATCGGCGAAGTAGCGCTGCGCGAGGGCGTCGCGCAAGGCATCGGCCGAAGTTGACGGTTGCGTCGACGATGGCGCGGCCTCCGGCTGGCCGTCGGTCAGCACCCAGTCATGGGCGACGTCCTGGCTGCGGGTGGCTTTCTCGATCGCCGCCTCGACGTAGCCCTCGTAGCCCTGCCGCGTGAACACACCCGGCACGGCGCCGGTGGCGCGCACGAGGCCCCGGGTGTCGGTGCCCGCGGCGAGCGCGGCCAGGGTCAGGTCGGGATACTTGCGCCCGGCCCCTTCGAGAATCGTCTGATAGATCGTATCCACCGCGTTGCGCTCGCCGATTACCGCCAGCAACGTCTGGCGCGCCCCAGCCACCAGTTCCGCGCGCGGCGTGACCCGCCAGTCGGGATGGGCCCGCAGGTGATCGGCATAGAACCGGGCCAAGCGCTCGGCCAGATCCTGCTTCCGGCCCGGCGTGATCCGGGCTTCGGTGGACCAGTGCCGGGCAAGCTGCTGGGCAAGGAAGTCGGGCTCGACCCTCTCGGGGTGGGCCAGCATCAGGTAGGCCTTCAGGGTGTCCCGGCCATCGAGCGCCCAGCGGCTGGTCTCGTCGGTCAGGCCCTGGACCTGCAACTGCGCCAGATCGACCAGCGTCGCCTCCATGTCCTGCACCACGGGCGTGACCAGCACGGCATGGCTGGCGGCCGCATAAGGCTTCCAGAGCGCGGCCAGCGCCTCGGCGTCGCGGTTCATGCCGAAACGGGTGAACAGAGGGGCCGAGTTCTGCAGGCGGTGTTCGTAGCGCTGGATGTGTTGCTGGAGGGTGTCGAGGGCCTGGAGGCGGGTTTCGGGGTTAGCTTTCGCGATGTCGAGGGTTTGCACTGCCTGGCGGGCGGTGCGGAGGTCGTGGTGGTTCTGGACGGCGGAGAGGAGCATGGCGGTGGTCCAGAGCACCACGGCTGCCGTGGTCACGCCGGCGCCAATCGTCAGCGGATGCCAGACCGTCCGGCGACCGGGGTGGCGGCGTGCTGCTTCGGTGAGGTATTGCCAGAGAAACGAATCTGTCTCGACTTCCGTGGTGGAGGTCGCCGGACCAGGGGGATATGGCGCAAACACTATGCCGTGGACGGCCCGACGCCGTTGAGCCGCGTTCTGCGACAGCCATGCCGCAAGGGCGTCCGCGCGATGATCGAGCCGTTGCGACAGGCGCGCCAGATAGCTTCGAGGTTGGCTACCCATCCTTTGCGAGAGGCTGCGCGACGCAAGTTGGTCCCGAACCGCCAGCAACATTCGAGACAGGTCTCCCGCACCCGTTTCCTCACCGCATTCACAAGCCACGATGGGCGTAGCAGTGTCTTCTCCTGAACGCCGGGCGGTCATGGCAACCTCAAGCACGAAGGTCGGTGCCGACCAACGAAGCACGGCTGCGATACGCGACGCTACGTGTCGCCACGCAGGCGAACTCCGCCGGGGTTCGGGTACTGCCAGATTGCCGTCTGTCACGATGACAACCGCGTCAACAGGACGTCGTCGCCTGCATTGACACAACCGCTTCAGCCATGGCGCGTCCACGGTGCCTTCCTCGACCGGCCTGTGGGACAGCAACACCGCGTCGGGCGTCAGCAACCAGCTGCCATGCCCGAAGCCGGGAAGGAGCCGATCCAGCGCCGCATCGTCCCCTGTCAGCAGCAGCCAGGGCCGGCGATACCGCCACCGCCAGCCCTCCTCGTCCTTCAGTCGTCGGCACAGCGCTTCCAGGTCGGCAACCTCTTGCGCATTGCGACGTGTGTCTTTTTTGCCAAGGATCAGCGACTGCGTAGTGCCGTCGAGCTGATCGGCATTCTGGCGAAGCAGCCTGGCCAGGCGCTGCGCCGCCTGGGCCTCGTCACGCCGGCTCTCGAAGCCGAAATAGAGCGCAACCAGCAGCAGCAAGCCGCACAGTACGCTGATTGCAGCGGCTCGCTGGGTTTCCGATTCCAGCCCAAGGGTATCGCCCTTGTACCAGATGACGGTGCCCATGACGACTGCCACCAGCACATACGAAATTACGTCGACACGAAACTTGAACATTTCACCTACCTTCCTGCTGTTCATGTGCAAAGGGCACCAAGACCGCCAGCAAGGTGCGTTGCTCATCCTGCGTGGCAACGATGCACGGCCTTCCCGACTGCTTTGCCTCCGCCAACGCCAAGGTGGCAGCGAGCCATGGCGCGGCAAGCCCGGCATCGCCGACCATCGTGTCGAGCACAACATCCGCGGAAGCCGCGTTGCGCTCCGAGCGTCCCGCCTTATGCATGCCGATACGCAGCTGCGAGGCGGTCTCCTGTTGCAGGCCAGCGCCGATGACGCCGCCTATCGCCTGGGCGTCGACCCGGCCCCATTTCAGCGCATAGCCCAACGCCTGCTCCATCGACATGCCGTTGCATTGCTGCGGACGATGGAGCCACCCGTCAATGGAGAGCCCCAGCCGCAACGCGAGATCCTCCGGGCACGCCAGAAGTATCGAGGCTGCCTCGCAACTACCAGGCTGCGGGTCTGCTTCGCGGACCTCGCTCAGGCAGACGCTGACGAGCATGCTGACGACATCCCGCACGTCAGGCGCGGCACGGTCGAGCCACGCGTCGACCAGCCACAACCCGCCGGTCGGCGCGAACACGGGATCGCCCACTAGTCTGGGCGAACGTACCGATGAGGGAAGCTGCCGCCAAACCTCCTGGAGGTCCGACTGATCGAGTACCGACTGAATATCGAGGTGGATCGTTACCGGAATGCTCGGCGGGATCGTCTCCAGCTTGTCGGCAACCGACGCCAGCAGTGACTTGAGTACCCATGACAGGGTGGCCTTCTGGCGCGCCCTGTCATCCACAGTCAACGCCGCCGCCAAGGGGTCCAGTACGCGAGCCTGTATCCGCTCGCGCGAATGCCGGGCCTGGCGCGTGCGTTTCACGGCAGGTTGCCTGATGACGTCCAACGCATTGTCAGCTTCATCCACGTCCACGATGTATGCGGAAGACAGCACCGCCAACGGCGTGCTGGCCACCTTGAATACTGCGTTGCGGAATGCCCTGACCGCCGTGTTCATCGCCAGCGCCTGGTTCTTCTGGCCTTCGATGCGGGCGAAGTGTCGCAGTACCAGGGCACCGGCCAGACACAGCGGCAGCAAGACGACCGAGATCCAGAACCACGCTGTGGGCGACGTAGCTTGTCTGGGCCAGAGCCACAGCGCGGAGGCGGAGCCAGACAGCACCAGCACGATGAAGATCATCGACCAGACGAGGAGTGATGGCCTGGCCTCTGGAACGGGTACTTCCTCCGGCAAGCGCGAAAGATCAACTGCCATCTCTGTCCTAACGCGAGCCGCTGTTGGCCAATGAGGAGATCAGCCTGCAACCACAGGCACATCGATGGCCGTCCTCGGCCACTTCAAGGTCTCCATCTCGAATGTCTGGATTGCCCTCGGCGATGTAGTTGTAGCCGTGCACATCGCACTGCACCGGGTCGGAACGGCGTGCCAACGCACGCCCCATGAACATCCGGCCCCCGCCACGCAGAACCACTCCGCCTTGGCTCAAGCGGTCGCCTTCCCTGATGATCCCGGACATCATTGCCTCCGCGGCGCGACGCCTGAGCCTGCGGAGGGCCGCGCCGCAGGCGATGCCATCGTCGGCATCTGCTCGGCGCGCCGAGCGCGCATGTCGTCGCGCTGCCGCTGCATGGCTTCGGCCAAGTCGTCGGTCTCACCCAGCGTATCCGTGGCACGGGTCCTGAAGTACAGCGTTGACGACAGCACATGATCGTGCCAACTGGTCAACATCGTGTCGTGCACTAGCATGTCGAAGAGCATCATGACTTCATCCGGCAGCGGATGCTTGCCAGACAGGCCGTCTTTCCATGCCTGCACAAGCGCCAGAGCCTCCTGACTCATCAGCATGGACTCCACGGCGTCGGCGGCACTCTCTATCTCCTGGCGAACCGAGAAATCCGCGTCGTTCGACATCTGTCGGATCTTCTCTGCGGATCGCTTGAGACTCTCGTGGGCGGCACGCTGCCGCACCTGTTCGGCCGCTTCATTCTCGATACGCTCCCAGACGCCCACGATGGGCTGTTGCAGCTGAAGCACGGTACCCGGCAAGGCGAGGACCTGCGCCTCGCGCGCGGCGTGCAACCTGGCAAGTGCCTTGCCCATCGCAACACGATCGGCCGGCAAGCGGCGACGTTCCTCGTTGTAGGCCGCTTGCGCCGCCCTGATCTCTTGTGCGCGCTCGACATGCTGTCGCTTGATTTCGTCAGTATGGGCGGTCGTTGTCTTGCGGAACTCGGGCGACCGGTAGCGGACGGCCAGCCAGCGAAGGAACACTTCCATGTGCGCCTGAAAGTTGAGACCCCGCTCGCGCGGCACCAGTTTTCGATACGCGTCGATGAGATCGGGAATCCTGTGGTTCGTCTTGCCGGTCGAGAGCGGGGCAGCCAGGGTGAACTTCTCGTAAGTCCAGAGCTTGTGTCTCTCCAAGTCTTCCATCGTGTCTAGCATCGAGCCAGCCATCAAGCCCTCGTGCAGCATGTCCCGCAGGGCCACACGCTGCAGTTCGGCCCTGAACCCCAACGAGCCTGGCGGTGCGCCGCCAGTGATGTCCTCGCTCGTGCCGGGATAAAGGTACTGTTCGCCGCGCGTCTTCTCCAGGCTGTCGAGCCGTTGATAGAAACGCAGTTCATGGGCAGCCGCGAAGTGCACACATTTCTGAACCGCGGCAGGCACCGCGAGTTCGCGGTCCCCATGATGCTGTTTGATCATGCCGACGAATGGCAGAATGGCAACCAGCTCGTTCTCGGCCATGACCGAGGACACCGCGTCGAGCAGTCCGAGAAAGCGGATCTCGATCGGGTCACCCTTCTCGCCGACAGGCACCATCCGGAGATCAAGATCACTGCGACCCTTGTACTTGCGCACCAGTTCATTGACGAAGGCGCGCGCGATCACACAACCACGGTCCGCCGCGAACACCGATACCTCGATGCGTTGGACTTTTCCGGCGCTGGTCTTTACGTCACGATAGGCATTCTCGAACTGTTTCAGCGCGGCATTGAGCCGGTCTTCGACGCCCGTTCCGAACACCATTGCGGCAAATCGGCTATCCCTGACAAAGGGAATGGCATCAAGGACGACGTCAACAGAAATGGCTTTCGCAAATACAACTGCGGCCTTCAGCGGATTCTTCTTGATGTCGTACATGGCCGCCCGCCCCGCTGCCATGGTACGCCTCACCCAGCGCCGTTCCCCGGCCAGTTGCAGCACCCTGATCGTCTTGTCGGGCAACGTTCTTGCGTGCGCGATGGCGTCTTCGAAGGTCTGCGCAATGGGGCGCCACGACATCTCGTCCAGCGCATCGATCAGCGCTTGCCGGGCCCGCTTGCGCGCCTTCTCGATATCACCCATCCTGGACACGCCGCTGACGTCCCGCGCGGTGTTTTGGAGTATGTCCGCGGCCGGTCCCGCCGATCCGGCCGCAGCCTTGGCTGCGGCTGACACTATCTCGTTGTTTTCGGCGTCCTTGTTTAGCGGCGTACCGAGTCCGGAGTAGTAAAAGGGATACCAAAACTGATTCGGCATTTTCTCTCGACGCCGATCCAGATTATCGCGATGCGCTTCCCATAGGCGGCAGATGTTCGAGTAGCGAGATGTTGCCGGATCGTCGATGTCGCGATGGCGCCCGAAACCGTCGAAGAAGAACCCCATCCTTGCGACTGCGCCGCACGGAATACAGTCGTCCGCCTTGTAGGGCTTATGGGCGGCCATCATGCCGTCCAATACTCGGTTCGGCGTTCGGTCTACTGAGTCGAGTGACGTCGTGTTAGTCATCAAAGTCTCCTGCCGGGGACGGCTTAAACTGGTTGCCTTTCAGTTCTTCCAGGATCTTCGGTGCAATGTTGTCCATGGCTTCGCCAAAGGCGCCCGGCCGACCGTTGGTTTCCTCGATGATCTGCCGTACCGCCGGATGCTGGTCAAAGTTCGGATTCACCAAAAGCGTGTAGTACACGTACTGCTTGAGATCCTCCGTGTTGGTGAACCGGTACTTGGTCCACCCTTCACCGGCGATCCTCGCGGTTCTGCGGAATGCGACCCAGTCTTCCATCGTGTCGTTGAACGACTTCCCTTGCTTCTTCAGCAGCCATTCATCAATAGCGCCGTAGAAGATGCGCGTACCCCGCAGATCCGTCCGGAACTCGAACTCGACGTGGTCATCGGGGTAGAAATGCAAGCCGAGTACGATCGAGCCCAAATCACCGGATATCTTGGTGGGCGGCATGCGAACTGCCGCGCTCTTTTGGGTGACTTTGATCGGCTGCTTAGCGCGGAGGGAAAGAATTGCTTCATCTGCGTCATAGACCTCCCACTTCACCGTGAACTCCGTCCCTTTCAGCTTGTAGCAGCAGCTCAGTCTGCCCTCGCCGGAGCCGGGCGGCAGGTCACCTCCACCGCCTGCTCGGTTGCCATACCGGTCGGTGATGACAAAGCGGACCAGGTTGTAAGGGGTGTAGTTGAACCCCGCGATGCTCAGACCGCCGTAGGTGGGCTCCGTAGACAGCGCGTCACAGCCGGCCAGCGTTATCGTGACCAAGAGTCCGAGCGCAGCGATTGCAGTTCTTAGTCTTCTATTCATGGCTTGCTCCTTGGGGCTGCCTGTTCCACGTTGCTACGCCTCAGGGCCGCCACGATCGATGCGGGCAACGCTTCCATGGCCTCGCCGAACGCGCCCGGCCGACCCTTGGTCTCTTCGATGATCTGCCGTACCGCCGGATGCTGGTCGAAGTTCGGATTCACCAGAAGCGTGTAGTACACGTACTGCTTGAGGTCCTCCGTGTTGGCAAACCGGTACTTGATCCATCCTTCACCGGCGATCCTTGCGGTTCTGCGGAATGCGACCCAGTCTTCCATCGTGTCGTTGAACGACTTCCCTTGCTTCTTCAGCAGCCATTCATCAATAGCGCCGTAGAAGATGCGCGTACCCCGCAGATCCGTCCGGAACTCGAACTCGATGTGGTCATCGGGGTAGAAGTGCAAGCCGAGTACGAGTGAGCCCAAATCACCCGATATCTTGGTGGGCGGCAGGTGTACTTCGGTGGTTTTGTGAATCTCCTGGAGAGGTCTGTATGGATCCTTCAGAAATTCATCCTGATCGAAGACAATCCACTTCACCGTGAACTCCGTCCCCTTCAGCTTGTAGCAGCAACTGAGTGAGCCCTCGCCGGAGCCGGGCGGCAGGTCACCTCCACCGCTTGCGCGGTTGCCATACCGGTCGGTGATGACAAAGCGGACCAGGTTGTAAGGGGTGTAGTTGAACCCTGCGATGCTCAGACCACCGTAGGTGGGCTCCGTAGACAGCGCATCACAGCCGGCCAGCGTTATCGTGACCAAGAGTCCGAGCGCAGCGATTGCAGTTCTTGGTCTTCTATTCATGGTTTGCTCCTTGGTGCCGCCTGTTCCACGTTGCTACGCCTCAGGGCCGCCACGACCGATGCGGGCAACGCTTCCATGGCCTCGCCGAACGCGCCCGGCCGACCCTTGGTTTCCTCGATGATCTGCCGTACCGCCGGATGCTGGTCAAAGTTCGGATTCACCAACGTGAAGTAGGCGTACTGCTGTAGATCCGCTGTATCGGTGAATCGGTACCTGTTCCAGCCTTCTGCCGCAATCCTTGCGGCTCGACGAAACACCACACTTTCATGCTCTTGATGGGGATTGAGAAGCGGTCCGTGAGTCTTGCGAAGCCAGTCCCAGACGTCGTCGTAGAAAATTCGCGTACCCCGCAGATCCGTCCGGAACTCGAACTCGACGTGGTCATCGGGGTAGAAGTGCAAGCCGAGTACGATCGAGCCCAAATCACCCGATATCTTGGTGGGCGGCAGGTGTACTTCGGTGGTCTTGTGAATCTTCTGGAGAGGTCCGTATGGATCCTTCAGAAATTCATCCTGATCGACGACAATCCACTTCACCGTGAACTCTGTCCCCTTCAGCTTGTAGCAGCAGCAAAGTCTGCCCTCGCCGGAGCCGGGCGGTAGGTCACCTCCACCGCTTGCTCTGTTGCCATACCGGTCGGTGATGACAAAGCGGACCAGGTTGTACGGTGTGTAGTTGAACCCTGCGATGCTCAGACCACCGTAGGTGGGCTCCGTAGACAGCGCATCACAGCCGGCCAGCGTTATCGTGACCAAGAGTCCGAGCGCAGCGATCGCGGTTCTTAGTCTTCTATTCATGGCCTGCTCCTTGGTGCCGCCTGTTCCACGTTGCTACGCCTCAGGGCCGCCACGACCGACGCGGGCAACGCTTCCATGGCTTCGCCAAAGGCGCCCGGCCGACCGTTGGTTTCCTCGATGATCTGCCGTACCGCCGGATGCTGGTCAAAGTTCGGATTCACCAAAAGCGTGTAGTACACGTACTGCTTGAGATCCTCCGTGTTGGTGAACCGGTACTTGGTCCACCCTTCACCGGCGATCCTCGCGGTTCTGCGGAATGCGACCCAGTCTTCCATCGTGTCGTTGAACGACTTCCCTTGCTTCTTCAGCAGCCATTCATCAATAGCGCCGTAGAAGATGCGCGTACCCCGCAGATCCGTCCCGAACTCGAACTCGATGTGGTCATCGGGGTAGAAGTGCAAGCCGAGTACCCTTGTCCCCACGCCACCCTCGACTTGAGTCCGCGGCAGATGGATCGTCGCCTCCTTATGCAGCTTCTTGATGGGCGCGTAGAGATCCTTGATGGCTTCGTCGGCGTCATAGACCTCCCACTTCACCGTGAACTCCGTCCCCTTCAGCTTGTAGCAGCAACTGAGTGAGCCCTCGCCGGAGCCGGGCGGCAGGTCACCTCCACCGCTTGCGCGGTTGCCATACCGGTCGGTGATGACAAAGCGGCTCAGGTTGTAAGGGGTGTAGTTGAACCCAGCGATGCTCAGGCCGCCGTAGGTGGGCGCAGTTTCCAAGGCGTCGCAGCCGACTAGGAATGTCGCCGCGAGCAGCAGGTTGCATAGGATCCGGCGTCTCATCTTTCCATACCCGTCGTATCCGGCGTCTCAGCGGTTCCGACATCGGACAGGACCACGGCAAAAGGAAGGTCGCCGTACCTTGCAGCCAGCAAACGCCTGTGAATCTCGGGGTGTTGATCGAACTCGGGAGATACAAGCAGACCTTTGGCAACATAGCGCAGCATGTCGGCCTCGCACGTGATGCCATACGCTGCGGCCCTTCCCATCTGCGTTTGCACGGCGCCGTAGAGCGCATCAGGCGATAGCGGATCAAGGTGCGTGCCATACACGTCTCGCAGTTGCAGGGCGATCTTGTCCGCATAGCCAAGTTCGAGCAGCGCCGCGTGCTGCTCTGCGGTCATGACTGGCGCCGATGCCGTCAGGGACTCGACTGGTACCGGATGCTGAGCGTCGACAACCGGGGCGCCCGATCGGTCCCGATACCAGATTTCGCACGCGATGCTTGCGAATGCAGACCACTGCTCCGGTGTCCAGACCTTCCGCAGCCGCTCCAGCACGCGGTTGTCGTAGAAGTGAAGATAAAACGCGCGTCGATCGGGCAGTGCGTACTCGCAATAGCCCCGCAGATGCGCTTCGACTTCCGGCAGTGAACAGAAACTCCACAACCACGTCACCATGAACCCATCGGCAGGGAGTTCTGCAAGCCGGTTCAGCAGGGACAGCAATCCGTCGTCGCCGTCGCCGTCGTCCTTGTCCTCGTAGCCCTTGATGCCTTTGGCGCCGTCCACCACGGTAATCAGCAGTGGAGAGATGTCACGATGCGGAGCGAGATCGGTGCCGTCCCACAGGGCCGCGAACGCTATCCCGCCATGCCGCTCGATGGCCGCCCGCAGTTCGGGGAATCCGCGTGTATCCACCAGTGCAAACAGCGACACGGCTGTGCCAGCGTCGTGCCGGTCCAGCCTATGACGGGCTGCAAGGACTTGAGCGGCAAGACTGCCGGTGTCTTGATCCGATGGAGCCGTCAATGGCCGGTCATCGCTGAGTTTCATGCTCATGCCTTCTCGGTCATTGCCTCGACACCACGATGTGCATCCAGCAGGCAGTCGCGACACGCCCCCACGGGAAGATCTGGCAGGGGCGGGTTGAGGCTTGCCGGGCCCGTCCACGTGAAGCTGCCTGTCTTCAAAGTAATGCTGCCAGGACAGCCCAGTTCGATATTGCCGCCTTCCAGCTTGATGTAGGCACCCTGGCTGGCCAATGTGAGGGTTTCCGCGGCCACTGCTGTCAGCTTGCCGTTGACGCTGGACAGGCTCATGTCCTGGGATGACATCAACTGCATCAAGCCGGAATGCGCTGCAGCGGAGAAGTCCGCCTTGGCGGCCACGAGCCGGATGCCGTTTTCTTGCGAGAAGATCGACGCGCCTTGTCCCGCGGCGATGGTGACGTGTTTGCCAGCGCCCAGGTCCAGATGAGAGCGAGCCGAGGCGACGACGTTGCCATTGGCTGCAAGCTGGATACTCTGCGCTGTGGCGATGGCGACGCCCGCCGGCGCGCTGGCCAGGATGACGGCCTGCTGCAGGTCCTGCAGCCTCGCTTCCATCAGGTCGCGCTGACGCTCGATATCAGCAAGTTGGACTTTCGCGACGGCGGCGCAATCATTGAGCCGCTGCATTTGCTCCAGCGCTTCGGAAAGAACGGCCTCGGCCGCGCCCATCGCCAATTGCTGCCCCCCAGCCCCAGGCTGGTCATCGGCAGAAATAAACACCCCCCTCCCACCCCGAATCGCCCCCCACCCCGACGTCCGCAGCTCGAACCCTTCCCCGCGCTTCTTCCTCTGTCCGTCGACCAGATAGCCCAA